>NZ_JAWJYL010000018.1:0-70325 GCF_046566945.1 Cobetia sp. SIMBA_158
GGCTCCTCGAACAGGACTCGAACCTGTGACCCAATGATTAACAGTCATTTGCTCTACCAACTGAGCTATCGAGGAACAACCTTGAACACGCGACGAATTATACGGAAATACTCAATGGCGTCAACCACCTTCGGCCATTCAGACCACCGCAGAACTCGTTCGATTCCTCCTGCCGGATCCACCTCCGAAAGCGCACGAAGCGACATTCAGATGTGACAAGGCCCGCACGGATGCAGGCCTTGGAATCACTGGTGGCTACACCCTGATTTGAACAGGGGACCCCATCATTATGAGTGATGTGCTCTAACCAGCTGAGCTATGTAGCCACACGACGAGGCGTATATTGCAGGTCAGGCTGCTGAATTGCAAGCACTTTTTATCAAAAGCTCAACAGACGAGCCCGACGGGCCGATCAGATCCCCAGCGATGTCTTCACCGCGGCAAGGCCAGGCTGACCCTCCACGGTCTCGACCCCCTTGAGCCAGGCCTCCAGCACCTGCGGGTTCTGCTTGAGCCAACTGGCCGCCGCGTCATCCGGGTCTTCGCCGCCATCCATGATGTCGCCCATCAGCTGGTTTTCCATCTCCAGGGTGAACTCGAGATTGGAAAGCAGGGCCCCGACGTTGGTGCATGCCTCGCTGTAGCCCGCGCGGGTATTGGTATACACCGTCGCACCACCCAGATTCGGCCCGAAGTAATCATCGGCCCCTTCCAGATAGCCCATCTCGAAGCGGGTATTCATCGGGTGCGGTTCCCAGCCGAGGAACACGACCCACTCCTCGGCGGCAATCTTCGACTTCACTTCCGCCAGCATGCCGGCTTCCGAGGAGTCGATCATCTCGAACTCGCCCATGCCGAAGGCGTCGTCATCAATCATGTCGGCAATGATCATGTTGCCATCGTTGCCCGCCTCTATTCCGTAGATGCGACCATCGAACTTCTCGAGGTTGTCGGCAAGGTCCGCCACCGAGGTCACGCCGGCATCCAGTACATACTGCGGCACCGCCAGGGTGTATTTCGCGCCCTCCAGATTGGCGCGCGGGCGATCGACCTGCCCCTTGTCGATGTAAGGGTCACTGATGGAGGCCATCGAAGGCATCCAGTTGCCCAGGAAGACATCGAAGTCATCATTCTTCATGCCGGCATAGGCGATCGGCACCGAGATGGTGTCAGAGGTCGTCTCATAGCCCAGCCCCTCCAGCACGGCACGCGTCAGGGCGGTGGTGGCCGTGATGTCCGTCCAGCCGACTTCGGCGAAACGTACCGTGCGACATTCTTCCGTCACGGCGGCCTGGGCCTGATTCGCCATGACCGGCACGGCGATGACGCCCAGTGCCAACAGCACCTTACCAGGTGATCGTTTCATGCTAACCCCTTGTTTTATTGTTCGTTGTCATTCAACTCTCGACCATCGGCGCAACGTTCAACCTACGTTGAGATCGACATGCTGCCCCTCCATGTTCTACCGCACTGTAGCGCTTTTACCAACCGGCCTCGCCAACCCACAGTCTTGAACGCCCGCCTGTCGCTGGCCACCACCGGCCCTTGTTTCCTCGTGCGCCTCCCCTTTGATTGACTCCGGACTGCCTCCTGACTGCCCCGCTTTGCCTCAACTTGACGCATCGGGAACCAGCCTCTACACTTTTTGTTAATTGAACGTTCAATAAAAACTTTGCACACGACAGCATGGTGCAGCGCTCGCGGCAAACCGGTGATGATCCAGTACCATGGCCACACCAAGTGTCACACCGACCCGATATACGAAAAGGACTCCGTTGATGCCCAAAGTGGGAATGGAACCTATCCGCCGCCGCCAGTTGATCCAGGCCACCATGCAAGCCATCGATGAGGCAGGACTCGCCGACGCGACCGTGGCCCGCATCGCCCGTCACGCAGGTGTGTCCACCGGCATCATCAGCCACTATTTCGGCGGCAAGGATGGCTTGATGGAAGCCACCATGCGCCAGATTCTCACTGACCTGCGCAGCGCTGTCAGTGAGCGTCGCGCCGCACTGGCCGACGATGACGTCCGCAGCCATCTGCGCGCGGTGATCGATGGCAACTTTGACCGCAGCCAGGTCAGCCAGAGCGTCTCCAAGACCTGGCTGGCCTTCTGGGCCTCCAGCATGCACCGCATTCCGCTGGAACGCCTGCAGCGGGTCAACGACAGGCGGCTGATCTCCAATCTATGTGCCCTGTTCCGCCGCTGCATGCCGCTGAACGAGGCACGTGATGCCGCGGCCGGACTGGCCGCCTTGATCGACGGCCTGTGGTTGCGCGGCACGCTGGACCCGACCGGCCTCGATGTCGAGCGCGCACGCCGCCTCGCCTACGAATATGTCGACTACCAGCTGACACGTCACATGGCAGCATCCCTGAACGCGACAGACTCCCCCACTTCCCCTGAACCCAGTAAGGAGCGCACGCATGGCTAACGGCAACGCAAGCTTCCCGACCCAGACCCTCTACATCGGTGGCCGTCGGGTCGAGGCTACCTCCGGCGAGACCTTCGAGACCGTCAATCCGGCCACCGGCGAAGTCATCGCCGAGATCCAGCAGGCCAGCGGTGCCGACGTCGATACCGCCGTCGAAAGCGCCCTGCAGGGTCAGAAGGTGTGGGCCGCGATGACCGGCATGGAGCGTTCACGCATCCTGCGTCGCGCCGTGGACCTGCTGCGCGAGCGCAACGACGAACTGGCGCTGCTCGAGACACTCGACACCGGCAAGCCGCTTTCCGAGACCGAAGCGGTCGACATCGTCACCGGTGCCGATGCACTCGAGTACTACGCGGGCCTCGCGCCGGCCATCGAAGGCAGCCAGATGCCGCTGCGTCAGGAAGCCTTCGTCTATACCCGCAAGGAGCCGCTAGGCGTCATCGGCGCCATCGGTGCCTGGAACTACCCGATCCAGATCGCCTGCTGGAAGTCTGCCCCGGCCCTCGCCGCCGGCAACGCCATGGTCTTCAAGCCCAGCGAAGTCACTCCGCTGAGCGCACTGAAGCTGGCCGAGATCTTCACCGAAGCCGGCCTGCCGGACGGCGTGTTCAACGTCGTGCAGGGCGATGCCCGCGTCGGCGTGATGCTCACCGAGCACCCGGATATCGCCAAGATCTCCTTCACCGGGGAAGCCGGTACCGGCAAGAAGGTCATGTCCGCGTCCGCCTCTTCCAGCCTCAAGGAAGTCACCATGGAGCTGGGCGGCAAGTCCCCGCTGCTGGTGTTCGCCGACTCCGATCTCGACCGTGCCGCCGACGGCGCCATGATGGCCAACTTCTACAGCTCCGGTCAGGTGTGCACCAACGGCACCCGCGTGTTCGTCGAAGCCAGCGTCAAGGACGCCTTCGAAGCCAAGATCGTCGAGCGCGTCGCGCGCATCAAGGCCGGCGACCCGCAGGACCGCGCCACCACCTTCGGCCCGCTGGTCAGCTTCGAGCACCTGGACAAGGTCGTCTCCTATCTGGAGATCGCCAAGCAGGACGGCGCACGTCTGCTGGTCGGCGGTGAGCGCATGAGCGAAGGCGACTTCGCCAAGGGCGCCTGGGTCGCACCGACCGTCTACACCGACTGCAGCGATGACATGCGCATCGTGCAGGAAGAGATCTTCGGTCCAGTGATGTCCATCCTGTCCTTCGACAGTGAAGAGGAAGTCATCCGTCGCGCCAACGACACCACCTATGGCCTGGCGGCTGGCCTGTTCACCGAGAGCCTGAACCGCGCGCATCGCGTGATTCACCAACTCGAAGCCGGCATCTGCTGGGTCAACACCTGGGGCGAGTCGCCGTCCGAAATGCCGGTCGGCGGCTACAAGCAGTCCGGTATCGGTCGCGAGAACGGTGTCGAGACGCTGTCTCACTACACCCAGACCAAGTCCGTGCTGATCGAGATGGGCCCGTTCGAGTCCGCCTTCTGAGCCATCACTGGCCGCAAGGCCTGATGACAGCAGCACCCTCTGGCGCCAGAGGCTGAAGTACCGGCCCTCAAGACCGGGCCTAAGCACCGGGCCTCAAGTACGACAACGCGCCAGATGCCCCACCTGCCGGCATGTCGAACACTCGGCATGCCGGCTGCACGCCGCGTCGCTCACCAGTGCCGCGCGCAGTGCCCGAATCCCGATGAGTCGTTGAGCCCCCGATGGCAGCTTGCTGTCATGCGATGCCCCGACGATTCACCACAGACAAGCAAACGTATCCAGCAGCCCGGCAGTGGCCACTCCCCGTCGTGAACGGGGCGTCATGTGCCCGCATGTGGCACCCGATACGAGAGGACCTTCCATGAGCCAATTCGAGCGTGAATACGACTACGTCATCATCGGCGCCGGCAGCGCCGGCAACGTGCTGGCCACCCGCCTGAGCGAAGACGCCGACGTCAGCGTGCTGTTGCTGGAAGCCGGTGGCCGCGACCACCGCTTCGACTTCCGCACCCAGATGCCCGCCGCGCTGGCGTACCCGCTGCAGGGTCAGCGCTACAACTGGGACTTCAAGACCGATCCCGAGCCGCACATGAACAACCGTCGCATGGAATGTGGCCGCGGCAAGGGTCTGGGCGGCTCCTCGTTGATCAACGGCATGTGCTACATCCGCGGCAACGCGCTGGATTACGACAACTGGGCCAAGGACCCCATCCTGGCCGACTGGAACTATCGTGAGTGCCTGCCCTACTTCCGCAAGTGCGAGACGCGCGATATCGGCCCGAATGACTACCATGGCGGCGACGGCCCGGTGTCGGTCACCACGCCCAAGCAGGGCAACAACGAGCTCTATCATGCCTTCATCGCGGCAGGCATCGAGGCGGGCTATCCGGCCACCGAAGACGTCAACGGCTACCAGCAGGAAGGCTTCGGCCCGATGGACCGCTTCGTGACCAAGGAAGGCCGTCGCGCCTCCACCGCGCGCGGCTATCTGGATACCGCCAAGAAGCGCTCCAACGTGACCATCGAGACGCGTGCCACCACCGACGTCATCCTGTTCGAAGGCAAGACGGCGGTCGGTGTGAAGTACGAGCGCAAGGGCCAGGACCACCGCGTACGTGCGCGCAAGGAAGTGCTGCTGTGCGCCGGCGCCATCGCCTCGCCGCAGATCCTGCAGCGCTCTGGCGTCGGCAACCGTGAACATCTCGAGCCGCTGGGCGTGAAGATGGTCCACCACCTGCCGGGCGTGGGCGAGAACCTGCAGGACCACCTGGAGCTCTACATCCAGTACGAGTGCACCCAGCCGATCTCACTGTATCCGTCCCTCAAGTGGTACAACCAGCCGCCCATCGGTCTGGAATGGATGCTCAAGGGCACCGGTGTCGGCGCCAGCAACCAGTTCGAGGCCGCCGGCTTCATTCGCAGCGATGACAACGAAGCCTGGCCGAACCTGCAGTATCACTTCCTGCCGATCGCGATCAGCTACAACGGCAAGAGCGCAGTGCAGGGCCACGGCTTCCAGGCGCACGTCGGGTCGATGCGCTCCCAGAGCAAGGGCCGCGTTCGCCTGACCTCACTCGATCCCAAGGCCGCGCCGTCGATCTTCTTCAACTACATGGCCGAGGAGCGTGACTGGGAAGAGTTCCGCGCCGCCATCCGCCTGACCCGCGAGATCATCGCCCAGCCTGCGCTGGACCCCTATCGCGGCCGCGAGCTGGCACCGGGTGCCCAGGCACAGACCGACGCCGAGCTCGACGAGTACGTGCGCAACCACGCCGAGACCGCCTACCACCCGTGTGGCAGCTGCCGCATGGGCAGCGACGAGACTTCAGTGGTCGATGGTGCCGGTCGCGTGCATGGCCTCGACAACCTGCGCGTCGTCGATGCCTCGCTGTTCCCGGTCATCCCGACCGGCAACCTGAATGCGCCGACGATCATGCTGGCCGAGAAGATGGCCGACAAGATTCGTGGCCGCGCGCCGCTGCCGCCGTCCGACGCCGATTACTTCGTGATCGAACCCGGCACGCCGGCCAAGAAGCCCGCCAAGCGCAAGATCGACTCTGCTCCGATAAATGGTTGAGCTCCGATCAATGGCTGAGCACTGGTCATTGACCTAGCACTGATCAACGCCAGAGCCCGTGCGAGTCAACGCCTGAGACAGGTAGTCTGACCTCACGCACGCAAGCGCTATCGATCGACCAAGGCCCCGCATTGCGGGGCCTTTTTCATGCCTGTCAGACAGCTTTCACTCACCCCGGTCTGCGCTCGCCGAACGCCTCCCCCGGGCGACTGCCCTTTTCAAGAATGAATCCGCACACCTTAGACCTTGGACGTACTGCAGGGTCGGGCAACATGGGATACGCTGAAGAGAATTCAAACAACTGTTCTAAACGCATGGCTGCTACGCTGTAGAAACGCCATGCAAAGACACCATCCCTCGCCACCCGGAGATCCTGCCATGACGCAGCTCATCCTCATCCTTGTCGCCGTTGCCGGTCTGTTGGCCGTCATGGCACGCGAAGCCGGGGCCCTCGCGGCCATCGGCGTTCTCGCCATCATCGGTATCGTCGGCCTGGCGGTCGACGCACCGGTACTGGGTTGCCTGCTGCTGATCGGCGCGGCACTGGTCGCGGTGTGTGGCCTGCCGGCCCTGCGCAGCAAGTGGCTCAGCCCGCGCCTGTTCGCGATGTTCAAGAAGGTCTCCCCCAAGGTCTCGGACACCGAGAAGGTGGCACTGGAAGCCGGCACCGTGTTCTGGGACGCCGAGCTCTTTTCCGGCAAGCCGCAGTGGGACACCCTGACCGCACAGCGCAACGACGGCATCTCCAGCGAAGAGCAGGCCTTCATCGATGATCAATGCTCTGTCGCCTGCGGCATGACCAACAGCTGGGAGATCGCGCGTGAGCGTGCCGATCTGTCCGAAGCGCTGTGGGAATTTCTCAAGCGCGAGAAGTTCTTCGGCATGATCATTCCCAAGGAATATGGCGGCCTGGGCTTCTCGGCCAAGGCGCAATCACTGGTGCTGCAGAAGCTGGCGGTCAACGAGACACTGATGGTCACCGTCGGCGTGCCCAACTCCCTCGGCCCGGGCGAGCTGCTGCTCAAGTACGGCAGCGAAGAACAGAAGAGCTATTACCTGCCGCGTCTGGCCGATGGCCGCGAGATTCCGTGTTTCGGCCTGACCGGCCCGCGTGCCGGCAGTGACGCGACCTCCATCCCGGACACCGGCATCGTGTGTCGCGGCATGCATGACGGCGAAGAAGTCGTCGGCATTCGCCTGAACTTCGAGAAGCGTTGGATCACCCTGGCGCCGGTCGCCACCGTGGTCGGCCTGGCCTTCCGCATGTTCGACCCCGAGCACCTGCTGGGCGACGTGGAAGACATCGGCATCACCTGCGCCCTGATTCCGCGCGACACCGACGGCATGGACATCGGCCGTCGTCACCACCCGATCGGCGCGCCGTTCATGAATGGCCCGATCTTCGGCAAGGACGTCTTCATTCCGCTCAGCTACCTGATCGGCGGCGAGCAGATGGCCGGCCAGGGCTGGAAGATGCTGGTCGAGTGTCTGTCGGTGGGCCGCTGCATCACCCTGCCGTCCGGCTCCGCGGGCATCTCGCGCTACGCACTGGGCTGGAGCGCCGGCTTTGCGCGCATCCGTCGTCAGTTCAATCTGCCGGTGGCCGAAATGGAAGGCGTGCAGGAGCCGCTGGCACGCATGGCCGCGATGAACTACATCAGCCAGGCGTCGGTGCTGCACACCGCCAACATGATCGACAACGGCCACAAGCCGGCGGTGCCCTCCGCCATCCTCAAGAGCCAGCTGACCGAGATGGCCCGCTCGCTGCTGGCCGACGGCATGGACATCCACGGCGGACGCGGCGTGACGCTTGGCCCGCGCAACTACATCGGGGTGGCCTACGCCGGCACTCCGGTCTCGATCACGGTGGAAGGCGCCAACATCATGACCCGCAACCTGATGATCTTCGGTCAGGGCGCGATCCGCTGCCATCCTTATGTGCTGGAAGAGCTGGCCGCCAAGGATGCCGATGACCTGAACGCCTTCGACAAGGCCTTCTTCCGCCATGCCGGCCTGATCTTCGGCAACGCAGCACGCGCCTTCACCCAGAGCTTCGGCATCGGCGGCAAGGCCACTGGTTTCGACGCCGTCGCCACG
This sequence comes from Cobetia sp. SIMBA_158, assembly GCF_046566945.1. Taxonomy (NCBI): domain Bacteria; kingdom Pseudomonadati; phylum Pseudomonadota; class Gammaproteobacteria; order Oceanospirillales; family Halomonadaceae; genus Cobetia; species Cobetia sp. SIMBA_158. The sequence goes on from NZ_JAWJYL010000018.1 coordinate 8,084, forward strand.
CCCTACGCCAGCCACATCAACCGCTTCAGCGCCGCCTTCTCGCTGTCTGCCGATGCGGCCATGGCAAGTCTAGGCTCCAGCCTCAAGGCGCGCGAGATGCTGTCGGCGCGTCTGGGCGACGTGCTCTCCAACCTCTACCTGGCGTCACTGACGCTCAAGCAGTGGCACGAATCCGAGGCCTGCGAACACGAAGAGGCGCTGTTCCACTACAGCATGCAATGGCTGCTGCACCGCGCGGAAAAGGCACTGGATGAGCTGTTCGCCAACCTGCCCAACCGTGCGCTGGGCACTGCCCTGCGCGTGATCGCCCTGCCGCGTGGTCGTCAGTTCGCCATGCCCAAGGACAGCCTGACGCGCGAGATTGCCCGTGCCGTCTCCACCGACACTGCACTGCGTGCCAAGCTGACCGACAACACCTGGGACGCGCAGGACGAAGGCCAGCAGGACAACGCCCTCGCTCGCTACAACGCGCTGCTCAAGGACTACCCGCGCGCCGAGCCGATCTACAAGGCGCTGGCCAAGGCCTACCACAAGGGCGAGATTCCGGCCGATGCACTGTCACCGGAAGCGCGTATCGAAGCGGCGGTCGAGGCAGGCATCCTGTCAGCCGAGGATGGCGACTTCATGCGCGTCTTCGAAGCCGAGGTACTCGACATGCTGACCGTCGACCACTTCGAATTCGACGCCTTCGTGCGCAAGCCGATGGCGAGTGACGGCACCGCCTCCAACCCGCAGCAGGACGCCGCCTGATGACTGGCCGACGCCCGCTTGATCGGCGCAGGAATTGATCGCTGATCACTGATCACTGATCAGCGATCGCAGAACCACAAAGGCCCCGCTCAATGAGCGGGGCCTTTGTCTTGGCAGAGCATGCCGTTCGCTTGCGTCATTTCATCCTCAGATATGACGCGCGAAGTGCTCCAGGTCACGCACGAAGGCGTTCTTGTAGGTCTCGAAGTCCTTCGGGCGCGCCTTGAAGGAGCGCTTGATGCGCTCGCGGTCCAGGCGCAGCGGCGCGTCGAGGGCCGCCAGGTTGCCGACACGCGCCGCCGGATTCATGCCGACCAGCTCGCGCGGCTGATCGCCTTGGGCCTCGGTCTCCAGCCAGTCGTTGATGCCGGCGCGACGCAGCACGCTGACCAGTGAGCTGTCAGTGATGCGCACCTGCAGGCGGCCGTGATCGGACAGCTGGGAGACCAGCGCGATGCCGTGGTCGTGACCGCGATGCACCGTCGGCGTCGCCCACAGCGCCAGATTCAGGCCACGTGCGTTCTCGTCGAGTACCAGCAGCGCGGCAGAGTGGATGCGCTCGGCATCGTCGACCAGCGCGAACAGGCGCGCCATCTCATTCTCGAACCACACCCCACGCACGCCGGCGTAACTCACCAACGCATCCAGACCACCCTCGCGGCCATGGACTTCGGCGCACAGCATCGCCAGACAGGCATCACGTCGGGCACCGGCACTCACTTCAACCACTTTCATCGCGTTCTCCGCCACAGGCATTTTCAGCGCGCAAGACTAGCACACTCGCTCGCCGGCCGCTTATTCCGGCCTTGAGTTTCCCCCGGCGCCTCGCTTGCCAGCCTGAGCCGAGCTGGCGGCGCCACACACTCGCTGCTCAGTCACAAGTTCAGTCATAAGTTCAGCCATAAGTTCCACCTCGCTCGAATGAACATCTTCCTGTCACAAAGTTGTAAGGCGGGCGCTATAGAGTCGTCTACGCTTTTCGGACGATCATCAAAAGAACAAGAAAATGTTCACTTGATCGTCGCCATCGATCATCAGCGGCCAGCGTCCTTCTTCTTTGTTGCGGAAGCTGGCCAGGGGAACCTCTCAGGAGTTTGACCATGCGCCGCCCGACTCATCATGCAAGCACCCGTACGACTGCCACCGCGACTCGTCGCCTCGCCAGCCTCGCGCTGGCCATCAGTTTCGCCTCCGCCTCCGCCAGTGCCCTCGCCGCCACCGAGGTGGAATGGTGGCACGCCATGGGGGGCGGGCTCGGCAAGAAGGTCGACGAGATCGCGGCCGACTTCAATGCAAGCCAGGACGACTACGTCGTCAAGCCGGTCTTCAAGGGCAACTACTCCGAGACCATGACCTCCGCCATCGCCGCCTTCCGCGCCGGCAAGGGTCCGGACATCGTGCAGATCTTCGAGGTCGGCACCGCCACCATGATGAGCGCCAAGGGCGCGATCGTCCCGGTGCATCAGCTGATGGCAGACTTCGCGCCTAAGGAAGGCACCGCCTTCGATCCGAACGCCTACCTGTCTGCCGTCACCGGCTATTACACCGACACCGACGGCAAGATGCTGTCGATGCCGTTCAACTCCTCCACGCCGGTGACCTACTACAACAAGGACGTGCTGGCCAAGGCGGGCGTCGACTCCCTCCCGCAGACCTGGCAGGAAATGGGCGCTGCGCTCAAGAAGGTCGTCGATTCCGGCGCCGCCAGCTGTGGCCTGACCACCACCTGGCCGTCCTGGGTGATGCTGGAAAACTTCTCGGCGCGCAACGACGTGCCCTTCGCCAGCCAGGCCAATGGCTTCGCCGGCACCGATACCCACCTTGAATTTAACACGACCGCCGTGGTCGACCACATCCAGCGCCTCGATGACTGGCAGGCCGACAAGCGCTTCGCGTTCGGCGGTCGCTTCGATGACGCGGCGCCCAAGTTCTACTCCGGCGAGTGCGCGATGATGATGGGATCTTCCGCCAGCTATGCCGGCGTCAAGGAAAGCGCCAAGGGCTTCGAGTTCGGCGTGGCGCCGCTGCCTTATGACAGCGACGTGATCGAGACGCCGCAGAATTCCATCATCGGTGGCGCCTCGCTGTGGGTGCTGTCCGGTCACAGCGATGAGGAATACCAGGGCGTCGCCAAGTTCTTCCAGTACCTCTCAAAGCCCGAAGTGCAGGCCGACTGGCACCAGTTCACCGGCTATCTGCCGATCACGACTGCCGCGGCAGAACTGACGCGCGAACAGGGCTTCTACGCCGAGAACCCGGGCACCGACGTCGCCATCACCCAGATGACCTCCGCGACGCCGACCGAGAACTCCAAGGGCCTGCGCCTGGGCAACATGGTGCAGATTCGTGACGTGATCAATGAAGAGCTGGAGAAGATCTTCTCCGGCAAGGAAAGCGTGCAGGACGGTCTCGACAACGCCGTCAAGCGTGGCGATTCGCTGCTCGAGAAGTTCGAACGCGCCAACGGCTGATCATCGCCACACCGGGGGCGGGCCCATGCCGGGCTCGCCCTCCCGCTATTTTCTCCAGCCAGAGAGCGGAAAGCGCATCCGACATCCGGTGTCCTTTCCCTTCTCTCACGGCTTGATGGCGCAGGAGCGGCCGAGGCTTGCCGACTCCGTGCTACCGACGGAACCACCCAGTCCCCCCTTGCTTGCGAGACCCCTGCTGCATGGCCCATTTCAATCGACACCCCATCACGCCCTGGATACTGCTGGCGCCTCAGCTGCTGATCGTGGCCGTGTTCTTCTTCTGGCCGGCCTACCAGGCCATCGAACAGGCCTTCTATGTCGAGGATGCCTTCGGGCTCTCGCGGGAATTTACCGGGCTGAGCAACTTCGTCGGCGTGCTGAGCGAGCCGGAATATCTCACGACACTATGGACGACCACCTATTTCTCCTTTGCGGTGGCCTTCGGCGCCATGGCATTGGCGCTGGGGCTGGCCGTACTAGCGGACCGCGTGCTGCGCGGCGCACACGCCTACAAGACCCTGCTGATCTGGCCCTACGCCGTGGCGCCCGCCGTGGCCGGGGTGCTATGGCTGTTCCTGTTCGACCCGACGCTGGGTATTCTGCCGGAGCTGCTGTCCGCCATCGGCATCGACTGGAATCACAAGCTCAATGGCGATCAGGCCATGTTGCTGGTGGTGCTGGCCTCGATCTGGAAGCAGATGAGCTACAACTTCGTGTTCTTCCTCGCCGGTCTGCAGGCGATACCCAAGAGCCTGCTGGAAGCGGCCGCGATGGACCGCGCCGGCCCCTGGCGGCGTTTCTGGACCATCACCTTCCCGCTGCTCTCGCCGACCAGCTTCTTCCTGCTGGTGATGAACGTGGTCTACGCCTTCTTCGAGACCTTCGGCACCATCGATGCCACCACCCAGGGCGGTCCGGCCGGCTCGACGCGCACCCTGGTCTACAAGGTCTATGAAGATGGTTTCGTCGGGCAGGACCTGGGTTCGAGTGCTGCCCAGTCGGTGTTGTTGATGGTCATCGTCGGCGTGCTGACGCTGATCCAGTTCAAGTATGTCGAGAAGAAGGTGCAGTACTGATGCGCTACAACCGCCCCGGGCTTGATATCGCAAGCCATGCCCTGCTGATCGTCGGCTGCGCACTGTTCTTCCTGCCGGTCTGGATCGCCTTCAGCGCCAGTACCCACGAGATGGGTGACCTCTACTCCAACGTCGCCCCCGTCTGGATCGGCGAGGCTGGCCTGGACAACTACCGCCAGCTGCTGGCAGACCCGGTCAGCAGTCTCGGCGCCGACGTGATGACCCTGCTGTTCAACTCGATGCTGATGGCACTGGGCATCGCCATCGGCAAGATCATCATCTCGGTGCTGGCCGCCTACGCGATCGTCTTCTTCGAGTTCCGCTTCCGCAAGCTGTGCTTCTGGCTGATCTTCATCACCCTGATGCTGCCGGTGGAGGTGCGTATCCTGCCGACCTTCAAGGTGGTGGCCGACCTCAACATGCTGGACAGCTATGCCGGTCTGATCCTGCCGCTGATCGCCAGCGCCACCGCGACCTTCCTGCTGCGTCAGTTCTACCTGACCATTCCGGCGGAAATGGTCGAGGCCGCGCGCATCGATGGCGCCGGGCCGTGGCGCTTTCTCAAGGACATCCTGCTGCCGCTGTCGAAGACCAACATCGCGGCGCTATTCGTGATCATGTTCATCTATGGCTGGAATCAGTATCTGTGGCCACTGTTGATCACCACCGATGCCGACTACCTGACCATCGTCGTCAGCCTCAAGCGCATGCTGACCACCGGTGATGGTCTGGTGCCGTGGCAGGACGTCACCGCCACCACGCTGCTGGCCATGGGCCCGCCGGTACTGGTGATCCTGTTCATGCAGCGCTACTTCATCAAGGGCCTGGTGGACAGCGAGAAGTGATCTCGCGCTCCGACCCGCGACACCTCGCCCCAAGCCCCCTGATTCCGTTACGCCGTGATGGACAGACTTGCCCGTCACGCCACCGCTCTGGATACACAACTCATGGCAACACTGGCGCTCAAGCAGCTCAAGAAGCAGTACCCCAATGGCTACAAGGCCCTGCATGGCATCGACCTGGCCTTCGGCGAAGGCGAGCTGATCGTCATCGTCGGCCCGTCCGGCTGTGGCAAGTCGACCCTGCTGCGCACTTTGGCAGGCCTGGAGGACATCTCCGAGGGCGATCTGGAGATCAACGGCAAGCGCGTCAATGAGCTGGAACCCGCCGAGCGCGACATCGCGATGGTGTTCCAGAACTACGCGCTCTACCCGCACATGAGCGTGTTCGACAACATGGCCTACGGCCTCAAGAACCGGCGCACGCCCAAGGATGAGATCCAGCAGCGCGTCAGCGAGGCCGCCGAGCTGCTGGGCCTGACCGAGCTGCTCGATCGCCGCCCCAAGCAGCTCTCCGGCGGCCAGCGTCAGCGTGTCGCCATGGGACGCGCCATCGTGCGCAAGCCGCAGGTCTTCCTGTTCGATGAGCCACTCTCGAATCTGGACGCCAAGCTGCGTGTGCAGATGCGTCTCGAGATCCGTCGCCTGCAGAAGCGCCTCAAGGTCACTTCCGTCTACGTGACCCATGATCAGACCGAGGCCATGACCCTGGCGGATCGTCTGGTGGTGATGAATGGCGGCCATGTCGAGCAGTTCGGCACGCCGATGGCGCTCTATGATCAACCTGCCAGTCAGTTCGTCGCCGGCTTCATCGGCTCGCCGGCGATGAACTTCCTGAGCGTCACCCAGGCACAGGCCGGCCTGTCGCTACCCTGTGGCGCAAAGCTTGCATTGAATGGCGAAGGCCTGACCACGGGCGCTGAGCTGACCCTCGGCATTCGCCCCGAGCACCTGCAGGTACTGGGAACAGCCGATGCCCTGCCCGCAGGGGCCGCGGAGCTTGAGGCGCGCATCGAGCTGGTCGAACCGCTGGGCGCGGACACCCTGGCGTACTGCCGGCTGCAAGGCCAGAGCGAGCCGCTGGTGGTGAGACTGGATGGCGAGCACGCCGTCGCGGAAGAACAGACGCTGCGCCTGGCCATCCTTCCGGCGCGTGCCCATCTGTTCGGCGCCGACGGCAAGCGGCTGGCAACCCGCGAGCAGGCGACAGCGGCCATCGAATGAGCGCTTTCGTCCTGTCGCGGCCCGAAGGAACCCCTTGCCCTGATAACGTCATCATTGGATGGTAATGCTTGAGACCTGCCCTGATCCGTCTCGCATCTGAGCATCAGTGATCCGCCTCGACCGATCAGCGCCACAGCTGCGTGGCGGGCAGACATGCCATTCTTTCTGTGAGGATTCACCATGGTTTCATCGTCACATTCAGCCGACGCATCACATTCAACTGACAACGTCCTGTCCCTGCCCCTGGCGATCGCACATCGCGGCCTGTCGGCCTATGCGCCAGAAAACACCCTGGCCGCCATTCAGGCGGCGCATGAGGCAGGCTTTCAATGGGTGGAACTGGACGTGCAATTGCTGGGCGATGGCACGCCGGTCATCTGGCACGATGCCGGCGTGAATCGCTGCTCGGATGGGCGTGGCAAGCTCAAGAATCTGGATTGGGACAGCGTGCAGACCTTCGATGTCGGCAGCTGGTTCAATGCGTGCTTTGCCGGTGAGCGCATGGCCTCGCTCAAGCAGGCGCTGGAGCTGATCGCACGCCTGGACATGCGCCTGAATCTGGAGCTCAAGCTCAGCCCTGGCCACGATGCCCAGGCGCTGGTCGATGCCGCCATCCCGATGGCCACCGCCCATCTGCCCGCCTCACACCTGATCATCTCGTCGTTTGATCCCCAGGCGCTGCGGTTGACACGTCAACGCGACCCGCAGGTGCATATCGGCCTGCTCTACGATGACATCCCCGATGACTGGCAGAGCCTGGCCGATGAGCTGAACGCAAGTTCCGTGCATGCCGACTGGCGCGCCCTGACGCGCGCCGCGGCCAGTGACATCACCAGTCGTGGCCACAAGCTGCTCTGCTACACGCCCAACGATGCAGCCGCCTTCGCGCCGCGCTGGGCCTGGGGGGTGGATGCCGTCATCAGCGATGACCCGGCCATCTTCAGCGAGGAGGATCGCGAGCCCACTCTACCGAACGACACCACCACGCAAGGGCTACCCCAGACATGACCCCGGGCATCGAGCGCGACAGTCGCAGCGTTGAACACGCGAGCAATGATGCACTGACGCCGCGCCAGCAACAGATTCTCGAGCGACTGGCCCGCGAGGGCCAGCTGGCCGTCGACCCGCTGGCCCACGCCTTCGACGTCACGCCCCAGACCATCCGGCGTGACCTGGGCGTGCTGTGTGAGCGCGGGCTGGCGCGGCGGCGCCACGGCGGCATCGAGCGTCCACCGGGCGGCTACAACCTGGGACACTCCCAGCGCATCATGCTGGCGCGCACTGCCAAGCAGGCCATGGCCGCCAGCGTGGTCGCCGAGATTCCCGATGACGCCACCCTGGCGCTGGGCATCGGCACCAGCGTGGTGGCGGTCGCCGAAGCCCTGCTTGCCCGGCGCGGCCTGCGCGTGATCACCAACAATCTGCAGGTGGCGCAGGCGCTCTCGACCCACCCGGATGTCGCCGTCCAGTTGGCGGAAGGACAACTACGCCCGCAGGATCTCGACGTGGTCGGCAGCGCCACCGTGGCCTTCTTCGCGCGTCATCAGGTCGATATCGCGGTCCTCGGCTGTGGCGGTCTCGATGCCGGTGGGCTGCTCGACTTCGATCCGGAAGAAGCCGCGGTCAGCCGTGCGCTGGTCCATCACGCCCAGCGCCGGATTCTGGTCGCCGACGCCAGCAAATGGGGGCGCGCCGCCATGTGCCGTATCGCCCCGCTCGAGGAGATCGACCTGCTGGTCACCGATGAACTGCCCCATCAGCCCGATTATCGCAGCGCGCTGGAGGCTGCCAGCCAGCAGAGCCTATCGGTGCGCTTCACTGCTTGAACCGAGGCGCGTCGCGCAAGCCGGCACCCATCGACGATACTGAAGGGACACGCGACTGATGACAGCCGCGCTCCCGCTTACCTTCTGAGGATTTCTGGAATCACCATGCAAGCCTTCGCCCACTGTCCTGCCAGCACCCTGTCGGGTATCCGGTATCTGTTGACCGATATCGATGACACCCTCACCCATGAAGGGCGTCTCGCGGCATCGACGCTGGCGGCGCTGGAGCGCCTGGATGCCGCCGGCATCAAGGTCATCCCCGTCACGGGCGGTTGTGCGGGCTGGTGTGATCACATCGCACGCGCCTGGCCGGTCGCCAGCGTGATCGGTGAGAACGGTGCCTTTGCCTTCCGCCGTCAGGGGCAGCGCATCCTCACCACCTGGTGGGAAGACGAGCAGCGCCTGCGCGCTCGCCAGCGCCACGTCATGACCGTCGCCCGCCAGCTGCTGCTCAACCATCCGCGCGCGGCACTGGCCCAGGACCAGCCCTTCCGCTTCGCCGATGTCGCGGTGGACCACTGTCAGGCGGTCGGCCCGCTGGCCCAGAGCGAGATTCGCGCCATCATCGCCGGCTTCACGGCCGCCGGTATTCAGGCGCGTGCCAGCTCCATCCACATCAATGCGTGGCAGGGCGAGTTCGACAAGGCGCGCATGGCGGTGCGGGTCCTCACCGAGACCTTCGGCCTGGACCGCATGCAGCTGGAGCAGGAGGTGATGTACGTCGGCGATGCCCCCAATGATGCGCCGATGTTCGCCACCTTCCGCCACACCGTGGGCGTGGCCAACATCATCCAGCACCGCGCGGCACTCGGTTGGGAGCCCAGCTGGGTGACGCGCCACAGTCATGGCTCCGGGGTCGAGGAAATCGCCGAGGCTCTGCTTACGGCACGCAAGGGAGTCGAGAGCGTCAAGACAGACGCCTGACCCTGTGACTGATGGCGGGCATAGACCTCCAGCCGGATGACGACCTCACGCCTTTGGACAGAAGTCAGCCGACAGGCATGAAAAAGCCCGCATGGCATCACCATGCGGGCTTTTGTTATCCAAAGGATAACGAATAACGCCAACTACCGGCTATCAATCCGCGAAGAACAATCCCCGCAGACCCTCGCCCGGATCATCAAAGCGCATGAAGGCCTCCCCTACCAGGAAGCCATGGACACCGGCGTCGCGCATCTTCGCCACGTCGTCACGGGTATGGATGCCGGATTCGGTGACCACACGCACGCCCTGCGGCATGTCGGTCAGCAGGTCCAGCGTCGTCTCCAGCGACGTCTCGAAGGTACGCAGGTCACGGTTATTGATGCCAACCAGCTCGATACCCAGCGCCAGTGCACGCTTGAGCTCTTCGCCGTCGTGCACCTCGACCAGCACATCCATGCCCAGCTCGCGCGCCTGACGATACAGAGCGCTCAGGTGCGCATCGTCCAGCGCCGCGACGATCAACAGGATGCAGTCGGCGCCGATGGCACGCGCCTCCAGCACCTGATACGGGTGGATGATGAAGTCCTTGCGAATCACCGGAATCGAGACGGCGTCGCGCGCCTCGATCATGAAGTCCTCATGCCCCTGGAAGAAGTCGGCATCAGTGAGCACCGACAGGCAGGCGGCGCCGGCCTGCTCGTAGGCCACGGCGATCTCGGCGGGTGCGAAGTCTTCACGGATCACGCCCTTGGAGGGGGACGCCTTCTTCACCTCGGCGATGATGGCCGGCTCGCCACGGTCGATGCGCGACGTCAGCGCCTCGATGAAGCCGCGCGGCGCGCTCTGTTTCTCGATCAGGGTCTGCAGGTCCGCCTCGCTCACCGCGGCGCTGCGCTCGGCGATCTCTTCTTCCTTGCGCGCCAGAATCCTGGCCAGGATGGTCGGCAATGCCTTGTCAGTCGTCTGCTCAGTGCTCATCAGCGGGTCGCTCCTTCATCATTGACCTGGGCGTAGACACGGGTGAAATCCGCCAATTCCTTCATCTTCTCGAACGGCAGCTTGCTGGCCTGCACGTCCTCGGCAATGCTGACACCCTCCTTGAGACTGTCCGCGATGCCCGCCACGTAAAGGGCCGCGCCGGCATTGAGTGCCACGATGTCGCTGGCCGGGCCTTCATCACCGCGCAGCGCCTGCTGCACCAGCTTGAGGCTGGCGTCCGAGGTCTCCACCGCCAGACTTTCCAGCGACTGGCGCGCGATGCCGAAGTCTTCCGGCGCGATGCGGTATTCGCGGATCTCGCCATCCTTGAGCTCATTGACCAGCGTCGGTGCCGCCAGCGAGATCTCGTCCAGACCATCATCGCTGTGCACCACCAGCACATGCTCGGCCCCGAGGCGCTTGAGCACCTCGGCCATCAGCGGCACCAGCGCCGGGTCATAGACCCCCAGCACCTGGCGGGTGGCGCCGGCCGGATTGGTCAGCGGACCGAGGATGTTGAACATGGTACGCACGCCCATCTCGCGGCGCGGGCCGATCACGTGCTTCATGGCGGCGTGATGATTGGGCGCGAACATGAAGCCGACCCCGATATCATCGATGCAGCGTGCGACCTGCTCGGCGTCCAGCGCCAGATTGATGCCGGCCGATTCAAGCAGGTCGGCACTGCCGGACGATGACGAGACACTGCGGTTGCCGTGCTTGGCCACATGGCCACCGGCGGCCGCCACCACGAAACTTGCCGCCGTGGAGACATTGAACAGGTTGGCACCATCACCGCCGGTGCCGACGATATCCACTGCATCGGTGGCGCGCACCGTGACGCGCGTCATCAGCTCACGCATCACCTGGGCGGCGGCGGCCAGCTCATCGACGGTCTCGCCCTTCATCGACAGCGCCATCAGCAAGGCCCCGATCTGCGCCTGGGTCGCCTCGCCGGTCATGATGGCCGTCATGACCGCATGAGTGTCGTCGTAGCTCAGGTGCTGGCGGCGCATCACGGCGCCAATCGCCTCACGCATCTGCATGTTGTGTCTCCGCAGGCGCCAGCCTCGGCGGCTGACGCATGAAAAAATAGGATGTGACTCTTGCGACCAAGGCCCGCTCAGGCGGCTTTCGCAGCCTCGCCGCGACGCAAGAAGTTAGCCAGAAGCTCATGACCCTGCAATGTCAGGATCGACTCAGGGTGGAACTGGACGCCTTCGACATCCAACTCGCGATGGCGCAGGCCCATGATCAACTGCGGCGTTACATCGTCGTCATCCGTCCAGCTGGTGACGATCAGACACTCGGGCAGGCTCTCACGATCGACCACCAGCGAGTGATAACGCGTGACTTCCAGCGGCTCGGCCAGCGCAGCGAAGACACCACTGTTGTCGTGACGCACGGCGGAGGTCTTGCCGTGCATCACCTGGGGAGCACGTACCACCTTGCCGCCGTAGACCTGACCGATGGCCTGGTGACCGAGGCACACGCCCAGAATCGGCAGCTTGCCGGCGAAGTGGCGAATGGTTTCCAGCGTGATGCCGGCCTCGTTGGGCGTGCACGGCCCCGGGCCCAGCACCAGATGTGACGCGCCGAGCGCCTCGATCTGCTCGAGCGTGATGGCGTCATTGCGCACGGTCAGCACTTCCGCGCCCAGCTCACACAGATACTGGACGATGTTGTAGGTGAAGCTGTCAAAGTTGTCGATCATCAGCACGCGTGGCGTGCTGGCGTCCTGCGAAGTGAATGTCTGCATGGTCAGTGTCCATTCTCGGGAGCGGATCATGCGCCGTGATTAACCGGCCTGCCCGCTCTCCTGTGGTGTCGTTCCCGCCGTCCAGCAACAAAAATGCCGCCCTGGTCGGCGGCATTCTTCTGGTCGTACGTCCTCGAACTTCAGACATGCGAAAGCCGCCCCCTTGTCAGGAGCGCCACCACTGCTGGCTGAGGTCGTGCGGGTTACGTAGCGTCATGGGTCAATAGTGCGTTGAGCTGCCAGGAGTGTCAATCACATGCGCCGTTGCAGGGAGTGACCCGCGAACACTGGCGAGTCACTCCCGAAATGCGTGGCGCGCCGATCAGTCCAGATTGTCCAGACCGCGCTCCGCCATCGCCACGGCACGGAACAGGGCACGCCCCTTGTTGAGGGTCTCGTCCCACTCGGACTGCGGCACGGAATCGGCCACGATGCCGGCGCCGGCCTGGACGTGCAGCACCTTGTCCTTGAGCACCGCGGTGCGGATCGCGATGGCGGTATCCATGTTGCCGTGCCAGGAGAGATAACCCACCGCGCCGGAATAGATGCCGCGCTTGACCGGCTCCACCTCGTCGATGATCTCCATGGCGCGAATCTTCGGCGCACCGGACAGGGTGCCTGCCGGGAAGGTGGCCCGCAGCACGTCCATCGGCCCCAGGCCTTCCTTCAGCTTGCCGGTGACGTTGGAGACGATGTGCATGACGTGGGAATAGCGCTCCACCACCATCTGGTCCGTCACCTTGACGCTGCCGGTCTGACTGATGCGACCGGCGTCGTTGCGGCCCAGGTCGATCAGCATCAGGTGCTCGGCGACTTCCTTGGGGTCTGACAGCAGGTCCTTCTCCAGCGCCAGGTCTTCCTCTTCGGTGGCGCCGCGCACGCGGGTACCGGCGATCGGGCGCACCGCGACCTCGCCATCCTCGAGACGCGAGAGAATCTCCGGCGACGAGCCGATGACGTGGTGGTCATCCAGATTGAAGAAGAACATGTACGGCGAGGGATTCAGGCTGCGCAGTGCACGGTAGAGATCCAGCGGCGCGGCGCGGTAGGGAATCGACATGCGCTGCGACGGCACGCACTGCATGACATCGCCGGCCAGCACGTATTCCTTGATCTTCTCCACTGCGCCCTTGAAGCCTTCCTCGGTGAAGCCGGAGGTGAAGTCGGTCTCCTTGACCGGCTCGCCGCCGGTGCCGGGGCTGACGGTGTTCAGCGTCGCGCTGCGCAGCTGGATCTCGAGGCGTTCGAGACGCTCGCAGGCGGCCTCGTAGGCGTTGGGCGTTGCCGGGTCGGCGTGGGTCAACAGCGTCAGACGCCCGGACAGGTTGTCGAAGATCACCAGCTCGTCGGCGACCATCAGCAGGATGTCCGGCACGCCCAGCGGGTCCGGCTTCTCGACGCCGCGCAGGCGCGGTTCGATATAGCGCACGGTGTCATAGCCGAAGTAGCCGACCAGGCCGCCATTGAAGCGCGGCGCACCGTCGATGACCGGCACGCGGAAGCGGGTCTGGAACTGCTCGATCCAGTCGAGGGGGTCCTCGACCTCGGTCATGCCGGTCTGCTCGCCATTGATCAGATGCGAGACCACCTGGCCACGCACCTCGATGCGCTCACGACACGGCAGGCCGATGATGGAGTAGCGCCCCCACTTCTCTCCGCCCTGCACGGACTCCAGCAGGAAGGTCCACGGCATGTCGGCCAGCTTGAGATAGGTAGACAGTGGCGTGTCGAGATCCGCCAGCACGTCACGGGTGACGGGAATGCGGTTGTAACCGGCTTCGGCCAGTTCAGCGAAGTGTTGTGGGGTCATCATGACCTGCAGTTCCTTCCACGGAGGGTGCGTTGCCGACACGGGGCCGGCTTGTCTGGGACTCAGTCTATCATCGCGGGTCGCTGGCGGCAGCGCTGGTGGAGGCAAGTTCTGCCATCTCATGCCTCACTGTGCGCCCGAGCTGGACACCAGCCTCGCTCTGTCAATTCCCATCAATCAGCGTCACTCAGCCAGCCAAGACCAGCTCGGCGAGTGAGTCGACGAGATAGTCCGGGTGGCTGCGCGAGATCGGCTCGCCATGGTTGTAGCCGTAAGGTACCGCCAGGGTGCGGAAACCGGCGGCGCGGCCTGCCGCGATATCATGACGCGAGTCACCGACCATCAAGGCCTGACGCGGCACCACCCCCAGCCGCTCGGCGGCGAACAGCAGGGGCGCGGGATCCGGCTTGCGCGTCGGCAGGCTATCGCCGCCCAGCGCCAGCGCGAAATGCTCGCTCAGCGCGAAGTGCGAAAGCAGCGGCTCGATGAAGGCTTCCGGCTTGTTGGTGATCAGCACCAGCGGGATACCGGCCTGGCGCAGCCCCTCCAGGCATTCCCGCACACCGGGATAGAGTCGCGTACGCGAGCTGGGGTCGGCGGCGTAATGTGCCAAAAAGCTCTGATGCGCCTGCTCGACCCGCGCCAGGTCATCGGTCGCCAGGCCATGTGCTGCCAGGGCGCGCTCCACCAGTACCCGCGACCCATTGCCGACAAAGTCGCGTACCCGTGCCTCCCCCAGCGCCGTCAGCCCCTCTTGCTCAAGCATGCAGTCGATCGCATGGGCGAGGTCCGGCACCGAGTCGATCAGGGTGCCATCGAGGTCGAAGGCGACCATCTCGATCGCCCTGAGCGACGGATGTACCGGACCTGTGAATGTGGGATGATCGTGCATCCTTGCTCCTTTTCAGCGACAGAATTCGTGTAGGTGCCAAAAGCGCAACGACGAGTTCTCGCGTGCTCATGGCGAATATACGTAAAATAACGACATCTCGCGCATGCAGCACTATTTAGCACGCTCATTATCTTGTTATCATAGCGGTATCGCGACGCCAGTTATCGACTCCGGGCCTTGCATGTTCTGACTCGATAGCCGGCCGACACTTTTCACACCTTCCCATCAATCTTGTCACTGAGGAGCACTCAATGGCCATTCCCCGCATCGTAGTCGTTGGCGGAGGCGCCGGCGGTCTGGAACTCGTCACCAAACTGGGCCACAAGCTGGGCCGCAAGAAGAAAGCCGAGATCATTCTGATCGACCGCAATTCCACGCATATCTGGAAGCCGCTGCTGCACGAAGTGGCCACCGGCGTGCTGGATTCCGGTCTCGATGAAGTCTCCTACCAGGGCCATTCCAAGGCCCACGGCTACAAGTTCCAGCGCGGCACCCTGGAAAGCCTGGAGCGTGAAGAGAAGCAGCTGACCCTGGCCGCCATCCATGACGCCAAGGGCAACGTGCTGCTGCCCGCCCGCCAGCTCAGCTATGACTATCTGGTACTGTCACTGGGCAGCGTGTCCAATGATTTCGGCACCGAAGGCGTCGCCGAGCATTGTCACTTCCTGGACAGCCCGCAGCAGGCCGAGAAATTCCGCCGCGACATGCTCGACACCTTCCTGCGCTTCAGCGCCAACGGTGAGGAATGTGAGCGCCAGCAGCTCAACGTCGCCATCATCGGTGCCGGCGCCACCGGGGTCGAGCTCTCCGCCGAGCTGTTCGATGCCTCCAAGATGCTGCACAGCTACGGCTTCTCCTCGCTGGAAGACCGTCAGGTCAAGGTCCACCTGATCGAGGCCGCACCGCGCATCCTGCCCGCCCTGCCGGAACGCATCGGCAAGCCGGTCGCCAAGGAGCTGACCAAGCTGGGCGTCGATATCCACGTCGATACCCGGGTGACCTGCGCCGACTCACGCGGCATCACCACTGCCGATGGCACCCTGATCGAAGCCGACCTGAGCGTGTGGGCCGCCGGTATCCGTGCGCCCGCCTTCCTGTCCGAGCTGGGTCTGTCCACCGAGCGCAACCATCAGGTCAAGGTGCACCAGACCATGCAGAGCATCGATGATGAGTTCATCTTTGCCCTCGGTGACTGTGCCAGCTGCCCGCAGCCGGATGACAAGCGCGTCCCGCCGCGCGCCCAGGCCGCTCACCAGCAGGCCAGCCTGATGGTCAAGAACCTGCGCGCCGCGATGGCCAACAAGCCGCTCAAGGACTTCGTGTTCAAGGACCACGGCTCGCTGATCTCGCTGGCGCACTTCGATGCCGTCGGCTCGCTGATGCGCGGTGCCTCGGCGCGTTCGCTGTTCATCGAAGGCCGCCTGGCCAAGTTCTTCTACGCCTCGCTGTATCGCATGCACCAGATGGCGATCCACGGCGTGGTCAAGACCGGCATGACGGTGGTGGTCGACGGCCTGAACCGTTACCTGCGTCCGAAGATGAAACTGCACTGAGACTGAGCCTGCCTGCCCGGCAGGGTCGCCAGTCAACAAAACGCCCCCGACGGATTCCGTCGGGGGCGTTTTCGTTTCACGCATTCAATCAAGCAGATCGTCAGTCGAGCAGGCTGTCCAGCGCAAGCTCACCGGCGATCAAGCGGCGCTTGGCCGCCACACTCAACTGCTTGACGCGATACTCAAGCTTGAGCGCCCGCGAGCGATCGCCGACCACCTGTTGATAACACAGCGTCAGCGGCCCCTTGCCGCGCAGCGCTCGCGCACCGCGCTTGCCGCCCTCATGCTCGCTCAGGCGGCGCGCCACATCGGTACTGATACCGGTGTAAAGGCGCCCTTGGGCCGTCTCGAGCACATACAGCGACCACTCGCTGAGCACCGCGGCGTGAACCGAGCCGTCGGCTGCCTCGCCAGCTCGCGCGCTGTCATCCATCACGCGATCAGCTGCGCACGCTGGCAAGCTCGGCACGCAGCTTCGCCAATACGCTGTCGTAGCGGTTGGCATCGCTGTCACTGCGCGCATTGAAGATGGCGGAACCGGCCACGAAGGTGTCGGCACCTGCACGCGCGATCTCGGCGATGTTGTCGACCTTGACGCCACCATCGATCTCGAGACGGATGTTGTAGCCGGAGGCATCGATGCGACGACGCGCTTCACGCAGCTTGTCGAGAGTGCCGGGGATGAACGACTGGCCGCCGAAGCCCGGGTTGACGCTCATCAACAGGATCATGTCGACCTTGTCCATCACGTAGTCGAGGTAGGACAGCGGCGTGGCCGGGTTGAATACCAGACCGGACTTGCAGCCCGCATCACGAATCAGCTGCAGCGAGCGATCGACGTGGTCGGAGGCTTCCGGATGGAAGGTGATGTAGCTGGCACCGGCCTCGGCGAAGTCACCGATCATGCGGTCGACCGGCGTGACCATCAGGTGGGCATCGATCTCGGCGCTGATGCCGTAATCACGCAGCGCCTTGCACACCATCGGCCCGATGGTCAGGTTGGGCACGTAATGATTGTCCATCACGTCGAAGTGGACGATATCGGCCCCGGAGGCCAGCACATCCTCGACCTCCTGCCCCAGGCGGGCGAAGTCAGCGGACAGGATCGACGGGGCAATCTTGAAGTCATTCGGCAGTAGTTCAGACATGTCATCAGGCGCCAGCGAGAAGTGGAAGAGGCATTTTACGCCACCCTCTCACAAAAGACAGGCGCTGTGTGAATGTGCACCGCCAGCCTGCCGGTCCGTCGCTGCCGATCCGCCGGCGGCCCACGCCAGACACTCCACTGCGACCCACTCCCTCAAGCCGCCCTCACACCAGGACCTCATCCCCTTCCAGATCAGACACCAACAAGAATATTGCCGTGCAAAGTTGAAATTGGTGCATTAGCAACTGATAGTTAAGCTGTTCTCTCGGCCCAGTGAGCAGCTCGCTGGCCTTCTGCGCATGTTCCTCGCACTGCACGCGTCATGTCGCATCTCTTATAACGATAACAGGAACCGACACCTCTCATGTTCGACACCTCTCTCGCAAACCGCAGACATCTCAAGGCGCTGGCCGCCGCCGCACTGTTGCCGCTGGCCGGCCTGCTGCCGACGGCGATCCCCGCTGCCTTCGCCGAGTCTTCCGCGATTCTGGAAGGCGAGCGCCTCCACCCCCAGGAAGGTCAGCACGGCATGGTCGCGACCAGCCACTATCTGGCCTCTCAGGTCGCACGCGATGTGCTGGCCGATGGCGGCAACGCCGTCGACGCCGCCGTGGTGGCAGGCTTCGCGCTGGCCGTGACCCAGCCGCGCTCCGGCAACATCGGTGGCGGCGGCTTCATGCTGGTGTCGGATGAGAAGACCGGCGAAGTAGTGGCCATCGATTACCGCGAGAAGGCCCCGGCGGCGGCCAGCGAGACGATGTTCCAGGACGAGAATGGCGAGGCGGTCTCCGAGTGGTCACGCTTCACCCACCGCGCGGCAGGCGTGCCCGGCACCGTCGCTGGCCTGGCCAAGGCGCTGGAAGACTACGGCACCCTGAGTCTCGAGCAGGCCCTCGCCCCGGCCATCAAGCTGGCCGAAGACGGCTTCGTGATTCCGACGCGCTTCGCCAAGGGCTTGAGCGATGCCAAGGACCGCCTGGCCAAGTGGGACAGCACCGCCAAGGTGTTCTACAAGCCGGATGGCAGCAACTATCAAGCCGGCGAGCTGTTCAAGCAGCCGGAACTGGCCGCGACCCTCAAGCGCATCGCCGCCAATGGTCCGCGCGAGTTCTACGAGGGTGAGACCGCCCGGCTGATCGTCGCCGAGATGGAGCGCCACGACGGCATCATGACGCTGGATGACCTCAAGGCCTACGAGCCGGCCATCCGCGAGCCGGTCCACGGTACCTATCGTGGCTATGACATCTTCTCGATGAGCCCGCCCTCCTCCGGCGGCGCGCACATCGTCGAGATTCTCAACATGCTCGAAGGCGATGACATCCAGGCGATGGGCTTCAATTCCGCCGCCACTATCCACGTGATGGCAGAAGCGATGCGCCGCGCCTACGCCGACCGCTCCGAGTATCTGGGCGACACCGACTTCGTCGATGTGCCGCTGTCGGGCATCATCTCCAAGGACTACGCCAAGGAATTGCGCGCCCAGTTCGAGCTCGACAAGGCCACGCCCTCCAGTGAGGTCAAGCCCGGCAAGCCGCAGCCGTATGAGTCCAATCAGACCACCCACTTCTCGATTGCCGATGGCAATGGTCTGGCCGTCTCCAATACCTACACCATCAACTTCAGCTACGGCTCCGGCATCGTGGTCGATGGCGCAGGTTTCCTGCTCAACAACGAGATGGATGACTTCTCCGCCAAGCCGGGCGTGCCGAATGCCTATGGCCTGATCGGTGGCGTCGCCAACAAGATCGAGCCGAACAAGCGCATGCTGTCTTCCATGAGCCCGACCATCGTGATGAAGGATGGCAAGAACTTCCTCGTCACCGGTAGCCCCGGCGGCTCGCGCATCATCACCACTACCCTGCAGGTGATCATGAACGTGATCGACCACGGCATGAACATCCAGTCGGCGGTCAGTGCGCCACGCATCCACCACCAGTGGCTGCCGGACGAGATTCGCATCGAGGCGGGCATCAGCAAGGACACCATCCGTCTGCTCGAGGCGATGGGCCACAAGGTGGTGACCAAGGACGCCATGGGCGCCATCCAGTCGATCATGATCGACGACGGCACCTTCTACGGCGGTGCCGACCCGCGTCGCTCCACCTCTTCGGCCATGGGGCTGTAGACGATGGCTGCGACGGGGCAGTCTCTGCATCGCATCGCCGAGCTGCCCCATCAATGACGCCTTGACCCCATTGTTGGGGCGGGCTATCTGTGACGGGCGACACTTCGGTGTCGCCCGTTCGCGTCTTGCCGTGCCATCACGCCATCTGCCCTACAAGGTGCCCTCGTGTCCTCAACCAAGTCACTCACGCCACCCATCTCTGGCTGGCGGCAATGGGCCAACCGCTATCCGGTCGCCTTGATCGCCCTGGCGCAGCTGTTCGGCACCAGCCTGTGGTTCACCCCCAATGCAGTACTCACGCCGATGCTGGCGAGCTGGGGCTTCGCCGGCGATAGCGCCGCGGCACTCGGCCAGCTGACCTCCTCGGTGCAGGGCGGCTTCATCGTCGGCACCCTGGTGCTGGGGCTTGCCGGCCTGGCGGACCGTTTCGCGGCGCGCCATCTGTTCATGGCTTCCTGCGTGCTGGGCGCGCTGACCAATCTGGCGCTGTTGATCGCGCCGGGGCTGCTGAGCGCCTCAGGCTTGCGCGTGCTGACGGGACTGGCACTGGCCGGCATCTACCCCATCGGCTTGAAGCTGATGGTGCAGACCGCACCGGACCGTGCCGGTGCCGCACTCGCCTGGCTGGTCGGCATGCTGGTGCTTGGCACCGGGCTGCCGCATGCGCTGGCCGCACTGCAACAGGGCGAAGGCATGCAGCTGCCGTGGGGCGCGGCCATCAGCACCGCCTCGCTGCTGGCCATCGTCGGTGCCGGTCTGGTCGCCTTGTTGGCCCCACCGGTGGCGAAAGCCACCTCGGCGCCCCGCCAAGCACCAGCGGCGAAAGACGGCCGCAACACCTTTCTGGCCCGCGCCACTCGGGGACTGGCGGCCTGGCAATATCCCGGCTTCGTGCGCGGTGCACTGGGCTACTTCGGCCATATGTGGGAGCTGTACACCCTGTGGGCGCTGACACCTCTGCTGCTGACCCAGATGGCCAGCGCGACAGGCGTGACGCTCTCTCCTGCCAGCCTGGCCTGGCATAGCTTCCTGGTGATCGCCATCGGCGCGCCCGGCTGTGTCATCGGGGGCTGGCTCTCGCGCAGTCGCGGCAGTCTGTGGGTCGCGCGTCTCGGGCTCGCCGGTTCGGTGACGCTGACGTTGATCTTCGTCGCCGCCACGCAGCTTGAGGCCGGTTATGGCGTGCTGCTGGCACTGCTGGCGCTGTGGAGCCTTCTGGCCGTGATCGACTCACCGCAGTTCTCGGCACTCGCCGCGGGCGGCACCCCGGTCGAGCTGCAGGCCAGCGCCCTGGCGATGATGAATGCCTTCGGCTTCAGCCTGTCGCTGGTCTCGATCGCCTTGCTCACGCCGCTGATCGCCGACCACGGCAGCCTGCTGTTGCTGGCCTTGCTGCCCGGCCCGCTGCTGGGCCTGCTGGCCTTGAGCAGACGCGTCGACGGCGCATGAGCCATGGACCATGGGCTACGGGCTACGGGCTACGGGCCATGAACCTCGACCACTGTCGCTTGCAGAGGACAGCCGTGAGCCTGAATTTCCACTACGCTCAGGCGCCATTCTGGCCCTATACTCGCGCCATTGTGCTCCGGCCATCCCGCGCGGCAGGCGAGATATTGGCAACGGATGGCCGAGATGACCCCCATGACAACCGGCCTCAGGCCCAGGAACCCCGATGATGATGCACAAGTTGCGCACCACCTGCATGAGCGTGGCACTGATCGCCACGGCGGCACTTCTCAGCGCTTGCGGCACCAGCCCGCAACGCCTGTACGTCAATCCGCAGGTCGGCGAGATGGGCGTGGTCGGCCACGGGCAACAGGTGGTGGTGGACGTGCTCGATGAGCGTCCGTCAGAGCGCATCGGTTCTCGCGATGGCGCCACCAATGCCTCGAGCTATCTGGTCGTGCCGACCGGCGACCTGACACCCAAGCTTGAGGCCCAGACCGTCAGCGCCCTGCGCCGCATGGGCTTTGTGCCGGTGTCCGCCGAGCAGGCCAACCAGGGCGCAGCAGAGCTGACCATCTCGCTGACCGAGCTGGCCTATGGCGTGAAGCGCGGCGGCCTGATCACCGACACCGCGACACTCAATGGCGTGATCAAGGCCGTCGCCGTGTCCGGCAAGCAGCGCTATACCGGCAGCTACACCGCGACGCGTGACCAGGGCTATGCCCTCAAGCCGAGTCAGGAGAAGAACACCGAGATGGTCTCTGAGGTGATCGGCGATGCGCTGACTCGCGCCTTCCAGGACACCACGCTGATCCGCCAGCTCGACCAGTAGGCTCGATCAGCAAGCTCCATCAGCAAGTTCGACAGCAGCTCGCCACCAACGAAAACGCCACCGCCGCCCATTGGGCGGCGGTGGCGTTTTTCATGAGGACTGAACCTTCATGAGGACTGGACCTGACTGACAAGGTCACCCCTGAGTCGTCAGCGACGCGGCCCCTTGCGCACCAGACTCCATACCGTCTCACGCAGGCCGCGCTCATCCGGGGCGCGACGCTCCAGCACCTCAAGCGTGAAGTTGGCGCTCAACAGCTGACGAATCTCGTCTTCGGCGACATGGAACGGCGGGCCCTGATGCTGCTCCGTCTGCCGCTCGAGACTGATCAACAGGCCACGCGCGCCCGGGGGCAGCAGCTGCGCCAGATGGAAGGCGTAGCGCTGCCGGGTGGCCGACGGCAAGGCGATCAGCGCGGCGCGATCATAGAAGGCGTCCAGATGATCGACATGGTCGATATGGAAGTGGAAGAAGTCTCCGCACCACAGCTCGACCATGCCCTGGCGGAAGCATTCGAAGTGCTCCAGCCGATAGCGCGAGACATCCCCGGCGCCTTCGGCGACGAACTGCTCACAGGCCTGGCGTGCAAGCTCGATGCCCAGCACCGGATAGCCCTGCGCCGCCAGCCAGCGCATGTCGAGACTCTTGCCACACAGCGGCACCAGCACCTTGGCGCCCGCCGCGATCTCAAGCCGCGGCCACCAGCGCTCCAGCGCCGAATGCGTGGCGGGCAGATGAAAGCCGATCCGCCCTTCCTGCCATCGCGCCAGCCAGGGGTCGCTGGCCGGCGTCGCGTCCATCGTCGTGTCTTGTGCCGACATGAGCTGGCGCACTCCCTCTGCTATCGGTTACCGGGATGCCTTACAGGAAGCCGTGACGCTTCTTCTTGCGACGCGGCAGGTGCGGCACGATCAGGCCGACCAGCAGGCCGACACCCGCCACGCCACCGCCGTACATGAAGTAGCGCATCAGCAGGTCCTGCTTCTTGGTATCGAGCTTGGTTTCCATATCCTGCATCTTGCTGCGCGCCTGAGCAAGTTCGGCTGACTGGCTGTTGCTGGCCTGCTCAAGCTCTTCGATGCGCGCCTGACGCGTCTCGAGGCCGGTCTTCATGTCCTCGACACGGCTTTCCCACTCTTCATTGATGCCGTCGAGCTTGGCAGTCAATTCCTTGACCCTGGCGCTGAGCTCGGGCACCCGGGCATTGACGCTCTGGGTGTCCTGCAGATCAGCGGAGGGAATCCACACCACGTCGCCGCTGGCGGTGCGGATCTTGCTGTAGTCATTCTGGACCTCGAGCAGCTCGACCGGCTGGCCGGCTTCCACCGTGCCCACGATGCGGTAGCCATCCGTCGGGCCACTGCGCACGAAGGTGGTGAGGTCATCGGCGACCCAGCGGTCGGTGGCCGCATTGGCCAGCGGTGCACCCAGCAGCAGGCTGCCGGCGACGCCAGCCCCCAGCACCACACGGCGCAGTGAGCGCGCAAGCGTCGAACACGGCGATCGGGGTGACAGGAGACCGAAAGATGAAGGGGTGCTGGTAATGGAGAATCGCGTCATATCGTGTTCTTCATGGCTGTCTAAGGGCGTAAGCCGACCGTGTCAGGCGTGTGGGCACGAGGAGCAAGCGCGCTGAATCCTGCGTCCCCACATGCCGAACATGATCGACCGCTTTTGGGCGAAGGAAGGCTCGCCCTGTCTGCCCATGCGGTGTCTGCCAGGTTGCGCAATGCAAGGCGTCCTGCCTGGCATCGCTGTCGCGCTTGGACGTACGGTAACGAAATTGCCGCGAGAAAAATCCGAGACTGTCATTTCAGTGTCTTCAGACATCCACACTTTCTGTGGATAAGTCTTGGGACAACCTCAAAGGGGCAGGTCTGCGCACGGCGAAATGCCTGCCCCGCCAACAAATCGATCAAATTTTAACCAGCTCAGGCAGCCGGGCTATCGGCATGAAAACCTCAACAAATCAAGCCACTGACAGCCTGATGTGCGTTGCGCAACACCTGCCTGATAACTATGAAACATGCCAAGCCCCTGTTGTAGCGTCAGGGCATGCGCGGGCTTTCTCGTGAGGATACCACAGCCACCATCAGGCTGAACCGGTGGTTGGCAGGCATCCTCCTCATTGCTGACAGCGATGCGACAGGGCTGGCCGCATGGCCGGCAGACTCCTATACTGTGCCGTCCCGATTTTGGCCTCGACCCGATCAGCGTGCCGCTTGGCACAGTATCGTCGCGCCCTCGATTCCCGGCCAGCCATCGGCGCCGGGGCTCATTCATTACAAGTCGCGCCCGCTTCTCCTGACCGCTGACGCTGCCCGCCGCCACCATGTGCCCGGGCGCGAGGCGCACGAAGCCCGGGCGCGCAGCTCAGAGCGTTCACACAAGGCAATGGCGAAGAAACTCTTCATCAAGACTCACGGCTGCCAGATGAACGAGTATGACTCCGCGCGCATGGCGGATCTGCTCGGCGAATCGCATCAGATGGAAGTCACCAGCGACGAATCCGAAGCAGACGTCATCCTGCTCAACACCTGCTCCATCCGCGAGAAGGCGCAGGAGAAGGTGTTCCACCAGCTGGGACGCTGGAAGAAGCTCAAGGAAAAGAACCCGGACCTGGTGATCGGCGTCGGCGGCTGCGTGGCCAGCCAGGAAGGCGACAACCTGCGCAAGCGTGCCCCGCATGTGGACATGGTGTTCGGCCCGCAGACTCTGCACCGTGTGCCGAAGATGCTCGACACCCGCCGCGACAGTCTCAAGCAGATTTCCGTGGTCGACGTGACCTTCCCCGAGATCGAGAAGTTCGACAACCTGCCCGCGCCCAAGAGCGACGGTGCCAGCGCCTTCGTCTCGGTGATGGAAGGCTGCTCCAAGTACTGCACCTTCTGTGTGGTGCCCTACACCCGCGGTGAGGAAGTCTCGCGTCCCTTCGAGAAGGTGATGGATGAAGTCATCCACCTGGCCGACCAGGGCGTGCGCGAGATCAACCTGCTGGGCCAGAACGTCAACGCCTACGCCGGTCTCAACCAGCTGGGTGAGGAGATCGACCTCGCCGAGCTGATCAGCTGCGTGGCGCAGGTCGAGGGCATCGACCGCATCCGCTTCACCACCTCGCATCCGCTGGAGTTCAAGGACTCGCTGATCGAGGCCTTCGGTGAGATCCCGGAGCTGGTCAGCCATCTGCACCTGCCGGTGCAGTCGGGCTCCAACCGCATCCTGGCGGCCATGAAGCGCGGCCACGAGCGTGACCTCTACATCGACAAGCTCGAGCGTATCCGCGCGCTGCGTCCGGACATCAGCTTCTCCTCCGACTTCATCGTCGGCTTCCCGGGCGAGACCGATCAGGACTTCATGGACACCATGGACCTGATCGGCCAGATCGGCTTCGATCACTCCTTCAGCTTCATCTACTCCGCACGTCCGGGCACCCCGGCGGCGAATCTGGAAGATGACACTCCGGAAGAGGTGAAGAAGGAGCGCCTGCTCATCCTGCAGGAGCGCATCAACCAGCAGGCGATGCAGATCGGTCGCAAGATGGTCGGCACCACCCAGCGCATCCTGGTCTCCGGCTTCTCGCCGCGTGACCCGGGCCTGCTGTCTGGGCGCACCGAGAACAACCGGGTGGTCAACTTCCGCGCCGCCAACCCGACCGAGCTGATCGGCTACCTGGTGGATGTCGAGATCACCGAGGCCTACCCCAACTCGCTGCGCGGTGAGCTCAGCTCGCCCTACCGCTATTGATCGCTCCTCGCTCACGACATTGACGAGGCGCCATCAGTCCCCACTATCAAGCAGATAGCCACGCTGGCCGTACAGGACAATTGCCCTGTACGGCCATCGCGCATTAAGCTCTCTTGAGACTTCGGCAACGCGTCACCATTGACACTGAAATGGCGCCGTCATGCGCCGTGGCGGCTGCCCCTCATCGCCCAGCATCATCGTCACTCATCACTATCAGGATATTCGACGCCTTGAGCCACCAGTCACAGCAAGCCAATCGCATTCTCAACATGACGCTTGAGCCGGCAGACCCGCAGCGTCTGGCCAGCCTGACCGGCCAGCGCGACGAGCATCTCAAGCTGATCGAATCCCGGCTCGGTGTCACCCTGCGCAACCGCGGCAATGACTTCCAGATCGCAGGCCCTGCGGCCGCCGTGAAGGCGACCGCCAACGTGCTGGAGCATCTGTATCGTGAGACCGGCGCCGGCGAAGTCGATGCCGAGACCGTTCATCTGTTCCTGCAGGAATCCGGCGTCGAGGCACTGGTCGAGGCCGCCGAGGACCAGGGCGCCACCTACGGTGATGTGGTGATCCGCACGCCCAAGGTGCTGGTGCGCCCGCGCGGCTTCAACCAGCAGGGCTATGTCACCGAGATGCGCAATCACGACATCAACTTCGGCATCGGCCCGGCCGGTACCGGCAAGACCTACCTTGCCGTCGCCGCTGCCGTGGAAGCGCTCAACAACAACGAAGTGCGACGCATCCTGCTGGTGCGTCCGGCGGTCGAGGCCGGCGAGAAGCTCGGCTTCCTGCCGGGGGACCTGGCCCAGAAGATCGACCCCTACCTGCGCCCGCTCTATGACGCCCTGTACGAGATGCTCGGCTTCGAGCACGTCAACAAGATGATCGAGCGCCAGATCATCGAGATCGCGCCGTTGGCCTACATGCGCGGCCGGACGCTCAACAACGCCTACATCATTCTCGATGAGTCCCAGAACACCACGCGCGAGCAGATGAAGATGTTCCTGACGCGCATCGGTTTCGGCTCCACCGCCGTCATCACCGGTGACGTCTCGCAGGTCGATCTGCCACGTGGCACCCAGTCAGGTCTCGCGCACGTGATGGAGGTCCTCAAGGACACCCCGGGGATCAGCATCACGCGCTTCCTGGCCAAGGACGTCGTGCGTCACCCGCTGGTGCAGCGCATCGTCGAGGCCTACGACACCTTCGAAGCCGCGGAAGAGCAGCAGGAAGGCGAGCGTCGCGAGCAGCGTCAGGCCGAGCGCGAAGCCCGCATGGCGGCGCTGAATGCCCAGAGCAACGTGCCGCCTGCCAGCACCCCGACGGGAGGTAGCCAGTGAGCGAAGCCCCTGCGGTCGTCGTGGACCTGCAACTGGCCATCGGCGAGAGTGAATTCGATGGCCAGCCGCTGCCGGCCAGCCATCAGCTGGAAGCCTGGGTGGCGGCTGCGCTGCTGGCCGCCGCGGAAGATGGCGCGCTGGAGCGCGATGCCAGCGCCGCCGCGGCGCCGTACGAGCTGACCGTGCGTCTGGTGGAAGAAGCCGAGAGTCAGGGCCTCAATCGCGATTATCGCGGCAAGGACTCCCCGACCAACGTGCTGTCCTTCCCGCATGAGCCGCTGGATCTCGATGACTTCGCCCTGCCGCCGGAACTGGCCGCGCGCTTCGCCGAGGAAGGCGATGACGACAGCCTGCCGCTTGCGGGCATGCCGGAGAGCGACCTGGACGCCGGCGAAGAGGAAGGTCTCGACGGTCACAACAACGACGATGTCATGCTGGCGTCAGACGCCATGAGCGAAGCTGACGAGGCAGACGTCTCTGACGCCGCGTCTTCTGGCTTCTCGACTTCTGACACCGCGTCTACTGCCATCGGCTCTGCGGCTCCCGAGACCGCGGCTGAGCAGGCTCTTGATGAACAAGCTCTTGATGAGCAGCGCTTTCTGGGCGACCTGATCATCAGCGTGCATGTCGTCGCCCGCGAAGCGCGCGAACAGGGCAAGTCGCTGGAAAATCATTTCGCCCACATGCTGGTTCATGGCACCTTGCACTTGCTCGGCTATGACCATATCGAGGACGATGAAGCCGAACGCATGGAAGCGCTCGAGCGTCATGTGCTGGCAGGGCTCGGCATCGCCGACCCCTACCGGGAAGAGAATCACTGATGCCGGCGCTCCTGCGCATCGGCAGCACCCGCCGTCGGGTGACTCGGGGCTTGTCCCCGGGTCGCTCGGCTGCCCCGATACCACCACGACGATGGGGTATCGCCACCGAGGAAAAGAGAAACTAACGCATGAGCGAAGACCGATCGGGAAGCCAATCGAAAACCTGGCTCGATAAGCTGTTCGGCGCCTTCTCAAGCGACACCGACGAACCCAGCTCCCGTAGCGAGCTGCTCCAGTTTCTGGCTGAGGTAGGCCCACGCCTCAACCTCGATCAGGACGCCATCGCCATCATCGAAGGCGCGCTGGAAATCAGCGACCAGCAGGTGCGCGAGGTGATGATCCCCCGCTCCCAGGTGCAGGCCATTCAGGTCGATCAGCGCCCGGAGGAGTACCTGCCGCTGATTCTTGAATCGGCTCACTCCCGCTATCCCGTCATCGACGAGAACCTCGACGAGGTGCTCGGCATCCTGCTGGCCAAGGACCTGCTGCCACTGATTCTGCAAAATGACAGCGAGCGCAAGCGCTTCGATCTGCGCGAAGCGATCCGTCCGGCGATGTTCATCCCCGAATCCAAGCGCCTCAACAGCCTGCTCAAGGAATTCCGCGAGACCCGCAATCACATGGCGGTGGTCATCGACGAGTACGGCGGCACGGCAGGCCTTGTCACCATCGAGGATATCCTCGAACAGATCGTCGGGGATATCGAGGATGAGCACGACACCGATGAGGATGAGGACATCCGCGAGCTGGGCGATGGCCAATTCGCCGTCAGCGCGCTGACCACCATCGATGACTTCAATGAGCACTTCGATACCGACTTCTCCGATGAGGAATTCGACACCATCGGCGGTCTGATGATTCAGCGCTTCGGTCACATGCCGCGCCGTCAGGAATCCACCGATTTCGCCGGCTGGCGTTTCACGGTGCTCAATGCGGACAATCGTCGCATTCGTCAGGTACAGGTATGCCGTCTGGAAGATGCCACCGGTGACGCGCCGCCCTCGGCCGAGCATCGTGCGCACATCAGCGGCGAGTGATTCATGGCCTGATCACAGGCTGACCCGATAGAGGACAATGCCAGACACATCCGCCGATGTGTCTGGCATTTTACAAGGAGAGCGGCATGTCAGATTCCCCCCGCGCGAGGAGCTTCCCGGGCGCCTCGTTGCTGGCCAATGTACTGGCGATCATTGCCGGGGTACTGGTCACCCTGAGCTTTGCCCCCTTCGAGCAGTGGTGGCTGGGCCCGATCGGCGCAGGCCTGCTCTACGGGGCGCTGCGCATGGAAGGCGGTGGCTTCCTGCGCGCCTGGTGGTTCGGGGTCGGCCTGTTCGGCAGCGGGGCCAGCTGGGTCTACGTCTCGATCCATGATTATGGCTATACCGGCATGCCGCTGGCGGTGCTGCTGACGATGCTGTTCGTGGCCTGCATGGCGCTGTTCCCGATGCTGTGGATGGGTCTGTGGCAGCGCTTCTGCTCACGCAAGCTCGATGTGCTGTCATTCGCCGCGGTGTTCGTGCTCAGCGAGCTGTTCCGCACCTGGGCCTTCACCGGCTTCCCGTGGCTGCTGCTGGGCAACAGTGCCGTGGGCTCGCCGCTGGCCAGCTGGGTGCCGGTGCTTGGCGTCTACGGTATCTCGCTGATCATCGCGCTGTCCGGTGCGCTGCTGTGGAATCTGGCGCTGCGTCGCCGCTGGTGGGCGATCGCGCCGCTGATCGTACTGTGGAGCGCGGGTCTGCTGCTGCCGACCGGCTGGACACAGTCCGGCGGCCAGCCGGCGCGTGTCGCCCTGTTGCAAGGCAACCTGCCGCAGTTGATCAAGTGGAGTGCCGAAGGGCAGCGTCGTGCGGCCAATACCTACGCCGCGATGACGCGCGCCGTGCAGGACGATGCCGACCTGATCGTCTGGCCGGAAACGGCACTGCCGATGCTGCGCGACCAGGCCGAGCCCTTCCTCGAGCGTATCCAGGCAACTCTGCCGCCCAAGACCGGTCTGATCACCGGGATCGTCGAGCGTGACGCCGACAATCGCTTCTACAACAGCGTGATTCCCATCGATGACCCGTCGGCCCAGTATCGCAAGGAGCACCTGGTGCCCTTCGGCGAATATGTGCCGCTGGAAAGCTGGTTGCGGGGCATCATCGGTTTCCTGGATCTGCCGATGTCGAGCATGCAGTCGGGCGACAGCCAGCAGCCGCCACTGATGGTCAGCGGTCTGCGCATCGGCGTGGCGATCTGCTACGAGATCGTCTATCCGGAGCTGGTCCGCCAGCGCGCCTTGAGCTCTACCGTGCTGCTGACCGTCTCCAACGACACCTGGTTCGGTCACTCCATCGGCCCGCTGCAGCACCTGCAGATGGCTCAGCTGCGCGCGCTGGAAAATGGCCGCTATCTGCTGCGGGCCACCAGCAATGGCGTCACGGCGATCATCTCGCCACAGGGTGAGATCATCGCCCAGGCACCCCAGTTCGAGGAGGCCACCGTCACTGGCGATATCCGCCTGCAACTGGGCATGACGCCCTGGATGCACTACGGCCTGCTGCCGGTGTGGATCCTGATCGCGCTGCTGCTGGCGCCGGGCCTTGTGCTGGGCATCAACGAATGCCTCAAGTCGCGCCGTCAACGCCCGCAGGACGCCTGAGGGCCAGAACGTGTGAGTCCCCAGGGCCTCAGACGCTTGAACGCTCAACCTTACCCGTTGCCGGGCCGATGCCCGGCACTGCCTCTGCACAAGCGAGACCACAATGGGCATCACCGAGTTACTCGGCATCATCAAGGACCTGGTATTGCCGCCCGGCGGGCCTCTCCTGCTGCTGTTTCTGGCCATGCTCGTGCTCAAGCGCTGGCCGGGCCTGGCACGCGCCATGATGGTCGTGGCCATCCTGGGCATGTGGCTGCTGTCCTCGCCGGTCGTCTCCACGCGCCTGATGTCAGGGCTGGAGCGCATTCAGCCCAGTGAGCCGGCAGAGTGGATCCAGGCGCAGGCCGTGGTCGTGCTTTCCGGCGGACGCTACTACGACGCCCCGGAGCTGCAGGGCCGCGATCGCATCAATGGCGAGACGCTCAGCCGCCTGGACGAAGGCGTCCGCGTGGCCCGCAACGCGGAGCTGCCGATTCTGCTCACCGGTGGCAAGGTATCGTCCTCCGATGACGGCACCCTCGCCGAGCTGATGCAGCGCTCGCTGATCGATGAATTCGACTACCCGGCGCGCTGGCTGGAGAATCGCAGCGAGAACACCCAGCAGAATGCGCTCTTCACGCGCGAGATGCTCGAGCAGGACGACATCAACAAGATCGTGCTGGTGACCAGCGCCTGGCACATGCCGCGCGCGATGCGCAATTTCCAGAACCAGGGCTTCCGCACCATCATCCCGGCGCCGGTGGGCTACACCACGGTCTCCGGACTGGGCATCGATGCCTGGATCCCCAACAGCTCCGCACTGACCCAGTCACGCTGGGCACTGCATGAATGGATCGGCTGGCTGGTGGGTCGCTAGACCCGACAGCACTGCCGGCAAGACCAGCGAAGGACTACTGGCAAGACACACGAAGGGCTGCCGATGGGCAGCCCTTCGTGTGTCTATATAACCCGCTCATCGGGAGCTTATCGCAGGATTACGTTCAGTCGTCGCTGTCACGCATCCAGCTGGCCTCCTTGAGCCATGGCCCCAGCTGGCGGAGCTGGAAGGCGCGATCGCGCGCCCACTCGTCACTGCCGACATGCGCCGTGCCGCCAGGCGCTTCTCCCAGCACGTCGTCCGGAAACTTCAGGCTGTCACGGCCCTTGATCTGCAGCGAGTAACACCGATCGTGGCTGACCAGGCTTTCGCGCAGATAGCGCCACACGCATTCCTTCATGAACCACTGATCGATATTCGGCGTTTCGACATGCTGTGGCTGCCACTGGGCCAGCAATGTCTCGAGTGGAGGCAGGACACCGGCCACCCCGCCCCACAGCCCCGCCAGCACCAGATCGGTATGACTCCACCAGTCACGCATGACATGGAAGAAGCGCCCGGAGGTCAGCCACATCTGCACCGCGCGCACTTCGCGCAGGCTGGTGACGCTATCGCAGTCGCGAACCACGAAGTAGCCCACCGTCGGGTCATCGGCGACCGCGAAGCGCCAACACAGCCGCTGTCTCAGAGTGTCACTGGAGGGACGCTCGATCAGCTCGGCGTCCAGTTCCCGCGCCAGGGCCAGGAAATCATCGGGCACGCTGTCATCGTGATAGAGCCGAACCCGCCACCCCGGATACAGCACCGGCGCCAACAGCAGGTTATGCAGCATGCCGTTCAAGTAGCGCGGCCCCTTGCCCCAGAGGCCGAAGGACAGCACGCGCGTCTTGCCGGCGGCGACTGCCGAGGGGGATTCAGCGGGCAGCCGCCAGCCCTTCGCCAACGGCAGGCCCCCATGCTGCTCGTCCTTGAGCGCCAGGGCGCGACTGCCATGCTCGCGTGCCTCGTCATGGCGCTTGAGTCTGGCCGCGCTACTGGCCAGCGAGTCGAACAGCACCGGATTGAGACAGCCCCGCGCGGCCAACGCCTCACCGGCCGCCAGCGAGCCGGCGGCATCATTGGCGCGCGACAGACACACTACCTGATTGAGCGCGATCTCTTCATCGGCCGGACACTCCACATGCCCCTGGGCCAGAATCTGGCTGGCCGAGCGATAATCCGCGAGCAGAAACAGGTAATAGGAGATCTGCTTGAAGAGGCCCGCCTCACGTGGACGCGGGCGCTGATTGAAGTGATCGATCAGCTGTTGCAACGCCTTGTGGCGCTGACCGGCGCTCCAAGTGGCATGCGCCGGGGCGAACCAGTCTGACGGTGTCGCCATCAGCCCTGATCACTCTCATCGGCCGCGGGAGGCTGACGAGTGACGGGCGGCGCGCCACGCGAGAAGAAGCGATGTCCACAGGCGTGGCAGGGTTCCAGCACGCTGGGGCGCGTGAGCGTGGTGGTCGACTCACAGTGCACGCAATGCAATAGCCCCGGCGCGATGACCTCGCCGCTGGTGTAGTCGGCGCGCGCGGCCTCGAGGTCTTCCTCGAAGTGGGCGCGGTCCACCACGGTGCGATCCGCGATCGACATCAGCGCGGAACTGACACTGCGCGACAGCACCGAGAGATCGATCCCCAGCCAGCTGGCGATCCCTTCTCCACCGGTCGCCAGATGGCGGCGGAATTCGCGCATGTCACGCTCGACCCAGGCACGCAGCAGCGCCAGCTCGTCCAGCGTGAATTCCTCGACCTCGGCCTCGAACTTGACCGCTTCATCCAGCTCGGCCTTGAGGCCATCCCACGACAGCTCACCACTGCTGTCTTCCAGCCGCGTCAGGATTCGCCCATAGGCATCGCCGAGACGTCCTTCACCTTCACCTTCGCCTTGCGGCTGACTGGAAGCTGAGCGCGAGGGCATCGGCGTATCTTCAAAGCCACTGTCGTGCGAGGACGTGGCAGCCGTATCACGATCCGTGGCGCTGATCGGCTCATGGGGATCGCGGGGTTCACGTGGTTGGCTCATGGACTCTCCTTGTGTCTTCACCTTCTCCCGTACTGCGGGAGGGCATGGCGCTCTACCTTCAGCATGGTGGCGTTGGCGTTGCGACACAAGCCACACTCTTCCACTCCCTGACACGCATCAAGCGCGTGACACTGGCAGCATGAAGCGCATTCGCCTGGCGCCACAGCGCTCACCTCCCCTACCTGAGTCCTGGCGTCTGGGGTAGACTTGACCCCATCGCAGACAGCGGCGGCCCATCCCGATGTGACCGCCCACCTCTTCACGCCCTGCCTGTCCCTGGTGACGGGTAGCGGCCAATGCCAAGGTAGTGACGGACCCGATGGATTCACAGGATACTTCTCAACAGTACGCTCCCGATCAGATCGAACAGGCTGCCCAGCAGTACTGGGAGAAAAATCAGTGTTTCAAGGCGGTGGAAGATGCCAACCGCGAGAAGTTCTACTGCCTGTCGATGTTCCCCTACCCCAGCGGCAAGCTGCACATGGGTCACGTGCGCAACTACACCATCGGTGACGTGATCTCGCGCTTCCAGCGCATGCAGGGCAAGAACGTCATGCAGCCGATGGGCTGGGACGCCTTCGGCCTGCCGGCGGAAAACGCCGCGATGAAGAACAACGTCGCGCCGGGCAAGTGGACCCACGAGAACATCGCCTACATGCGCGATCAGCTCAAGGCGCTGGGCTTCGCCTACGACTGGAGCCGTGAGTTCGCCACCTGCGACCTGGAATACTATCGCTGGGAGCAGTGGTTCTTCGCCAAGCTGGTCGAGAAGGGTGTCGTCTACAAGAAGAGTTCCATCGTCAACTGGGACCCGGCGGACCAGACCGTGCTCGCCAATGAGCAGGTCATCGACGGCCGTGGCTGGCGTTCCGGCGCGCTGATCGAGCGCAAGGAAATCCCGCAGTGGTTCCTGCGCATCACCGATTACGCCGAAGAGCTGCTGGCCGACCTCGACAAGGTCGAGTGGCCGGAGCAGGTCAAGACCATGCAGCGCAACTGGATCGGCAAGTCGCGCGGTGTCGAGCTGAGCTTCGGCCTCGATGCCAAGGCCAGCCAGGTGCAGGAATCCCTGACCGTCTTCACCACCCGTCCGGACACCCTGATGGGCGTGACCTACGTCGGCGTCGCCGCCGCTCACCCGCTGGCCAAGGCCGCGGCGGAGCACAATGCCGAGCTTGCCGAGTTCAACGCCGAGTGCGCGCGTGGCGGCACCAGCGAAGCCGACATGGCGACCATGGAAAAACGCGGCATGGATACCGGCTTCAAGGCCATCCACCCGCTGACCGGCCGTGAAGTGCCGGTCTTCGTCGCCAACTTCGTGCTGATGGAATACGGCACCGGTGCCGTGATGGCCGTGCCGGCCCACGACGAGCGTGACCACGAATTCGCCACCAAGTACGACCTGCCGATCGAAGCCGTGATCGCCGATGCCGACGGCAATGCGCCGGACGTCAGCGAAGCCGCCTTCACCGAGCACGGCGTGCTGATCAACTCCGGCGACTTCGATGGCCTCGACTTCGAGAGCGCCTTCGATGCCATCGCCGCGCGCCTGGTCGAGCAAGGCCGTGGTGAGGTCAAGACCAACTTCCGTCTGCGCGACTGGGGCGTCTCCCGTCAGCGCTACTGGGGCGCGCCGATTCCGGTCAAGAATGGCCCGAACGGTGAATCCATCCCGCTGACCGACGACGAACTGCCGGTCGCTCTGCCGCTGGAAGTCGAATTCGACGCCTCTGGTGGCTCGCCGATCAAGAAGATGCCGTCCTTCAGTGACCTGGGCGATGGCTGGCAGCGCGAGACCGATACCTTCGACACCTTCATGGAGTCCTCCTGGTACTACGCGCGCTTCTGCTGTGCGGACAACGCCGAGGCCATGCTGGACGAGCGCGCCAACTACTGGCTGCCGGTCGATTACTACATCGGCGGCATCGAGCACGCCATCCTGCACCTGCTCTACTCGCGCTTCTTCCACAAGCTGATGCGTGACTTCGGCCTGGTCGACAGCGACGAGCCGTTCAAGCAGCTGCTGACCCAGGGCATGGTGATCGCGGATACCTACTACCGCATCAACGAGAAAGGTGGCCGTGACTGGTTCAATCCACTGGACGTCGATGTCGAGACGGACGACAAGGGGCGTGCGATCAGCGCAATCCTCAAGACCGATGGCCTGCCGGTAGAGATCGGCGGTACCGAGAAGATGTCCAAGTCCAAGAACAACGGCGTGGACCCGCAGTCGATGATCGACCGCTTCGGTGCCGACACCGTGCGCCTGTTCATGATGTTCGCCGCGCCGCCGGAGCAGTCACTGGAATGGTCCGATTCCGGTGTCGAGGGCGCACACCGCTTCGTCAAGCGCGTCTGGCGTCTGGTCCACGAGCATGTCGCCGCCGGCACTCCGGGCGCGCTGGACGTGACCGCCCTGAACGATGATCAGAAGGCGCTGCGTCGCAAGACACACGAGACCATCGCCAAGTGCAGCGATGACATCGGCCGCCGCACCACCTTCAACACCGCCATCGCGGCCGTGATGGAGCTGGTCAACGCCATCAGCCGCTTCGAGGACACCTCCGAGCAGGGCCTGGCCGTCAGCCGTGAAGCCGTCGAGGCCTGCGTGCTGCTGCTGTCGCCGATCATCCCGCATGCCAGCCACTCGCTGTGGGCGACACTGGGCCACGACGAAGCCGTGATCGACGCCAGCTGGCCGGCCGCCGATGCCGAGGCGATGAAGAAGGACAGCATCGAGCTGGTCGTGCAGGTCAACGGCAAGCTGCGTGCGCGCCTGTCCTTCGCCGCCGATGCCGATCGCGACGCCATCGAGGCCGCGGCGCTGGCAGATGCCAATGTCACCAAGCACACCGATGGCAAGACGGTGCGCAAGGTGATCGTGGTGCCGGGCAAGCTGGTCAATATCGTCGCCAACTGATAGCGACCCGACCAGACCGAGCAAGATACCGGCGGCCCGAGTCGCCGGTCCCGTCAGAGACAGACACCTGGAAGGATGTCGGTCTCTGGCGGCCATATTCTGTGCGCTGCGTGATGCTGACAGGCCCCACGCATCGCTCTCGCAAGATATTCATGACACTCGTTCATGACAGGAGGTCACGGTGACGCAAGCGAAGTCTTCCAGTGTTTCAGCAGACACATCAGAGCGTGCATCCCGCGGCCTCGGCCGCCGTCGTGTGCTGGCCGCCCTCGGCGTCGGCCTGGCGCTGACACTGAGCGGCTGCGGCTTCCAGCTGCGCGGCGTGAACGATGCGCCGATGGCCATCACCGAGCTGGACGTCCAGGCACCGATCACCAAGACCCACGACGCCCTGCGCGACGCTCTCGAGCGTGCCGACGTCCAGTTGAGCGACAGCGCCCCGCTGACCCTCAATCTGGGCAAGGTCCGTGAGAACGTGCAGCAGATCACCTACGGCGATGCCGGCAGCATCAAGCGTGAACTGACCTATCGCCTGACCTACTCGCTGCAGCGCAAGTCCGATGGGGCCTATCTGGCCAACCAGCAGGAGCTGCAGGCCAGCAGCCTCTACTACACCAACGATGACGACCTGCTCAACACCGATGACCTGCGCGAGCGTGCGGCCAGGGAAGTCAATCGTGACCTGAGCCGTCAGTTGCTGGAGCGCCTGCGCGCGATCAAGCTCTGAGCTCCACGCTCCCGCACTGAGGCGCCCCGTTCGTAAGTCATGAGTCGTGATCCATGAGTGCTGAAAGGCCAGACAATTGACGACAGACGATTGACGACAGGCGAAGCCGGGAGAAGTGGAAGGAAGCTGGCAGCAATTGGTAGAGATTGGTAGAGATTGGAAATCGCAACGTTCGCCAGGCACGGCTCCACGATATCGGGCAACCGATCATCATGGGGCCGTGCCTGTTCAGGGCCACCATCACGCCGGGGCTAGCACCCTGCTCGTGACTGGCCGCCCGAGCCTTTAGGCGCACTTGCCCACCAGACCCGCGCAGTATCGAAGGACATTCATGAAGGTCTATCCCGACAAACTCGACGAGCAGCTCAACAAGCGCCTGTCTCCCGTCTATATCGTGGCCGGTGATGAGCCGCTGATTCACCAGGAAAGCTGCGACGCCATCCGGCGAGCGGCGCGCGCTGCCGGTGTCGAGGAGCGCGAGGTACTGCATGTCGAGAACGGCTTTCAGTGGGGCCGTTTGACCGAATCTGCCGCCAGCATGTCACTGTTCGCCTCGCGCAAGCTGATCGAGCTGCGCATGGGCACCCAGAGTGCCGGCCAGGAAGGCAGCAAGGTCCTCAAGGCCTACGCCGAGCGCATCGAGAAGGATGGCGACATCCTGCTGATCACCGCAGCGCGTCTCGATCGCAAGGTGCAGCAGACGGCGTGGTTCAAGGCATTGGAGAAGGTCGGCGTCTTCATCGCGGTGTGGCCGGTGGACCATTCCCGCCTCGGCTTCTGGATTCGCGACCGCGCCCGTCGTCACGGCCTCGAGCTGAATCAGGACGCCGCTCGCCTGCTGGCCGAGCGCATCGAGGGCAATCTGCTGGCCGCGGATCAGGAGCTGCAGAAGCTGGCGCTGCTGCACCCGCCGGGCGCACGCCTGGATGGCAATGCCATCGTCCAGGGCGTCGAG
Organism: Cobetia sp. SIMBA_158; assembly: GCF_046566945.1. Classification (NCBI taxonomy): domain Bacteria; kingdom Pseudomonadati; phylum Pseudomonadota; class Gammaproteobacteria; order Oceanospirillales; family Halomonadaceae; genus Cobetia; species Cobetia sp. SIMBA_158. The sequence continues at coordinate 45,768 of NZ_JAWJYL010000018.1, forward strand.
GACAATGCCCGCTATGATGTCTTCACGCTGGCCGATGCGTGTCTGAAGGGGGAAGTCGAGCGCAGTGGCCGCATCGTGCTCGGGCTGCGGGGAGAAGGCGTCGAGCCGCCGGTGATCCTGTGGGCACTGACCCGCGAGCTGCGCACCCTGCTCTCGCTGCGCCAGCACCTCGATCAAGGCCAGAGCTTCGAGCATGCCTGCAAGGCGCAGAAGCCGATGATCTTCGACAAGCGTCGCCCCTTCTATCAACAGGCGCTCAATCGCCTGCCCCACAAGCGCCTGCACAAGCTGCTGCTGTTCTCGCAGCGACTCGACATGGCGATCAAGGGCGGGATGACGCTGCCCATCTGGGACGGGATGGTCGATCTCGCCCTGACGCTCGCCGGCGGACGCGGCCCACTGGCCGAACTGCCTCACGCCTACAAGGTGGTGTGATTCAGACACCCGGGAGAACACATGCAGACCTCCTCCAGCACGCTTGGCGAAGCCGTCGACGTCGAGACCCTGCGGCTGTGGCTCGCCGAGGGCAATACCCTGACAGTGGAAGTGCAGACGCTGGATCAAGGGCTTCATGTGGTTCGCCTGCATCACGCCGCTGGCATCAGTCGTCTGGTCGATGACAACGGCCAGTCCCTGCGTTTCACCGGCACCCAGTGGATCAGTCGCCTGCTGTTGCCGCTGGGGCTGACCCACGGCGTGCAGACCTGGGCGGAAGTACAGGATGAGATGATCGGCCTGCCCACGACGCCGATCGACAATGCCAGCCTGCTGGCCCATGGCACGCGCGTGGCCTTCCAGACCCGCTAGACGCTGCGCGCCTTCTCTCGTGTCTTTCTCTTCGGCTCCCCTCTTGTCTTTCTCCGGCTCCCCTCGCCAATCATCAAGACGCCCCCACCAGCAGGCTGATGGGGGCGTCTTGTCATTCGGCTTATGTACCTTATGCGGCTTTTCGGCTTATACAAGTGATGCCGCGTCACTCAATTGCGCCCTGCAAGCGTGGCAACTCTTCGCTCAGTGCGCCGCATCCGCCTTGGACTTCACGAACGCCTTGTAGCCATAAAGCTTGCGCGGATTGTCGCGGAAGATCTTCTCGCGCATCTCGCGCTCCGGCAACCAGCGCTGCATCAGCTCGGCCAGGGTGTCCTCTTCCGGCATCTCGACGCCGATATAGGGATGCGGCCAGTCACTGCCCCACACGACGCGCTCCGGATTGGCCGCCACCAGCGCCCGCACCAGCGCCGTGACATCGGAGTAAGGCAAGCGTCCGCGCGTGGTCAGCCGGTAAGGCGCCGACAGCTTGACCCAGGTGCGCCCCTGCTTGAGCAGTCGACACAGCGCGGCAAAGCCGGGACATTCAGGGCCACGCGTGGCCGCCAGATGGCCCATGTGGTCGATCACCACCGGCACCGGCAAGCTGCCGAGGCGCGCTTCCATGTCACGGAAGGTCGAGACATCGATCAGACATTCCAGGTGCCACTTGAAGCGTGCCAGGCGGTCCGCCAGCAGCACCACATCACGCCAGCGCAACCCGCCGGCGAAGATCAGGTTGAGGCGAACACCACAGACTCCAAGCTCGGAGAGCCGCTCTAGCTCGGCATCACTGATGTCGGGGGTGACAACCGCCACGCCACGGTAATCCAGCCCACGCTCACGACAGCTCTGCAGGCTGTCGCACAACAGACGATTGTCATAGCCATAGACACTGGGCTGTATCAGCACGCCGTGGCTGGCGCCCAGCGCATGATGCATCTCGAGTGCTTCATTGAGCCCCACGGGGGCCGGGTCATAGGTTCTGTCCGCCGCCAATGGGTAACGCACCGGGTCACCAAACAGGTGAAGGTGACAATCAATACTGCCCGCCGGCAACCGGAAGGTCAGGGGGTGTGGCAAGGGTCTGGGCGGCGTGGCGCGCGGCAGATCCTGCTCGACATGATTCCAGTCCATCGATGCGACTCCCTCGCGTAACCTCAATCATCAAGCCCGGGGCGACGTGACGCTCGATCGCCCACTGCCACGATACTGCGCCGCCCTTCGCGTTTCCAGACAAAAGCCTGCCGACGAAAAAGCGGCATGTCCGAAGACATGCCGCTTGAGGTATCAGGCGAGGCCTGATCGCTTATCGAAGACGCTGACCGAAGGCGCTGACGTTCAGTCGAGGCGCTCGAACACGGTCGCGACGCCCTGGCCCATGCCGATGCACATGGTCGCCAGGCCCAGGCGCGTGTTCTGCTGCTTCATGACGTTGAGCAACGTGGTGCAAATACGCGAACCGGAGCAACCCAGCGGGTGGCCCAGCGCGATGGCGCCGCCGTTGAGGTTGACCGCCGTATCGACACGCTCCAGCAGGCCAAGGTCCTTGAGTACCGGAATCGACTGCGCCGCGAAGGCCTCATTCAGTTCGACGGTCTGGATGTCCTCGATAGTCAGGCCTGCCGCCTTGAGCGCCTGCTTGGAGGCCGGCACCGGCCCGTAGCCCATGATGGAGGCGTCACAGCCTGCCACACCAGTGGACAGCACACGAGCGATGGGCTTGAGGCCCAGCGCTTCGGCGCGCTCGGCACTCATCACCGCCATGCCCGAGGCACCCACCGACAGCGCGGAAGAGGTGCCCGCCGTCACGCTGCCGCCCTTGGGATCAAATACCGGCTTGAGGTTGCCCATGGATTCCATGCTGGCATCGCCACGGATGACCTCATCGCGAGTCACCATCACGCGACGCCCCTCGGCATCATGGCCCTCGACGCCGATGATCTCGTCATCGAAGCGGCCTTCATCGGCGGCGGCCTGGGCACGCTGGTGAGAGCGCACGCCGAACTCATCCTGCTGCTCACGACTCACGCCATGCATCTTGCCGAGCAGTTCCGCGGTCAGGCCCATCATCATCGCCGCCTTGGCCGCGTGCTTGCTGGCCGCCGGGTTGACGTCGACCCCGTGTGCCATCGGCACGTGCTCCATGTGCTCGACACCGCCGATGATATAGAAGTCGCCCATGCCGGCCTTGATGTTGGCGGTGGCGATATGCAGGGCGCTCATCGAGGAACCACACAGGCGGTTGACCGTCTGCGCCGGCACGGTGCGCGGAATGCCGGTCATGATGGCGGCGTTGCGCGCGATGTTCATGGACTGCTCCAGGGTCTGGTTGACGCAGCCCCAGATGATGTCGTCGACCTCGGCCGGCACCAGGCCGGGATTGCGATCGAACAGCGCCTGCATCACCGCGGCGGACAGATTCTCGGCACGCACGTGTCGGAAGGCGCCATTCTTGGCCTTGGCCATGGCGGTACGCACGCCATCGACGATTACCACATCTCTCGGATTCAGATTCATTGTCTGGCTCCCTCATGGCCCTCGCTGTCGCGAGGGCCGAAAATTCTGGTCGGATAGTGCTGGCGGCCACTCGGGCGCTCAGCCATCAAAGGCTCAGGAGTAGAAGGCTTCGCCACGCTTGGCGCGCTCGCGCAGCGCCTCGGTCGGGCGATACAGCGGCCCCAGCTCATCGGCCAGGCTGTCGGCCAGCGCGACGAACTCGGCCACGCCCATGGCATCGACATAGCGCAGCGCGCCACCACGGAACGGCGGGAAACCGATGCCGTAGATCAAGGCCATGTCGGCCTCGGCCGGGCTGCCGACGATGTCGTCTTCCAGGCAGCGGATGGTTTCCATGCACAGCGGCACCATCATGCGCGCGATGATGTCTTCATCGGAGAACTCGCGCGTCTCGCTGACGACCTGTGCCACCAGCGCCTGAGCCTCATCATCCGCCAGCTTCTTCGGCTTGCCCTTGCGGTCTTCCTCGTAGCGGTAGAAGCCCAGATCGTTCTTCTGGCCGAGGCGCTGGTTGTCGTACATCACCTGGATGGCGGTCTTGCCGTCTCGCGCCATGCGGTCCGGGAAGCCTTCCGCCATCACGGCATTGGCGTGCACCGCGGTATCCATGCCGACCACATCCAGCAGGTAGGCCGGGCCCATCGGCCAGCCGAACTTCTCCATCACCTTGTCGACGCGCTGATAGTCGGCGCCCTTCTCGACCAGCAGGCTGAAGCCACCGAAGTAGGGGAACAGCACGCGGTTGACCAGAAAGCCCGGGCAGTCGTTGACGACGATCGGCGTCTTGCCCATCTGGCGGGCATAGGCGACGGTCGCGGCGATGGCCGCATCGCTGGACTTCTCGCCACGGATGACCTCGACCAGCGGCATGCGGTGCACCGGGTTGAAGAAGTGCATGCCGCAGAAGTTCTCGGGACGCTTGAGCGACTCGGCCAGCCGCGTGATGGAGATGGTCGAGGTGTTGGAGGTCAGGATGGCGTCCTCGGCGACGTTGTCCTCGAGCTCGGCCAGCACCGAGGCCTTGACCTTGGGATTCTCGACCACCGCCTCGACGACCAGGTCCACATTGCCGAAGTCACCGTAGGACAGCGTCGGGCGGATGTTGGACAGGCCCTGCGCCATCTTCTCGGTGGTCAGCTTGCCGCGCTCGACGCCCTTGCCGAACAGCTTGCGAGCCTCCTTCAGGCCCAGTTCGATGGCCTCGCCGTTGATGTCCTTCATCAGGATCGGCGTGCCCTTGCTGGCGCTCTGATAGGCGATGCCGCCGCCCATGATGCCGGCCCCCAGCACGGCGGCCTGCTTGATCTCACTGGCCTGCTTCTCGTAGCCCTTGGCCTTCTTCTTGACCACCTGATCGTTCATGAACAGGCCGACCAGATTGAAGGCCACGTCGGTCAGCGCCATCTTGGCGAAGGTCTTGGCCTCGATGGCCTGGGCGCGCTCACGCGATTCCCCCGCGCCCTTCTGGATGACCTTGATGGCCTCCACCGGCGCCGGATAGTGCGGACCGGCCTTGCCGGCCACGAAGCCCTTGGCGGTCTCGAAGGCCATCATCTGCTCGATGGCATTGAGCTTGAGCGGCGAGGTCTTCTCGAGACGACGCGCCTGATAGTCCAGCTCGCCGGCATTGGCACGCGCCAGAATGTCGAGTGCCGCCGCATCCAGCTCGGCCACCGGCAGGACGGCATCGACGGCGCCCACTGCCAGCGCCTTGTCGGCACGGTTCTCGGTGCCACCACAGATCCACTCGATGGCGTTGTCCGCCCCGATCAGCTTCGGCAGTCGTACACAGCCCGCCCAGCCCGGGATGATGCCGAGCTTGGTTTCCGGCAGGCCGATCCTGGCGCTGTCGGCCATGACCCGGAAATCGGTGGTCAGGGTGATCTCGCAGCCGCCGCCCAGCGCCAGCCCATTGATGGCAGTGACGGTGGGGAATGGCAGGTCCTCGATGGCATTGAAGATGCCATGGATGTTCATGTTCATGTCGATGAGGAAGGCTTCATCCTTCTCGAACATCTGATGGAACTCGGTGATATCGGCACCGACCACGAACGCTTCCTTGGCGGAGCGGATGACCAGCCCTTTGAGATCGGCCGTCGCCTTGATGGCCTCGACCGCCTCTCCCAGCTCCTTGAGTACGTAGCTGGCCAGCTTGTTGACCGATTCGCCTTCAAGATCGAGGGTCAACAGGGCGATGGCGTCCTGATTGGCCTCGACGGTTAGCGTTTTGCCTGAATAGATCATCCACGGATCTCCACAAGAGAAAGAGGTGAAGGGGCTGCCGGGCGCTCGAGGGTCACTGCCATTTGGCGTTGGCCATGAGGGCGCTGGCAACCGGCCTCGCCGGACTCGCCGCTGGCAGAGGCACCGCGCGAGAGTCATCTCTCATCACAGCGCTTCATACAAGCGTTTGAATACAGCCAGCTTGGGCCAGTGACGGGCAAAGATCAAGCCTGCGGACATTAGCGAAAGGTCGGGGGTCACGGGGCGTCTGTATACTGGCCCGGGCTGACTGGCGCACGCCATCGACAGCCGATGTAGGCAAAGATCGACGCTACACCGCACAAGGCAGCCGCGTTACCCTGAACGCTTTCCCAACCCGCAGGCTGGCCGCGACACCTCCTCGCGCGCCAGCAGGCTTTCAAAGGCCTCATCGATATCATGCTTTCATGAGCAGCACTCTCACCGCCCTGTATCTGCGCCTGACCGGCCTTGTCGAACGCACCAAGCGCTGGCACTGGCTATGGCCGCCCATCGGCTTCGCCGCCGGCATCTGCAGTTTCTTCCTCGTCAATCGTCAGCAATGGCTGGGCGGCATGCTGGCGCTGGGCATGATGCTGGCCTGGTTGATCCTGATCGCCGAAGGCCTGTGGAGCCGTCTGCGCCGCCATCGCGGCCAGAATGCCCTGCCCCGCAAGCTGGCGACCTTCGTGGCTCAGCTGATCCAGCAGGAGACACTGTGTTTCACCTTGCCGTTCTTCCTGGCGACCACCGACTGGGCCAGCGGCCAGGCGGGCTTCACGCTGCTGCTGTGCGGCGCGACCCTGCTGTCGATTCTCGATCCCTTCTACTACCGGCTGGCCGAGCGCCATCGCTGGCTGTACTTCGGCTTCCACGCTCTGTGCGTGTTCGTGGTGGTACTGGTCACCCTGCCCCTGCTGCTGGAACTGACCACGGGTGAGAGCCTGCTGGCCGCCTGTGCCGCCATGAGCCTGTTCGCGCTGCCCAGCGTCGCCAACCTGCGCATCGCGCGTGGGGTGGTCGGCGGTCTGGCGATGATCGGCATCAGCGTGATGCTCGGGGTAGGCGCATGGGGGGCACGCGCCTGGATTCCGCCCGCCACGCTGTGGATCAATGCCAGCAGCCTGTCGCCGAACTTCGATACCGCGGCGCGCGCACCGCGTGGCGAGATGCAGCTGACGCCTGCGCAGCTCTCCGCCCGTGGCCTCTACGCCTTCACGGCCATCCGCGCGCCGCGCGGCCTGTCGGAGAAGGTCTATCACGTCTGGCGTCATGACGGCGAAGTCGTCGATCGCATCGCCCTGAACATCAATGGCGGGCGCAGCGAAGGCTACCGCGCCTGGACGCACAAGACCGCCTTCCCGCAGGGCAGCGAGGGCGAGTGGCGCATCGATGTCGAGACGATGAACGGACAGCGCATCGGCAGTCTGCGCTTCGTGGTCAGCGATGATCCGCAGCAGGCCACCCTGGCCGACAGCACCATCAGCCAGCCGCCCGGCATCCCCGGCTGGCGTATCACCAACCTGATTCCGGGTTTGTGACAGTCGTCATCATGAGTCGCTCCACAAGCGGGAACGCTGAGTTACTCGACCTTGGACGTAAAATTCGTTCGCAGGCTTGTAATTATCCAGACTGCCTAGCATGCTGATGTGAAAGGCGGCGCGCACAAGGAATCAGTCTCATTCAGGTTTGAGTGATGCTGGACGCGCGCCAATGACAAAAGCCCCTTCACATTTGCACTCAGCGGACGACCTATCCATGCATGAAGATATCGGACTCAAGCTTTCCCGCCTGCCGCGCCTGTGGCGCGCCATTCTGGACCAGCGACTGTCCCCACTAGGGCTGACCCAGACTCGCTGGATGACGCTGGTACACCTGTGGCGCATGGGCGATGGTCAGCCCCAATGTGATCTGGCTCGCTCCATCGGTATCGAAGCCCCGTCGCTGGTTCGCACCCTGGACCAACTGACCGAGCAGGGCCTGGTCGAGCGCCGCGCCTGTGAGGAAGACCGCCGCACCAAGCGCATCTTCCTGACCCGCAAGGCGCTGCCACTGATCGAGAAGATCGATGCCATCGCCGAGCAGACTCGTATCGAGATGCTCGAGGGCCTGAGCGAAACGCAGGTCGATCAATTCTGTGAATGCCTGCGCGTCATGGAACGCAATGGCCTGGAAATCTCCGAGAAGGTGCCGGAGAGCGCCTGAGCCTACACGCCGAGCGGAAATGGCCAGCCGCGCCAGCAGGACATGAGCGCAAGCGAGACATGAAAAAGCCCCCATCGAGTGACTCGATGGGGGCTTTTTTCTGCAGGCAGGCTGCGCGTGTCAGGCGTCCGGCATCTTCGGCTCGGTGCCCACCAGCGGTCGACGCTTGTGCGAGATAGGCGCCTTGTCGATCAACAACGCATGCAAGGCCTCGAATTCGCGCCGCCAGTCGTGGCAGCTCTCCACATCCAGACTCTCGCCCCACCACAGCGTCAGACCGGAGAGCGACGACTCCAGCATCAGGGCATCCTCCGGCAGCGTGCGCGTGAAGCGCAGCAAGGCCGCGGCGACATCAGGGTCATCCGCCAGGCGACTCTCTTCGCGCCAGCGATAGCCCGGCACCGCTTCACGCAGGGCATCACTGGCCCATTCATCCTGCACCAGAATGAAGGGCGTGACATCGCGCTCGGTCGGCCAGGGGCGGCGGTAACCGACGATGCCCTTGGGCGCGTCAGAAAGCGCCGGCGCCTTGAGATCCACCCGCATGCCATCGGCGATCACCGCCTTGCGGACCAGTGAAGTGCGCGTCTCGCGTTTGCTGGGGCGTAGCCAGGTCAGCGGCGACAGCATCGCCAGCACGACAAAAATGATGATCAGCGCAGTCGTCATCGTCTATCCAACGGTTGTCTATTCAAGGGTTTCATCAAGCAGGACATGGCGTGAAAGCGCAATATAGGCTAAGCAGCCCCGCAGTGTTGCGTATCACGCACTGCCATTACGTTGATGTAAGTCATTGTGTTCAAGGGGGCGGCAAGCCTAGCATGGAAGCAGGTGCACGACGCCACTCGAATGGCCAACCTCTGCGGGAGGATCTCAGGATGAGCAACGAATACAAGCATGTACTGGTCGCTGTCGACCTGACCAAGGATTCCCATCTGGTGCTGGAGCGGGCCCTGCCGATCGCCAAGCGCAACGGCGCCAAGATTTCCATCATCCATACGCTGGAACCGCTGGGTTTTGCCTATGGCGGTGATATCCCGATGGACCTGACCAGCATCCAGGACCAGCTGGATTCCCACGCCCGTGAACGGCTTGGCGAGATCGCCTCCCCTCATGATATCGCCGCCGAAGACCAGTACGTGGTGGTCGGCATGCCGGACAGCGAGATTCATCGCTTCGCGGCCGAACACGACGTGGACCTGATCGTGGTCGGCTCGCATGGTCGACATGGCTTTGCGCTGCTGCTGGGCTCCACCTCCACGGGTGTCCTGCACGGTGCCCAGTGTGACGTACTGGCGGTGCGCGTCGGCGCGGATGACAGCGAGGAATGATGGCGGCCGGCTAGCCGACACCTCATGCCAGACGACACCTCACGTCGATGACCTATGAGGGACGACAAGAGGGCTGCCCATGGGCAGCCCTCTTGTGTGTTCAGCTGACGGACTTTCTGCACCGCACGGTCATCAAGCATCGTCACTCATGACCGTAGTTCATGACCGTACGTGCTCACGACCGTCCCTTGCGGCTTCAGCCTTCCTGCATGGCCTCAAGCTCCATCCAGCGTTCCATCGTCTCTTCCAGCACCTGCTGCTTGTGGCTGAGCTTCTCCAGCGTGTTCTTCACCGCCTTGGCATCCCCGGTGTAGAACTCCGGCGCCGCGATCTCGGCTTCCAGCGTCGCGATCTCCGCTTCCAGCTTCTCGATGGTCGCCGGAATCAGGTCCAGCTCGCGCTGGAACTTGTAGGGCAGCTTGACCTTCTTGTTGGCCTGCTGCGCCTGGGCGGCCTCACGCTTGCGGCGCTCGTCTTCTGCCTGGGCATCACGACGGTGCTTTTCCTCACGCTCACGCTCGACTTCCCACGGCGCCGGCGGCAGATGCCCGCCCTGACGTATCCAGTCGCTGTAGCCCCCGACATACGGCTTGACGACCCCGTCGCCCTCGAAGGCGAGGATGTTGGTGACCACGTTGTCCATGAAGGCACGGTCGTGGGAAACCAGCAGCACGGTGCCGTCGAAGTCGAGCAACAGCTCCTCGAGCAGCTCCAGCGTCTCGACATCCAGGTCGTTGGTCGGCTCATCGAGCACCAGCACGTTGGCCGGCATGGTGAACAGACGTGCCAGCAGCAGGCGGTTGGACTCGCCCCCTGACAGCGAACGTACCGGCTGACGCGCGCGGTCCGGCGTGAACAGGAAGTTCTGCAGGTAGCTCATCACGTGCATGTCACGCCCGCCGACCGTGACACGGTCGCTGCCGCGCGCCACGTTGTCGTAGACGGTGGCTTCCATGTCGAGGCCCTTGCGCAGCTGATCGAAGTAGGCGATCTGCAGCTTGGTGCCTTCGATGCGCTTGCCTTCGCTGGCTTCCAGCTGACCGAGCAGGATGTGCAGCAGCGTGGTCTTGCCCGCGCCGTTGCGTCCCAGCAGGCCGACCTTGTCACCGCGCTGGATCTCGACGCTCAAGTCACGGATGACCCACTGCTCCTGCGCCTCGTCGTAGCGATAGCTGACGTTCTCCAGCTCCACCACCCGCTTGCCGCTGCGCTCGGCGGAGTCGACGGCGATACGCGCACGGCCCTGCACTTCACGCCGCTGGCCACGCTCGGCACGCATCTTCTCCAGCGCACGCACACGGCCTTCATTGCGGGTACGACGCGCCTTGACCCCCTGGCGGATCCAGGTCTCTTCCTGGGCCAGTTTCTTGTCGAACTCGGAGTTCTCCTTGGCCTCGACATCCATCTCGTGCTGCTTCTGAGCCTGGTAGGCCGCGTAATCGCCCGGATAACGCCCGAGACGGCCGCGGTCCAGCTCCAGAATCTGGGTCGCGAGGCGCTTCAGGAAGGCCCTGTCGTGGGTGATGAACAGCACGGCGCCGGAGAAGGCCGCGACCTGCTCTTCCAGCCAGGCGATGGTATCGAGATCCAGATGGTTGGTCGGCTCATCGAGCAGCAGCAGGTCCGGGTCGGACACCAGCGCACGCGCCAGTGCGACACGACGGCGCCAGCCGCCGGACAGGTCTTCCATCATGGTGTCTTCCGGCAGGCCCAGGCGGGTCAGCACGGTATCGATACGCTGCTGGAACTGCCAGCCATCGACGCTTTCCAGCGCGACCTGCACATGCTCGAGACGCTTGAGGTCCGGCTCGGGGTCGCTGATCAGGTGATGGTACTCCGCCAGCAGCGCGCCCGCCTTCGGCAGGCCTTCAGCGACGATATCGAAGATGGTGCGTCCTTCGGCGGCCGGCAGGTCCTGCGAGAGCACGCCGATCTTGAGGCCCGGCGCCTTCCACAGCTCACCGGCATCGGCCTGGAATTCGCCGGTGATCAGCTTGAGCAGGGTCGACTTGCCGGTGCCGTTGCGGCCGACGAGCGCCAGACGCTCGCCGCGCTCGACGACAAGGTCCGCCCCGTTGAGCAAGACGTGATGGCCATAGGCCAGCTGAAGATTTTCCAGTCGTAACAATGCCATGTGCAGCAGCAACTCGTGACGGGTCCACGGCCGGGAAGGCCACGGAGGAAGTGGGAGTCAGGCGGACAGGCCGCCGCCAGCGACGCGCGCCGGAGAATGCTGCCATTCTACCCGAGGCGCAGCGTGCAGGCGATGGAAGACGCCGCAAGGGCTGAAAGACGCCGGCGCCTTGGGTAGAATGGCCGACCGCTTGAAATCACGTCACGTGCCCTGCACTGCCAAGGCCCGCCTGGCATGCAGCGCTATCGAGTGCCAGGCCGACGGGCTGTTGCCCAGCCTTGCGCTGTCACGTGTCTTCTCCCTCCCCGCGATCCCAAGGGTGTCCGATGTCCGCGCTTCCCCCGCATGCCGATCCTGCCTCCCTGCCCTACTATGATAGCGAGCGGCTGTCCGACGAGACGCTTGCCGCCTTGTGTGACGACCTTGAACTCGGCGAGGCCGATATCGCGGCCGCGCTGACGCTGCTGGCACCGGAGCTGCGTTTCGCCAGCCCCTCTGCGCTGGTCGACATCGGCGTCAACCTGACGCATGAGAGCTACGCGCGCGACATCGAGGGCACCTTGCTGCGAGCACGCGCGGCGGGCGTCAGCCAGCAGATCCTGACCGGCACCAGCCTGGATGGCTCGCGTGAGGCCCAGGCGCTGGCGGCACGCTATCGTGGCCTTTCTGCCACCGCCGGTGTGCATCCGCATGATGCCAGCCAGTGGAACGACGGCGTCGAACGCGGCATCCGGGAATTACTGACGCAGCCAGAGGTGGTCGCGGTGGGGGAATGTGGCCTCGATTTCAATCGCAACTTCTCGACGCCCGCCGAACAGGCCCGAGCGTTCGAAGCGCAGCTGACGCTGGCCGCCGAGACAGGCCTGCCGCTGTTTCTGCATGAACGTGACGCCGGTCGCCAGATGCTCGAGATGCTCAAGCACTGGCGCGACGATATCAGTCACGCCGTCGTGCACTGTTTCACCGGTGAGCGCGAGACGCTCTACGGCTATCTCGATCTCGACCTGCACATCGGTCTGACCGGCTGGCTGTGTGATGAGCGCCGAGGCGAACACCTGCGCAGCCTGTGCCGCGAGATTCCCCTCGAACGCCTGATGCTGGAAACCGATTGCCCCTATCTGGTGCCGCGCAATCTGCCCGCCAAGCTCAAGGGGCGGCGTCATGAACCCTCACTGCTGGTGTGGATCATGGCGGAGGTCGCGGCGCTGCGCGGTATCGACATGGAAGAACTCGCAGAGGCCACCACCGCCACTGCCACACGCTTCTTCCGCCTGTAATCGGCATCAACGACTTTCCCTGCACGCTTCCCTGCTCTGGACATCACCATGCACGAATATGAACCCGAAACAGGGGACTTCCCCGCCTTCATCGCCGTCGAGACCGGCGAGGACTCCAGTCTGCCGCTGGCCATCGCCTGGGCACTGCCCGATGGCCAGATGAAGCATGTGCTGATCCAGCCGGATGACGAATGGCTGGATGGCGAGATGCTGGAGCTGGGCGACTACAGCCTGGACGACCTGCGCAGCTTCGGCGTCAGCCCCCTCGATGTGCTCAAGGAGCTGGAGCAGGACTACTACCAGACCACGCTCTATACCACCGGCGTCATGGATGATGAGCAGGCACTGGCCCGCCTGTTCGACGCCTACAATATGGACCCCTTCATCGAGTTCGCGCCGGCGGAAGGCCTCTACCCCGAGCTTGCCCCGGGTGACTGGGCGCGCGAGCGCAACAACATGCTGTTCGAACAGGGCCTGCAGCCCTTCCGCCCGGACAACGAGGTGCTGGTGATGCTGGCCATCCATACCCGCCTGCGCGGTGATGGCGTGCGTGGCGAGCAAGACATCCAGGGCACTGGCCCGGATTACGAGATCGACTGGGAAGAAGACGTCTGATCAGACGCTCCTGCTCCTGACACGCAAACGCCCCGACAACCGCAAGGTTGTCGGGGCGTTTGCGTTCAAGCCTTGGCCTCTACGGCGCGGCTCAGCCGTTGGAGCGGCCACCACCGTTGCCACCGCTGGAGCGGTTGCGACCACCACGTGAGCGGCGACGCGGACGCTCATCATTGCTCGGCGCATTCGGCGCACGGTTGCCGTTCACCTCCGGCTGCGGCGCGACGCGATTGCCATCAACTTCACGCTGCACCGGTGCACGGTTGCCGCGGTTGTCATCATCGACACGTGCGGTCTGCTGAGGCTGACCACCAGTGCGCTGGCCGCCCGAGCGCGCGCCGCCAGAACGCTGACCTTCAGAGCGCTGGCCGCCATTGCCACGACCTTCACCAGCAGGCTTGCCGCCAGTGCGCTGGCCGCCATTGCCACGGCCTTCACCGGCAGGCTTGCTGCCAGTACGCTGGCCGCCAGAGCGCTGACCTTCAGAGCGCGCGCCGCCAGAGCGCTGGCCGCCATTGCCACGGCCTTCAGCGGCAGGCTTGCCGCCAGTACGCTGGCCACCCGAGCGCTGACCACCACGCGGCTGACGCGGCTCACGTTCCGGCTCGACATCGACTTCCGGCACGAAACCTTCCACTTCGACGCGCTTGAGCTTGCCCTTGAGCAGACGCTCGATGCCGCCGAGTTCCTTGCGCTCATCGCTGGAGACCAGCGAGATGGCACGCCCACTGGCGCCGGCACGGCCGGTACGCCCGATACGGTGCACGTAGTCTTCCGGCACGTTGGGCAGTTCGTAGTTCACGACCTGCGGCAACTGCTCGATATCCAGACCACGCGCCGCGATGTCCGTCGCGACCAGCACGCGCACTTCGCCGTTCTTGAAGCCGGCCAGTGCCTTGGTACGCGCATTCTGGCTCTTGTTGCCATGAATCGCCGCAGCACTGATGCCGGACTTCTCGAGCTTGGTCGCCAGACGGTTGGCACCGTGCTTGGTACGGGTGAAGACCAGCACCTGGTGCCAGTTTTCCTTGATAATCAGGTGCTTGAGCAGTGAAGGCTTGTGGCTCTTCTCCACGGTGTGGATATGCTGCTCGACCTTCTCGGCCGTGGTGTTGCGCGGGCTGGCTTCCACCGCCACCGGGTCATTCAGCAGCTTGTTGGCCATGCCGCGAATCTCATCGGAGAAGGTCGCGGAGAACAGCAGCGTCTGACGCTTGGTCGGCAGCAGCTTGAGCAGACGACGGATGTCGTGGATGAAGCCCATGTCCAGCATGCGGTCCGCTTCATCCAGCACCAGCGTCTCGAGATCGGAGAAGTCGATGGCCTTCTGGGAGTGCAGGTCCAGCAGACGGCCCGGCGTGGCGGTCAGGATCTCGACGCCAGAGGACAGGCGGCTGATCTGCGGGTTGATCTTCACGCCACCGAATACCACGGCATTGCGCAGCTTCAGGTGACGGGAATAGGCAGTGACGTTCTCGTCGATCTGCGCGGCCAGTTCACGCGTAGGCGTGACGATCAAGGCCTTGATCTTGCGGGCACCCGCGGGAGCGCTCTGCGAGAGGCGCTCGACCAGCGGCAGGGCGAAACCGGCAGTCTTGCCGGTACCGGTGCGCGCGGCAGCCATCACATCACGGCCTTCCAGCACGGCAGGAATCGCACCTGCCTGGACGGGAGACGGCGTGGAATAGCCCATCTCGGCGATCGCTTTCAGGACAGGAGCGGACAGCCCCAGGGAGGCAAACGCCGGGACGGAATTGGCAGTAGTCTCAGTCATCAATATCTCTTCGGCTGACCGGCCACGTGCTGGTCGATCATTAAGGAATGGCGCCTGGCCGGGCACGTGCCGGGAGAGGGAGCGAGGCGTATCAGGCGCAGAGAAGAAAGAGTCGGTCAGAGGGACCTCATCCGGCTGCTGCCAGTCGCTCGCGTCAGGCGATAGCCCAGTCTACCATCTTCCGCCGTCGCCTGCAGAAGCGCGCATCCGATGGGTTCAATGCCAGTGCAGCGGATAGCGGCGATGACGCGCCAGATTGTTGATCAACACCGCCAGCACCAGCATCGCCAAGCAGCCAAGCCCCACCGGCAACAGGGCGTACCAGTAGCCCAGCTCGTGCAGCGGCTGACCGCCGATCACCGCGATCAAGGCCGTGGCGCCGCCCGGCGGGTGCAGGGTGTGCGTCAACTGCATGACCAGCAGTGCCACCGAGACCGCCATGGCCGCCGCCAGCCAGCCATCGCCCAGCCAGTGATAGCAGGCGACACCGACCAGTGCCGACAGCATGTTGCCGCCCAGTACATTGCGCGGCTGGGCCAGCGGACTGTGCGGCGCGCCGTAGAGCAGCACCGAGGTCGCGCCGAAGGACCCCACCAGCAACAGCGAGCTGACCGCCAGATAGTGCGAGGACAGCCAGCCGATCAGCGCCATGCCCAGAAAGGCCCCGAGCCATGACCACAGGGCATCGGCAACATGCGGCCTGCCCCGCTTCAGGGGGCCACCACGCATCTTGGCTACGTAAGGCTTGAGCATCGTGCGAACCATCTCCGGCGTTGTCCTGTCAGTGTCGAGCGCTGCACCCTAGGCGATCTCCACACGAGGAACAACTCCCGTTTGGCAATAAGCTGATGCCGACGCTGTCTTCATCATGACTCGCTGCGCGAGGCCACGATGGTGCGCGAGATCACGATCACCGGCAGGATGCCGACCACCACGATCACCAGCGCCGGCAACGCCGCCTGCTCGAGCATTTCATCCGAAGCGTACTGATAGACGTGGGTGGCGAGCGTGTCGAAGTTGAAGGGCCGCAGCAGCAAGGTGGCCGGCAGCTCCTTCATGGCATCGACGAACACCACCAGCGCCGCGGTCAGCAAGCCGGGGCGGATCAAGGGCAGGTGCACCCGGCGCAGTGTCGAGAAGGTATTCTCGCCCAGCGAGCGCGCCGCCATGTCCATCGAGGGCGTGACCTTGTCGAGGCTCGATTCGATGGAGCCCGCGGCGATGGCGAGGAAGCGCACCACATAGGCGATGATGATCGCGCCCATCGCCCCCGTCAGCAGCAGACCGCTGGAGAACCCGAAGTTGGCGCGCAGGAAGCTGTCCAGCGCATTGTCGAAACCGGACAGCGGCACCAGCACGCCCAGCCCCAGCACGGCGCCCGGCATGGCATAACCGAGACTCGAGAGCTTGAGCGCCTGCTGTACGCTGGCGGTGCGATCCAGCCGCTTGGCGTAGGCCAGCAGCACCCCGATGATCAGCGTCAACACGGCAGCACTCACCGACAGCATCAGGCTATTGAGCGCGTAACCGGCGAAGTCCGGCGTCCACGACTCCTCGAAGTAGCGAATGGCATGCCGCGTCAGCAGGCCCACCGGCAACAGGAAGCCGAACAGCAGCGGCAGCAGGCAGGCCAGTGTCGCCAGTCCGGCGCGCCAGCCATGCAGGGTCGGACGACGATAGCGACGATAGCGATCGCCCTTGCCGAACTGACGCTGCCGGCGCCGGGCATGCCGTTCCAGCCAGATCAGCGTGACCACGAAGATCATCAGACACAGCGCGATCTGGGCCGCGCCCCGCAGGCTGCCCATGTTGAGCCACACATTGAAGATACCGGCAGTCAGCGAACGCACCGCGAAGTAATCGACGGTGCCGAAGTCGTTGAGCGCCTCCATCATCGCCAGCGCCAGACCGACGGCGATCGCCGGGCGTGCACTGGGCAACGCCACGCGCCAGAAGCTCTGCCAGCCATTGCAGCCCAGGGTGCGGCTGGCATCGCGCAGTGACGGTGATTGATCGAGAAATGCCGAGCGCGCCAGCATGAAGACATACGGAAACAGCACCAGCGACAGCATCAGGATGGCGCCGCCCAGACTGCGTATCTCGGGGAAGTAGTAATCCTGCGGCGAGTCCCAACCGAACAGCGCACGCAGCGCGCCCTGGAAAGGCCCGGCATACTCGAAGACATCGGTGTAGATGTAGGCGATGACGTTGGCGGGAATCGCAAACGGCAGCAGCAATGACCACTCGAAGGTGCGCCGCAGCGGGAACTGATACATGGTGGTCAGCCACGCCGACACTACGCCCATGCTGCCGCTGAGCACCGCCACGCCGGCCACCAGCGCCAGACTCGTCATGACGTAGTCAGGCAGCACGGTGGAGACGAGGTGCGGCCAGATGCCGTCACCGGCCTGATCACTGCCATCATCGCCGAACAACGCCAGCCAGATGACGGCCAGCACCGGCATCACCACCAGCGCGGCGACCCCCCAGGCCGTCGCGAACCACCCCATGTGCGTGCCCAGGCGCCGCTGACGGCGTCTTATCGCCGCGTCTTCGGCGCCTGACGTGCTGTGAGTCGCGCGCTCCAGGGCGAGCTCCGTCGCGCTGGTTGCCGTGCAGGCTTCCTCTTCAAGGCTCGCACCTCGCTTTGCCAACAGCCGCTTGCCTTGCGTCATCTGTTCTTCCTCACTGACCTGCCAACTGCAATTGCGTCTATTTTACATTGTTCACTCAAACGAAGAGGGGCTGTCGCATCGCGACAGCCCCTCTTCGTTCATGACATCCCACCCGATGGCTTACGCCAGCGGTGAGTGCCGTTACTGGTTGAAGCCGACTTCATTGACCATCTGAGCAGCACGCTTGCGGTATTTGGCGACCTCGGTCAGCGAGAGGTCATCCTGCTTGAACTCGCCCCAGGACGTCAGCAGCTCCGAGCTTTCGGCAGCCGGGTTGGCCGGATACTCGAAATTGACCTCGGCATACATGTGCTGGGCGGTCTTCTCGGTCAAGAAGCGCATCAGCTTGAGCGCATTCTCTTCGTGCGGCGCGTACTTGGTCATCGCCATGCCGGAGATGTTCATGTGCGTACCGACACCGTTCTGGTCCGGGAACTCGATGCGTGCCTTCTCGGCCCACGGACGCTGCTCGTCGTTGTCGAGCATCTTGCCGTAGTAGTAGCTGTTGCCGATGGCCACGTCACAGACGTTGTCACGAATCGCCTTGATCTGATCGCGGTCCCCGCCCTGCGGCTTGCGCGCCAGGTTGTCCTTGAAGCCTTCCAGCCATTCGCGGGTTGCTTCTTCGCCGTTGTGGGCGATACGCGAGGCGATCAACGCCACGTTGTAGGGGTGATCCCCGGCACGTGAACAGACACGGCCCTTGAGGCTCGGGTCCGCCAGGTCGTCATAGCTTGCGACCTGACCGGCCTCGAGGCGCTCGACGCTGGTGTAGAGCACGCGTGCACGGGTGGTGATACCGAACCACTGGTTGTCAGGACCGTGATACTGCTCGGGCAGGTTGGCTTCGATGACGTCGTCATTGACGCTCTTGACCAGCTCTTCGTCGACCAGCTCCTGCAGGCGACCGATATCCACCGTCAGCAGGACGTCAGCCGGCGTGTTGCGACCCTCACGCTTGAGACGCTCGGCCAGACCCTGCTTGGCGAATACCACGTTGACCTTGACGCCGGTCTCCTCGGTGAACTCCTTGAGGAACGGCTCGATCAGATAGGCCTGACGATAGGAGTAGACGTTCACCTCTTCCTGGGCTTGCGCCGGCATGGCCGTGACAGCCGTCACGCCGACCAGCGCACTCAACAACAGCTTGCGAGCGGAGGATGCAGAAATCATGGATACAGCAGTCATCGAATACCCCTGTTCAAGGTGTCCTGCCCTGACGAGGACTGCTATGAGCAGACCTGCAGGTCAGTAAAAGCGGAACCATTGTGTCAATGCGAATCATTCTAATCACAAAGCCCTGACACCTGCAACGTGAGTGCAACGCTGATTTGCAGATAATGCAATCCGGCTCAGGTAGGCGAGTTCCGGGAGGCAAGCCCAGCGGGCGACGCCACTGCCGCCTGGCATGCTCAGACAAGGCATCACGCCAGCCGGCCGTCCTCCCCCACCGCAGGCAACAGGGGCCTGGCATGGGCGATGGCCTGCTCAAGCGGCATCCCCTGCTGCCAGACACCGGCGAGTGCGTGGCGGAAGGCAGCGGCGCGGGCGGGCAGGCCGCGCTGCTCGACATCGGCAGCGCGCTGCATCACACGTTGCGCGAAGGCGTCTCGATCCACCTCCAGCTCAAGATTGTCGACGCTGACATGAAACGGCTTGCCCACCGCCCGGTGAAACAGCAGCTCCAACGCTTGCGGCGCGACCTCGACACTCTCGAAGGCGCGCTGCTGCTCGGCGTCGCGGCCATCCGGCGCATACCAGTAGCCGTAATCTTCCTCGAGCCGCCGTCTGGCGCCTGCGATGCACCAATGACTGATCTCATGCAGCGCGCTGGAAAAGAAGCCACGTGCCAGATAGATGCGGTGATAGCCAAGCTCTGATTCCGGGACATGCCTGCCTTCCCCCTGCATGCCGGCCGGAAGGTACAGCGGCTCTTCGGGATCACAGCGCAGCAAGGTGTTGAAGGTGTCGCCGAACAGGCCGTCGAACAACGCCATCAAGGTGGCGAGGTCATGCGCACGACGGGGGCTCCCGCAGGCGGAATCAGAGGAAAGGACGGCAGGTAGGGACTCATGGGACGACACGGCAATTCTCGGCAAGCGCTGGCAGTGTGTGGGCATTCGATGGCGACAGGAAAACCTGCTCTGTCGGATGGCTCATTGTACGTGGCTAGCGTATAGCGCGTCATTTCAGCTGACAGTGTCGCTCACAGCCGTGATAATTCATCAGCTTGCGTTCATGAAACCTGCTTATCTGCTAGGATGGCGCGCCAAGCAAGAATGATTCTCGATTACTAGCAGGAGCCTGCCGTGCCCCCCGCCGATTCATCCCCCCCCTCCAAGCCTCAGACGGCCCCCGGTTCTCCGCCTCCGCCACTGATTCCCCGCGTCAGAGCGGAAACCTCACGCCTGCTGACCCTGGCGCTGCCGATCTGTGGCGCGCAGCTGGCTCAGGCAGGCATGAGTGCCGTGGACGTGTTGATGACGGGGCGCTCCTCGGCCACGGACCTGGCAGCCGTGTCGGTGGGCTCAAGCCTGTGGGTGCCTCTGCTGCTGCTGATGGCGGGCACCCTGATGGGCCTGACGCCGGTGGTCGCGCAATTGATGGGGGGCAATCGCAGCGGTGAGGTGCGTGGCAACGTGCATCAATCGCTGTGGATCTCGCTGGTGCTCGGCAGCCTGTCCGGGCTTGCGCTGTGGTATCTGGCCGCGCCGATCTTCACCCTGATGGAGGTGCCTGAGGCCGTGGCCGAGCAGGCGACCCTCTACCTGATGGCCATCGCCTGGGGCATGCCGGGTGCCGCCTTCTATCAGGTCCTGCGCGCCTACTCGGACGGCATGAACCATACCCGCCCGGCACTGATCATCAGCCTGATCGGCCTGATATCGAACATCCCGCTCAATTACGTGCTGATCTACGGGTCTGCAGGCGTGGATGACCTGCTGGGGATCACCTTGCCGGGACTGTTGGGCGACATTCCGGCCATGGGCGCCGCCGGCTGCGGTATCGCCACCGGCCTGGCGATGTGGATCATGTGCCTGAGCATGTTCGCCTACACGCGTTACAGCAGCGCGTATCGCGCCGTGGCGCTGTGGTGTCAGCCCAGCGCCCCCCACTTCAAGCAGATGGGCGAACTGCTCAAGGTCGGCCTGCCGATCGGGATCGCGATCTTCTTCGAGGTCACGCTGTTCACGGTCATCGCCCTGTTCGTGGCCAGCTTCGGCGAGATCAAGGTCGCGGCCCACCAGGTCGCGCTCAACTTCACCTCGCTGCTGTTCATGCTGCCGCTGTCGATGGCGATGGCCCTGACCGTGCGCGTCGGCCACACCATCGGCCGTGGCGACATGCGCGAAGCACGTTTCGTGGCCTGGAATGGCGTGGCCTTCTCGCTGGTGGTGGCGCTGGTGAATGACATCGTGATCTGGGTACTGGCCGAGCCGGCCGTGGCGCTCTACACCAGCAACCTCAAGGTCCAGGCCCTGGCCATGTCGCTGATCACCCTGGCGATGCTCTATCAGGTCTCGGATTCCCTGCAGGTCGCCATGGCAGGCGCACTGCGCGGCTTCAAGGACACACGCATCATCATGCTGATCACCATGTTCGCCTACTGGGTGGTCGGGCTGGGAGGCGGACACCTGCTGGGTGTCGGCAGTGAAGCCTTCCCGATCTCGCCCTGGCCGATCGAGCAGATGGGCGTCTATGGCTACTGGATCGGCATGGTGGCCGGCCTGACCGTGGCGGCGCTGCTGCTTGGCTGGCGCCTGTGGATCATCGCGCGCCGTGGCGTGCGTGACGAGGCATTGGCGAGCCAGTGATGCCTGGCGGATAGCGCCTGCATCTCAGCCTGCATTCCAACAGGAAGCTCGGCCGGGATGCTGGGCTGACAGCTGCCTGAAACGCCTTGAGGAGCAAGCCCCGCGACACCCGATAGGGTGACGCGGGGCTTTTGCGTTTAAACACGAAAAAGCTGATAGACGGTCATTTCGTCCAAGGAGGGGTTACCGTCAGGGCTCTGGCTGTGCTAATGGTTATTCAAGGCAGTGCTCTCTCGCTGACGACACACATGGCAGAAGCGAGAGAACGCACCAGCACACGCCGAGGACGATCGACAAGCTGCTGAGGAGGGTTCGTCATGGGCGTACCAGTATCTTCCCCCCGCTCCGCCAAGGTCATCGACCTGAGTGTCATGCGTGACAGGATGCGTGCACGACGTCGTATTCTCCGGCTGGCACCGGAACACGACGGGTTGGAAATGCTCTATCAGCTCGACAGCGATCCGGACAGCTATTACAGCATTCCGGTGCTGGCCTGGGGGCTGCGCGAGGATGGTGAAGTCGTCGGCATGGTGCCGTGGATGGAGGGGCTGATGCCCTGCCACGAGCTGGAAGACCCCCAGCAGGGGCACTTCGTCGGCTATCGCGACCCGGAAACCGACGAAGTCTTCATGCTGGCGCCTGACCACAAGGTGTTCGAGCTCGAACATGCCGCGGCTTATTACGACTATGAAGTCTCGGATAAGACGACACTGCTGCAGCAACTGCCGGACACGCTGGGTACCCATGCACTGTGCATGACCAACGGCGAGACACAGTGGCAGCTCAAGCAGGTCTTCGGTTGGCGTCTCTACAGCGATGGCAACATCGAGGCCTTGCTGGTCGATGAGGCTCGCGTCACCCAGACACCGGTGCTGGCCGGCGACGACTGCCTGTACCCGGGGCGCAGCCGGCATGATGTGGTCTATTTCTTCCAGCGCGCCATCGCCAATCAGATTCGCGAGCAGGACCCGGCGACGCTGGAGGCTCTCGCGCTGATGATGACTGGCGAGAGCGACCAGGTCTGCGTCGAGGTCCATGACCGCGAAGCCTGAGGGCCAGTCATGGCCAGCGACTCAGCGGCTGCGGTTGGGGCTCAACTGATGCGGATGTAATACAGGAACTGTTCCGGTGTCTCGTGTCTCAGTTCCAGGGTGTGGCCGAGAAAGGCGCAGAACTTGGGCACATCACGGGTGGTGGCCGGGTCGGTCGCCACTACCCGCAACAGATCACCCGAGGCAAGCTCACGCACCTTGTTGTGCAGCATCATGATGGGTTCCGGGCAATACAGGCCACTGGTTTCCAGCTCGGCATCGGCCTCGGGCAATGTGATATCGGTCATCGAAGACTCCTGACAATCCTGCCGCCCTGGCTGGCGGCACGTACAAAAAAGGGGAGACAGGCATGATCAAGGTTCTGATCGAACGGCATATCATGCCGGGACTGGAACAGGATTACGAACAGGCCTCGCGTGAAGTCGTACGCGAGGCCACGCATGTCCCGGGCTTCATCTCGGGCGAGAATCTGATGGAAACCGGCCGCGCGGGTCACCGCATCCTGATCACCTCATGGCGCGATGCGCGAGCGTGGCAGGAATGGTCGGTCAGTCCGGCCAGAGATCGCATGATGGCGCGCCTGGCGCCCATGCTATCCCAACCGGAGCGGATAATCCTGCTGGAACATACCTGAGCGCGCCTCTCCGGCGAGCGAAGGCATCAGGCGCCCCATATAAGAACCCCACGGCCTGGGCAGGCCGTGGGGTTCTTGTATGGGGCATGTGCCACTCGTGCATGCTGATTGAGCAACAGCCAATCAGTGCGTGATGCGCACGTGCACAGTGACCTCTTCACGGTCGTGATACAGATGACGACAGCGAATCTCGGCACCGACGTTGGAGCGCTCGAGACTGGCGGCCAGATAGTCGAGGCAGCGAGAGACTTCCTTCCAGCGCTGCTTCATCGGCAGCTTGAGGTTGAAGACGGCCTCGTTGCACCAGCGCTTCTTCAGCCAGCGCTCGACCATCTCGGTCACACGAATCGGCTTGTCGACGATATCGCAGACCAGCCAATCCAGGCGCAGCGGTGGCTCCCAGGTGAAGCCATCTTCCTTGAGATGCTCGACCTGCCCTGTCGCCATCAGGTCCTTGTTCATCGGGCCATTGTCGATCGCGAACACGAACATGCCCTTCTCGACCAGCTGGAAGGTCCAGCCACCCGGGGCGGCACCAAGATCCGCTGCCTGCATGCCAGTGGCGATGCGACGCTCCCACTGATCGCGCGGCACGAATTCGTGCCACGCCTCTTCCAGCTTGAGCGTGGAGCGGCTGGGCGCACGACTCGGCGAACGCAGATGACGAATGCCATTGGCATATTCGCTGCGGTTGCCCGGGAAGCTCATGCCCAGCTGGACTTCATCGCCATCCGTCCAGAAGACATGCAACGCCCGACCACCGGCCTTGCGGCGCAGGGCGCCCCGCTTCTTGAGCGCGGACTCCAGCGGACGGCCGACGGCCTTGCCCAGCCCCGACAGCGCCTTGCCATCATTGGTATCCGGCATCTCGTGGCGGATCTCCTCGAAGCTCCAGCCGGCGTCGACCACCTGCTGCAGAATCGGCGAGACACGATTCTCCCGCGACATGCCGACCAGCGGCTCCAGTGCCACCAGTGTCTGACGAGCGAAGACCAACGCCTGTAGCGGCATGTCACGATGCAGGGCGTTGGCGGGCTCATCACCCGTCACCACATAACGCACGAAGCCACTGTCGCGTGCCGCAATCGGATAACCCGGCGTGCCGATATACGCCGCTTTCTCGCTGACTTCTGAGGCCAGGTCGGCCTCGAAGCCAGGGCGGCAATACAGCAACAGTTCTTGAGGTTGCATCATCATCTCCAATACAGAAGGCTGGGGAGTCTAGCTTCTCGCCGCTGCCTTCTACAAGCGTGCATGTACGTGATGGGGCTGTGACAACGCTCAGGCCGTCGTCATGGGCGCAGCAGACGCCTCACGAAGCGCGTACATCTCTTGCTTTGCGCAACTTTTCTCACCACAAAGAGAACCGCCCCTGCAGCAAGGCTACAGGGGCGGTTCGGGATAAGTGCCTGACGATGACCTACTCTCACATGGAGAAACTCCACACTACCATCGGCGCTAAGCGGTTTCACTTCCGA
>NZ_JAWJYL010000019.1:0-58443 GCF_046566945.1 Cobetia sp. SIMBA_158
AATGAACTGATGGCAAAGCACAATGAAGCACCACCCTCAATTCAATAGGGTGTTGCACTCAGAGCCTGCATCCGCCCCCATATTAAAGCTGTGAAATATAGACCACATAAACTATAATCAAGAAGCTGACAATGCAATAAAAATCTCATATATATAATTCTACACTTTATACTCTAACCTCTTTCAATCATTATTCTCACTTTCTCCTCCTGGGTGACGGAAGGCGATCACCACGACACTGCCCACCACATAGACCGCGCCCAGCCACAGGAAGATATTGTCGAAGGCCAGCACCTCGGCCTGGATGCTGATGCGCTGGGCGATCATCTGCACACCGGCCTGCCATGGATCAGCCAGCCCCGCGAAGGTCGACTGATAGCTTGCCAGCTGATCGATCACCACCTGACGGCTCTGGTCGATGGCCCCGATCATCTGGTTCCAGTGATAGTCCTCACGCAGCTCGCGGATGGTGTCGATCAGCGCCAGCCCCACCGCGCCGCCCAGGTTGCGCATGACGTTGAACAGGCCACTGCCGTTGCCTATCTCGTGGGGCGCCAGACGCCCCATCGCCAGCCGAGAGGCCGACAGCAGCACCATGATCTGGCCCGCGCCGCGGATCACCTGCGGCCAGAAGAAGTCATCGAAGCCCGAGTCCGAGGTCAGGTGCACGTTCATGCCGGTGCCGAGACCGGTCAGCACCAGGCCGATGCACAGCATCAGGCGCAGGTCGATGCGATCGGAAAGCTTGCCCGCCACCGGCGCCATCAGGAACATCACCACGCCGCTGACGAACATCACCTGCCCGATCTGCACGCTGGAGAAGCCGGAAATCGAGCCGAGAAACAGCGGCACCAGATAGACCAGCCCGTAGAGCACCACGCCGATCCAGAAGCCGATGATCGCCCCCAGCGCGAAGTTGCGGTCCCTGAATACCCGCAGGTCGACGATGGGGTTGCTGGTCGTCAGCACGCGCCAGAAGAAGCCGACCGCCGCCACCGTACACACCACGCTCCAGAACAGGATCAACGAACTGGCGAACCAGTCATCGCCGGGCCCCTCCTCGAGCACGAATTCGAGGCTGCCGAGAAAGACCGCCATCAGCGCCAGGCCCAGCGTATCCAGACGACTGAGCAGACCGCGGTCGCCGCTGTCGATCTCCAGATTGCGCCACACCAGTGTCGCCACGATGATGCCCGGCACCAGATTGACCAGAAACAGCCAATGCCAGCTCATGTATTCGGTGATGTAGCCGCCGACGGACGGCCCGATGGAGGGCGCCATGGTCGCCACCAGGCCGATCACCGCCTGGATGCTGCCCATCATGCGGCGCGGGAAGATCGAGAAGCTGGCCGCCTGGGTCAGCGGAATCATCGCCCCGCCCATGAAGCCCTGGACCGCGCGCAGCACGATCAGGGCTTCCAGCGAGGTCGAGAGCGCACAGCCCAGACTCGCCAGCGTGAAGCCCAGCGCCGAGACGGTCAGCACCAGCCGCGTCGAGAAGATGCGCGCCAGCATGCCGGAGAGCGGAATCATCACGATCTCGGCGATCAGGTAGCTGGTCTGCACCCAGGAGATCTGGTCCTGACTGGCGGCCAGGCCCGCCTGCAGCTCGTTGAGCGAGCTGGACACGATCTGGATATCCAGAATCGCCATGAACATGCCGAACACCGCGGCCACGAAGCCGATCTGCTGGCGGCGCGTCGGCATGTCACTGGCGGTGCCCGCCGGGGGCTGGCTCGGAGGCTGTCTCGGGGTCTGGGCCGAGGACTGAGTCGTCTCGGCCATGCTTACTGCGCTCCGCGATCAGCGCTAGCGACCTGCGCGGCATCGGGCGCGATGACGTCCCTGGAGAGGCTATCGACGGCATAGGTGCCGGTGTCCGAAAGCTCTCGTGTATCGACGCTGGGGATGACCGACAGACCGGCGCGCAGACGCGGCAGCGCATCCGCTGGGCCGGTCAGGCGAATGCGCACCGGCACACGCTGGACGATCTTGTTGAAGTTGCCGGTGGCGTTGTCGGTCGGCAGCAGGCTGAACTCGGTGCCGGTCGCCGGCGCCAGGCTGTCCACCACGCCCTCAAACTCGATGTCCGGGTAGGCATCCACCTCGAGACTGACCGGCTGGCCGACGCGCATGCGCTCGGTCTGGGTTTCCTTGTAGTTGGCCACCACATAGGCGCTCTTCACCGGCACCAGCTGCATCAGGGTCAACGAGGCGCTGGCCATGGTGCCCACCTCGACACTGCGATTGCCGACCACGCCATCCTGCGGCGCGTAGATCGAGGTCTTCTCCAGCTGGTGGCGCGCGTAGGCGAGATCCGCCGCCGCTGACACCACCTGGGCACGCGCCGACTCCAGCTGCGCCTTGTAGACCTCAAGCTGCTGCCGGGCAGACACCAGCGCGGCCTGCTTCTGGGCAACGCTCGCCTCGGCGGTGCGCATGGTCACCTGGTCATCTTCATAGGACTGACGCGAGGCGTAGCTGCGGCTCTCCAGACTTCTGGAGCGCTTGAGGTGCAGCGCCGCCTGATCGCGTTCGGCCTTGGCCGAGGCCAGCGCGGCCTTGGCCTCGTCGATCTTCGCGCCTTGCAGGTCCAGCTGACGCTCGGCCTGGACTTCCCCGGTACGGGCGTTGTCCAGGGCGGCACTGGCCTGGTCCAGATTGGCCCTGGCATCTTCGTCATCCAGCTGCACCAGCAACTGCCCCTTCTTCACCGGCTGGTTGTCATGCACCAGCATGCGCGTCACCCGCGCGGTGATCTCGGAGCGCACCGCGACGCTGTCGGTGCGCACATAGGCGTTGTCGGTCTCCTGCATGAAGCGCCCGACCTGCCACCATTCGACCCCCACCACTCCGCCAGCGATCACGCCCGCCACCACGATGAGTGCCACGACACCCTTGCCTGCCTTGTTCATTCGGCGACTCTCTCTTGCTGCCTGTCGGTGACAGGCGTGTAATCTGTCTGACGCTGCGGATGAGGCGGCCACGGCGCTTGCGAGCGCTCAGGCCACGGCTGTCATCTTGCATCGCCACAAAGTGTAATAAATACTACACTTCCTTGAGGCAGCCCCGACAGTTTCGACAGACAGCGTCTCTCGTTCGCAATATCGCAACCTTGCCTGTTTCAGGCGGTTTCCGGATCACAGACAGGACACTCACATGACTGATTCGCCCTCATCAGAGACCGCCCCTGACTCGGGAAGCACCACGACTCGCGCCTCACCGCGCGGGGAAGCACGCCGCAAACGCCAGCTGGAAGTCGCGCGCGAACATTTCCTCGAACACGGCTTCGCCGCGACCAGCATCAATGAGATCGCCAGGCAGGCCGGCGGATCACTGGCAACGCTGTATCGTAATTTCGGCAACAAGGACGGCCTGTTTCTGGCCGTGATGCAGCAGGAGGCGCAGACGGTGTGGTCGGTGATGGACCACGAAGCCAATGAGACACGCAGTGTCGAGGAAGCGCTGGAAGACTTCGGCATGGCGATGCTGGCGCTGGCCCTCGCGCCGGAACTGATCCGCCTGTTCCGTGGCCTCGCCTTCGAAAGCGGCCGCAACCCGCAGCTCGGCAAGCTGTTCCTCGACAACGGCCCCAAGCTGACCCGACAACGCCTGGCAGGCTACCTGTCGCGTCAGGTCGCCCAGGGCCACCTGCCGTCCACCGGCCTCGGCCAGGAACCACTGGCCGCCGCCAACCTGCTCACCGGCATGCTGCTCAACCCGCTGCATGTCGACGCCCTGCTCGGCTGCCCACCCGATACCGCAAGCCCGGAACAACTCCGCCCACATGTCAGACGCTGCGTGCGCGTCTTTCTTGCCGGCTTCGGAGCAAGTTAGAAAGCTTGCTGGCTTCGGGGCAAGTTGAGAGCTGGCAGGTTTCGGTGCCTGAGGGACAAGCTGTGAAAGGAAAGCGGGTACACGCTCATCTAGGGAGGATTGAAGAGGCGAAAAGCGAGGGTCGAGGATGAGAGAAGCCCGGGCAGCACTGCCGGCTTCAGGGCGTGTGGGTGAACTTCTGCATCTTCTTGACCAGCGTCGACTGGTTGATCCCCAGCGATGCCGCCGCAGCGCGAGTGGTGCGGTGCTTCTCCAGGGCTTGCTCGATCAAGCGCCGCTCCAGAGCTTCGATATGTTCCTTCAGCGTGCGCTCCGGTGTGCCATCCTCCGGGGCGGTTATCGCGCCGAGCATCATCGAGTCATCCCACCCTGCACTGGCATGCGCCGCAAGATACTCTGCCGGCAGGACATCGGATGTGATCAACTCGCTGGTGGTGGTCACCACGAGGCGCTCCACTAGATTGATCAACTCACGGATATTCCCGGGCCATGCATGGCCGCCCAGTAGCTCGAGCACTTCAGGATCAAGGCGCCGGACCAGTGCATGACGCTGACAGAAATGGCGGAGGTAATGCTGCAGCAGCGGGATCACTTCGCTGCGCCGCTCACGCAGCGGTGGCAGCGTGATGGGCACGACACTCAGGCGATAGTAGAGGTCTTCCCGGAAGCGCCCCTCCTTCACCCGAGCAGCCAGATCATGATGTGAGGCGGTCAGCAGACGGACGTTGGTGCGCCGAAGCTCTGTCCCGCCGACAGGCATGAAACGCTGCTCCTCGACGACCTTCAACAACTTGGCCTGCAATGAAAGCGGCAGATCACCGATCTCATCCAGGAAGAGCGTGCCACCATTGGCGACGTCCAGAAGCCCCTGCTTGCCACGTGCGTTTGCACCGGTGAAGGCGCCAGGCGCATAGCCGAACAACTCGGCTTCCAGCAGCCCTTCCGGCAAGGCAGCACAGTTGAGCTCAAGGAATACCCCCTCGGCACGCGTGCTGTGCTCGTGAAGATAGCGGGCCAGCAGCGTCTTGCCCGTTCCCGTCTCGCCCTGAATCAACACCTTCACATCAGTGGCAGCCACGCGTTCCGCCAACGCGAAACAGTCGGCAGTAGCGTCACTGGTCACCAACTCCAGCGACTGTTCATCCGTCCCGGAGCTGACGCTGTAGGTGTCATGCAGAGAGTGCAGTTGGCGCAACTGCTCCTGTGCATGCTTGGCGCGCAGCAGCTCGGTGATATCGCGCACGCTGGTGACCACATGGCTCAAGGTGCCGTCGTGGGCCAACATCGGGAGACCGCTGACCAATATCTTGCGGCCATCGCGCAGACTCTGCACGAGGGTGACGGGCTTGCCGTCACGGATGACCTCCAATGACACCGACTTGGAGATATACCCCCGGCGCACCAGCTCCTGCATGTGATGCCCCAGCACGTCACTGCGCTTGAGCCCGGTAATACGCTCATAGGCCTGATTGATGGCGACGGTCACGCCACGCCCATCGGTGATATAGACACCGTCATGCAGGGCATCCAGCAAACGCTGGGTCGGTACCTGAGCCAGCAGATCAGACGCCGGATCCGCGCCAACCTCCGTGGCATTCTTCCCGGTTGAGCTGCCCCGCTGATTGGAGAGCGCGAGGCGTTCCTTGAGTTCCGCGGCGGACTCCACCTCCTGACGCGTCAAGACACCGATAACCTCACCACGTGTATCGATGACCTTGACGGCCTCCAGTGACTGGCGCTCCAGCAACGCCAGCGCTGCTTCAAGTCTGAGATCCTGCTCCACGTTCTGCATTGACGACTCCCCCGGCAGAAACCCCCGCGCGCTCAGGCGGCGGGGGGACATGGGGTCACGATACGTCAATGCGAGGACGTCGGGGAGTCTGTCGAAGCGGCACCTGTCGAGGACAGGCTTGCTGTCTTGCTGTCGGCCGGCGCGATATCTGACTTGCCGATATCACGGCTGAAGGTCTCATCGATCTCGCCGGAGAAGAAGCGCTTGCCGTAGATCAGCAGACACAGCGCAATGCCGATCCCGAAGGCCCAGGCAGCCCCCTTGATGACCAGTACGGCGGCGATCACCCCGGCAATGCCCAGGTCGCGCTGGCTACGCGCTTCCAGAATGCCCAAGCGCACGCTGACATAGCCCTGGATCAACAGCGTCAGTGCCAATGCTATCCCCAGGATGGGCTGGACCAGACTGACGATGGGCAGCAACAGCAGACCGGTGTTGGTGCCCCAGCGGAATGAGCCCGAGCCACCGAACAGCGAATGCATCGCCTGCTTGCCTTCCTTGTAGCGTTCGACCACCACCACTTGCATGGCAGCCCACAGCGGGCCACACATGGTGACGTCCGGGCCGAAGAGACTCATCAGTGTATTGCGCCCGCCGAAGATCATGTGTGCACGGTTGGCGTCGTAGTCGATCTTCTCGTCGGGGCGGGACTCATCAGCTTCCTCGACCAGTGCCTTGGACTGCAGAACATCGCCGAACAGCACGATATAGGCAGCCAGCACGGTCGGCAGCGCCGTCAGGAACATCGATAGCGGCGGCAAGCCGACACCGAAGACAGTGTACTGGCTGAACATGGTCACGAAATCAGGTTGGCTGAAGCCCCACTGCACATCAGGCCATGCGGCCTCGCCCACCAGCGGAGCGACGACGATCGCCAGCAGGATGATCGGGAAGATGCCCAGCTTGCCGAGATTGCTCCAGAACGGATTCGTGGTCTTCAGCTTGGCGAAATGACGCGAGAAGATGATGTAGAAAGCCAGACCTACCGCGATGCTGATGGTGATGGGATAAGTGTCGAAACGCCCGCCTTCCTTGAAGACCACGCTGATTGCGGCCAACCCCGCGCCCATGATGATGCCAGCCTTGATCGCCGAGGGGATCATGTTGACCACCTTGCTGGCCAGCCCCGTTCGCCCGAGCACGATGGCCAGTATCCCGAGCATCAGCTGGAAGGCAATCAAGGCATGCACCCGCGTCTCCCCCTCCGGGAAGGTCGCCACATAAGCCATCAACAGTGGAATGGCAGGCGTGATCCAGCCGGGAATGACCGGGTCGCCCAGCAGGTGGTGAACCAGATACAGCAGACCATTGAGCATCACGATGGCCAGTGCGGCCTCGAACGGCATGCCCAGGAGCTCCGTCATCAACGGGATGGCGGCGAGATCCACCGCGCACATCAACAGCCCTTGCAGGTAGTCGGGCAGCTCGAAACGGTAGTGCAGGAAGGGAAGACGAATCTTGAAGGGCCCCAGCGCGAAGTAGGGGCTTTCCTCACCGGGCTGGCGGGTTTTCCAGTGGCTCATGATGGCGTTCCTGTTGTTATCGTTATGCATCTTCACCTGTGGTGGAGATGGTGTTCAGAAAGGAGATTCAGCGCTTCAGTAGGCCGCGCGATAGATACTTTCGATATCGGCCTGGCTGAGCTGACGTGGATTGTTGCGCAGCAGGCGTTCGACCTTGAAGGCATCTGCCGCAAGAGAGGGGATGTCCTCTTCGGGGATGTCGAAATGGCGCAGGCCGCTGGGGATGTCCACATCACGACATAGCTTATGTAGTCGCTCGACGACCAGTTCGGCAGTCGCTTCATCCTTGAGCTTGCGATGTGATGTATCGAGGGCCTCCGCAATATCTCGGAAGCGCTCGACACAAGCCAATGCATTCCAGCGCATCACGTGGGGCAACAGCAGCGCATTGGTCACGCCATGTGGCAGGTGGTAGCGCCCTCCCAACGGATAGGCCAGGGCGTGCACCGCCCCGACACCGGCATTACCGAACGCCATCCCGGCCAGCAGACTGCCAGTCGCCATGTCTTCACGCGCCTTGAGATCGGCAGGATTGGCATAGGCCTTGGGCAAGGCCTTGATGATCAGGCGCATGGCCTTGATGGCCAGTGCATCGGTGATCGGCGTGGCGAAATTGGAAAGATAGGCTTCGATGGCGTGGACGAGCGCATCGACACCGCTGGCGGCAGTGACATGGCGGGGGCAGCTCACCGTCAGCTCCGGGGCAACGATGGCGACATCTGGCAGCAAGTAATCATTGACGATGCCTTTCTTCATCCTCGCTTCGGTATCAGACAGAATCCCGATGTTGGTCACCTCGGACCCGGTGCCTGATGTCGTCGGCATGGCGATAAGTGGCGCTCCGCGGACACGCGCCTTGTTCTCGCCAAACAGACTCTCGAGATCACCATCATGGGTGGCATACACCGCCACGCATTTGGCGATATCCATCGCACTGCCACCGCCTACCGCGATCAGGCTATCGCAGCCCCCCTCGCGGTAGCTGCTCATGCAGTCCTCGACGATATGCACTTCAGGTTCGGCGCTGACATCACTGAAGATGCGATAGTCCGTCAGGTGTCCCCTGGACTTGAGGTCATCCAATTGAGCCTTGATCGGCTCCAGTGTTCCGGACCCCAGTACACCAGGGTCAGTGACCAACATCGGCGAATGCATGCCAAGTCGCATGACCTCCTCAGCAAGACGAGTCGAGGCTTGTTGTCCGGTGATCAGACGATTGGCAGATTTGAAGCTGGCGATACTCATGGCGATATCCTTTGGTGAGTGACGAGATGAATCCGCTGACCGCGTCTCTTGTCACTGTGGATAGCAAGCGCCATGCCAGCACCATTCACCTTACAACCTACTGATATTACTAACATTATTTTCAACCACCCTCCCAAGGTCGCTACACCAATGGTCTAGAGGTGATTCTATATCGCATCAAATAAGCGCCAACTGGATTCCCTATGGAATCAGAGACGATGCCTATCATGCTGTGCAGTCGGCGTGGATTGCCTATACCGAAAAGTATGCGGATGACCAGAAGCGCACCCCGCAGAAAGTGAGCGATGCCCGCCAGGCGAGTGGCCTCAGGCGGGCCTTGGCTGGCGCAGCCGCGTCAACCACCCGCCGCTGCGTGCCTGGGCGCGTACGCCGGGGAAGTTGAGTTCGACCTGGCGCAGGCACAGGGTCAGCAGGATGGTCAGCACGAGGTAGATGGCGCCTATGAACAGCAGCGGCTCGTAGGTGAGGAAGTTCTCGTCGCGGATGATGTTGGCGACCTGCAGCAGGTCCATCATGGCGATCGTCGAGACCAGCGGCACCGACTTGAGCAGCAGGATCATCTCGCCGGTCAGGGTCGGCAGGCACAGCTGGATGGCGCGCGGCAGCCACAGGCGACTGAAGACCTGAAACGGCCCCATGCCGAAGGCGCGCCCCGCTTCCCGCTCGCCCGGCGGCACGCTGAGCAGTGCCCCGCGCAGGACTTCACCGGAGTAGGCGCCCACCGAGAGGGTGAAGGTCAGGGTGGCGTAGAAGAACGGATCACGCAGGATGCCCCAGAACATGCTCTCGCGAATGCCGGGAATGCCTTCCAGCAGCCGGCCGATGCCGTAATAGAAGAAGAACAGCTGCACCAGCAGGGGCGTGCCGCGCATCACGATGGAAACGCCGCTGGCCAGCCAGGCGAGAGGCCTGGGGCCCTTGATGCGCGCCATCGCCATGCCGACCGCCAGCGTGAAGCCGAGCACGGCCGACACCACCAGCAGCACCAGGGTGTTGATCAGTCCTGTCCACAGTGATTCCTGATAGTAGGGGTCCGATAACCAGCTGAAATCCATGTCACGCCTCCTGGGCTGAAATATCGGGTTCGCCGCGGCGCACGTAGCGCTCCAGACGACTGAACACGGCGCTCGAGGTCAGGGTCATCAGCAGATAGAGCAGCCCCGCCACGCTGTAGAACAGGAAATAGGCGCGCGAGCTGGCGGCCGCCTGCTGCACGGTGAAGAACAGCTCGCTGAAGCCGATGACGCTGATCAGGGCGGTGTCCTTGATCAGAATCAGCCACAGGTTGGACATGCCCGGCAGTGCGTTGGGCAACATGCCCGGCAACGTGATGTAGCGAAAGCGCGCCATGGGCGAGAAGCCGTAGGCATCGGCCGCTTCCAGCTGGCCCTTGGGAATGGCCAGGATGGCGCCACGGAAGACTTCGGTCATGTAGGCGCCCTGCACGAAGGCCAGGACGCCGACGGCGGTGACGAAGCCGCTGATCTCGATCTTTCCCGCGACACCCAGCGCGTTCATCAGGGCGGTGAGTGCCTGGGAGCCGCCGTAATACAGCAGGATGATCAGCAGCAGTTCCGGCACCGCACGCACGGCCGTCGAATAGCTGGTGGCCAGCACGCGCAGCGGCGCCCAGGGGCTGAGTCGTGACGCCGCCCCCACCAGCCCGAGCAGCAAGCCGATGGCGTAGGCGGCGAAGGCGATCTGCAGGGTGGTGACGGCGCCGGCGAGTATCGGGGCCGCCCAATCGGCGAGCCCTTCCTGGGCGAACTGGGACATGAACAGCGTCCTTCTCGTATCAGTAGGAAATGGCGGATGCGATACGCGAGGCGTGCTGACCGGGCGACCTCGGCCGGCTGGCCAGCACGCGCAGGCTCAGCCCAGGCAGACGTCGGTATCGAAGTACTTGTTCGAGAGCACCGTGCAGGTGCCGTCCGCATAGACCTGATGGATGGCGCCATCGAGCGCCTCTTTCAGCGCGCCATCTTCCTTGCGCACCCCGACACCGGCACCGATGCCGTAGGCCTCGTGCTGAGGTGTGGTCGCCTTGATCTCGAAGTTGCTGGCCTCGTCACGCTTGACCAGTGCGCTCATGGCGATCTCGTCGGCCAGAATCACGTCCACGCGCCCGGACAGCAGGTCACTGTTGACCTGCTCCTGCTGGTCATAGAGACGCACATCGACGCCGGTGCTGCGCAGCGCTCGACGCGCGAAGTTGGCGTGGGTGGTCGCCGCCTGGGTGCCGAGAATCTTGCCGTCGAGGCCGTCCGGTATCTCGAGCTCTAGATCCTTGGCGGCCACGTAGGCACCGGGCGAGTTGTAGTAGGGGATGCTGAAGTCGATGACCTTCTCGCGGGCCTTGGTGATGGTCATCGAATTCATGATCATGTCGATGCGGCCGGCCTTCAGCGAGGGGATGATGCCGCTCCAGCCGGTCGGGGTGATCTCGCACTCACGCTGCATGGCGTCACAGATCGCCTCGGCCAGTTCGACCTCGAAGCCGGTCCACTCGCCGCTGGCGGAGGTGTAGGTGAAAGGCGGGTAAGGTTCCGCGGAGATACCGATCTTGAGGGTGTCGGCGGCGTGTACCTGAGCGGCGCCCAGCGTCAGTCCACCCAGTGTCAGTCCCCCCATCATCAGGGCGCCGGCCAGCTTGCGCAGCGCAGAGGTGGGAGCAGAGGTGGAAGTGGAAGCAGAGGCAGAACGCGTTTCGCGCGCGGTCAGTGAAGGTGTCTTGGCAGCGAATCCAGCATCGTTCATCAAGGTCATCAGGCCATCTCCTGGCTGTTGTTGTGGGTCCATCTACGTCATGGCGGGGAGGTCCATGCCGGGGTGATACAGGCGGAGCTCAGGCGGCCGGTGCGATGAAGCGGCGGCAGCGCTCGTGCTCGGTCTGCTCGAAGACCTCCGCCGAGCTTCCGGCCACGCCAACCCTGCCCTCATCGAGGAACACGATTTGATCGGAGACTTCTCTGGCGAAGGCCATCTCGTGGGTCACCATCAGCATGGTGCGGCCCTCATCGGCGAGGCTGCGGATGACGCCGAGCACTTCACTGACCCGCTCCGGGTCCAGCGCCGAGGTCGGCTCATCGAAGAGCAGCACGCGCGGCTCCATCGCCAGCGCTCGCGCGATCGCGACCCGTTGCTGCTGGCCGCCGGAGAGAAAGGCCGGATAGCTGTCGGCGCGCTCCAGCATGCCGACACGTTCCAGATAGTGCTCCGCGATACGCGTCGCCTCGCGGCGTGACATGCCCTTCACGCGCATCGGCGCCTCGGTGACATTGCCGAGCACGGTCAGGTGCGGCCACAGATTGAACTGCTGGAAGACCATGGTGACCTTGGAGCGCAGGCGCTGGATCTGCCGACGATCCAGCCCGATGAGGCCGCCACGGCTATCGCGGTCGAAGCGCACATGCTCATCGGCAATCGACAGCTCGCCCCGGTCGGGGCGCTCGAGCAGGTTCATGCAGCGCAGCAAGGTGCTCTTGCCGGAGCCACTGGCGCCGATGATGGTGGTGACGGTGCCTTCCTTCACGCGCAAGGACACGTCGTGCAGCACCGCCAGATCACCGTAGTGCTTGACGATGTTGCTGGCTTCGACGACGACCCGATTCGAGGCAGCGCGCACGGGCCTTGCCTGGCCGTCCGGGCGCGCCTGCTGAGGCTGGGAGATGCCGTCACTGTCTGCATTCTTCGAGCGGGTCATGGGAGATACGTTCGAGGGCGAGATAGTCATGAGCGACTCACAAGTGGGTGGCTGTGGCTGGCGTGAAATGGGCGATCGTGCAGCCGCTAGCGGCGTGACGCACCCTGCTGGTGCGGCGTGATGCTGCCGGGCCTGACGGACGATGCGCGGATGACGCCTGTCTTGCCGCTGCGGGCTGCGCAATCGGCGATCGAGCTGCAATCGAGCGAACGACTATTGATACACTTGTATAGCAAGAGGCGTTCCACATTGCGACTTTCCACGCCAGAGGCATGGCAAGCAGGGTCGTGGTTCACGGATTGCGCGTCCTGGACGCGACGTGGCCTGAACGAAAGCCAGAGCAGAGCGCAGAGAACAGAGAGCGATACACAAAGGCCCCGCTCCGCGACGGGTCACGCTCTGCAAGAGGCCGTGGGCGGGAGCCATTCCTCGGCGCCCGCCCACGCCGTCAAGGCGGCAGCAAGGCTAGGTCAGCCTCACAGGCTGGCCTTCACGGCGGGCAAGGCATCCTCGCCATCGCGCGTGGTCACGTCGGCGAGAAATTCCGCCAGCCGGTCCGGGTTGGCGGCCAGCCAGTCGTGCGCCACCTCATCGAGGTCACGCTCCTTCAGGCTGTAATCGAGGATGAAGCCGCTCTGCTCTTCGGAGCTGAAGACCAGCTGATCGAGGAAGCGGGCGAGGTTGGGATTGGCTTCGGCGTAGGCGGTGCGCACGACGGTCTTGACGTCACTGGCGCCATTGTCGGGGCCGAACACCGACTCCGGATCTGCCAGGATATGGGTGTCGAATTCCGGCACCATCCAGTGCGGTGTCCAGCCGTAGAAGGCGATCCAGCGTTGCTCGCGCTGGGCGGCACGTACCTCGCTGAGCATGCCGGGCGTCGAGGACTCCATCGCATCCCAGTCGCCCAGGCCATAGACATCATTGTCGATGGCGCCATTGAGCATGTCGCTGACGGTGGAGCCGCTTTCGATGGAGTAGACGGTCTCGTCGAATTGCTCGGCGTGGGCGGCAAGGTCCGCGGCGCTGTGGATGCCAGCCTCGTAGACATAGCCTGGCACCGCGAAGCCCATGCGGGCGCCGGTGACGTTGTTGCCGAGATCGGTGATCGCGCCGGCGGCCATGGCCGCGTCATAACTGTCTTTCTGAGCAGGCAGCCAGCCAGCGAGGAAGGCGTCGCTGTCGCCGGTGGTCAGGGTGTTGTAGCCGACGGTGGAGCTGACTTCCTGTCGCTCCACGTCGTAACCCAGCGGAGCGAGGATCTGGGCGACGATCTCGCTCTTGACGGTGACGCCGGGCCACGGCGGCACGATCAGCGTCAGCTCGTCATCCTTGTCCTGGGCCGAGGCTGCCAGGCTAGCCGTGCCGAGCAGCAGGGTCGCGAGGGCAAGCAGGCCACGGCGGGCGCCGTGCTTCGTCGTAGGTGTCAGGGGGTACGGGGTGGTGGTCATCGTGTCTTTCCTTGTCGGTTCCGGTCGCGCCGGGCCTTGTTGTTGTCGGGGCTGAAAGGCTTCGTATATGGCGGTCGTCGTGCGTGTCCGTCGCTCACGACGCTGTCGTTGTCGGTGCTTGTGTCTTCTCCGCCCTGCTGCGTCGCTGACTGCGTCGCAAGAGATTGATTCAAGAGAGCTTTATCCTCCGGCGGAGCGCGTCTTCAGCGAGCACTGGCCTGCCTGGCCAGGCCCTTCTCAAGTTCTGGCCCAATTTCTGTCTCAAGTTCTGACTCCGGCTTCGGCACCAGGTCCGGCAAGCCGCCGAAGGGTGCGCGCGCCATCACGCGCTCCAGCATCGGGATGAAATGCTCAAGCGGCAGGGTGTCGTATTCGGGGTCGAAGCTGGTCTGGTCCCACTCGTCACAGAAGCGCACAGTGCGCTCATAGGCGGGATGCCCGGCATGTGCCTCGCGTGCGTGGCGGTCCTGACCGAAGAATTCGCGGTAGTGATAGCCCTGGAACAGCTCGTGATGACGAATCATCCAGGTGTTCAGCGGGTCGATGAACGGCTCGAGGATACCGGCGGCGATCTCGGCATGATTGGCCGGCGCCAGGTCATCGCCGATGTCATGCAGCAGCGCGCAGACCACCATCTCCTCATCGGCGCCGGCGCGCAGCGCGCGGGTGGCGGTCTGCAGGCAGTGTTCGTAGCGATCGACCGGATAGCCGTGGTGATCGCCCTTGAGACGCCCCAGATGTTCAATCACACGCCGGCAGGCATCGGACTGATATTCCCGGAAGCGCGCATCGATCAGCGCCCACTCGGCATGCGTGCTTTCCTGGAAACTGCGGAAGCGGGCCTGTTCGCTCATGCGTTGGCCTCCTCATTGGCGAACTGACCGGCGAGCTGATCGGCCAGCAGCAGACGGCGGCTGGCGGTGGAGTCGCGGTCCACGTAGCCCTGGCGCATATGACGGATGCCACCCTCCAGCTGGAAGGCGCTGCGACCATGGAACAGCCGGTAGTTGTCCATGATCAGCATCTGGCCCGGCGCCAGCTTGAGGTGCAGCGTGAAGTCATCACCGGAGATCAGGCGATAGAACGCCTGGCGGGCAGCGTAGTAGCGACGCAGGGTCGCGCCGGGCAGCGCCGGCACCCGCTCGGTGCGGTTGGAGAAACGTACTCGGGCGACCTGACCACGGCTGTCCAGCTCGATCAGCGGGCCTTCGCTCTCCAGGCGCGTGGTGGCGTCGTGGTAGCGGAAGCCGGGGCTGACTTCTGTCAGGCAGGCGAAGGCCTCGGGGTCTTCACGGCGCAGGTGCTCCGCCGCGCTGTAGCCATCCACCAGCATGCTGTCGCCGCCCTGGGCCGCGTTGCGCAGACAGTGCAGCCAGATATAGCCCGGAATCGGGTCGCGGTAGGGATTGTCGGTATGCGGCTCCAGCCCGCGCTGGGTCATCGTGAGGTCATAGGCATTGGCGACGGATTTCACGTCGGCGATACCGCCCCAGTTGGTGCGCCGCAGCGGCCCGATACGGTGGATCAGCCCCTGCATGCCGTCCTCCGTGTCCGGCACGCCGCTGACCCGCAGGAAGCCGAAGCGCTGCAACTGCTCGAGCATGTCCAGCAAGGCCGCGTCATCCTCCAGCACCGCGGCGAAGTCGGCCTCGGGCAGCTGGGCGAGACTCCCCTGCCAGAAGGTCATGCCCTGATAGGCCTCACACGGCTGACACTCCGCCAGCAGGGCCGCCAGCGAGAAGCTCGCCGCATGGCCGTCACTGAAGGCCAGCGACAGCGTGTCGCCATCCAGCTGCGCCTGAGTCAGGCTCAGGTCCAGCGGCAGGTCCGCCGCCTCGATCAGGCGCTGACCGGTGAGGGAATCGAGCGTCGTTTCATCGGGACTCCGCTCACGCAGCCAGAGCGCCTCGAAGGTCAGATCGCCCTCGGCGTGGCTCAGATGCAGTTGTTGTCCATGGTCTTTCAGGCTGACGGAATGCGGGCTGCTGGGCACTCGATGATCTCCACGGCTGAGGGAGCGGCACTGTTGTTTTACTGGTCAGGTACCTGCTCGCGGATGCTGGTGCGACGCTGAGTCTCCTTCTACCTTAATCACTTCAGCCAGAGCGGGTTGATATAATCGGACGTATATTTGATCAAATTGGCCATATGTCAGACCAGCAGACGACAACAAGCGGCCGTGGCAATGCCACGGCCGCTTGTGTTGTAAAACGTCTGTCGGGAGATCAGTCGCTCAGGTGCAGCACCTGACCATTGAGGGAGCGCCCGGCGCCACCGGCCAGGAAGCGCGCGCATTCCGCCACGGCGTCCGGTCGGCTGCCCTCAGGGCACAGCAGATTGGCGCGCACCTTGTCCGGCGCGCGTGACGCCAGCCGCTGGATCAACTCACTCAGCGCCGCCTGTGCCATGGCAGTGCCGTGATGCTCCTGAGAGGACAGCTGTGAGGACAGCGACGAGGACGGCTGCGAAGGCAGCGGTGGTGCCACGGCCAGCAAGCGTCCGCCGTGGCGCAACATGCGCGCACAGGCCGCCTTGAGCAAGGCGCCAGGGCCGGCGACCTGCGCGACCAGGCAGGCTTCCAGCGACTGCCCGGCCATGGCCTGAGGCGGCATGCAGACCAGTACGTCGAGGCGCCCGAGACGCGCCACCAATGTCTCGAAGCAGCCCTCGCCAACCACCTGGCCGAAGCGGTCCGACTGCTCGCCGCCCAGTGCATCCAGCACGCGTTCGAGGTCCGCCGACGCGGTGCCCATCAGGGCGATGATGGCGCCATCTTCCAGAAAGGTGCGCGCCATGGCCTCCAGCCACTCCCCCTGCCCCGCGATCAATACCCTGCGTCGTGGCAGCATCTCATTCTCCCTGATAGAACCCCCGAAGGGTCACCCCTGCGGACCTCACGCCGTATAGCGCTGCTCGGCTCTCTGCTCAGCCCTCTGCTCTGCTCTCTGCTTACCTGGGCATCACCTCCCTGTGATGTCCCAAGTGGCGAGCGTCAGGGCATCAGCCCCGGCAGCCACAGCACCAGCGCCGGGAACAGCATGCACAGGATCAGACCCGCCAGCTGCAGGCCGACGAAGGGCAGAATCGAGCGATAGATGGTGCCGATGGACACCTGTCCGGCGGTGATGCCCTTGAGATAGAACAACGCATAGCCGAAGGGTGGCGTCAGGAAACTCGTCTGCAGGTTGATGGCGACCAGAATCGCGAACCACACCAGCAGCCCCTGGCCGGAAAGCCCGAGCCCGAAGTCCAGCGCCTCGACCACCGGCGCCACCAGCGGCAGCACCACGAAGCTGATCTCGATCCACTCGAGGAAGAAGCCGAGCACGAAGATCAGCCCCATCAGCAGCAACAGCAGGCCATAGGGGCCAAGGCCGGTACCGGTGATGACATCCTCGATCAGGTAGTCACCGCCGAGGCGCTTGAAGACCACCGAGAAACAGGTCGCGCCGATGACGACGAACAGGATCATCGCACTGGTCCGCGAGGTATCGCGCAGCGTGTTGCGCAGGGTGGAGAAGGACAGTCCGCCCATCACCAGCGCCAGCAGCAGGCTGCCACCCGCACCGATGGCCGCGGCCTCGGTGGGCGTGGCGATACCGGTCATGATCGACCCCAGCACCGCGACGATCAGCACCATCGGACCGAGCAGGTCACGCAGCAGTGCCAGCGGCAGCGGTGTCTTGTCGGTGCCGAGCAGCGACTGGTCCGGCAGCGGTGCCCAGTCCGGGCGCAGCTTGGCGGTGATCAGCAGATAGGCGACGTAGAGCGCGCCGAGCATCAGCCCCGGAATCAGCGCCGCCTTGAACAGCGCCCCCACCGAGATCTGCAGGATGGAGCCCATCAGCACCAGCATGATCGAGGGCGGAATCAGGATGCCCAGGGTGCCGGAGGCCGCGATGACCCCGCAGGCCATCTCGGCCTTGTAGCCCTGCCCCAGCATCACCGGCAGCGCCAGCAGGCCCAGCATGACCACCGAGGCACCGATGATGCCGGTACTGGCGGCCATCACCACGCCCAGCAATGCCACCGAGACGGCCAGACCGCCATGCACGCGACCGAACAGCCGTTGCAGTGTCATCAGCAGATTGCGCGCCACGCCGGAGCTTTCCAGCATCAGCCCCATGAACACGAACAGCGGAATCGCGATCAGCAGCCAGTTCTCGATCACGCCACCGAAGATGCGCGAGCCGACGGTGCCGAGAAACGGCAGCGGGATGTCGCCGATGAAGGCGAACAGGATGCCCAGCCCGCCGAGCAGAAAGGCCACCGGGTAGCCGGAGAAGATACCGATCAGAAGTGCCACCACCATGGTGATGGGCAAGGCGTATTCAGCGAGCATTGTCATGGCTCCCGTCTGCATGATTCTGGGGTGCCGTGGCGTCGGTGGTCGCTTGCGCAGCATTCTGCTGATCCGCAAGGCCGGCCAGACTGGCAATCTCGTGGTCTTTCAGGCGCTCGGGGGTGCGCGCCGGATCGAACAGGCAGGCCAGATTCTCGAAGATCTGCCCCAGCGCGCCGAGGGCGAGGAACACCAGCCCCGTCGGCAGCATCGCCTTGATCAGATAACGGTCCACCAGACCGCCATAGTTGGATTTCTCGCCGGACATGTAGGACATGGTGACGAAGTGCTTGGACAGCCAGGCGATCAGCAGGCAGAAGGGAATCAGCATGATGATGTGGCCGAGGATATCGACCACGGCGCGTCCGCGCGGCGAGAGGCGCTGATAGAACAGGTCGACCCGCACATGCGTATCGCTGTGCAGGGCGTAGGTGCCACCGAAGAGCGTCAGCAGACCGAACAGGTGCCACTGCAACTCGGTGACGGAATTGATGGTGATCGCGGTGCCGAACAGCAGCACGTCGGGCGACCCCCAGTTGGCGATTTCATTGATGCCCAGGGCGTTGAGCGTGACGGTGGTGAGCACGGCCAGGATGATCGCCAGACCCAACCAGCTGGTCAGGCGACCCACCCACAGCCCCAGGCCGACCAGCGGTCGACCCAGGGCGTCACACACCGCCCCGCCCTGTGCCCGCCAGGGCGCAAGGCGGGGGTCGGTCATTGGGCGCTACCCTCGTCAGCGTTGTCAGCCTGCTTCATGGCCATCGGCTGCGGCATGGCCTGCAGCTCGTACCATTCGTCGATCAGTGCGGCATGCTTCATCAGCGAATCGTAGGCCTTGGCGAAGTCAGGATTGGTCTGCTTCTCTTCGGCCAGCACTTCACCCCAGGCTTCCTGCAGCGCGGTCATCACCGGCTCCGGGAAGCGCTTGACCTCGACACCCTTCTCCTCGAGCTCATGGATCGCACGTACCTGAGCCGGCGGCGCTTCGGCCATTGCCCACTGCAGGGTCGCGCGGCAGGCAGTCTGGAACTGCGCCTTGCGCTCATCGCTGTAGCTGTCCCATACCTGCTGGTTGATCAGCAGCGAGAACCAGCTGGCGCTCTGGTGCCAACCCGGGAAGTAGTAGTACTTGGCGACTTCATTGAAGCCCATCGCCTGATCGACCTGCGGCACCGAGAACTCGGTGGCATCGACACGGCCACGCTCCAGCGCAAGGTAGATCTCGCTGCCCGGCACCAGCTGGGTGGAGGCGCCCAGCTTGTTGAGCACCTTGGCGCCAAGGCCGGAGATGCGCATCGACAGGCCCTTGAAGTCCTCCGGCGAGTTGATTTCCTTGTTGTACCAGCCGCCGGTTTCCTGCGGCGAGATGAAGCACGGCAGCACCTTCACGCCGTAGGGGTCGTAGGCGGCCTGCACAAGCTCGGTACCCTCACCGGCCCACATCCAGGACATGAAGGCTTCCGGGCTCGGGCCGAA
Organism: Cobetia sp. SIMBA_158; assembly: GCF_046566945.1. Classification (NCBI taxonomy): domain Bacteria; kingdom Pseudomonadati; phylum Pseudomonadota; class Gammaproteobacteria; order Oceanospirillales; family Halomonadaceae; genus Cobetia; species Cobetia sp. SIMBA_158. The sequence goes on from NZ_JAWJYL010000019.1 coordinate 19,394, forward strand.
CGGCAGTGCGCCGTAGAGGTTGGTGATCGGCACCGTGCCGGCCCAGTAGCCCATCCAGTCCCAACCGGCCTGAATGGCACCGGAAGACACGGAGTTGAAGACTTCGAAGGCCGGTACCAGGTCCCCCGGCTCGTGCACGCGCAGGCCGACTTCGCCGCCGGTCGCGCTCTTGAGTTCCTCTGACAGGCGCACGGCACCGGCACCGAGGAAGTTCTTGGTCGAGAAGGTACTGGCGACGTCGAGCTGTTTCGGCCCTTCCGCCTGGGCTGGCGCGGCGGCCATCAAGGTGGTGGTGGCCACGGCCGCCGCAATGGCAGCTCCGAGGCGCAGGCGGCGGGTCGGCGTCGATTGATACGGCGTGGCGTGTTGCGACATGGTGCGGCTCCCTGATTTGTTGTTTTGCTCGCTGGTCGTACGGCTTGTGGCTTGCTGGACATGAGCCACGTTGCAAGATGACGCTTACGTCAACTTACCCGATGACAACGCAAGCGGCTGACCACGCCACAACAACGTCAATGATTTCAGAGAGCTACGCGAGCAAGGCCCGCGCGAGGCGACTCACCGCGCCCTGCGCGGCAGTATCGGCTCACGACAGCGTCCGGAAAGCCGGACACTCAGGCCGCCAAGGCTGCGACCAAGGTCGCGCGCGGTCATGAATTCTGTCTACGACTCCAGTCGAATATGCCGATAGAGGAATGCAGACCCCATGCGGGTATACAGGCCGTGGGCTGGCGAGAAACGCAAAGCGTCCGGAATTCCGGTCCCTGACCGAGATTCCGGACGCTTTGGCCACTCGTTGGTGGCGGGGAGGTGAAATGCCGGTCGATCAGGGCGTTTCGGCCAACAGTCCATGCCGGTTGAGCTTCTCATAGAGCGAGGACTTGGCAATGCCGAGCTGACGGGCGGCGCGGGTGCGATTGCCCTCGGCGGCGCGCAGCGCGTTCTCGATCAACTGGCGCTCCGCCTGAGCCATCGCCTCACGCAGCGTGGCCGGCGTGGTGTGCGAATCCCGGGTGGTTGTGGACGACTCGGACGCTGAAGCGGGTGTGGACAAGTCGCTTTGATGGGTAGCGGCGTGTCGGGCATCGCCATGCCGCGCATCGCCATGCCGGGCGCCGATGGCATCCGGTAGATCGGTCGGTTGGATATGGCTCCCGCCCAGATAGAAGGCGGCTTCGAGCACGTTTTCCAGCTCGCGCACGTTGCCGGGCCAATGGTGGGCGCACAGGCGTTCGAGGGCGGCTTCGGAGAGAATCGGCGGGCGGCGGCCACTGCGTCGCGCCAGACGTGACAGCAGGTGCGTGGCCAGGGTCGGCAGGTCGTCGCAGCGCTCGCGCAGTGGCGGCACCTTCAAGGGCACCACATTGATGCGGTAGAAGAGGTCTTCGCGGAATTCGCCGCTCTCGACCAGCGCTTCCAGCGGGCGGTGAGTCGCGGCGATGACACGCACATCGACACTGACCAGACGGGTCGCGCCGACCGCCTCGACCTCGCGGTCCTGCAGCACGCGCAGCAGCTTGGCCTGCATCGCCAGCGGCATGTCGCCGACCTCATCGAGAAACAGCGTGCCGCCATCCGCGAGCTGAAACTTGCCGGGCTTGCCGCCACGCTTGGCGCCGGTGAAGGCACCTTCTTCATAGCCGAACAGCTCCGCTTCCAGCAGCGCTTCGGGGATCGCCGCACAGTTGAGCTTGATGAAGGGGCCCTTGGCACGCGCCGAGCTGCGATGCAGCGCATGGGCATACAGCTCCTTGCCGGTGCCGGACTCGCCACGGATCAACACCGAGGCACCGCCGGGGGCGATCTTGCGCACCTTGCAGGCAAGTTCCCGCATGGCGGGCGAATCGCCGATGATGTCACTCAGCTGCCAGCGGGCGCCGGTGGGGGTTTCCAGCGCCTGACGGTAATAGTCCACCTCCGCTTCCAGCGCCTGAACCTGAGCATTCACCTGCCGCCATTCCCAGGTGTCGTGATAGAGCACCGAGCCGATGGCACCGATCAGCTCGCCATCGCGGAAGATGGGGTAACGGTGGGCAATCATGTGGTGGCCACGAATCAACTGCAGCTGGGCAAGCTCCGCGCGTCCGCTCTCCAGCACCTCGTGCATGCGGGTGTTCTCGATCACCTCGCTGACATCGCGTCCCAGCACCTCGCTGGCCTCGACGCCGAGAAACTCGGCATAGGGCGCATTCAGAAACTGGATACCACCCTGGGCATCCACCACCACGACCCACTCCTCCACCGCATCCATCGCGGCACGCAGCAACTCGCGGCGCGCCCGCTCCAGATGAATCGAGGTGGCAGGTAGATCATCGCGCAGCGGGGCAGCCATTTTCTCCCCGCCCACCGCGCCTGACACAGGCATCTGCTGAGCCATCACCGCTCTCCCTTGGCGTGTCCGGTCATCGTGGGCAGCCGTATCCCTCTGCCACCACACCCGCCGGATCTGATTGTTATGAGCTGCGCCATCACGCAGCCAGCGTCCGGAAAACCGGACGCTGTCTTTCAGCATCGACCTATCACCGCCAAGGATCAACGTAGCCAGTGGTCGTAGATGAAAACAAAAGCTGATAATAATTTATGTTGTACAATCACTAATAGACATTAATGACAAAAGGACATATATAATGGACAATCTAGTATTCAGAAATGGATCCAATACTATTCATAATGCTTGCGTAGGTAACAACGGGATGCCAGGCTACATGGATTTTGCACGAGGCTATTCCACTTCGGCTAACGCACTAATTGAATTATATTTATCGGATAATAGCAATAAATATCATCAAGACGAAATGATATACCCAATTTGCTTTAACATGAGACACTCCATCGAGCTTAGAATAAAGAATGAACTGTCACTTCTTCAACAACTATCCAGTCTCAAAAAGCAAAGGTCGCCATTAGAGAGTACAATGGGGCACGATATCAACAAAATATGGGAAACATTTAAAACAAAATCAGCTTCTATAGACAAAAGATATTGTGAGCTTATCACCCTTCTTGACCAATACATCAAAGACATAGGGAAGATTGACGCCAAAGGTCAAACATTTCGATATCCTGAAAACAATAAGAAAATAAGACACTTGACCGAGGTCAGAATAATAAACATTGAAAGACTTAGTCATGTATTCACCTATATAGAAGAAAGAATGGAAGAGCTCAACATGCTCAGTGAAAATCTTATAGAAGAATACGACAAAGGATCTTTTACGCAAACTCTATCCAGGCAGGATATAATGCACATCTCTATGTGTTTGCCTTCAATAGATAACTGGAATGAAGATACTTTTGCGATACAAAAAGAAAAGTTAAGAACGGAGTACTCGATAAGTAACCGAGAACTCATCCGGTGTATAAACATCATAAAAGAGCATTATGAGTTTTCATTAAACATAGATATGGATCTTGATTTACTAGGGGTGACTGAAGAATCACTTGATGCGTACTATTCCTCTTGGCAAGAAATCAATATGGATTACGGCAATACGCCGGAACAAAGCACAGAAATGATTAAAATCTACATGCCAAGTCTCGATGATCTAAAAAAACACGATGAATTAAAGACAAAAGCATGGCGCGATAATCAGCATCTCGTTACCGTTGAATACGTTTCAGGCTTACGAGCACTTTATGATTTTGGATATAATCTCAAGTATAGCGAAGACTATATAAGAGACTACAAATCAAATATCAAAGAGTTAAACGCGAGACAAAAAACAGAAAGAGGCATATTAAAAGAAGAGTTTCTGGATATACTCACAAAAATCAATGGGCTATGCAATATAAAAAAATCCATCGACTTCCTAAAACCTTATTAAGCAACTTTAAAAGTGCTTCTCCTATTCAGAAGAAGCACTTTTGGGGAATCAGCTACTCGTTATTTAGTGCGCTTCTTCCCAGTTGTCGCCTTGCTCGACTTCGACGAGCAGCGGGACATCGAGGGCGGCGGCATCTTGCATGCGTTGGGCAACGTCTTTCATGAAGGCGTCGACTTGCGCTTCGGCGACTTCGAAGACGAGTTCATCGTGTACCTGCATGACCATCATGGCGTCGTAGCCTGAGTCACTGTCCGCCAGCCAGGCGTCCACGTCGATCATGGCACGCTTGATGATATCGGCGGCGCTGCCTTGCATCGGGGCGTTGATGGCGGTGCGCTCGGCGGCGCTGCGACGCGCGTGATTGCGCGAGCCGATTTCCGGCAGGTAGAGACGACGGCCGAAGATGGTCTCGACATAGCCCTGCTGCGCGGCGAGATGACGCGTGTCTTCCATGTAGGTGGCGACGCCCGGATAACGCTCGAAGTAGCGCTCGATATAGGTCTTGGCCTGGCCGGGGTCGATATCCAGCTGACGCGAGAGGCCCCAGGCGGACATGCCGTAGATCAGCCCGAAGTTGATGGCCTTGGCGCTGCGACGCTGGTCACTGCTGACACGCGATTCCTCGGTGCCGAAGACTTCCGCTGCGGTGGCAGCATGCACGTCGCGGTTGTCGGCAAAGGCCGAGAGCAGGCCCTTGTCACCAGAGAGGTGCGCCATGATGCGCAGTTCGATCTGCGAGTAATCCGCCGCGACGATGCGATAGCCGGGGCGCGCGATGAAGGCCTGACGGATGCGACGGCCTTCGTCGCTGCGCACCGGGATGTTCTGCAGGTTCGGATCGGACGACGACAGACGCCCCGTGGCGGTGACGGCCTGATGGTAGCTGGTGTGCAGGCGACCCGTGGCCGGGTTGACCAGCTGCGGCAGCTTGTCGGTGTAGGTGCTCTTGAGCTTGGTCATGCCACGGTGACGCATGATCAGCTTGGGCAGCGGGTAGTCCAGCGCCAGCTCCTCAAGCACCGCTTCGGCGGTGGACGGCGCGCCCTTGGGTGTCTTCTTCTTGACCGGCAGCTTCTGCTCTTCAAAGAGAATCTCGCCCAGCTGCTTGGGGGAAGAGAGGTTGAACTCGCGGCCCGCAAGCTCAAAGGCCTGCTTCTCGATGTCGTGGATCTGCTCGGTCAGCTCACGGGTCTGGGTGTGCAGGCGCTCGGGGTCGATCGCCACGCCGTTGCGCTCGATGCGCGCCAGTACCGGAATCAGCGGATATTCAAGCTGACGCAGCACGTCATCCAGGCGCCCCAACGTCTCGATGCGTGGCATCAACAGCGCGGCGAGACGCAGAGTGATGTCGACATCCTCGCAGGCATACGGCACCGCCTCTTCCAGCGCGATCTGATCAAACGTCAGCTGCTTGGCACCCTTGCCGGCGATGTCGGTGAAGCTGATGGTGCTCTCGCCCAGATACTTGAGCGCCAGCGAATCCATGTCGTGCCGGGTGGCCGTGGAGTTGAGCACGTAGGACATCAGCATGGTGTCGGCCAGTGGACCGGCCACGGCGATGTCATAGCGCGCCAGCACCTCGATGTCGTACTTGAGATTCTGGCCGATCTTGGTGATGGCGGAGTCGGCCAGAATCGGGGTAAGCGCTGCCAGCACGGCCTTGCGGTCGAGCTGCGCTGGCGCATCCAGATAGCTGTGGGCGACCGGTATGTAGACGGCCTCACCGACTTCCAGCGCCATGCCGATGCCGACGATATCGGCCTCCATGTAGTTGAGGCTGGTGGTCTCGAGATCGAAGCACAGCGAGGAACTCTTGCGCACGCGCTCGAGCCACTCATCCAGTTCGTCCTGATCGGTGATGGCGCGGTAGTTGCGCTCCTCACGCGGCGGCAGCGCATCGGGCATCTCGTCGCCCTCCTCCGCCGCTGCCAGATCAGGCGTTGGCGCAGCGGCGGACTTGCCCTTGCCAGAGGCCTTTTCAGCGACAGGCGCGATGCTGTCACCGAACAGATCACTGCCGGCGACTCCGCTGTCCTTTTCATCGGCATGCGGCGTGGCTGCCATGTCGCCGCCTTCCAGCAGCTCCTTCAGCCAGGCGCGGAATTCCATCTCCTTGTAGAGCTCGACCAGCGCGGCAGTGTCCGGTGCGGCGATCGCGAGGTCATCCAGGCCATATTCCAGCTCGCAGTCCAGCTTGATGGTGGCGAGACGGTAGGAGAGATAGGCATCTTCACGATGCGCTTCCATCTTCTTGGCCAGGGTCTTGGCGCCACGGAAGCTGAGCGTCTTGATACGATCGAGATCGCCGTAGATGGTGTCGAGGCCGCCTTCCATGCCCTGCAGCAGGCCCAGCGCGGTCTTCTCGCCCACGCCCGGCACGCCGGGAATGTTGTCGACCTTGTCGCCCATCAGCGCGAGGAAGTCGATGATCAGGTTCGGCGGAATGCCGAACTTCTCGGTAACGCCGTCCACGTCCAGCGTCTCGTTCTTCATGGTATTGACCAGGGTGATGTGCTCGTTCACCAGCTGGGCCATGTCCTTGTCGCCGGTGGAGATGACGGCGTCACGCCCGGCCTCGGTCGCCATGCGCGCCAGGGTGCCGATGACGTCATCGGCCTCGACGCCTTCCACGCACAGCAGGGGCAGGCCAAGGGCGCGCACGCAGGCATGCAGCGGCTCGACCTGCAGACGCAGGTCATCCGGCATCGGCGGACGTTGGGCCTTGTACTCGGGGTACATGTCGTCGCGGAAGGTCTTGCCCTTGGCATCGAAGACCACCGCCATGGGGCTGTCCGGGTACTGGCGGATCAGGCTCTTGAGCATGTTGATCACGCCCTTCACCGCGCCGGTGGGCAGGCCCTTGGAGGTGGTCAGCGGCGGCAGAGCATGAAAGGCACGATAGAGATAGGAAGATCCATCGACGAGAACGATCGGCGTGGCGGCCATGAGCAGTCGCATCCGTAGGCTGAAGGGTGAGCTTGGGGCAAGCAGAGTCGGGGCCGAAAACCTCTCGGCAGCTATGGCTGTCATGATACGCAAGGGCTGCGGCGAGGCACAGTCGCTACCCTCTGCGCGTGTGTCTTCTGCGCCCGGCATTGATGGCGGGAAGTCGTGCACACTGCCAACAAGGGACGTAAACTGCGCCCATCAGGCAAGGTTTCAGGCCAGCGCCGATTCGCTTGTCTTCTGCACGGGTACGCACCGGGTGCTTGCTCGCAGGCACCCTGCCTGCAGGCCCCTTGCTCACAGAACTTTTGCACGCGGAACCTGATACAGGCTGCGCTTGTGTAAAGGAGGATTGTCATGCGCTCGACTGCTTCCATTGCTCCGCATTCCCTGCTGCGCCTGCCCACGCTGCTGGCCACCGGGCTGCTGCTGGCCGTCACCGCCCTGAGTGCGCCGCTGGCCGTCGCCGAGAGCGAGGCCCCCAAGCCGCAGATCACCAGCCGTCAGCAGGATGACCGCCAGCTGCGCGAATACCGCGTCAATGGCCATCTGTATGCCATCGAGATCATCCCCAAGGGCGGCGCGCCCTTCTTCCTGCTCGACAGTGACGGCAACGGCAACTTCATCAAGTCCAGCGTCACCAGCGCCAGCCAGCTCAAGGTACCCGGCTGGGCACTGAAAAAGTGATAAGCTCGGCATCTGGTTCACGCGACAGCTGAGCCAGCAGCGACAGGCGTCACGCCCGCGGCACACCTCTTGCCCCCGGGCGTGGCGGCATCCTTCCTGCATACCTACAACAACTCCTGTCAGCGCATTGCCGCCGCTTCGCTCCGGCGGCGCGCCACTGGCGGGGCGGACACATTTCGGCGAGAAGAGTCACCCATGGCAGTCTTTACCCCCCTGAGCGACGCTCAGGTCGCAGAATTTCTGGCAGAGTACGACGCAGGCACGCTGACATCGCTTGAGGATGTCGCGCACGGCACCGAGAACTCGACCTTCTTCGTCACCACCGATCGCCGCGAGATGGTGCTGACCCTGTTCGAGCAGGGCGAGCATGCGGAACTGCCCTTCTTCGTCGAGCTGCTCGACTTCCTCGCCAGCCACAAGCTGCCGGTGCCGGGCCCGCTGCACGACCGCGACGGCCAGGCGCTCAAGGTGCTGGCAGGCAAGCCGGCGCTGCTGTTCCCGCGTATGCCGGGCAACTGGCCGGTCTCGCCCAACGTGGCCCAGTGCCGCGAGATCGGCGCGGCGCTGGGGCGCATGCATGCCGTCTCGCAGCACTTCACCGGCCACCGCCCCAACACCCGTGACCTGCACTGGATCAAGCCGATGCACCACAAGGTGCTGGCGTATCTGAGCCCGGAAGACCAGGCGCTGATGGCCGACGAGATCGATGTCTGCGAAGACGTCTTCAGCGGTGTCGACCTGCCGCAGGGCGCGCTGCACGGTGACCTGTTCCGCGACAACACCCTGTTCGACGGCGACCGCCTCGGCGGCATCATCGACTTCTACAACGGCTGCACCGGCGACCTGATCTTCGATCTGTCGATTCTGGTCAATGACTGGTGCTCCAATGACGATGGCCGTCTGGACCAGGCGCGTTATGACGCCCTGCTCAGTGCCTATCTGGCCGAGCGCCCGATGAACGCCGACGAGCGCCGCCTGTGGCCGAGCATGTTGCGCATGACCGCGCTGCGCTATTGGCTGTCACGCCTGCTGGTGGTCTACGTGGACCCGCCCGCCCATAGCCTGACGCCGAAGGACCCGGCACAGTACCGCCAGCTGCTGGGTCGCCGCATCGAGGAAGGCGCTCTGCCGCTGCCCGAGGCCACGCAACCGGCCTGATCGGTACCTTCCGTACTGACCGAGTCGTCAAAGCAATTGCCTGCTGGCCCCCAGCAGGCATAATGCGCCCTCTGAGCGCCCGCATTCCTGCGGGCGTCATTGTCTTCTCCGACGCTGCCCACACCTGTTGAGCACCGCCGGGCTTGCCTTCACGCCGTCCATCTCCGGAGACCGCGATGACCTCCTTTGCAGCCGAAGCACGCCGCACCTACAACATCGACCAGTGGGGCAGCGGCTATTTCGACGTGGGCCAGGATGGCCTGACACTGGTGCGCCCGCATGGCGAGCCGGGCACGCCTGCGCTGCCGCTGATCTCGCTGATCGACAAGGCGCGCGCCCAGGGCCTGCGCCTGCCGCTGCTGGTTCGCTTCGCCGATATCCTGCATGACCGCGTCGAGCAGCTGTGCGCTGCCTTCGATGCCGCCATCAGCTCGCGCGGCTATGGCGCCAGCTACACCGCCGTCTACCCGATCAAGGTCAATCAGCAGCGTCGCGTGGTCGAGGAACTGCTGGCGACCAGCGAGCGTTCACGCGGGCGTGTCGGGCTGGAAGCCGGCAGCAAGCCGGAACTGCTCGCCGTACTGGCGCTGTCGGACAGCGGCCCGTCGGTGATTGTCTGCAATGGCTACAAGGACCGCGAATACGTGCGTCTGGCGCTGATGGGCGAGAAGCTCGGCCACCGCGTGCATCTGGTGGTCGAGAAGGCCAGCGAGCTGGAACTGGTGCTGGAAGAGGCACAGCGCCTGGGCGTGCGTCCGCGCATCGGCCTGCGCGCGCGCCTGGCCACCATCGGCAAGGGCAACTGGCAGAACACCGGCGGCGAGAAGTCCAAGTTCGGCCTGACCGCCAGCCAGATCGTCGCGCTGGTCGAACGTCTGCGCGAGGTGGATGCGCTGGATTGCCTCAAGCTGGTCCACTTCCATCTTGGCTCCCAGATCGCGGACATCAGCGACATCCAGCGCGGTCTGGCCGAGTGCGCGCGCTTCTATCAGGGCCTGCACGAAGCTGGCGCCGGCGTGGAAATCGTCGATGTCGGCGGCGGCCTGGGCGTGGACTACGAAGGCACGCGTTCGGAAAGCGCCTGCTCGCTCAACTACTCGATGCGCGAATATGCCGACTATGTGGTCGGTGCCTTCCACGCCATCTGTGATGCCCATGACCTGCCGCATCCGCATATCATCTCCGAATCCGGCCGCGCCCTGACCGCCCATCACGCGGTGCTGGTGACGGACGTGATCGGCGAGGAGCGCGTGAACCTGCCGCTGCCCGCACGCCGCGAGGACGATGCCCAGATCGCCGCGCTGTGGGCGCAGGCCGCACGACTGGAAGGTCAGTTGGAGCCGCGTGAGCTGGTAGAGATCTACCACGCAGTGGTGCACGCCCAGCATCAGGTGCAGGAGCGCTTCGTGATGGGGCTGGCGAGTATCGCCATCCGCGCCGAGGCCGAAGCCATCTACACCAACGTGTGTCGCAGCCTGGCCGGGCGTCTCGATGCGCGCCAGCGTTCGCACCGCGCGGTGCTCGATGAGCTCAACGAGAAGCTGGCCGACAAGCTGTTCGTCAACTTCTCGCTGTTCCAGTCGCTGCCGGACATCTGGGGCATCGAGCAGATCTTCCCGATCCTGCCGTTGACCGGTCTCGATCGCGCGCCGACACGACGTGGCGTGATTCAGGACATCACCTGCGACAGCGATGGCCGCATCGATACCTATGTGGATGACCAGGGCCTGGACGCCACCCTGCCGCTGCCGGAATGGCATGCCGATGAAGAGAAGCTGCTCGGCTTCTTCATGGTCGGCGCCTATCAGGAAATCCTCGGCGACCTGCACAACCTGTTCGGCGATACCGATTCCGTGGATGCCAGCCTCGACGATGATGGCCAGTGGCAGCTTTCGCATGCGATTCAGGGTGATAGCGTGGCGCAGGTGCTGCGTTACGTGAACTTCGACCCGGAGCAGCTGGCCGCACGCCTCGCGCGTCAGCTCAAGTCATCCAACCTGAATGCGCTGGAACAGGCAGACCTGCTCGAAGACCTGAAGGCCGGTCTCGACGGCTATACCTACCTGGAGAGCTGAGACTTGTGCGAGGCTCGGGCCCTAGCTCAATAAACCGAGTTTGGAAGGATCAGGTTCGGAAGGATTGGCCCGGATAGCAAAAGCTAAAGCCCAGACAGCAAAAGCCCCTGCCGGTGACCCGGCAGGGGCTTTTCTTTTTTAACCCGCTCAGAGCTGTTTTCAACTCGCTCAGGGCTGCTGTCTACAGACTCTGGGCTGTCTCAGCCTCAGACGTCATGCCACGCCGCGCGTGCGTGTCTCGACACGCAACAGCTCGCCGCTGCCATCCGGGGCATCCAGCGCCAGTGCCAGCGCCTGATCCGGATTCAGCTCGCCGACGCCTTCCGGCGTGCCGGTCAGCACCACATCGCCGGGCAGCAGGGTGAAGCTGTGGCTGATCTCACTGAGCAGACGCGCGACGGGGAACAGCATCAGGCTGGTATCCGCCTGCTGGCGCTGCTCACCGTCGATGGCGAAGCGATAGTGCAGCGCCTGGAAATCCACGCTGTGCAGCTCGCCATCGGCATCACGCCAACGCGGCCCTTCCAGCGCCACGAAGGAAGACAGCGGACAGCTGCCATCGAAGGCCTTGGCCAGCTCCCACGGCTGGCCCTTGGCCTTGAGCTTGCTCTGGCGCTCACGCAGGGTCAGGTCCAGTGCCAGCCCCATGCCGGCCAGTGCTTCCAGCGCCTCTGCTTCGCTGGCTTCACACAGCGGCTTGCCGATCAGCAGCGCCAGCTCGGCCTCGTAATGGTACTGGCCACGACGCCGCGAGATCGCCAAGGGCTTGTCCATCGGCGTCACGCTGGTGGCGGGCTTGATGAACAGCAGCGGCTCGCTGGGCACTTCATTGCCGAGCTCCGCGGCGTGGGCGGCGTAATTGCGGCCGACACAGACCACCTTGCCGAGGTCATGAGCGAAGACGCGACCATCGCTGAAACGCGGGGTGAAACGCTGAGCAAGCGGCATGCAGAACTCCTGTCGGGGCGTGATGGAGGATCAATGAAAGACGATCAATGAGAGATATCGCAATGATACGTCGCCCCGACAGCCTGCCACTACCACACCAACGTCCGAGATTTCGCCGCCTGAGCGCAACCCGGCGTTGTGCAGTTCAGTCCACTTCCGTCTTCAAAGCGCAGCTTTCAAGCTTGGTCTTCCACTTCAGTCTTCAAGCTCGGTCTTCAACTTCAGTTTTCAAGCTCGGTATTCAACTTCAGTTTTCAAGCTCAGTCTTCAAGTTCGTCCCAGCCACCATCGAGACGGTGCGCGAGAAACTCCGGGCGCGGACGCGCGGCAGCAAAGGGCGCCTGCATCGCGTTGTCGACGCGGTTGTAGACAAAGAAGGCGTTGCTGCGCGGGTCCGGCGACATGTTGGCATTGGAGCCATGCAGCGTATTGCAGTCGAACATCAATAGGCCACCGGCGGCACCGGTCGGTGCTTCGATACCACGTTCGGCGATCAGCTCGCTCAGTGCTTCGCGCGAGGGCACACCGACCTTCTGGGTCTGCAGGGATGACTTGTGGTTGTCATCCGGCGTCTCGCCCAGGCAATGCACGAAGACTTCATGCGAGCCGGGGATCAGCATCAGCGGGCCATTGAAGTGGTGATTGTCGGTCAGGATGATCGAGGCGCTGACCGCGCGCATCTCCGGCATGCCATCCTCGGCGTGCCAGGTCTCGAAGTCCGAGTGCCAGTTGAAGCCCTTGCCCTCGAAGCCCGGCTTGTAGTTGATGCGCGACTGGTGGAGATAGACATCGCCCCCCAGGATCTGGCGCGCGCGATCGACCAGGCGCGGGTCTTCTGCCAGTTGGCGGAAGCGCTCGGACAGGAAGTGCACGGCGAAAATTGAGCGAATCTCGCGGCTCTTGGGCTCGGTGATGGTGAAATCACGCCCCTGCCACTCTTCGTTGTCGAGCAGCGCTGCCAGCTCGGTCTTCAGCGCCTCGACTTCCTCCGGCGCTAGGAATTCCGGCTCGAACAGGAAGCCGTCACTCTTGAAACGCTTGAGCTGCTCGGCGCCCAGCGGCCCCTCATCGGCACGCGAGTGCACGACGGGCTCGCGGCGCTTCTGCCACAGATGCTCCGGCGGCTGGCTCAGGCGCGTCGGATAGGCGTCTCTCGAGTGATCGGAGCCTCGGTCGCTGCCCGACTTGTCGAGATAGGCTTCCGGCGCCTGATCACGGTCGGCATTGGTCTGACGGGCGTCCAGCTGCTGATTGGAGGCTTCTGCAGCGGCGCTGACGTTGCCACCATCGGTCTGCTCATGTTGGCGTTGCTTAGACGAAAGAGCAGAAGTGGCGTTGTACGAGGTCATATGGCGTGAAGCTGTCATCATGCTCTCCTTAAGGCATCAATGTCTTGCATTGAGGAAAGTGGAATCTGGCGTTCTAGCATGCGGCTTGCCCGCACTGTCCCACCTATGGGCCATACAACAGACTTCAACCCCGAGATTCATGAAATAAGCATAGAGATCTGATCCACAAGATCGTTAAAAGACCATCCAATCTCACACCACACCCGCCATCACCCTTCTCAAGAAAACATGAGGCTGCCTGTGCCTCGCGGATGACAAATTCCTTCAGTCATCCCCTCTCGCCAGTCCCGACTCATCCTGTTGCCACGAACTCTCATCTTCCGTGAGACAAGCGGCTTAATCAGCGACTCATCACTGGCACCACGCCCGTGGTATTTCCCCTCACTTCGCTTCGCCATTTGCAAAACGCATCGCACGCAACATTGCGCATTAATGCGTAAGTGTCTGTGAAATATTGTGAAATTGTTTGGCACGCTTCATGCCCCTTAGAAAACACGGCAGAACAACTGATAGAGACATATCAGAGAAAAAATAACGGCGCAGGATCATGCGTCACACCAGGGGAACTTCCAGCATGTTTAAGCCACGGATATGCATGGCCGCTTGCATGGCCACAGTGCTGGGGGGCTGCGCAGCTGTCGAACCGAAATTCGACAATGTCGAACCGGTCGTAGGGCCACCAGTCACCTCAAACAACACGCCATATAGTGAATGCCTCGTATCACTCAGCCGGGTGCAAGGCGCCACCAACCTGCCTGTGATTGCAGTGGGCCAGGTGACGGACAAGACCGGTCAACGCAGCTACTCCACCGTGACAGAGAGCGCTGCCGTGACCCAGGGCGTATCCGAGATGCTGATAAGTGCCCTCTACAAGACTCGCAAGGTACATCTTACCGAGCGTCTCGATGTGCGAGTCCCGCTGGCAGAGCAGCAACTTTTCGAGCAGAAGGCATTGGCTTATACCCCCCGGAACCTCGCGGTACTTCCTTCGCATTTCGTGGTTCTCGGTGCACTGACAGAGCTCAATTACAACATTTCAAGCGGCGGTGCCCGCCTGTTCGTCAGCGGAATCGGGGCCGGACTGCGCACTGCAGTCATCAACGTCGGTCTGGACCTGCGCATGGTCGATATCCGCACCTTCCGCACCGTCTATGTCACCAGCCTGCAGAAGCAGGTGGTCGGTTACGAAGTCGAAGCCGGTATCTACCGCTTCTTCGGCAATCAGTTGATCGAGTTTGATTCCGGCGCAGTGCGCAATGAACCACTGCAGCTGGGGGTGAGATCAGTCGTGGAGATGGGCGCGTATCAGCTTCTGACTGAAGGCCTGGGACTTCCTGTACCTGCGGGACAGGAATGTGCATTGCACCCGGGACAGCATGTTGCAGATGACGATAGCAACACGCAGCAAGTGGCCGCAGCCAATACCAGCAGCAATGCAGCAAGTGGCAATGAAGCAGTCGCAACACCGTTGCAAGCAACACCCGCATCAGAAGTACCGGCAGCATCCAGCGCAGCACAATAAGTCAACATTCATGAGGAACATGACAATGACTACCTATAATAAGCTCGCAGTCGCCATCGGTCTCGTAAGCGGCATGATGATGGCAAGCCAGGCGCAAGCCTTCGATAACGTGAAGTGGAACTGGCACGGCAAGGTCATGAGCAAGATCAAGGTTGAAGCCGATATCGACCCGAAAATCGTCGATCCGGGCGGCCTGGTGATGATCGAGAATTTCCAGAAGCAGATCGGTGACGTCAGCTCGGAAGCCATCGTCAGCGACATCAGTTACGGCTCTGGCCCCGGTGAAACCACTACTGAAGTCGGAGTTGGCGTGGGTGCAGTCGCTGGCGCAGCTGCCGGTGCAGGGGCTGACGCATACTTCGGTAGACATGGTGCTAGCGTAAGTGCCGATGCGGATGCCATTGCAGGCGCCGGTGCAGGGGCCATTGGCTATATCACTACCACCACCACCGACCCAGTCGTGAATGCTGAGATCACACGTCTGGAAAGTCTGGAAAATGCGGCGACCTCAGTCGGCAACAATGCCTCCATCGAGAGCGATGCCATGGTCAATCTGCATAACGAGCAGATCCTGGCAGGGGGCTATTTCCATAAAGCGAACATCGACTCAGTGGCCACTGTGGACAACATCCTCAATCTGAGTGTGGATAATGCCGCGACCTCGGTAGGCAATAACCTGTCGGTCACCCAGGACACAACTGGTCTTGATACCGCGCTGATTGCCGACAACACCCAGTTCAGCCTTGCCGATGTGACCTCCACGGCTTCAGTGACCAATGTCATGCTCGGCTTGCCTCCAGTGGGCAGCTTCGAAGGCCCGGTCATCAGCAACACGGCCACCTCTGTGGGTAACAACATGTCCGTCTCCGTCGGCCCCGTTACTCCGTAAATCCTCAGCAGGCAACCAACACACGCGGGGCGACCCGCGTGTGTTTCAGTACCTGCCGACATAAGAGTCTTCACGCATCAGACACTGCATCTTTCACAGAGCGAAAGGAGCAAGACATGAATGCTTTCACACGTATCAGCCTGGGAGTCGTCAGCGCGGGATGCCTGCTGGCCACGACGGCCAGCGCCAACTCGCTGATGGGGCCCTTCCCCTACGACTTTCCGGCACGTAGCGCAGAAACCGCCCTGATTCTCTACGAGAGCAAGAAGGCCGGCAGCCTGGGGGAAGGGTCCGATACCAATATCGGGGAATACACCCTCAATACCGGCAGCAGTACCTCGATCGGCAACTGGCAACAGATCGAACAGACACTGAGTGATGGTTCCACCGGCACCATCGACAGCACTGCGGATCAGTCCGCGGATGGCAGCTCTCAGACGTCGTCGACTGACTTCACCATTACCCACAACAACGAAGATGAGGAGGAAGACGCCCAGTGATGCACTGCTCGGGACAGTCATCCGCGGGAAGACAGACCGTCAGATACCAGAACTCACCCTTTCAGCGTGAGTAGAGAGTTGGTCAGCCAGGCAAGCGTCGAGACTGAGAAGTCTGCCACTCAGGGGGAGCGGAAAAAACGCACTAAAAGCCGCCATGATCATCTCGCACAAGTCATTAACCTCTATATGGGTACTCGATAAACCCCCAAGACGAACACTCAACGCTGGAGAATCCAGACTCTCCGGTGAGGCTGTCACCAGAAGCAGCCCGACAATTATTCTTTCGCAGCCCGCTCGCACGAAGCGCAGGCAATGCAGAAAGACCAGCAGCAAGGGAACAACACTCATGACCGCACTGAAAGCTCATCAGGCTGCATCATCGGCTACTGCATTGAATCTGGCTGACGATATCTCCACTACCTCGCGGGTAAGGGAACTACCGGTAAAGCGACCTCGCGGTTTTGGGGAGTTTATCGGAGACTCATCGGCCATGCAGACGCTCTATCGCACTCTCATCCAGGTCGCCCACTCGGACGCTCCCATCTTCATCACCGGCGAAAGCGGCAGCGGCAAGGAGTTGTGTGCCACTGCCATTCACCGCCATAGCCCGGTACGTGACGGCCCGTTCATCGCCGTCAATTGTGCCGCCATTCCGGCAGAACTGCTGGAGTCGCAATTGTTCGGACATGTGCGCGGGGCTTTCACCGGGGCCGTGAGCGCCCAGCAGGGGCTCGCCGTGGCGGCAGATGGGGGGACGCTGTTTCTCGATGAGATCGCGGAGCTGCCGCTGCCCTTGCAGAGCAAGCTGCTGCGCTTCCTGCAGACAGGACAGGTCATGCCGGTGGGTGCCACGCGCACGGTAGAGGTCAATTGCCGCATCGTGTGCGCCACGCATCAGAACCCGCGGGTACTGGTCGATACTCACCGCTTCCGGGAAGACCTCTTCTATCGTCTGCACGTCATCCCGCTCAAGGTGCCGCCGCTGCGCGAGCGCGGTCAGGATATCCTGGAGATCGCCACCGGGCTGTTGGGCCGCATGGCAGGTCACGAGGGCAAGCGCTTCACACGACTCAGTGCATGTGCCGAGCGTCAGCTGCTGGCCCATGACTGGCCCGGCAATGTGCGGGAGCTGGAAAACACGCTGCGGCGCGCCATCATCCTCAATGATGGTGAGGTGCTGACGGCCGACATGCTGGACCTGCCTTCCAGCACGGCGCATCGCACGTCAGTCAGCCACAACGCGCAGAAGGACAGCGAGACCACGTTGCGCCCGCTGTGGATGGTCGAACGCGAGGCGATCGAGAGCGTCATCAGCGCCTGTGACGGCAGTATCCCCCGCGCTGCGGCGATACTGGAGATCGCCCCCTCTACCATCTATCGCAAGCGCCTGAGCTGGCTGGCGATGCACCCGGACGAGCCCACCTCGCACTGAGATGAGCGCTGGCCTGCGGTATACCAAGCCGCCGTCCAGACCTTTACTCCAGATGCAAAAAAGCCACCCCGAAGGGTGGCTTTTCTGTTGGCTGCCGAATTCATCCTGCGACTTCATCAGCTAGCCAGAATTGGCTGGGGTACCAGGACTCGAACCTGGGAATGCCGATACCAAAAACCGGTGCCTTACCACTTGGCTATACCCCAATTTGGTGGCCAGAGACGGAATCGAACCGCCGACACGGGGATTTTCAATCCCCTGCTCTACCAACTGAGCTATCTGGCCAACCTGAAGACACAAAAAAAGCCGCCAAGGCGACCTCTATATCGTGTGTTCTTCGCTCATCTACAGAAGCCTGAAGATGGTGCCGGCTAAAGGAGTCGAACCCTCGACCTACTGATTACAAGTCAGTTGCTCTACCAACTGAGCTAAGCCGGCACAAAGAACTCAAGATATGAGTCTTCTTACTACGTTACTGCATGTCAGCTGGCTGGGGTACCAGGACTCGAACCTGGGAATGCCGATACCAAAAACCGGTGCCTTACCACTTGGCTATACCCCAACACTTGGTGGCCAGAGACGGAATCGAACCGCCGACACGGGGATTTTCAATCCCCTGCTCTACCAACTGAGCTATCTGGCCCTTGCCAACGAGGACGTATTAAATAGAAAACCTTTCCCGACGTCAACCCTTGCTTATCAAGAATTTGGCGTCGTAATTCGCCTTCCGCCGTCCTCGCCGTCCACTCAGACTTCGTAGCCCTGTCCACCCTGCGATTCACCCTTGGCGGCGGCGTCCGTCGGCACGAAACCTTCGGCCTGGTCCGTCTCCTGGTTGTTGAAGAAGCGATCCATCTGCTCCATCAGATAGCGACGGCTGTCGGCATCCATCATGTTGAGGTGTTTCTCGTTGATCAGACGCGTCTGCAGCGCCTGCCACTCTTCCCATGCCTGCTTCGAGACGTTGGACCAGATGTCCTGGCCCTTATCGCCCGGCAGCGGCGGAAAATCGAGACCCGGCAGGTCCTGGTCATACTTGCGGCAATGTACGGTGCGCATGGGTAACTCCGTAAGAGAACTGGATGTCAGTGCGGATGAGCGCCGAGCCTTCGCCAGACGCCTTTACTGTTGCCTCATTCTCGCACGCTTGAGCCGCTTTGCCCCAGACGTACGGCCGATGCCGACACCGACAAGGCCTCACAGGCCGAACAGATCATCCGTGCAGCGCGCCAGCAGCGCCTTGACCGGCGCCGGCAGGCCCACGGCGTCCGGCGCGGCAGGGTCGACGAAGCGGCGGTCGGCGGCTGACTCGTTGACGCTCCCGGCCGCTTGAGCTGGCGCAAGCCCTGCCTCCCCAAGCTGTATCGGCTGCGGCGTGATGGTCAGCCGGAAGTGACTGAAGACATGTTCGAAACTCGCCAGTGGCGCCTCCAGATGGGCGCCGCGGGCTTCGCGAGCGACCCATTCCCGCGCGGCCTCGCGGTCCTCGACCAGTGGCGGCGCCCACAGGCCGCCCCAGATGCCCGTCGGCGGACGGCGTTCCAGCAGGATCTTTCCCGCCGCATCGCTGACCAGCAACATCAGCGTCTGACGCGTCGGAATGGTCTTCTTGGGCTTGCTCTCGGGGAAGCGCTTCTCTTCGCCACGCGCATGCGCCACGCAGACTTCCTCGAAGGGGCAACGCGCGCAATCGGGCTTGCTGCCGCGCGTGCACAGGGTGGCTCCGAGATCCATCATCGCCTGGGTCCAGTCCGCCAGCCGCACCTGCGGCGTGTAGCGTTCCGCCAGCGTCCACAGCTTGCGCTCCACCGCCGGACGTCCCGGCCAGCCTTCCACGGCATGCAGGCGTGCCAGCACGCGCTTGACGTTGCCATCGAGAATCGGCGCCCGCTGTCCGGTGCTGATGCTGATGATCGCCCCGGCGGTCGAACGCCCGATACCCGGCAAGGCCGACAGTGCCTCGACACTCTCGACCGGGAAGGCGCCGTCGTGCTCATTCACGACCTGCTGCGCGGCCTTGTGCAGATTGCGCGCCCGCGCGTAGTAGCCAAGGCCCGTCCACAGGTGCAGCACGTCATCGATACCCGCCGCCGCCAGCGCCGCGACATCCGGGAAGCGCTCCATGAAGCGGGCGTAGTACGGCAGCACCGTCGCGACCTGGGTCTGCTGGAGCATGATTTCCGAGACCCACACGCGATACGGCGTGGTGTTCTCCTGCCAGGGCAGATGCTTGCGGCCATGCTCATCGAACCAGTCGAACACGCGCGCCTGAAACGCCTCGGGGCTCAGGGCGATGTCTTCGAAGCCGGGTGTGGCGTGGCTCTCGGGAGCTGTCACGTCTGGCGTGGCAGCAATGTCAGGTCGCGCCATCAAAACTTCCTCTGCTCGCGCCATGGTCGACGCCATGGCCTGGGCTCAAACGGCAGCACGCCAGCCCCGAGGAGCTGGCGTGCCGGTCTTGCTACGAAGGGAGCGAGTGATCAGTTGAACAGCCCCTGAATCGCGCCCTTCAGCTTGTCGCTGGCGCCTTCGCCCAGCTTGTCGTCGATCTTCTTGCGGGTATCTTCGTCGAGCTTCTCATCCAGCTTCTCGCTGACCTTCTCGCCCGCCTTACGCTTGGCTTCATCCTTGGCCAGTTCCGCTGCGGCACTCTGGAAGCCCTTCTGATCGAAGCCACACCACTCGCCCGGCTCACCGCTCAGGTTGCCCTGACACTGCACCGGGAAGCGCAGCTTGATCAGACGCGGATTGACCTCACAGGCCGCGTCATCCGCGCCCTCGATGAAGCGCGCCGCCACGTTGTAGTCGAAGGCCTCGGTCGGCAGGTTGAGCTGGCCCTTGCCGTCCAGCGCGATGCCCGGGATCGCCAGGGCGAGATCCTGATTGCTGATCACGCCATTGGTGACCGTGAAGCTGCCCTGCGCGCGCTCCAGCGGCGTATTGGCCTTCCATTCACGTGAGGAGGTCTTGCCACTCAGCGTCGCCACGGCAGTGCACATCTCCCTGGAGATATTGACGTCGAGCACCTCGCCATTGCGAATCTCGAAGTTGCCCTTGCCGTTCAGATTGCGCTTGATGCTGTCGATCTGATTGGTGCTGGTGGTGTAGTCACCATTGAGCGTCAGGCGACCACGCAGGATGTCCTTCTGCTCCGGCGCCAGCGCCTTGAGGAATGGCGCGATATCCAGATTGGTCAGCTTCTCGCCGAAGCTCATGCTCAGCGGTGTCTTGCGGCTATCGATGCGCGCATTGGCCGCCAGCGAGCCGCCATAGAGGCTGGCCGTCAGGCTATCGAGCTGCTGCACACCCGGCTGACCGGACAGCTTGGCGGTCACCTTGCTCATCTCGAGACCCGAGGCGATCAGCGTGCCGATATCCAGCTGCCCCTGAAGGCCCAGCGTCTTGAGCAATGCCACCGGCAGCAACTCCGCGTCGCCATCGGCCGCATAGACCGGCGCGATCACGCCCGCCGTGAGCGCTTCCCCCAGGCTTGCCGTCTTCTCGTCTGCGCCTGCCGGTGCCAGGTAGTCATCGAGATTGAGCGCGTCGACATCCAGATCGAAGGTGATCTGCGAGGCATCGAAGGACGAGCCGAGGCGCCCATTGATGGTGGTGTCATCCAGCGCCATGACCAGGTTGGTCAGCTGCACCTGCGACATGTCGCCCTTGAACGGGCTGGAGAAGGCCAGCGAGGTAAGCGCGCTGCTCTTGGCAGTCTGCGGCGCTTCCATGCCGACACGCGTCATCCACGCCTTGGGCGACAGCGGTGCCAGCTTGAACTGGCCGCTATAGCTGAGCGCATCGCCGGTGATGTCCTTGGCCTTGAGCGCCCCGCTGAGGCGAAGGTCACTGCCGGAGGTCAGCAGCAGGTTCTCGAGATTCGCCGTGCCCGCCGCCAGGTCCGCTTCGGCACCGAAGGTGGCTTTCAGCGGCAGGGCCTTGTCACCCAGCGCGGCCTGATGGAGCGTCGCATCCAGCTCGGCGCCATCGGCCAGATACAGCTGCTTGTCGGTATCCAGCGTCAGGGTGTCGATGTCCAGCGCCACGCTCTGGTCCTTGTCACCCAGCGACGGCATGCGCGTGGTGGTATCCAGGCTCACGCCGGTCAGCACATGACGGCCGCCCTGCAGGTCCAGCGCCACCTTGCCATCGAGGCTGACGGTGCTCTGAAGTTCCGGCTCACGCCCATCGGCCACGAACGACAGCTCGACCGGGAAGGCCTTGTCGGGGCTGACGTTGGAGGACGTCAACGCCACGTCATTGAGCGTCATGTCGAGCCCGCTGGCCGCGTCCTGATAGGCGATCTGACCATTGGTGACCTGCACCGAGGCGATATCGAGATTGACCGCCATGCTGCCGGCGCCATTCTGCACCGACGGGGTCGTGTCATCCGCCAGCGCCACACCGGCGCTCTTGGCCGGCGGCAGCGCTTCATCCGCCGCGCCACTGTCGGCGGCCGTCGCCGCATGCTCGAGCAGGCTTTCCCAGTTGCCACGCCCCTGTGCATCACGCTCGAGCGCCAGCTTGAGGCCGTCGAGGAAGACGCCTTCGACTTCGACTTCACCGCTCAGCAGTGGCGTGAAGGACACGCCGACTTCCGCGCGGGTAAAGGAGGCAAACGGTGACTGATCACGTTCCTGCTCCGGCAGCCAGGCTTCGGCGTCCTCGACGCTGACGCCGAGACGCGGATAGAAGGACCAGTCCAGCGGGCCGTTCAGGGCCAGTTCCAGCCCCGCCTGGTCCTTGACCGCCTTGACCAGTCGCGGCTTGAGATCATTCGGATCGAGGAAGGTGGTGACATAGATCACCCCTGCCACGACCACCAACGCCAGTACTCCGACGATGGCCAGCAAGGCTCTGAACAGTGCTTTCATCTGCGTCCTCCCTTTGACACGATGAGAATTGCTACGGTGCCCTCACTCCAGAGGGCAGCACATGGAATGGCGCTGGGGACTCATGACATCAGGCGATGCCCTTTCTCCCGCTCATCATCTAGCTCGAGCGCTGCGCGCCATCCTCCCGCACAGCGAGACAGCCTCAAGACAACATCGATGATGACACAGCCGGTGGACAGGTCGCGTTGACGTCAGTTCCGCATCCGGCAACGACCGGGTTCACTCCTGCGCCAGCACGAAGCCGTCGCGGGCGGGGTCTCGCACATAGCCCAGACGTGATACCAGCAGCTCGTCGGCCAGAGTCAATCCCTGACTCGGCACGACCAGCAGACGCTGGGCACTGGCCGCTTCCAGCGACAGCAGGGCCATCAGACGCGTACCCACACCGCGTCGGCGCGTGCTCTTGCGCACGCAGCAATGGCTGATCTTCCAGGCATCGCCTTCATCCTCGCAGAGTAGCGCGCCGATATGACGATCGTTGAAGAAGGCGCTGCAGAAGCGGTGTCCCGCGGCGAGATTGGCCTGAATGAAGTCATCCGGGGCGAGCGGGAGACGCTCACTGGGGGCTTCGTGATAGATACGCGACAGATCGATACGGACTTGCTCATCGGTTTGCCAGCGTGCGTGATCGATCATCTGAAGAGTGACCGGCATGGTGAGATCCTCGCCCGCGATATGAATGCCCGCCATTGTAGCGGATGCCATTGTCCTTTCTCTATAATGACGGGTCGGGCAGGCACAAAGACGACGCGCCTGCCGCCGATCAAGCGCCCCGCCGACGGCTCTCTGCCGTCGTCAATGCCCTGATCACGATTTCGATTGCGACATCACATGACAATAACCACATGATGCGCACTTCCCGGCCGGACTGGACACACGCCTCTCTTACCAAAGGCCCCAGACTGCGCCCAGACCCCATCGGCCTCGAAGCCGCTGATGGCGTCACCGACCGCTGGAGAGACATCATGGTAGAGCGTATCGCCGAAGTTCATCGCAACACCTCGGAAACCAAGATCCGGGTCCGCATCAATCTGGACGGTGAAGGCAAGCTGAGCGCCAACACTGGCGTGCCCTTCCTCGAACACATGATGGACCAGATCGCCCGTCACGGCGTGATCGACATCGAGGTCGACTGCGATGGCGACCTGCATATCGATGACCACCACACCGTCGAGGACATCGGCATCACCCTGGGTCAGGCCTTCGCGCAGGCGCTGGGCAACAAGGCCGGCATCCGCCGTTACGGCCATGCCTACGTGCCGCTGGATGAAGCCCTGTCGCGCGTGGTGATCGACTTCTCCGGTCGTCCGGGCCTGTTCATGCAGTGCGAGTTCACCCGCGGCAATATCGGTCGCTTCGATACCCAGCTGTTCTGGGAATTCTTCCAGGGCTTCGTCAATCACGCTGGCGCCACCCTGCATATCGACAACCTCAAGGGCTTCAATGCCCACCACCAGGCCGAGACCATCTTCAAGGCCTTCGGTCGTGCCGTGCGCATGGCGGTGGAAGAGGATGAGCGCATGGGAGGCCGTATCGCCTCCACCAAGGGCTCGCTGTAAACGAATGATCCGGGCGCCAGACGCCTGACATCCAGCGCCGGAGCCTGCTCCGGCCTTCGGGAGAAAGACATGACGATTGCCGTCATCGACTATGGCATGGGCAACCTGCACTCCGTCGCCAAGGCGCTTGAGCACGTGGCCGACGAGAATGTCGTGATCACCAGCGACCCGCGCGCCATCCGCGGCGCCACCCGCGTGGTGCTGCCCGGCCAGGGCGCCATCCGTGACTGCATGGGCGAGCTTGAACGCGCCGAGCTGCGCGGTCTGGTCGGCGAGCTGCTGAGCAACCACAGCAAGCCGCTGCTGGGCGTGTGTGTCGGTCAGCAGATGCTGATGGAGCGCAGCGAAGAGAACGGTGGCATCGATTGCCTCGCCTACTTCAAGGGCGACGTGAAACGCTTCGATGACCAGCAGCTGGACGAGCACGGCCAGCGCCTCAAGGTGCCGCACATGGGCTGGAACCATGTCGCACACACCCAGGGCCACGCGCTGTGGGAAGGCATCGAGGACAACTCGCGCTTCTACTTCGTGCACAGCTTCTATGTATCGGCCAGCGAGCGCGCCAAGGTCTACGGTGCCACGCACTACGCCGGTGCCGAGGCGCACGTCGCCATCGGTGAGGGCAGCCTGTTCGCGGTGCAGTTCCACCCGGAGAAGAGCGCGGCCGCCGGCCTCAAGCTGCTCGAGAACTTCGTCCGCTGGCAGCCCTGAAGGCTCGCCCGCGTGACCCTCGGCGCCTGTCTCGCGTGACGGACGCCGATACATCCGCCTTCGATATACCGACGACAATACAGGCGTGCCCAGACACGCCGAGAGGACACCCGACATGCTGGTAATCCCCGCGATCGATCTCAAGGACGGTCAGTGCGTACGCCTGAAGCAAGGCCGCATGGAAGACTCCACCAACTACGGCGATGACCCGCTGGCCATGGCCGCGCGCTGGGTCGAGGCCGGTGGCCGTCGTCTGCATCTGGTCGATCTCAACGGTGCCTTCGAAGGCAAGCCGGTCAATGGCGACGCCGTGACACGCATCGCCCGCGCCTACCCGGAGCTGCCGATCCAGATCGGCGGTGGCATCCGTGATGCCGCGACCATCGAGCACTACCTGGAAGCTGGTGTCGGTCAGGTCATCATCGGCACCAAGGCCGTGAAGGAACCGGCCTTCGTCGCCGAGATGTGCCGTGCCTTCCCGGGCCGCATCATCGTCGGTCTCGATGCGCGTGACGGCTTCGTGGCCACCGATGGCTGGGCCGAAGTCTCCACCATCAAGGCCACCGAGCTGGCCAAGCGCTTCGCCAACGACGGCGTGTCCTCCATCGTCTACACCGACATCGCCCGCGATGGCATGATGCAGGGCGTCAACATCGAAGCCACCGTGGCACTGGCCCGCGAAGGCGGTATCCCGGTGATCGCGTCCGGCGGCGTGACCAACCTGGATGACATCCGTGGCCTGGCCGAAGTGGCCGATCAGGGCATCCTCGGTGCCATCACCGGCCGCGCCATCTATGAAGGCAGCCTGGACATCGCCGAAGCGCAGGCGCTGTCCGACTCCATCACCGGCCGCAAGGCCTGAGGGGAGCGATCATGGCACTCGCCAAACGCATCATTCCGTGTCTGGACGTCGACGCCGGTCGTGTCGTGAAGGGCGTCAACTTCGTCGGTATCCGCGATGCCGGTGACCCGGTCGAGGTCGCCAAGCGCTACAACGAGCAAGGCGCCGACGAGATCACCTTCCTCGACATCACCGCCAGCGTCGACAACCGTGGCACCACGGTCGACATGGTCTCGCGCATCGCCGGTGAGGTGTTCATCCCGCTGACGGTGGGGGGCGGCATCCGCACCTGTGAAGACATTCGCACCATGCTGAATGCCGGCGCGGACAAGGTCTCGATCAACACCGCGGCCGTGTTCAACCCGGACTTCGTGCGTGAAGCCGCGGAACGCTTCGGCAGCCAGTGCATCGTGGTCGCCATCGACGCCAAGCGCGTCAGCCAGGACGGCGAGACACCGCGCTGGGAGATCTTCACCCATGGTGGCCGCAAGCCGACCGGACTCGACGCCGTCGAGTGGGCGAAGAAGATGGTCGAGCTGGGCGCCGGTGAACTGCTGCTGACCAGCATGGACCGCGATGGCACCAAGGCCGGTTTCGATCTCGGCGTGACACGCGCCATCTCCGACGCCGTCAGCGTGCCGGTGATCGCCTCCGGCGGTGTCGGCACCCTCGACCACCTGGTGGATGGCGTGCTCGAAGGCGGTGCGGATGCGGTGCTGGCCGCCAGCATCTTCCACTTCGCCGAGTACACGATCCCCCAGGCCAAGGCGCATATGGCCGCACGCGGTATCGAGATGCGCCTGTAAGCGCAGCCGCAGGTAGTTCAGGCAGAAACACGAACGCCGCCATTTCCTCAGGGAATGGCGGCGTTCTTGTCTTCAGAGACGCAACTTCGGCTCAGGCGAGAACAGCGCTCAGACGTAGCCCAGCTTCTTCAGCGGCTTGAGCGCCTGCGCGAGTCGCTGGTCGGCAAGCGTCATGATGTCCGCGACCAGATGCTTCTCGGCGGCAGGCAGCATCACGCGCTCCCCGACCCACAGCGCCAGCTCCGCCAGGTCATGCTGATTGCCCAGCCGCGCAGCCGCCTTGTCGAGCAGTTCCGGCTCGCGGCGCCGTCCGTGACTCGGTGACTCGAGCTCCCGCGCGGCTGCCTCACCCAGCGCCTCGTGTGCCAGTGCCAGCTGGAACATGCGGTACTTGACCCACTTGCGCAGCCGGTGAGACGTCTCGATCTCACGCTTGCTGGCCACCTGCGCCGCAAGCTTGCTGATGCGATGACGACTGAACTCCAGCCCGGTGTTGAGCTCCTCCACCGTCAGCGGTGCCGCCTGCCAGGCCGCCCGCTCTTCGCCCAGCAGCGTCTCGAGCGGCGCGTGATCCAGTTCGCCTTCGGGCTCGCTCAACGAGGCACTGGTCAGCCCCGGACGCAGCGCATCCAGCAGGCGCTGACTGCGCTCATCCACCCAGGCGTAGGCGCGACCATGGGTCTTGCGCAGCATGTGCGCCTCGCGCGGCCCGGCCAATGCCTTGGCGACGGCGCGCGGACGCGCCTGATGCTCACTCACCGCCGACTTGCCCAGTGACTCACGCCGCAGTTGCCACCAGCCGCGCAGCTGCTTGCAGTCGACGCGCAGCGCGTGTACATCCGCCGCGCTCAGCGTCGGCTGCGCGAGACGCTCACGCATGGCGTCCAGACGCGCCTGAATCACGCCATTCAGCGCTGCGTTCATCGGAGAAGAATCCTGCTGACGGGTGTCGCTCATCTGTCTCTCCAACAACGGCTGGCCAGTCTTCACTGGCACCAGGATGGCCCGAATCGGGCCGCTCAGTCCTGCAAGGATAGCCCGAGATTGCTGACATCTTCATTGCGGCCCAACTGCTTGAGCGCGCGCCAGTCATCGCGTGACAGCTGCGGGGCCTCGACGCTCTCGAGCACGGCGTCCTGGAAATCACGCTCATCGATCATCAACGGATGTTCGCGAATCATGGCTTCCAGCGCTTCCTGCTCAATGCCCTCACCGGCCTGCAGGTCGATCAGCGCGCGCACGCCATCGGCGGACAGACGGCTGATCTTGAGCGCGGCTTCCGGCTCTTCGCTGATCAGCACATCGATGCAGGCGGTCAGCGCCATCACGGCTTCCAGCGCGCGGCGCGCGCCGAAGCTGTCATCTTCCTCGGCGGGCTCGAAGGCGGTGACCTTCTCGGCCTGCAGCGAGAAATCGATCTTGGCATCGCGCACGCGCAGCTGCTCCCAGACGAGGTCCAGCAGCTTGCGCAGCTCACGCGTGGTGTCCAGCGCGCTGGCCGTGCCGTTGGCTTCGGCGTAGAAGCCGGCATTGGGCAGGAGTCGCTCGGTCAGCGCCGCCATGAAGGCAGTACGGCGCACGGGGGCCAGCGCATCAAGGCGCGCACGGAAACCGGATACAGGCTGAGTCATGACGGCTCTATTCTCACTTCACTATTCAATATGCGGCGTTCACGCTGGCGTCTTGGCTCCGCCAGCCGCGATGTCACCGGAGGTCGCTATAGGGTATGCGATAGGATAGGCGAAAGGGTAGCGCCCGCGCGTGGCCGGATGAACACGCTCCCGCTCGAGCGCTGCCGTGCTGCCGCCTACCTCAGGGCCACAGGCATTCCGTCGGCACGCGGCCGGCACCATCGAACAGGATGCCTTCGCTGCGCAGCTTTTCCCGCTGGCGCACTGCCCCGCCGTGCTCGGTGACCTTGAGCGAGGCATTGATCACGCGATGCCACGGCAACTGATGGCCATCCGGCAGGTGACGCATCGCCGAGCCGACCATGCGCGCGCTGGCGCCATCGGTCATCTTGGCGATACGCCCGTAGGTGGTGATGCGCCCTTCGGGTATCTGCGCCACCACGGTGTAGATCTGTTCGAGCAGTTCGGCCCGCATGCGGTTCTCTCCTTGTCGTGTCGCGGCTGGTTCGCCCGGTGCAGGTACTGAGAAGCAAGTACTGGGGCCTTTACGCTGACATGGCGCTCACGCATGATGAAGCCATGCATCTTTACTTCATACATCAGGGGCAACTCCCTGACACTGAACCAGATTCAGCCGCCGATACCGCAACGCTAGCGCATGACTGGCAGAGTCCGCTACGTCTCAAGGACTGGCTTTCCGGCATGGGGCACAGCTTCAACACCAGCTTCCCGCTGGCAGGCGAAGCATTGCCGGGCATCGATGACTTTCATGCGCTGGTGGTACTGGATGGACCGCAACGCCTGTCGAGCGCCGCCCAGCCCGCCTCGCCCGCCGAACAGCAGTCGCTGCGCCTGCAGCGCAAGTTGATTCGGCGCACGCTGAACAGCAATCGCCCGCTCCTGGGAATTGGCCTGGGGGCGCGACTGATCGCCGAGCAGATGGGGGCGATCGTCTCATCCGCCGTGGTGCCGCAGCGTCGCTGGGCCACGCTGACGCGCAGCAACGAGTGCCCGCTGGGGCTACCCGCCGAGTTCGAGGCCTTGATGTGGCACGAGGAGATCTGCGGCCTGCCGGAAGACTGCGAGCTGCTGGCCAGCAGCGAGCATACGCCAGTGGCCGGCTTCAGCTGGGATGAGGGGCGCGTGGTGGCGCTCAACTTCCATCCGCACATGGATGCGGCGGCCACGCAGGACCGCCTTGCCCGCCATCCCGCGCCCCTGGAGGGCAATGGCGTGCAGTCACGCGAGGCGTTGCTGGAAGACCCGAAGCGCTTTGATCGTCAGGCGGCCCTGCTGGACCGCCTGCTGGTGGACTGGCTGAATGCGTGAGCGCTGACCGGCGCCCGTGAGGAGTGTCAGCGCTGCCAGCGGTGATTGGCGCTCCACTCACGCGCGAAGGCAAGGCTGTTGTCCCAGTCGCCGACGTGCAGGAAGGTGCGCTCGTGCTTCTCGAGCTGATAGCGGTACATCGGGTCGTAATACTCACTGAGCAGCGGCGCCAGCCAGCCTTCATGGGCAATGGGGTTGCCGCGCTTGTGCTCCTGGAAGGCGATGTCCTGCATGCGCACCAGACGAGCAAGGCGCGCACTGCCCAGGCGCTTGCGCAGACGCAGCAGCGCCTGACGCAGCTGGCGCTGCATCAGGGTCCAGCCGAGGAAGTCACCATAGTGACGACTGTAGGTGGACCACAGCCCCTCGATATAGTCCTTCTGAATCTGCACCACTCGCCAGTCCAGCGGCATTTCGACGCGGATCAACGGTGCCTGCTCCATCGCGCGCCAGGTGGCGAGCGGAATGTTGACGCTGCCGATGAAGCGCGACTCGTCTTCCATGATGGTCGGCGCTTCATCCTCAAGCGTGAGCATCTCGGCGGCGATGCGGTGCTCGAAGTCGATCTGGCTCGGCGCCGGGAAGGGGTGGCGGCCGAAGGCCGACCCCTTGTGGCGCGCACAGCCTTCCAGGTCGATGCCATTGTCCAGCGCATGGATCAGCTCGGTCTTGGCGCAGCCGGTCAGCCCGCCGATCAACAGCATCGGGGCCTGCTCGGCACGCTCATCGATATGCTGACAGAGCTGCTGACGCATGGCCTTCCAGCCGCCCTCGATGCGCGGACGCTCGATCCCCGCTTCCTGCAGCCACTGCTGACTGAGCTGGGAACGCATGCCGCCGCGGAAGCAATAGAGAATCGCGTCAGGGTGCCGCTCGACGTGCTCGACCCAGGCGCGGATACGTGCGCGCTTGATCCCGCCGCTGACCAGTTGATGGCCAAGATGTACCGCCGATTCCGGGCCGACCTGCTTGTACTGCACCCCGACGCGATGACGCTCCTCATCATCCATCAGCGGCAGATTGACGGCACCCGGCAAGGCACCAGCGGCGAATTCGACCGGCGCACGCACATCGATCAACGGACGGCCGTCGCGAATCAGGTCGCAGCTGGCCGCCACGGTGGGCAAACTCATGGGCATCTCTCGGCAGACAGAACAGGATTGAGGCAATGGGCGGCGGCTAGCTGACTGGCCGCATCATCAAGGGGCCATATTCTAGCGCAAGCGTGCAGCCGCCCCCAGCCTTGTGCTTTCACGCCAACGGTGGCGTCAGGCGCACCCCCTGCCCCGGCCCGATCCCGGCCGGACCGAACAGCTGACAATCGGGGCAGGCAGCGGGTTGTTCTCCCTGGGCGCGATGCGCTTCGGCGACCGAGTCGCGCAGCGAGGCAATCGCCGCCTCGGCGGTATGGAAGTAGTTCTCACGCCCCATGCGCTCGAGGAAGCCACCGCGCTCCATCACTTCCAGCGCGTACATGCGAAAGCCGCACATGCTGAGACTGCCGCCGGCATCGCGCAGGCGACGTTGCTCGATCTCGAGCATCTCGGCGCCCGCGATATCGATGAAGTTGCAGCCGGTGCCCAGCAGAATGACGTGCTTGCCGGTATAGCGCGCCAGCTTGCGCTGGACGTGGTCGACCGCCCCGAAGAACAGCGAACCATCCACGCGCAGAATCACCACTTCCCGGCACTGGGCCAGCTGATAACGCTCGGCATTGCGCACTCCAAGCTCCGGGTGCTCCGGATCTGGCGCCATCTCGACCAGCCGTGGCCGTGAGGTGCGGTTCAGATACAGCACCAGCGAGACCAGCACCCCGGCGAAGATGGCGAACTCCAGCGGCAACAGCAGGGTGGCGAGGAAGGTGATCACCAGCACCACCGCCTCTTCGCGGCTGACGGCCAGAATCTGACGGATATGAGCGACTTCGATCAGGTTGGCGGCGATCACCATGATCAGGCCCGCCATCGCCGGCAATGGCAGCCAGGCGGTCACGTCAGGCACCAGCAACAGCACCGCCAGCACGATCAGCGCCGCCACCACCACCGACAGCGGCGTACGGGCGCCGGCATCATAGTTGGCGCCGGAGCGCGTGAAGGAGCCGGAGCCGGCAAAGCACGAGAAGAAACTGCCCGCCAGATTCGACAGGCCCTGACCGATGAACTCCTGGTTGCCGTCGATACGCTGATGCGAGCGTACGCCGATGGCGCGCGCGATGGAGACCGCCTCGATCAGGCCGAGCACCGCCAGCGCGAAGGCCGCCCCGCCCAACGAGCGCAGGGTATCAAAGCCCAGCGGCGGCAGGGAAAACGGCGGCAGACTGCCGGACAGAGCGCCGACCATCGGGATACCTGCCGCGCTGCCACCGAGCAATGCCGCGACACCGCAGCCGACGGCCATCGCCACCAGCATCCATGGCAGCTTGCGATTCAGCCGCCGAACCAGCACGGCCGTGAGCAAGGTGCTGAGTCCCGTGATCAACGTGGCCCACGAGGTATCGCCCAGATGCCCGAGCAGCGCCCACCAGGTGCCGAGAAAGCTCGAGGCATCGCCAAGCGCGATGCCGAACAGATGCTTGAGCTGACTGGTGGCGATCAAGACCCCGGCGCCGGCGGTGAAGCCGATCACCACCGTGTGTGAGATGAGATTGACCAGCGCCCCCATGCGCATCAGCCCCAACGACAGCTGGATGATGCCGACCATGCAGGTCAGCGCCAGCACCAGCGGCAGGTATTCGGGACTGCCCGGCGCGGCCAGGGTCGAGACGGTGCCGAAC
The DNA here is from genome assembly GCF_046566945.1 of Cobetia sp. SIMBA_158. Classification (NCBI taxonomy): domain Bacteria; kingdom Pseudomonadati; phylum Pseudomonadota; class Gammaproteobacteria; order Oceanospirillales; family Halomonadaceae; genus Cobetia; species Cobetia sp. SIMBA_158. The sequence continues at coordinate 51,269 of NZ_JAWJYL010000019.1, forward strand.
ACCACCATCGAGATCGCCGCGGCCGGGCCACTGACCATATGCCGCGAACTGCCGAACAGGCCGGCGATGATCGCCACCACGATGGCGGCATACAGCCCATGCGCCGGAGGCAGGCCGGCGATCAACGCATAGGCTACCCCCTGGGGCAGCACCAGCACCGCGCCACTCAGGCCCGCGATCAGATCAGAACGCGCATCCCCGGGCGACAGCTGACGCATCCAGCCGAGAAAGGGCAACAGTCGCGACAGACGATAGGCCGCGGCACTGGTGTGCTCGGGCCCCTCTGCCGTCTCGGTAGATTCGGGAGATTCGGGGGGCGGCGAGGAAGGAGGCGGAGTATCAGCGGACAAGAAGTATCTCCGTGGCGAGGCAGGAAAGAAGTCGTCAGCCGGTAGCCGCAATGTCCCTGAACGTACTCGGGGCAGGCTTGAAACCAGCGGTGATAAGTCTATCGCTGAAATCACTAATGAAACAGGGCCGCCACATACCCGACAACGACCTGCGGCCCTGCGGTCCTTTCCCTAGAAAGAGATATGTTGAAGAGACACGATGAAGAGACATGATCAAGCAACACGGCGACGAGACACGATAACGAGAAACGAAGAGAGACGAGAAGACACGGCGCTGGCCATGCCGCGCCCGAGCAGTGACAATACCCTTTCCTGACACCGCTGCGGACCCTGACGCCATGACCACCGACGCTACGCCGACCGATACCACGACTCCCGAGACGGCGGGTGGCTATACCCCGCCGCTGGATGCCAGCGAAGCCGAGGCCATCGACGCCACTCGCCAGTGGGTCGAGACGCACATCATCGCTGACAATCTTTGCCCGTTTGCCGCGCGCGAGTTGGCACGCAACAGCATCCAGTATGCCGTGGTGCCCGGTGCAGGGCTCGAGCGCAGCCTGCAGGCACTCGGCGACGAGCTGCTGAACCTGGACGCCAATCGCGACGCCGAGACGACGCTGGTGATCTTCAAGGACGGCTTCCGCGACTTCGACACCTACCTGGAGCTGCTCGACTACGCCGAGGCGCTGCTCGAGATGCAGGGCTACGAAGGCATCTATCAGCTGGCCAGCTTCCACCCGGAATACGTGTTCGAGGATACCGAGGAAGACGACGCGGCCAACTACACCAACCGCTCGCCCTACCCGATGCTGCACCTGCTGCGCGAAAGCTCGGTCGAAGCCGCCATCAATGCCTACGCAGGCGATGTCGAAGAGGTGCCGGGGCGCAATGAAGAACTGATGCGCGAGCGCGGTGTCGAGCTTCTGGTCTCACGCCTCAAGGCCTGTGCTCACGCCGCCCGCCAGGCTGACAAGCAGGACTGACAAGCAGGACTGACAAGCAGGACTGACAAGCAGGACTGAGCTTCGTGCTCGGAGAAAACCCCATACGAACAAGGCCAGCCGCGAGGCTGGCCTTGTTCGTTGCATACTACATCACACCACGATGTCCCGTGCGGAGGCTCACACGGCAGTCGCAGATGTCACAGGGCTTCCAGTGCCTGGGACAGCTTGTCGACCGCCACGATGGTCATGCCCTTGGGCGGATTCTTGGGGGCATTGCCCTTGGGCACGATGGCGCGCGTAAAGCCGTGTTTGGCGGCCTCGACGATGCGCTCCTGACCACTCGGCACCGGACGGATCTCACCGGACAGTCCCACCTCGCCGAACACCACCAGCTCGCGCGGCAGTGGACGGTTCTGCAGGCTGGAGACCACCGCACACAGCACCGCGAGGTCGGCACTGGTCTCGAGCACCTTGACCCCGCCGACCACGTTCAGGAAGACATCCTGATCACCGGTGAACAGGCCGCCATGCTTGTTGAGCACTGCCAGCAGCATCGACAGGCGATTGCCGTCCAGGCCGACGGCGACACGGCGGGGATTGCCCAGCGGCGAGTCATCCAGCAAGGCCTGCACTTCGATCAGGATCGGTCGCGTGCCCTCCCACACCACCATCACCAGGCTGCCGGAGGACTGCTCCTCGCTGCGCGACAGGAAGATCGCGCTGGGATTCTTCACCTCCTTCAGGCCCAGCTCGACCATGGCGAACACGCCCAGCTCGTTGACCGCGCCGAAGCGGTTCTTCTGGCCACGCAGCGTGCGGAAGCGCGAATCGCCATCGCCCTCCAGCAGCAGGGAGGCGTCGATCATGTGCTCCAGCACCTTGGGCCCGGCCAGCGAGCCGTCCTTGGTCACGTGGCCGACCAGCAGCAGCACGGTGTTGGTTCGCTTGGCGAAGCGGGTCAACGCGGCGGCGGACTCACGCACCTGCGAGACACCACCCGGCGCGGATGACAGATCCTCCAGATGCATGGTCTGGATGGAGTCGATGATCAGCACCTCGGGCTTCTCGCGCTCGGCGGTGGCCAGAATCGTCTCGACGCTGGTCTCGGCCAGCATCTTGAGGCCCTGGGTCGGCAGCTGCAGACGATGGGCGCGCATCGCCACCTGCGACAGCGATTCCTCACCGGTGACGTAGAGTGAGCGCTTGTGCTGGGCGAGCTTGCAGGCGGTCTGCAGCAGCAGTGTCGACTTGCCGGCCCCCGGGTGGCCACCGAGCAACACGGCGGAACCCGGCACCAGCCCGCCGCCCAGCACACGATCGAACTCGCCGAAGGTCGAGGAGAAGCGCGGCACTTCGGCCAGCGAGACATTGGAAAGATCGGTCACGTTGTCGCTGAGCGTGCCGGCGTAGCCGCCCCGCCCATTGCTGGCGCTACGCGCGGGACCACCGGCGACGGCCCCCGCAGCGGGGGCGGCGCCGGGCAATACCGTGGCGCCGACGCGGATTTCCTGCAGGGTGTTCCATTCGCGGCAGCCGCTGCACTGGCCCTGCCACTTCGAGAATTCGCTACCGCATTCGGTACATACGAAGGCGCTCTTTGCTTTCGCCATCAGACAATCCTGTCGGGAAGAAATGATTCTCGGCGCCGCGGCGGAGTGTCGTCAGCCGCGGATTTCCAACGGCCAGACACAAGGAAGGCGGCTTGCGCCGCCTTCCTTGTGCTCACGATCGCCTTGTGGCGCACGGCACGCTTACTGGCGCTTGAGGCGCAGTGTCTCACCGTTCTGGAAGCGACGCTTCTGCGGGTCGACCAGCTCCAGGGTCTGGGCATCCAGACGCAGGAAGTAGTAGGTCTGACCTTCGCCGTCCGGCGTCAGCTCATAGACGGTCGCGTTCGGGTCCGTCACGGTGCCGGACAGCACGTCCCACTGGCCTTCGTAATGCTCTGGATCCGGCTGCTGCGGATGATCACGATAGGTGGCATCGAGACTGAAGGTACGCTCATCCTGGGCTGCCTCTTCGGCACCCTTGAGGCGTACATCGAGGTCAATGCCCGTGCAACGACGACACGGCAGGGTGCCCTTGTAGACGGCAACCTGCTCGCTGGCTGTCTCGGTGGCGCTGTTGTCAGCGGCACCGTCATTGGTCTGGGCCGTTGATGCGCACCCGGCGAGACCGACCATCAGCGCGGCTCCCACCATCAGAGTCCTGATCTGCATTGAATCCTCCTTAAGGCGATGACTCGATAGCAGCATCAGCGCTATCGACGGCGAGCGGTCTACCCGCTTTGGCAGGCAGACCGCTCACAAGCTTCCATGCTCAAGAATAGCGGGTATCCGCCCCGAGAGGCCACCCCCGATGGCGTTTATCGAACACCATTCGCTAAATCGTGTCGGCCTCAGCCGCGGCGATCATGGCCATTGTCGAGAAACGGATAGTCGGTGTAACCCTTGGCGCCACCACCGTAGAAGGTGTCCGGGTCCTGCTCGTTGAGCTCAGCGCCGAGGCGAATGCGCTCGACCAGGTCCGGGTTGGCGATATACGGGCGCCCGATGGCGACGGCATCCGCGATGCCCTCATCGATGATGCGTGCCGCGCTCTCACCGTCGTAATGGCCGCAGAAGATCAGCGCGCCCGTGACGCGCTCACGCAGGGCACGACGGAAGTCATCGCTGAACTTGATGTCGCCACCGGCCCAGTCCGGCTCGTTGACGTGCACATAGGCGATGCCACGTCTGGAGAGCTGCTCGGCCATGTAGAAGGCCATCTCTTCCGGCTCGTCATCGGTCAGACCGAATATCTCGATGAAGGGCGTCAGGCGGATGCCGGTACGCTCAGGGCCGAAGACTTCGGCGACGGCATCGACGACTTCCAGCGTCAGGCGCGCACGGTTCTCGACCGAGCCACCGTACTGGTCAGTGCGCTGATTGGTGCCGGTGGCCATGAACTGGTTGAGCAGATAGGCGTTGGCGGCGTGCACCTCGATCATGTCGAAACCGGCACGCTTGGCGCGCACGGCGGCCTGGCGATAGTCCTCGATCAGCTGGGGAATCTCGTCCGTCTCCAGGGCGCGCGGCGTACTGGTGGGGTGACGTCCGCTGGTGCCGTCCTCGAACTCGACGAAGCACTGGGCGCCTTCACCACGCAGGGCGCTCGGCGCGACCGGCTGCTGGCCGTCCGGCTGCACCATCTCATGCGAGACACGCCCGACGTGCCACAGCTGCAGCGCCATGCGTCCGCCCTTGGCGTGCACCGCCTGGACGACGCCCTTCCAGCCCGCTTCCTGCTCATCGGTCCAGATGCCCGGCGTGTAGACATAGCCACGTGCGGTGGGCGAGATGTTGGTCGCCTCACTGATGATCAGGCCGGCACCGGCACGCTGACCGTAATAGGCCTGCTGCAGCTCACCGGGCACGCTGTCGGGGGTACGAGCACGTGTCAGCGGTGCCATCAGGATGCGGTTGGGCAGGGTCAGATCACCGAGCTTGACCGGATCGAGCAGGGTATCAGCGTACGGGGCACTGGTGTTGGCAGTCATCGGGACTCCTTGAATTGAAGGTCTTCGCCCAGCGTCCTCATCGTGCAAGGTCGCACGAGCTGGGTAAGCATGCCTGTGACATGCGGCACACCACGCGCTGCTTCAAGCACGCGCATCGCACGAGAATAATGCTGGCATGGCAACAATGGGCGAAGCCCGCCGTGCGGCCACTCTTGGGCTTCTTCCAACACCACTCTCGATAGCCCTTCACAACACTCTCTCCCGACAGTCCTTCGCAACAGACCTTCGAACAGCCTTCAATCACCGCTCCAATGCCCCTCATGACTCACTCAGAGCGCATGCCGGAGCTTGTACCGCGACGATCCAGCGGGCAACATGAAAAGCATCCATGACACGGGTCATGCACTGTCACCAGCGGCGAGAAATCATGAGCAAGTACTGGAGCCCCCAGGTCCACGACCTGACCCCCTACGTCCCCGGCGAACAACCGCGTGAGCAGCTGATCAAGCTGAACACCAACGAGAACCCCTATCCGCCGGCGCCCGCCGTGGAGCAGACGCTGCGCGAGTTCAATGCCTCTGATCTGCGCCGCTACCCGGACCCGAGCTCCAGCTCGCTGCGCGCCGCCCTGGCCGATACCTTTCATGTGGCCGCCGAGGAAGTCTTTGTCGGCAATGGCTCCGATGAGGTGCTGGCGCTGGCCTTCCAGGCATTCTTCCGTCAGGACAAGCCGCTGCTGCTGCCGTCCATCAGCTACAGCTTCTACCCGGTCTACTGCCGCATGTATGGCATCGAGTCGCGCAGCATCGCGCTGACCGACAACTGGGAAGTCGACCTGGAAGCCTTCGGCAACGACAATGGCGGCATCATCTTCGCCAACCCCAACGCCCCGACAGGGCATGGCCATGGCCGCAAGGCGATTGCCGCGCTGCTGGAGCGCAATCCGCAGAGCGTGGTACTGGTCGACGAGGCCTACGTGGACTTCGGTGGCGAAAGCGCCATCCCGCTGATTCATCAGTATCCGAATCTGGTCGTGACGGGCACTTTCTCGAAGTCGCGCAGCCTGGCGGGCATTCGTCTTGGCTATGCCGTGGCCTCGCGTGAGCTGATCGAGGGTCTGGAGCGCGTGAAGGACTCCTTCAACTCCTACCCCATCGATCGCCTGGCCGAACAGGTCGGCGTCGCCGCGCTCAGTGATCCCGACTATTTCGATGAGTGCCGCACACGCGTCATCACCACCCGCGAGCAGACGCGCGATCGCATGGCCGCGCTGGGCTTCGAGATCCTGCCCTCGCAGACCAACTTCGTGCTGGCGACACACCCGACCCACGATGCCGGCAAGCTGTTCATCGGCCTGCGCGAACAGGGCATCCTGGTGCGCCACTTCAACACCGACGCACTGCGTGACTATCTGCGCATCAGCATCGGTACCGATGCCGAGATGGACAGCCTGATCGAAGCCCTGGAAACCCTGTGTCGCTGAGATAGCGCACGGCCTGGCCAGTGATGGCTCCAATCAAAGAAGGCGCCCAGTGGGCGCCTTCTTTCATCAGGATGTCACTCAGGTGCTCACCGTTCGGCCCATCCACACAGCTCATCACACAGTTCGTCGTGCCGTTCATCGCACCGAACACTCTGCAGGAGCACAACATGACAACGGACAGTCTCGCCATGGCTTCAGACGCTACCCCGATACCCCGCCTGCCTCTGACGCGGGTCCATCACGTGGCGCTCATCACCGCTGATTACCCTCGCGCCAGGCGCTTCTATCTCGAGGTCATGGATGCGCAGGTGATCAACGAGGCCTATCGTGAGGCCCGCGACAGCTACAAGCTCGACCTGCGCCTGCCGGGCGGTATCCAGCTGGAGCTGTTCTCCTTCCCTTCGCCGCCTGAGCGCCCCAGCTATCCGGAAGCCTGTGGCCTTCGTCACCTGGCGCTGGCGACGGAAGACATCGATACCTGTGTCGAGCTGCTGATCGCCCGTGGCGCCACGCCAGAGCCGATACGTGTCGATGAATACACCGGCGCCCGCTTCACCTTCCTGGCAGACCCTGACGGTACGCCCATCGAACTCTACGAAGTCTCGCTCTGATGTGATGGCGCACTGAAACTTCACTGGCCCTGAAGATAAAAGGCCCCGAAGACAAAAGGCCCCTGTCGATATCTCGACAGGGGCCTTCTCGTGTCATGTGCACGTTGCCTGGGCAGAGCTTTTCTCTCGCCCTTCTCTCTCGCCCACAGCTGATTCGCATGCAGGGCTCTCTGCACAACTTTTCCTGCGCACATTTTTTCCGTGTACAAAGAGAACCGCCCCTGCAGCAAGGCTACAGGGGCGGTTCAGTATAAGTGCCTGACGATGACCTACTCTCACATGGAGAAA
>NZ_JAWJYL010000020.1:0-53338 GCF_046566945.1 Cobetia sp. SIMBA_158
TTCTACCCGGAACGCTTGAGAAGTCAAGCACTTGATGATGAGTCAGTCGACTGCCTCTAAGCATCATCAAGCGGTGAAGAGCATTGCTCGATCACCTGTTCCGTAAGGAGTGCGGCGCATTCTAGCGAATCGCCCGGGATTGTCAATCGATGATGTCGAAGTGGACTTCAAAAACATCAAGCAAAACAATCACCTGCAAACCTCTTTCACCGCTGGTAACGCCATGCGTCCCCGGCAGCGGATGCGTACTTTACGCAGGAATCGGCTTGATGGCAAGGGCTTTTTGGCCAGATATCCCTGTCAATTCAAACAAGCTCATGCAGGCACTGCGTGCTCCAGCATCAACTGCAGTGACTCTCTCCCCCGCCAGCGATTGCGCGACAACTTGTAAGCACACTTCAGAGAGGCCCCTACGCCAAATGCCGGTGAATCCCCCGGTGACAGCGCACGGAACCAGATCGCCTTGAGGCGTGTACGCCCGAGCGAGAGCTCCAATGACAGGTGCGTGCCATCGGCGCCTACCGGCCTGAGGCTCTCGACCAGGAAACTGCCCTCGAAGAGAGGCGCCTCGAACTCACGCCCGAAGGGCGCCAGACGCTCGAGCTCATCCAGCGTCTCCAGACTCAACTGCCCTTCCACCAGCTCACCATCACTGAGAATCAAGGGATTGAGCGCCCTCTCCCCCAACTGCTCCGCGGCTGCCTGCTGCAGGGCACGAGTGAAGGTATCCTTTTCCGTCAGCGGCAAGCCCACGCCGGCGGCGCCGCGATGCCCACCGAAGCGCGGTAGGCACTGCGGCGCGAGATCATGGGCACGCTGCAGCGCATCCCGCAGGTGCAATCCTTCGATGGAGCGCCCGGAGCCTGTCAACATGCCGGGCACCGCAGCTGGTGTCAGCACGACGGTCGGTCGCCCGAACTGCTGCACCAGGCGCGAGGCGACAATGCCCTGCACCCCGGGATGACCATCCTCCAGGTGGACCACGATCACCTGATGCCCTCCCCGCAAGGAGGTGAGCGCCAGGGCACGCGCCGACTCCACCATCTCGGCTTCGATCGCCTTGCGTGACTGGTTGTCCTGATCGAGCACTTCCAGCGCACGCTGCGCCGCGTCATCTTCCCGCGCCAACATGAAATGCAGTGCGGCGTACGGGTCATCCAGACGCGAGCGGGCATTGATACGCGGCCCCATCTGGAAGGCCAGTGTCTCGGCATTGAAAGGCACGCTATCCGCCCCGAGCCGTTCTGCCATCGCGCGCCAGCAGGGTTCCTGCATGCGGTTGATCAACGTGAGGCCGAGATTGACCACCGCGCGATTGATCGCACTGCCCCCCAGTGACACACAGTCCGCCACCGTCCCAAGCGCCACATACGACAGCCACGGCGACAGCTTGGGGGCATCGCTCGGCAACCTGCCCTGTTCGATCAAGACATTGCGGGTCAGTGACATGGTCAACCAGGCGACCATGCAGCCGGCAATGGTCGCGTCGGGATAGGCACAGTCATCTCGTGTCGGATTGACGGTCGCGTAGGCGGAAGCCGGCGGCCCTTCCTGAGGCAACGCATGGTGATCCGTCACCACCACCTCTATCCCCGCCTCCTTGAGCAACGCCAGACGCGCCTCATCACTGGAGCCGCAGTCCGCGGTCATGATCAGAGACGGGCGCGGCGACAGCGTCATGATGCGCTCGACCAGCGGCAGACTGATGCCATAACCATCATGGATGCGATGGCCGATCAGGCTGTGAACGCGATCGTAAGGCACATCGAACAGCTCGGTCAGCGTGCGCAGCATCACCACATGCGAGGTGATGCCGTCCACGTCATAGTCGGTGAGGATGCCGATATGCTCCCCCTCGGCGACGGCGCGCGCGATGCGCTCTGCCGCGCGCCGGCCATCGGCCAGCCGTTCGGGATGCTCGATATGCCGGAGCGCCGGCGTGACCAGCGCCTCCAGGGGCGCCTTGCAGCTCTCCAGCGTCAGACGCCCTGCCAGCACACGCGCCTGCAATTCGCTGAGCCCGGTCGCGATGCCCTGTTGATAGAGACGCTCGTCACGCACGCGCGGCTGAATGACCCGCGCAATGCTGGCCGCAAGCGTGCGCTCGTCCGGACGACTCATGGAATCTTGCGAGAATGGGGGCGACACGGGGGAAGTGACAGACATGAAGAGCTCCTGACAAACGACATGGCCGTCATCTCGGCAGCGGACTGCAGACATGACGGCCATGAAAAGATGACTGCCGATCACCCCGAGCGGGCCAACCGGCAGTTGTTGCAATCACCCGCGGCGATTCTCGCGCACGAAGTCCTGCACTGCCGCCAACTCCGCCGGCAGTACGCTGTAACGCTCCTCGCGCTCCAGCAGGTCATGCAGATGCGGCGGCAGATCGACGCCAGCAAAGCCGGCACGCGCCACAGCTTCGGCAAACTTGGCCGGATGCGCCGTCGCCAGCGTGATCATCGGCGTCGCGCTATCGGTGCGGCAGACCTCAGCCGCACGATAGCCGGTTGCCGTATGCGGATCGAGAATCTCACCGGTGCGATGGTGCGCCTCACGGATGACCTCGAGGATCGTCTCGTCATCGACACTGTGGCTGGAGAACAGCTCACGCAGCTTCGCCAGCGGGGCATCCGCCAGTGCTGCCGGTTCCCGCGAGAAGTGCTCGAGCAGCTCACGGATCGCCTGACCATCGCGGCCATAGGCTTCGAACAGCAGACGTTCGAAGTTGGAGGACACCACGATATCCATCGACGGTGCCAGCGTCGCCTTCAGCTCCTGACGCGAGAAGTCATTGGAGGAGATGGTGCGATGCAGGATGTCGTTGGCGTTGGTGGCGATCACCAGCTGGCGGACCGGCAGCCCCATGCGCGAGGCCAGATAGCCGGCAAAGATGTTGCCGAAGTTGGCCGACGGCACCGTGAAGCTGACCTGACGCGCCGGAGCGCCCAGCGCCACACCGGCGGCCACGTAGTAGACGGTCTGGGCCATGATGCGCGCCCAGTTGATCGAGTTGACCGCGACCAGACGCGTGCCGTTCAGGAAGTCCTGATCGGCGAAGCTGGCCTTCACCATCGCCTGGGCATCATCGAAGTTGCCTTCGATGGCGATGTTGAAGACGTTGGGCGCCAGCACGGAGGTCATCTGGCGACGCTGCACTTCGGAGACACGGTTGTGCGGATGCAGAATGAAGATATCCACATGATCGCAGGCACGGCAGCCTTCGATGGCGGCAGAACCGGTATCGCCGGAGGTCGCGCCCATGATCACCGCACGCTCGCCGCGCTTGGCGAGGAAGTGATCCAGCAGGCGACCCAGCAGCTGCAGCGCGACATCCTTGAAGGCCAGTGTCGGGCCGTGGAACAGCTCCAGCAGGTAATGGTTGCTGTCGAGCTGATTGAGCGGCACGACGGCATCGTGACTGAAGGTCGCGTAGGTCTCGCGCACGATGTCACGGAAGGTCTCGTCATCGATGGCGCCATCGACGAAGGGCTTCATGACACGGAAGGCGATTTCCGCGTAGGACTCACCGGCCATCGCCGTCAGCTCTTCGGCGCTGAACTGCGGCAGGGTTTCCGGCACGTACAGGCCGCCATCACTGGCAAGCCCCGTGAGAACCACATCTTCAAAACCGAGCGCCGGCGCCTGGCCGCGCGTGGAGATATAACGCATGTCGTGTCTTCCCGTGGCTCTTGCCACCGTTATGATTCTTGCTCTTCCGGCCTGCGCCGGCTGCCCAGCGGGGCGGTGCCATCACCGTCGATAGCCCCGCCCCGTTTGCCCGCGATCAGGCGTTGTCGTCGAGATCCTCGACACGAATGCGCACCACGGAACCGGCGACATCCACCAGCGCTTCCAGCTGGCGAATCGCTTCGTTCATGTGCAGTTCGCGCGCACGGTGCGTGAGCAGAATGATCGGCACCAGCTCCCCTTCGGTGGCTTCCTTCTGGATGATCGCCTCGATGGAGATGCCCTGCTCGGAGAGGATCGACGCGACACGCGCCAACACACCCGGGCGGTCCACTGCGTGCAGACGCAGATAGCAGGCCGTCTCGATCTCTTCCATCGGCAGGATCGGCAGGGTGTCGCCGTGCTGATTGATCTCGGCGAAGGCCAGATACGGCACACGGTAGCGGTGGTCGGTCGCGATATCGCGCGCCACGTCGAGCAGGTCCGCGACCACGGCAGAGGCCGTCGGCTCGGCACCGGCGCCGGCGCCGTAATAAAGGGTCGGGCCGACAGCGTCGCCCATCACCTCGATGGCATTCTTGACGCCATGCACGTTGGCCAGCAGACGTTCCTTGGGAATCAGCGTCGGATGCACGCGCAGCTCGAGGCCCTTGGCCGTGGCGCGGGTGATGCCCAGATGCTTGATGATGTAGCCCAGGTTATCGGCCTGCTCGATGTCCTCGGCCGTGATGCGCGAGATGCCTTCGGTGTAGGCCTTGTCGAACTGCAGTGGCACGCCGAAGGCGATCGAGGCCAGGATGGTCAGCTTGTGCGCGGCATCGATGCCTTCGACATCGAAGGTCGGATCGGCTTCGGCATAGCCCAGCGCCTGCGCCTCGGCCAGCACGTCCTCGAAGCTGCGACCTTCATCACGCATCGCGCTGAGGATGAAGTTGCCGGTGCCGTTGATGATGCCAGCCAGCCACTGGATGCGGTTGGCCCCCAGGCCTTCACGCAGCGACTTGATGACGGGAATGCCACCGGCCACTGCGGCTTCGAAGGCCACCATCACGCCCTTCTCGGCGGCGGCACGGAAGATCTCGTTGCCGTGGACGGCGATCAGCGCCTTGTTGGCGGTCACGACATGCTTGCCGTTGGCGATGGCTTCCATCACCAGCTGATAGGCGACATCGTAGCCGCCGATCAGCTCGACCAGCACGTCGACCTCGGGATTGCGCGCGACCTCGAAGATGTCATGCGTGCGGCTGACGCCGGTGATATCGCAGTCAGGATTGTCGCGGCGTGCGCCGACCTGTTCGACGATGATCGGGCGTCCAGCACGACGCGCAATCTCATCGGCATTGCGAATCAGCACGTTATAAGTGCCGCCGCCTACGGTCCCTAGACCACAGATTCCTACTTTCACCGGTTTCAACGTCGCTTTCCTCTCTTGTTACGGTATCCAGCCTTGAGGGCCGCGCCACTGTCAGCGACGGCCTTGCCGATCTCACGTCGGTCTATTATCCAGACATCCTGCACGTACGTCTGTCGTGACCACGGTAGCAAGGCAGGACGCCCTGTCAACGCGCAGTCTTGTCGCCTGTGGTTCAGTCATCGATGCCCAGCATGCTGGCAAGACGCTCCACGGGCAGGTAGCCCGGCACCATCTGGCCATCCGGCATCACGATGGCCGGAGTGCCCTGCACTCCCATGCGCGTGCCCAGCTGATACTGGCTTTGCACCGGCGCATCGCAGCTGGCCGCCTGCTTGGGCACTTCGCCTTCATTCTTGATCTGGTTCATCGCCTCGGTGGGATTGTCCGCACACCACACCTGCGCCAGCTCACGCGCGCCCTGCGAGCGCATGCCACCGCGCGGGAAGGCCAGATAGCGCACTTCGATGCCACGTGCATTGAGTTCCGGCACTTCCTGGTGCAGCTTGCGGCAATACGGGCAGGTGGTATCGGTGAAGACACTGATCACCGCCTTGATCTCACCCGCCGGGCGGAAGATGACCATATCATCTTCACTGACCTCGGCCAGCAGCTCGAGGCGCTCGCCATTGGCCTTCTGCTCGCTGAGATTGACCAGCCCCTTGTCGCCATCGTTGCGGTACATCTCACCCACGATCAGATGCTTGCCGTCGATATCGGTAAAGAAGCTCTCGCCACTAGTCAGGCGCACCTCATAGAGGCCGTCGATGGGGCTTGAGGCCAGTGATTCGACCGGCAGCGGCTGGCCATTGACGACGAGCTTGTCGCGCAGATCATCCAGCGCATCAGCCTGGGCCAATGGCGCCACAAGCGTCAGCATGGCGCCGGCGCTCAAGAGGCGGATCGCACGGGACAGGGCCTGCGGACGACGGAAAGACTTGCTCATCAAACACTCCTTGGCGTCCGCGCGCAGAGGGAAGGACACTCAGCCACGCGGATGATGTTCGGCATGCAGACGCTCCAGACGCGCCTGGGCCACATGGGTATAGATCTGGGTCGTGGAAAGATCACGATGTCCCAGCAACAGCTGCACGACACGCAGGTTGGCACCGTGATTGAGCAGGTGCGTGGCGAAGGCATGGCGCAGCGTATGCGGTGACAGAGGCTTGCTGATGGCCGCAGTCACGGCGTGACGCCGGATGCGATGCCAGAAGGTCTGTCGCGTCATGGCCTTGTCGTGTCGGCCGGGAAACAGTGCCGGGCGCGTCTGGTCGGCCATCATCGCAGGTCGGCCAACGGACAGCCAGCGTGACAACCAGTCACAGGCCTCCTCGCCCAGCGGCACCAGCCGCTCACGATCGCCCTTGCCGGTGACACGCACGACACCCTGGCGCAGATTGAGCGCATCGACACTCAGGTTGACCAGCTCGCTGATACGCAACCCCGCTCCATAGAGCACTTCGAGCATGGTGCGGTCGCGCAGCCCGATGGGCGTGTCGAGATCCGGCGCCTCCAGCAGGCGCTCGACCTCCTCCTCATCCAGCGTGCCCGGCAGGCTGGGAATCACGCGCGGCAGGCGCACCTCATGCAGCGGGTCCGCCTCGATCATGCCTTCGGCCAGCGCCCAGCGATAGAAGCGCCGCAATGCCGACAGCAGACGCGCCGTGGAGCGCAGCGCATGCGACTCACGCCGCGAGTCACAGAAGGCCTGCACCTGCTGCGGTGCCACGCTCAGCAACGGCACCGCGTCAGCGCCCGTCTCCGCCTGATCGGCCAACCAGCGCCGCCAGGCCGTGAGATCACTGCGATAGGCGCCGAGCGTATTGTCACTGGCACCCCGCTCTAGCCACAGCGTATCGAGAAAGGCCTCGACCAACGCATCGTCGTCCATCATTCCCGCTTCCCCGTCCTGAATGACGCGCCATCCGCGCTCGCCGTGGCCGTCATGTACCGCGGCACCTGGCCTGCGTGAGCCTCAATTCTACCGTGATGCCCTGACGATGAAATGAACCCGCTGCAAGTCACTGCGGATTTCCCTGGTGCACAAACACGAAGACCCCGCCATGCGATGCATGGCGGGGTCTTCATATGGCGGAGGAGCAAGTGGCAATTCGCTCCCCCGCAGTACTGCCGAGTTCTGCAGTCAGGGAATGCGGAGCGCTTAGCCCAGCTTTTCCTTGATGCGTGCAGACTTGCCGCTACGCTCACGGAGGTAGTACAGCTTGGCCTGACGGACGTCACCACGACGCTTGACGTCGATAGCAGCAACCTGCGGGCTGTAAGTCTGGAAGGTACGCTCGACGCCCACACCGTGGGAGATCTTGCGGACGGTGAAGGCGGAGTTCAGACCGCGGTTACGCTTGCCGATCACCACGCCTTCGAAGGCCTGCAGACGCTCGCGAGTACCTTCGACGACCTTGACCTGGACGACGATGGTGTCGCCCGGTGCAAAGGCCGGGATTTCCTTGGCCATCTGCTCGTTTTCGATCGCCTGGATCAGTTTATTCTTGCTGCTCATCGCTAGCTCCAAATTCGTTAGCATCAATCCTGGGATTGATGTTCGTCATGACCCCGGCACCGCAAACGGCCTTGAACACGGGGATCGACCTTGTGTGTGACGCGCCACGGAACTCCCGCAAGATGACTCCGGGCCGTGCCGCACCTCCGCCACGGTGGCGGCCTTCTCCTGACAGCGAACCTTCGGTTCGCAGCGGTCAGGCCTTGCCTTTCCGGGCGTGCTGCGCGATGAACTCGTCGAGCAGCTTGCGCTCCTCACGAGTCAACGTGCGACTCTCCAGCAAATCCGGACGCCTGAGCCAGGTACGTCCCAGAGACTGCTGCAACCGCCAGCGCTTGATCAGGGCATGATTGCCACTGAGCAGAACATCCGGCACCCGCTTGCCGTCGATGACTTCAGGGCGGGTATAGTGCGGACAATCGAGCAGACCATCGGTGAAGGAATCCTCCTCCGCGCTGGCTTCATGCCCGAGTACGCCCGGCACCAGGCGTGCCACCGTATCGATCAGGACCATGGCCGGCAGTTCCCCGCCAGACAGGACGTAATCGCCGATCGACCACTCCTCGTCGATCTCCTCTTCCACCACGCGCTCATCAATGCCTTCATAGCGTCCGGCCACCACGATCAGACGCTCTTGCGTCGCCAGTTCGCGGGCACCGGCCTGATCCAGCTTGCGGCCTTGCGGGGAGAGATAGATCACACGAGCGTTGTCACCGCCAGCGGCGCGGGCGTCACGAATGGCGCCACGCAGGGTCTCGACCTTCATCAACATGCCGGGACCACCGCCGTAGGGACGATCATCGACCGTACGGTGCCTGTCGGTGGCGTAGTCGCGAGGATTCCAGAAATCGACCTCGAGCAGGCCCTTGTCGACCGCTCGGCCGGTCACGCCACTGGCGGTAATCGCCGTGAACATTTCCGGAAACAGGCTCACTACACCAATCCACACAGGCGTCAGCTCTCTGTGCTTAACATCAGAATTCGGGATCCCAGTCGACGCTCATGCGCCCAGTGGTGAGATCCACATCGCGAACCACCTGATCGGGAAGGTACGGCACGAGCCGTTCCTTCTCATCGATGCTGTCGTCGTTCGGCTTTATCACCAGAACGTCGTTGGCACCGGTTTCCATCAGGGTGCTCACTTTCCCGAGGCGCTGGCCATCCAGCGTTACCACCTCGAGACCTTCCAGTTGATGCCAGTAGTACTCACCGACTTCCAGCTGCGGCAGGTGCTGCTTGGGCAGGAGAATCTCCGCCCCGGCCAGCTCCTGTGCTGCTTCGCGACTGTCGATACCTTCGAGCTGTGCCACCAGGCCCTTGCCATGGCGACGCGCCTGAGCGAGGCGGGCGGGAATCTGCTTCCCGTCCAGCTTCAGCATCCAGCCAGCGTAATCGAAGATGCCGTCAATCGGGCTGGTGTAGGAATACACCTTGAGCCAGCCTTTGACGCCATAGGGGCTGGTAAGCTTCCCCATCACCACGACATCATCGTCATGCGATGACGCTGCGGTCGGCTGCGGGTTGTTCGGTTGAGTAGGCATCCTGGAATCAAGCCTGCTGCTTGCCAGCTTCCTTGATCAGCTGAGCGACACGGTCAGAGACCTGTGCGCCCTGCTGCTGCCAGTGAGCGACGCGCTCGAGATCGACGCGCAGACGCTCTTCCTGGCCGCGAGCGACCGGGTTGAAGAAGCCGACGCGCTCGATGAAGCGGCCATCACGGGCTGTGCGGGAATCAGCCACAGCGAGGTGGTAGAAGGGACGCTTCTTGGCGCCACCACGTGCCAGACGAATGGTAACCATTGCGTAATCTGTCCTTCGTGTTGAAGTGAAAATCGTGCCACAGAACTCGTCTTCGCATGGAGGGTCCACACGAAGAGGCGACATTCTACGGAAATTGGCAAGCCTTGGAAACCTTTTTCCAAGGCCATACACACGCTCCGCGACACGGGGCGTGTCACGGAGCGCAATTCCTGGTGTCAGCGCCCATGTCTCATCAGCGCTGCATCGGGCATCGGGTCAGCAATCAGCGACGCGGGAAGCGTCCGCCGCCCATGCCGCCGGGGCCACCCATACCGCCCATGCCACCCATACCGCCGGGGCCGCCAGGACCACCGCCACCGCCCATCATGCCGGACATGCCACGCATCATCTTCTGCATGCCACCTTTCTTGCCGGCCTTCTTCATCATCTTGGCCATCTGCTTGTGCTGCTTGAGCAGACGGTTGAGGTCCGGCACCTGGGTACCGGAGCCCATGCAGATGCGGCGCTTGCGCGACCCATTGATGAGATCGGGGTTGCGGCGTTCCTTGGGCGTCATGGAGTTGATCATCGCCTCGAGCTTGCCCAGCTCCTTCTCGCTGGCCTGGCTCTGGGCGACTTCCGCCAGCTGACCCATGCCCGGCAGCTTGGACATCAGACTGCCCATGCCACCCATGTTCTTGAGCTGCTGCAGCTGGTCACGGAAGTCCTCGAGATCGAAGCCTTCGCCTTTCTTGACCTTGCTGGCCAGCTGCTCGGCCTTGCTCTTGTCGACGGTGCGCTCGGCTTCCTCGATCAGCGACAGCATGTCGCCCATGCCGAGGATGCGCGAGGCGATACGGTCCGGGTGGAAGGGCTCGAGGGCGTCGACCTTCTCCCCCATACCCATGAACTTGATCGGCTTGCCGGTGATGTGACGCACGGACAGGGCCGCACCGCCACGCGCATCACCGTCGGCCTTGGTCAGCACGACACCGGTCAGCGGCAAGGCTTCGTGGAAGGCCTTGGCGGTGTTGGCGGCATCCTGACCGGTCATCGCATCGACGACGAACAGCGTCTCGTCAGGATTGACGCTGCGGTGCAGGGCGGCGATCTCGTCCATCATGTCGGCATCGACATGCAGGCGACCGGCGGTATCGACCAGCACCACGTCGTGGAACTGGATACGCGCGTGCTTCATCGCCGCTTCGGCGATGGCCACCGGCTGCTGGGAGGAGTCGGAGGGGAAGAAATCGACCCCGACTTCCTTGGCCAGCGTTTCCAGCTGGTCGATGGCGGCCGGACGATAGACGTCGGCCGAGACCACCAGCACCTTCTTCTTCTCGCGCTCGCGCAGGTAGCGTGCCAGCTTGGCGACGGTGGTCGTCTTGCCCGCACCCTGCAGGCCTGCCATCAGAATGACGGCCGGACTGCCCTTGAGCGTCAGACCTTCATTGGCTTCGCCCATGATCGCTTCCAGCTCCTGCTGGACGATCTTGACGAACTGTTGGCCCGGCGACAGGCTCTTGGACACTTCCTGACCGACGGCACGTTCGCGCACTCGCTCGATGAAGGCCTTGACCACCGGCAGCGCGACATCGGCTTCAAGCAACGCCTTGCGCACTTCGCGCAGGGTGTCCTTGATGTTGTCTTCCGTCAGCTTGGCCTGGCCGGTAATCGACTTCAGCGTATGCGACAGGCGATCACTCAAACTTTGAAACATGGGCCTCTCCGGCTAGGGACGTCTGGGGTCCGCGCTGCGGGGACGAGGGCGTAAGCCACCTCGTGACCGGCGCACGGCATGACGCCCCAGCGCGTGAATGGTTATCCTGTCGCGCATTATACGCACAGGGCGGCCGTGTCTCCATGCATGCAAGACTTGCAAGTCGCCATCCTGGCGATGACATGCATGAAGGAAGCAGCGCCGACAATCGTCATGCAATGCGGAGTCTGTCGCCGCGCAGGCCTCATCGCCCGCGAGAGCACGCGACAGGACACCGCGAGTGGATGCAATCCCGGCGGCGCATTCGGTATAGTCTCTGCAGATAGACAGTGCCTCATGCGAGGCCTGATCTCCCGCTACCCTCCGGCACCTGGACAACAGCACATGCAGGCTCTGCCTTTTGCCTTTCTGGCCATCATCTTCTATCTCGGCGCTGGCCTCTGGCAGGGCCTTACCCTGACACGCCGCGTCCCGGCACGCACGCGCCTAGTGCGCAGTCTGGCGCTGATCGCCGTCGCCTGCCATGCCGTCATCGTCTGGGTCACGCTCAACCACGGTGGCGCGCTGCACCTTGGACTATTCGAGAGCGCGTCGCTGGTCAGCTGGGCCATCTGCCTGCTGCTGGTGACCGCCAGCCTGTTCAAGCCGGTGATCGCCGGGGGCGCGGCGCTGTTCCCGGTCGCCGCCGCCTGCGTGCTCGGCGTGATGAATCTGCCGAGCGCCACCACCGAGAACCCGCTCTCCCCCGGTCTGGTCGCCCACATCTTCACCTCGGTGGCGGCGTTGGCCTTCTTCAGCATCGCGGCCATGCAGGCCGGACTGCTGTCGCTGCAACAGCACGCGCTCAAGAAGCGCCATACCCGCGGCATCGTCCAGGTGCTGCCGGCACTGACCAGCATGGAGCGTGCGCTGTTCGAGCTGATCTGGGCCGGCATGATCCTGCTCAGCGTGTCGATCATCAGCGGCACCATCTATCTGGACAACATGTTCGCCCAGCATCTGGCTCACAAGACGGTGCTCAGCCTCGGCGCCTGGATCATCTTCGCCGTGCTGCTGTTCGGGCATCACGTGCTGGGCTGGCGCGGCCAGCGTGCCGCCCGCTGGACACTGGGCGGCTGCCTGGTACTGGCGCTGGCCTTCTTCGGCACCAAGTTCGTGCTGCAAGTGGTATTTTCCCACTAAGCCCTGCCACCCCGACAGAGATCGCTCGCTGCGCCTGATGCATTGCAGCGAGCGTGTCAGTATCATGCGCCTAAATCCGCCACCGAGGACCCTTCACTCTTGAGCGACGACACCCCGTTGGGGCTGCTGTTCGGCCTACTGGTCATCCTGATCATCCTGTCTGCCTTCTTCTCGAGTTCCGAGACCGGCATGATGTCGATCAACCGCTACCGTCTCAGTCACCGTGCCAAGGGCGGTGAGCGCGGCGCCAAGCGTGTTACCCGCCTGCTTTCCCGCCCGGACCGCCTGATCGGCGTCATCCTGATCGGCAACAACTTCGTCAACAACCTGGCTGCCTCGCTGGCGACCATCATCGCGATCCATTACTTCGGTGATGTCTCGGGCCCGGCCGTCTCGACCGCCGTGCTGACCATCGTGGTGCTGATCTTTGCCGAAGTGACGCCCAAGACCATGGCCGCCGTGAACCCGGAGCGCATCGCCTATCCGGCCTCGCTGGTGCTGGAACCGTTGCTCAAGCTGCTCTACCCGCTGGTCTGGCTGGTCAACGGCATCTCCAATGGCCTGCTGCGCCTGTTCGGCGTACGCGATGTCAGCGGCGGCGCCGACAGCCTGACCCGCGACGAGCTGCGCACCGTGGTCCACGAAGCCGGCAGCATGATCCCGCGTCGCCACCAGGGCATGCTGCTGTCGATTCTCGATCTCGAGAACGTCACCGTCGATGACATCATGGTGCCGCGCCAGGAGATCTTCGGCATCGACCTGGACGATGACCTCGACATCATCCTCAGCCATATCCGCGCAAGTCAGCACACGCGGGTACCGGTCTACAAGGGCGACATCAACAACATCATCGGCATCCTGCACCTGCGCAACGCGGCGCGCTTCCTGTCGCTGGACGAGGTCACCAAGGCCTCCATCATCCAGGAAGCCCGCGAGCCCTACTTCATCCCGGAATCCACGCCGCTGCATACCCAGTTGCTCAACTTCCAGAAGCAGAAGCGCCGCATCGGCATCGTGGTCGACGAGTATGGCGATGTGCAGGGGCTGGCGACGCTGGAGGACATCCTCGAGGAGATCGTCGGCGAGTTCACCACCGATGTCGCCGGTACGCATCAGGAGATCCACCCGCAGGACAACGGCAGCTACGTGATCGAAGGCACCGCCAACATCCGCGAGATCAACAAGGCCATCGGCTGGCAGCTGCCGACTGACGGCCCCAAGACGCTCAACGGCCTGATTCTGGAACATCTGGAATCCTTCCCGGATGCCCCGGCCAGTCTCGCCATCGGCACCACGCGCATCGAGATCCAGCAGGTGAAGGACAACCAGATCACCTCGGCACGCTGCTGGCAGGCGGCTCGCACCACGCGCAGCTGACGCCCCCCCCCGCATTGCCACGCAGCACGGCACTCTCGACGACAGGCCCGCCAATTGGCGGGCCTGTCGCGTCTGGGGCACTCCAACTCGCCCAGGTGCTCATTTGCGGGTGCTCATTTGCAGGTGCTCAGATGCAGCTGCTCAGGTGCAAGATCCAGCTGCAATACGGTGTTGCAGACCACGACACGCAAGCGGCCCGAACCCACGCTATGCTGTGCGCGTTCGCGCTCCAGACGTCACGGACCTGCGCCAGAGCAGGCTGACTCACCGCTCCCCCTGCAATGCCCCACAACCTTCGAATGGCCCTCATGACTTCAGCTTCCGCCCCAACGGCGTCCCCCGCCCTGCATCGACAACCTCACTTCACCGTGCTGCTGGCCCTGATGGTGGCGCTCGCCCCGCTATCGATGGATGCCTTTCTGCCCGCTATCCCCGCCATGGCCGCGGAATTCGGTGTCGATCACTCCCGCCTCGGCCTGACCATCACCTTCTTCCTGGCCGGCTACGCCTTCGGTCAGCTGAGTGGTGGCCCGCTGTCGGACAGCCTGGGCCGTCGCCCGATCGCGCTGGGCGGCATCGTGCTGTTCTTGATCGCGAGTCTCGGCTGCGCCATGACGCATAGCCTGGAATGGCTGATGGTCTTCCGTGTCCTGCAGGGGATCGCGACCGGCATGACCGGCGGCGTCTCTCGCACCGTGGTGCGCGATGTCGCGACCGGCAAGGACGCCGCGCGCCTGATGACCAACGTCATGATGGTGCTGATGGCAGCACCGCTGGTCGCCCCCAGCCTCGGCGCTCTCATCCTGGCACTGAGCACCTGGCAGATGGTCTTCATCGGCCTGGCCGTCTATGGCGTGATCGCCGGAGTCGCCATTCGCCAGTGGCTGCCGGAGACCCTGCCTGCCAGCGAGCGCTCACCGCTCAGCCTGCGCGGCGCATTGGCCAGCTATCGCACGGTACTGACCACGCGCGGCGTCCCAGGGCACCTGATGCTGCTGCTGTGCGGCCCCGGCATCATGTTCACCTTCCTGACCAACGCGAGCTATCTCTATCAGGGCGTGCTGGGGCTGAACTCCGGTGAGTTCGCGCTGGCCTTCGGCGCCAATGTCGGCGCGATGCTGATCGGCAACCGCCTCAACCACTTCGGCCTCAAGCATCTGCGCACGCGCAAGCTGGTTCAGGTAGCGCTGTGCATGCAGGGGATCGGCATCACCTGGCTGATCTCGCTGGTCATCACCGACAACGTCCAGGTCGCCACCCTGATCCCGGGCATCCTGTTCGTGCTGGGCGCCGGCGGCATGATCACGCCCAACGTGATGGCCGACTACCAGTCGCTGTTCACACGTGGCCATGGTGCCGCCAATGCCATCTCCGGCACGGTGCTGTATCTCGGCGGCGGCCTCTATGGCGCCCTGGCCAGCCTGTGGCTGAGCGGCGACGACATGCTGGCGGTGCCGCTGGTCATGCTGGGCGCCTGGGCCATCGGTGGCTTCGGCTTCTGGGTCACGCGCCACACCGCTCCCTCCGAGCAGTCCAGCGACTGACGCGACGCCACGCTCGACGCCAGTAGCCATCCGCTGGTCGCCAGAACGTGAAATGCCGCCCCTGCCTGACGATCGTGTCGGCATGGGCGGCATTTTCATGCAGCACTGATAAAAGTGAGCGGCTAGCGGGAACGCGCCGGGCGTGTCGCCTTGCGATGCAGATCACGCACCGCCTCTTCGAGCTCCACCGCCTTGGTGCCGACAGGGTCGAAGGTACGCCCGACGCACAGCTCTACCCGCCCGCGCAGGCGCCGCGGAAACTTGGCGAAGGCAGGCCCGCCGCCGTGGGAGAACCAGGAGCCCCACAGGCCACCCAGCGCCATCGGAATCACCGGCACCGGGTCACGCGCCAGAATCAACTCCAGCCCGCGCCGGAAGCGACCGACCTCACCGTCGCGCGTCAGCTTGCCCTCGGGGAAGATCATCACGACTTCTCCCTCGCGCAGCGCCTTGCCGACTTCCTCCAGCGAGCGGCGCACCCCTGCCGGGTCCTTGCGTGAGGAGTCCACCGGAATCGCCCCGGCGATGCGGAAGAACCACTTCAGCCACGGCGAATGATAGATCTCGGCATCCATCAGGAAACGCAGCGGGCGCGGACTGGCCCCGCCCAGAATCAGCGCATCCATGAAGCTGACGTGATTGCACACCACCAGCGCCGCCCCTTCCGCCGGTATCCGCCAGCGCCCCTTGAGGTGCAGGCGATACATCAGATGGATGAGGATGAAGATATTGAGGCGCAGGAAGGGCCGCGGGTCACGCAGCATGCAGACCACCGCGATCAGCCCGCTGATCAGGGACAGCAGCAGCAGGAAGTCCGGAATATCGCGCCCCATCACGCCCAGCACCAGAATGCCGGCCCCGGCCGACAGCACCATCAGCAGGGCATTGAGCACGTTGTTGGCCGCGATCATGCGCGCGCGGTGATCTTCAGGACTGCGGATCTGCAGCAGGGTGTAAAGCGGCACGATATAGAGGCCGCCGCCGAAGCCGATGACACCGAGATCCAGCCACATGCGCCAGAAACCGGCGATGCCCAGCAGCTCGATCAGCGGTGTGGCCATCTGTGCCTCGGCCAGTGCCGGGCGCAGGGCAAGATCCAGCCCGCCAGCGAAGATGATCAGCGCGCCGAAGGGCACCAGTCCCGTCTCGAGACGCCCGCGCGAGACACGCTCACAGGCCAGCGACCCCAGGCCGATACCGATGGCGAAGGCCGCCAGCAAGGCAGAGGTCGCCCCTTCGGCCCCATGCACGATATCGCGCGCATAGGCCGGCAACTGCGTCAGATAGCTGGCGCCGAGGAACCAGAAAGCGCTGATGCCCAGCAGCGCCCAGCGTAGCCGGCGATTGCTCAGCCCTTCACGCATTACCGCGATGCTGCCGGAGAGCGGACGCCACGGCACGGGGCCGGGCGAAGCGGAGGGTGCCGGCGGAATCTTGCCGGCCGCCATCACGCCCAGCAGGGACAGCGAGACCAGCGACGCGGAGAGCGCCCAGCGTGCCAGCTCGCCGCCCAGAGCCATCAAGGCCGCGGCGGCAAGGGTACCGATCAGGATGGCGAGGAAGGTGCCCAGCTCGACCCAGGCATTGCCGCTGACCAGCTCATCCGGCTTGAGGTGCTGGGGCAGGATGGCGTACTTGACCGGGCCGAAGAGCGCCGACTGGGTGCCCATCATGAACAGCAGCGCCAGCAGCAACTCCCAGGCCTCGAAGATCAAGGCGCCGGCCGCCACGCTCATGGTGGCCAGCTCCAGCCACTTGAGTCGCACGATCAGGCGCTGCTTGTCGAGGCGATCAGCCAGCAGACCGCCCCAGGCGGAGAACAGCAGAAAAGGCAGGATGAACAGACCGGCCGCCAGGTTGTTGACGATGCCGGTGTCCCAGCCCCGCTGCTCGATGACCACGAAGGTCATCAGCAGCAGCAAGGCGTTCTTGAACAGGTTGTCATTGAAGGCCCCGAGGGCCTGGGTCCAGAAGAAGGGCGCAAAACGGGGTCGCCGGAGCAGTTCTCGACTCATTGGCCAGCTTCCGTGGCATCCCCCGCACACGCAGCCTCGCTGCGTACCTTGAGCCCCGCCAACATGGTGTCCAGCAACTGATCGAGCAGCTCCGTCACTTCCAGTGGCTGCCCCTGCCAGAGTCCCAGACGCTCGTTCATGCCCAGCTGCACCAGACCGTGCACGCTACCCCACAGCGTGCGCGCCATGCGCTTGGCCTCGACGGACTCGACGCGTGGGGCGTACTCGACCAGGGCCCCCTCCACACGTTCGAACAGCCCTTCGATCATCGCGTTCTGACGCTGGTCCAGCTCCCCTTCCTGTGCGAGCGGGAAGTCGAACAGCAGCTGCCAGCGGTAAGGGTCGCGCTGGGCGAAGCCCCAGTAGGCGCGCGCCAGGGCCTTGAGGCGCTCCGAAGGACTCGGCGTCTCCTGTCCGGCTA
The DNA here is from genome assembly GCF_046566945.1 of Cobetia sp. SIMBA_158. NCBI lineage: Bacteria > Pseudomonadati > Pseudomonadota > Gammaproteobacteria > Oceanospirillales > Halomonadaceae > Cobetia > Cobetia sp. SIMBA_158. The sequence goes on from NZ_JAWJYL010000020.1 coordinate 17,619, forward strand.
TCGCATCGCGCAGCCTGTCCAGCGTCGCCAGATTGACGTGCTGGAGCAGGTTGCCGAAGCTGCCATAAAGCTTGAGCAGGGTGCTGGGCGCACAACCGACTTCGCGAGCCAGGTTGCGCAGAGACAGGGCGTGAACGGGCTGCTCTTTGAGCCATTCATCGCAGGTCTCCATTACCCGCGCATGCAGCGCTTCCGGTGCATGCTGACGTGGACGGGCCATCGAATTCCTCTGATGCTTGAGATGCGTTACCGCGTAGCGAATCTGACGCGGTGTGTGTTCGGACAGCACGGGTGGGCAAAGGGTTGCGACGCCTAGCGGGCATCTCTTGGAGCACCCCGTATCGGTCATTGAATCGAACAGTGTTTCCGTCCAGCATATCGAGACTGAGCACAAACGCAAGCACCACCAAGGTGTGGCATGCTGGCATCCGTGGCGTGCAGCGCAATCCACACCCCATCTCAGGCAGCAGCTGCCGCTGCATGTTCCCTTCGCCTCATCGCCTCAAAGGATTCTCGTGGCCGGTCGTCTGTATATTCCCCCCTACCCCGCTGACCTGCCCCCCGACGAACTGTTCGGGTCGCTGGCGACTCCCGCGCTCGAACGCCAGTTGCGCAGCGAACTGCTGGTCAGCGCCAATCGCGCCCCGCGCATGCCCGCCTCGATGCTGCGTCTGGAAGGCCCCCGCCTGCGACTGGTGCCGGCACTCTGGGGCCTGACTCCCAGCTGGCTGGAGATCATGGACCACGCCCCGCACGTGGCACGGGCAGAGTCGCTGGAAACGCGACGCATGTTCCGCGAGTCGTTCATCAGCCAGCGGGCACTGATCCCCGTCGGCGGTGTCTATGTGTGGAAGGAACAACCGCGCATGAAGCAGCCGTTTCTGGTCACGCACCCGACCCGCGCCCCGCTGTTGCTGGCCGCCCTGTGGACGCGCCACTTCAGCGCTCCCCTGATGGAGGGACTGCCCCCCGAGGGTCGCGACAGCTTCGCGTTGATCAGTGTCGAGTGTGCCGGGGTCACGTCACGCCTGACCGATCGCATGCCCGCCGTGATTGCGCCGCATCAGGTACGCGACTGGCTGAATGCCGAGACGCCGCTGGAGACGGTACGCAGCATGCTGACGCCGAACGCCAGCCTGGCCGCCTTCCCGGTCGCACGGCTCGTCAACGACCCCGAGCATCAGGAGTGGAGCGTCGCGCACCCCACCGGCCCGATGCTGACCTGAATCCGCCTGCGCCGACGGCACGTATCGAGGATGGCGGCACTGCATCGCTCTACCGCCTCGCGCGCATGTTCGCCCAATGAGAACCATCACCGAGTCAGCGCCACCTGCCCGAGCAGCGATGGCATGAATCAGGAGAGAAGATGTCACTGCCTTCAGGATTTCGCCCTCTTGCACTGAGCACGGCCATTGCCGCCATCGTCATGAGTGGCCTGGCGCCGGCCATCAGCCATGCCGATACCCGCCCGACTTCTGTGCCCGCGTCGTTCCTCGCGCCGGCCGCCAACTCCGCCTCAAGCACGGCGCCCGCCAGAGCCGAGCAGGCCAGTCCCGTCATCAAGAGCGAGAACGACCAGCGACTCTATCGCAGCCTGACCCTCGACAACGGCCTCAAGGTCCTGCTGGTCAGTGATGCCAAGGCCGACAAGGCCGCCGCCGCCGTCGATGTCGAAGTCGGCAGCGCCCAGGACCCCGACGATGTCCCGGGGCTGGCACACTTCCTGGAGCACATGCTGTTCCTCGGCACCGATCGCTATCCGAAGCCGGATGCCTACCAGGACTTCATCACCAAGCATGGCGGCCAGCACAACGCCTTCACCGCCAGCCAGGACACCAACTACTTCTTCGACATCGACCCGGATGCCTTCGATGAGGCACTGCCGCGCTTTGCGCGCTTCTTCGTCGCGCCGCAGTTCAACGCCGACTACGTGGATCGCGAGCGCCATGCGGTCAATTCCGAGTATCAGGCACGCCTGCAGGATGATGGCCGGCGCATCTACGAAGCTGTCGAAGCGGCCCTCAACCCGGAACACCCCTTCAACCGCTTCAGTGTCGGCAGCCTCGAGACCCTCAAGGACACCGAGGCCGGCAGCCTGCGCCAGCGACTGGTCGACTTCTATCAGGCTCACTACGGCGCCAACGTGATGCGCCTGTCACTGGTCGGGCCGCAGTCGCTGGAAACGCTCGAACAGCTGGCCCGTGACAACTTCAGTGATGTCCCCGACCGCGGGCTGTCGCGCCCCGAGATCACCACGCCCCTGGCCAGCGGTGACGAGCTGCCGGCACGCCTTGAGGTCAAGGCGCTCAAGCAGGAGCGCAAGCTGTCGTTCATGTTCCCCATCGACGATCCGATCGCCCACTACCGCTCACAGCCAGTCAGCTACCTGGCCAACCTGATCGGTCACGAAGGCGAAGGCAGTCTGCTGGCAGTGCTCAAGGACAAGGGCTGGGCAGATGGCCTCTCGGCCGGCGGTGGCCTCAGTGATGGCGAGCATGCCCTGCTCAGCGTCGACATCAGCCTGACCCCGGAGGGCGCGCAGCATCAGGCGGAGATCCGTGCCGCGCTGTTCGACTACCTGGCGCTGATCCGCGATGAGGGCATCAACGACTGGCGTTACACCGAACAGGCGCAGCTGGGCGAGCAGAGCTTCCGCTTCCAGCAGCGCAGCTCGCCGGTCAATCTGGCCAGCAATCTGGCGATGATGATGACGCGCTACCCGATCGAGGACGTGCTGGCGGCGCCCTACCTGATGCAGGACTTCGATCCGGACCTGATCAAGGACACCCTCGCTCGCCTGACACCCGACAACCTGCTGGAGGTCTACTCCGGCCCGCAGGTGGAGGGAGATCAGCAGGGCGAGTGGTTCAAGGCGTCCTATACCCTGACGCGCCTGACGGCGGATGCCGCTGCTCAGACCGCCGGCGACGACACCCTGGCCAACCAGCTGGCGCTGCCCAGGCCCAACCCGTATCTGGCCAAGGACTTCCGCGTACTTGACCTGGACGACGCCAAGCCGAGCCAGTTGATCGATGAGCCCGGTGCCGAGCTCTGGTATCAGGGCGATGCAAGCTTCGGCGTGCCGAAGGCCGAATGGCGCTTCGGTCTGCTCAATCCCGACGTCAGTCGCTCGGTGGATGACCAGGCCATGAGTCAGGTGCTGGCGGCGTGGCTGAATGACAGCCTCAACGCGCGTCTGTATCCGGCACGTCTGGCCGGGCAGGATGCGCTGGTCTATGCCCATGGGCGTGGCATCACGCTGCAGTTCAGTGGCTGGCGCGATGGTCAGCAGCCGGAAATGCGCGAAGTGCTCGACCAGCTGGTGAATGGCGAGATGGCCCCCGCCACCCTGGAGCGCATCACTCAACGCCTGCGTCGCAGCCTGCAGAACCGCGTTCAGGCACCGCTCTACACGCGCCTGGGTCGCAGCCTCAGCGAAACGCTGGTCGGCCTGCCGAGCACCGCCGAGCAACAACTGGCGGCCCTGGACAAGATCGACGCCCAGTCACTGGACAGCTTCCGCAAGCGCTTCCTTGCCAAGCTGCACGTGCAGGCGATGGTGACCGGCAACCTGACCGCCGACCAGGCCCGCGAGACCGGCCAGCTGGTGATCAACGGGCTTGCGCCGCGCATCACGCGCGAGGCGGTGCCAGACCTGGAAGTGCGTCAGGTCACCCAGCACACGGTACTGCGTCCCGACAGCACACGCGGCGATGCCGGCGCCCTGCGCTACCTGCAGGGCAAGGACCGTACGCTGCAGTCCCAGGCACGCATCGCGGTGCTGGGCCAGCTGCTCGAAGCGCCCTTCTACAGCCAGCTGCGCACCGAGGAGCAACTCGGCTATATCGTCTCCGCACGCTATTCGCCCATGCTCGATGCGCCGGGGCTGAGCCTGCTGGTGCAGTCGCCGTCCAAGGACAGCAAGACTCTGTTTTCGCGCATGGATGCCTTCCTCACCCGCTTCGACAGCCGCGTGCAGTCGCTGGATGAGGCCGCGCTTGCCAGCTATCGCGACGCCGTCGTCGATAGCCTGACCCAGAAGCCCCGCAAGCTGTCCGAGCTGGCAGCGCGCAACTGGAGCGAGCTGAGCTTCGGCTGGACAGGCTTTGACCGTCGCCAGCAACTGGTCGCGGCCGTCGAACAGGTCAGCGCGCAGGATATCCGCGCCATCTGGCAGCAGCTGAATGACTCCAGCGCGCTGGAACTGGCCTTCGACCCCGGCACGCCCAGCGACTTCGACCAGCGCCTCACGGAACTGGACCTGCCGCCGCTGCCCGAGGCGCCGCGCGCCGAGACAGGCGCGACACTGGCGGCACCCTCAGCCGAGGCCAGCGGCAATGCTCAGCATTGAGTCTCGACGGCCCGCCAGCGGCTTGACGGGCAAACAAGGCGCCGGCCCTCACCGGATGGGCGTCTGAAACGACAAGACCCCGACGAGGTGCAGTTCAATAACCGCGTCGGGGTCTTGTTCATTCATGCCTTGCCGGCAAGTACTGCAGGCCGGCTAGCCCGTCATCAGCCGAAGGCCTGCGGCGGCATGATGCCTTCCACGTACATCGCCAGCTCTTCGAGAATCTGCACGCGGTCCGGGTCCTGTTCGCTCTGGGCCAGCCGCTGGATCTCGCTGACGAAGCCCTTCACGGTCAGGCTCGCGACCTGCTCATCGTTCATGCGCTCCCAGCGCCACTGCTCCCAGCGTTCACGCTCGGCGGAGTTGAGCGTGTAGCCGTAGCTGCGCGCACGATAGCGGAACAGCATCTCCTCGAGTCGGCCATCCTGGAAGGCGAACGGCGTATCATCCAGCGCCTCGGGATGGGTGGCGCGCACACGCTCCATCTCCTTGCGGTCCGCGGGCGAGAAGAAGCCACCGGAATAGAGCATCAGGTCCGGATCAGCCGGGCCGGTCGGCGGCGCCTCGGCGAATACCTGTGCCACCTTCACGCCGACACCGGCGTTGTCCTTCAGCCACTTCCAGTGTACGCGACACTGGGCGGGGTCGATCTTGAAGCGCGCGGCGATCTCGCCGTACTCGCCCTCATGCGGCCCGGACACATCCTTGAGCGCATTGGCCGGCAGCAGCACCGGGCTCTTGTTGAGATGGATGACCTTGAGAGGAATCCGCTCCTCGCCTTCTGCGAGGTCATCGGCACTGGCGAAGACACGGGCACGAATCTCTTCCGGTGACAGCTCCATCAACGGCGCCGGATCTACCGAGAGGTCATAGACGATCACGCCATTGGCATTCGAAGGATGCTCCGCCAGCGGCACCACCAGCGCGCCACAGGCCCGCGAGGCCGGATAGCGACGCGAGATGTGCAGCATCGGCTTGCGTGCGCCGATATCCAGCAGACTGGCGACATGGCGCTTGTTGCGCAGCTTGAGCAGGTAATCGAACAGGCGCGCATTGCGCGACTTGAGCAGGCGTGCCAGCGCGATGGTGGCGCGCACATCCACCAGCGCGTCATGCGCGCCGGCGTGCTCGATGCCATTGGCCGCCGTCAGGTGCTCCAGACGGAAGCTGGGCGCACCATCTTCACGCCTGGGCCATTCGATGCCTTCCGGGCGCAGGGCATGGAAGGCGCGCACGACATCGATCAGGTCCCAGCGCGAATTGCCGTTCTGCCACTCACGCCCGTAGGGGTCGAGGAAGTTGCGGTAGAACAGATGACGGCTGACTTCATCATCGAAGCGCAGGCTGTTGTAGCCCAGCGTGCAGGTCCCCGGCACGCTCATCTCGTCATTGATGCGCCCGGCGAACTCGGCCTCGGGAATGCCGCGACGCTCGGCCTGCTGCGGGGTGATGCCGGTGATCAGACACGCCATCGGCTGGGGCAGGAAGTCATCGGCCGGCTTGCAATAGAGGGTCAGCGGCTCGCCGATCTCATTGAAGTCAGCATCGGTACGGATGGCCGCGAACTGCGAAGGACGGTCACGGCGCGGGTCGGCGCCGAAGGTCTCGTAGTCGTGCCACAGGAAGGTGGGCTCTGCCACAGGATGTCTCCACGCGGGCGGTCGAAAAATGAACGTGCCAGAGCACCGTCTCCAGCGAGGCTGGCACGGTGCTCTGGCAGGCAATGGGCATTGGCTGGGTCAGGGCGTCGCAGGCGGTGCCCGCTCGGCAACGCCTCAGGTGGCAAGCACCCGACGCCCCGCGAACTCAGGCCTCGCCGGGACGCGGCAGAGTGACGTTGAGTTCCAGCACCGAGCAGTCGTCTTCGCGGTCCAGCGAGATGTTGATGGCATCCTGGTCGACCTGCACATACTTGCGAATCACCTCGAGCAGCTCACGCTCCAGCATCGGCATGTAATCCGGCTGGTCACGCTGGCTACGCTGGTGCGCGACGATGATCTGCAGCCGCTCCTTGGCGACATTGGCGGTCTTCTTGCGCTCTCGCTTCAGAAAATCCAGTAATTTCACTTGCGCCCCCCTCCAAACATTCTGGCCAGCAGACCGCGCTTCTCGACTTCATGGAAACGCAGCTGCACTTCCTCGCCCAACAGGCGGGACACGCAATCCACGTACGCCTGGCCGGCATCGCTCTTCTGGTCATGCGTGACCGGCACACCCTGGTTGGACGCGCGCAGCACGGCGTCGGATTCCGGAATCAGGCCGATCAGCGGGATCGACAGGATTTCCTGGATATCGGTCAGGTTGAGCATGTCACCGCCGGTGACACGCGCCGGATGGTAACGGGTGATCAGCAGGTGTTCACGCACCGGGGTGTCGCCGTTCTCGGCGCGACGCGTCTTGGAAGACAGCAGGCCGATGATGCGGTCGGAGTCACGTACCGAGCTGACTTCCGGGTTGGTCACCACCACGGCCTCGTCAGCGAAGTACATCGCCAGCTGGGCACCGCGCTCGATACCGGCCGGCGAGTCACAGATGACGTAATCGAACTCCTCGCGCAGCGCGTCGAGCACCTTCTCGACGCCTTCCAGCGTCAGCGCGTCCTTGTCACGGGTCTGGGAGGCCGGAAGGATGTGCAGGTTGTCGATGCGCTTGTCGCGGATCAGGGCCTGCTTGAGATTGGCTTCGCCCTGGATGACGTTGACCAGGTCATAGACCACACGGCGCTCGCAGCCCATGATCAGGTCCAGGTTACGCAGGCCCACATCGAAATCGATCACTACGGTCTTGTTGCCGCGCAAAGCCAGTCCGGTGGCAATGGCGGCGGCGCTGGTCGTCTTGCCGACTCCGCCCTTGCCTGACGTCACTACGATAATCTTGGCCAAAGGTATCTTCCTTGCTGAGAGTCCCTCGCCGAGCGAGGATCACCTGTAAATATTGGATATCGTTCAGAACACAGTGCTGGGGTCAGCCGAGTCGTGCGATACAGAGTTGGTCGTGTTCAAGCACGACTTCGACATTGGCACCCAGCAGGCGATTGTCGATGTCATCGAGTCGCTTGTAGGTTCCGGCCACCGAGAGCAGCTCGGCGTGCAGTTCCTTGCAGTAGATGCTGGCGTTGCGATCGCCATGGATCCCCGCCAGCGCGCGGCCACGCAGAGCGCCATAGATATGCACACTGCCGGCGGCCAGGATCTCGGCGCCGGCATTCACCGCGCCGATGATGACCAGATCGCCCTCCGGTGCGCTGACCTGCTGGCCAGAGCGCACCGTGCCGCGATACACCTTGCTGGCGTGGGCTGGCTCCGCTTTTTCAGCCGCGCTGTCCGCGACCGTCTCGGCAGGCTCGGCGACCGGTTCAGCGGCCACCGGCGGCACGGACTCGAGGGAACGCCCGCGATTCTCCTGTGGCGGGAACCACCCCAGCCCCAACGCCCAGGCGGACTGACGCACCGGGTCTCCACCGCCACGCACCGCGACCGGCAGCAGCTTGTGCCCTCGGCAGACGGCACAGATGCGCTCCAGCGCCAGATGCGGCTCGTCGAGCTTCTCGACGCTCAGCACCACCGGCGTATGTTGAAAGAAGGCCGGCGACTGGCTGAGCTTGCTGGCCAGCTGAGCACGGATCTGCTCCGGATCACCGCTGACCAGCTCCATGACCGTCATCGGCAGCATGCCGCCCTTGAAGGTGAAGGCCTGAGGGGCCCTGTCCGTACTGAGACTCATGACCTGACTCCGGTTGCGTAAGGAGTGTCGAAGCCCTCCGACACTCTTGATGATGCACGTGCTGTTCACGGCATCCTCAAGGTGACCCTCGAATGGAAAGGCCACCTGAATAACATAGCTCGCCGTCGCACACGGCACAGCGACTGCTTGATAGGCGCCGAGCATGAATGACAGACACTGAATGGCATAGCGGTAACGTACAAAACTATGTGAGCGAACACAGTGCTGCAACTGATGATACGGCCAGCAGCAGGCACTGTCAGGTGTCGCGAGCCTACGACGTGGCTCACTTGCCGACCTGTCACCCGCCGCCGGTCGCCCTGCACGCCGCCGCGCGCGTGCAATAAGGCACATCGATCGACATGCGATACCACACAACGGGGGGCTGTGACTGGTAAGATAGCGGGGTGACGAAATTCATGCGCCGTCACTCCGCCCACTCCGTCGTGCCCACCCGATTGCACCCGCCGAGTGTGCGGCCAATTGTTGCGCCCCTCTATTTTTTGCCTGGATAACCGCTCTCTCATGACCGGACTGCTCTCCCGCCTCACTGGCCGCCTGTTCACTCCTCGCTGGCAACACGCCAACCCTGCCATTCGCTCCGCTGCCACTGACCAGCTTGATCCGGAGATTCCAGACCAGCGCAAGATCCTGGAGACCCTGATTCTCGAAGATGACGCCCTGGAAGTGCGCCATGCCGCCCTGACGCGCATGCAATCTCCCGAGCGCCTGCTGCCGCTGCTCGACCGCGCCGATGGCCTGGTACGCGAGCGCCTGATCGAACTGTTGAGCGGCGGCCAGGATGCGCCCTCACTGTTGAGCCGTGAACAGCTGGTCGAGCGCCTCGACGATAGCGAACTGCTGTCCGCCGTGGCGTCCCGCGGCGACAACCAGCAACTGCGTCTGACCGCACTGAGCCGTCTGGAAGATGAAGAGGCGCTGATCCATCAGGCCTGCCACAACACCATCGCCGCCGTGCGCCATGCCGCTGCCGCCCGCATCACCAGCCAGGCCGGCCTCGAGCGTCTGGTGCGCGATGCCAAGCGTGACCGCCACGTGCAGCGTCAGGCGCGCGACACCCTCGCCCAGCGCCGTGCCGATGCCCAGCAGGCCGACGCGCTGGCCGCCAGCCGCGACAACCTGCTGCGCCAGATGGAAAAGCTGCCGCGTCAGGCATGGGAAGACAGTGTGCCCTCGCGTTACCGCTCGCTGCTGCGCGAGTGGGAGCGTCTGCCGGCCGCGGACTACGAGATTCAACAGCGCTTCGAAGAGGCGCGCCAGCAGGCGCACAAGGTCATCAGCGACCATGAGGCCCGCGAGGAAGCCATTCGCGCCCATGAGCGCCTGAGCGCCAACCTCAATACGCACCTGGAAGAGATTCTCAGCGCCGTGGATCAGGCGCGGGAAGACCTCTACAGCCGCGACTGCGTCAATGACCACGACTTCGCCAGCCTGCAGGCCCAGCGCCGTCTGCAGGGAGAGCGCTGGAGCGAGTTGACCGACCAGTTCTCGGCCCCGGCCGAACTGCTCGAACGTCAGCAGCGCCTGCAACAGCAGCTTCAGGATGCTCTCGATGCCTGGCATCGCCATCAGCTGTGCCAGGGCGAGCTGGATGCCGCGCTGGTCGACAATGACATCGACCAGCTGCGTCGTCTGGAAAGCGAAGTGGCCTGGCCTGCGGGTCTGCCGCAGACCGCCAGCCTGAGTGCGGTGCGTCAGGCGATCAGCGCGGCGCAGCCAGAAGAGCCGACAGAGGCAGCGCAAGAGCAGGACGCGCTCGATGGCAGCCCTGCACAAGACGCCGAGTCAGCCGACGCCTCCCGCGCGGCCGACGGCAAGGCGAGCCTGGATCTGGACGCACTGGATGCCGAACTGGCACGCCTGGAAGCGGATCTCGATGCCGGCAAGCTCAAGCCGGCCAGCCGTCTGCATCGCTCACTGCGCGATCGCACCGAAGGCCAGCTCGACAATGCCCGCCAGACCCGCCTGCGCCAGCTGGGTGCGCGTGTCGCGGAACTCCGTGACTGGCAGAACTTCGTCGCGGCGCCCAAGCGCGAGCAACTGCTCGAGGCCATCACCACCCTGAGCGAGCGCGATGACATCAGCGATGAGCAGCGCGACCGCCAGCACCAGCAGCTGATTCAGCAATGGCGCGAGCTGGGTGATGCGGCCGCCAGCCGCGATGCCAGCCAGGCGTTCCGCACCGCCTCTGACGCCATCAAGCTGCGCCTGCGGGATTACCGCGAATCGCGCAAGCAGCTGCGTGAACACAATCTGGCCATGCGCGAAGCGCTCTGCGAGCAGCTCGAATCGCTCAACGGCCACGCCATGGACGATGCCGACCCCGACTCCCTGCGCCAGATCCGTGATCGCGCCCGTGAGGAATGGCGTCGCCACACGCCGGTGCCCGCAGGTCCCGGTCGCCAGCTGTCGCACCGCTTCGGTGAAGCACTGACGGCACTGCAGGGGCTGATCGACAGCCGCGCGGGCCAGATCGCCGCCGCCAAGCAGGCACTGGTCGATGCCGTCGAGGCACTGGCCAATGAGGACTCACCAGCACGTGCCCGCGCCGAACAGGCCAAGGCCCTGCAGAGTCGCTGGCGCGAGATGGGCCGCGCGCCCAAGGGCGAAGAGCAACGCCTGTGGGCCGCCTTCCGCGCGGCGTGTGATCGTATCTTCGCCGCGCGCGATCAGGACCGCGAAGACCGCGACAGCCGCGAGCAGGCACGTCTGGATCAGTGGCAGGCGCTGATCGAACGTCTCGACAGCTGGGAGCCGGAGACGCTGGAAGACGCCGCCCTGCTCGATGACGCCCTGAAGGAAGCCGACACCCTTGGCCCGCTGCCGCGCGGCAAGCGGGGCGACGGCATGCGTCGTCGCTGGACCGGCATTCTCAAGCGTCGTGAGCAGCGTCTGGATGAACTGCACGCCCTGCAGCTGCGCGAGGAATGGCAGCAATGGCGTGATCTGCTCGAACAGCACGCCGTGGCGGATGCCAGCGCGCGCAACGGCGACGTGCAGGATGTCGAGCTGCCGAACACCTCGGCCTTCGACGACAACAGCCGTCAGGCCAATGCGGCGCGCAACCAGATGCGCCAGGCCCTGCCGAGCAACTGCAGCGCCGCCAATGAGCGCCTGGCCGAGCTGCGTGTCCACCTGGCCATTCTGTTCGAGGCCCCGCTGGGCAGCGAAGATGAATCACGCCGCCTGACCGTGCAGGTCGCGCGCATCAACCAGCAGCTGGGCGAGCGCATGGAACGTGAAGAAGAGCTGGATGAGGTGCTGGATGCGCTGCTCGCCAACGGTCCGCTGGACTGGGACGCCTGGCAGACCGAACTGCCGCGCTTCGATGCGCTGTTCAATCACTGAGCCTGTGCTCTTGAGCTGGTGACGACGCGCTCGCAAGATTGAAGTCATGGCAACGAAAAGCCCCCGTCTCGATAGAGACGGGGGCTTTTTCATTCTCTTGCCAGAGGGGGCCGGGTGCCAACCCTGCTCTGGCTCGCGCTAGCGCAGAGCATCAGCCCATGAACTGGCCGCCATTGATATCCAGGTTGGCACCGGTGATGAAGCCGGATTTCTCGTCGGCCAGGAAGGCGACCGCACGTGCGATCTCGTCCGGCTGACCATAACGCTTGACCGGGATGGTCTCGCGGATCGATTCACGGATCTCTTCGGGGATCTTCATGATCATGTCGGTGGCGATGTAGCCCGGTGACAGGGTGTTGACGGTAATGCCCTTGGTCGCGGTTTCCTGCGCCAGCGCCATGGTCAGACCATGCATGCCCGCCTTGGCGGCCGAGTAGTTGACCTGCCCGAACTGGCCCTTGCGGCCATTGATGGAGGAGATGTTCACGATGCGGCCGTACTTGTGCTCCAGCATGTCATTGATGACGGCACGGCAGGTGTTGAAGACGCTGTCGAGGTTGCAGTTGATGACTTCGCGCCACTGCTCATAGCTCATCTTGCGCATGGAGGTATCACGCGTGATGCCGGCGCAGTTGACCAGAACCGCGATCGGACCGAAGCGCTCGCGGATTTCGTTGACGCCTGCCTGACAGGCTTCGAAGTTGTCCAGCTCGATGCCGGACAGTGCGATGTTCTCGAACCCGGCAGCGCGCTGTTCCGACAGCCACCCCTCTGCCTTTTCCTTGTTCCTGTAACCCGCAATTACCTGATACCCCTGGTTCGCCAGCTCGCGGCAGATAGCGGAACCAATGCCACCGGTACCACCGGTAACCCATGCGACGGGTGCTGTTTGTGTCATCTTATTGTGTCTCCCTAATCCTGGAACGTCCTGTGTCCTTGGCTTGGGCACAGCCTGGCGAATCTGCGGACACCCCCGCCCTGAGAAAACGAGAATGCCTGCAACGACAACAATGACCCGCGTCTCTAACAGCCTGATGACAATCGTGCACTCTGTGACGCCTGCCATCCGCCTGTGCGAGGCGCGTCCACCTCAGTATGGACAGGATGCAGCGGGAATGTATGTAGCAGATCTCTCACACAAGATGCCGATAATCGCTCAAGAGGCGCAGACGGGTTGGTGACGACTCACCGGACACGAGAAGTTTGCGTCAATTACGGGATAACGGTTGACGCAGCACTGTATATCCTTATACTACGCCCCACGTTGATGCGGGGTGGAGCAGTCTGGTAGCTCGTCGGGCTCATAACCCGAAGGTCATCGGTTCAAATCCGGTCCCCGCTACCACTGACAAGTCGTTGCCTATCAAGGTAATTGCCGGTCAGACACCAACGTAATGTTGCGGGATGGAGCAGTCTGGTAGCTCGTCGGGCTCATAACCCGAAGGTCATCGGTTCAAATCCGGTTCCCGCTACCAACCTCTGATGCGTCAGAGTTGGAGCAAAGGCAGTACCCAGTGTTGCGGGGTGGAGCAGTCTGGTAGCTCGTCGGGCTCATAACCCGAAGGTCATCGGTTCAAATCCGGTCCCCGCTACCAAGAATTCGAAAGGCCTGATGCCATGCATCAGGCCTTTTTCGTATGCGTGAAATTCCTGTGCGATGATGGCGAGGAAGCCGGTTCTCGGGCCTGGCTACCCCTATCCACACCGGGCCTCTTCACACCGGGCCCCTTCACACTCATCACGTCAGTCCCAAGGGAGTGCCTGCATGCGCCACTGGCTGGTCAAGACCGAACCCGATGCCTTCTCGCTGGATGACCTGCGCCGCGAATCACCGGCGCTCTGGGATGGCGTGCGCAACTACCAGGCGCGCAACTTCCTGCGTGAGATGCAGCTCGGTGATGTCGTGCTCATCCAGCACTCCAGCTGCAAGGTGCCTGCGGTGGTCGGACTGGCCATCGTCAGCGAACTCGCCCTGCCCGACCCGACGGCCAGTGATCCTGAGCACAAGGGCTTCGACCCACGTCAGGTGGCGGATATCGATGCCGACAAGCCTCCGCGCTGGGTCGCCCCGCGTCTGAGCTACCTTCGCCCGCTGCGCACCACCCTGCCCATCGCGCGCCTGAAGGCCCGACCCGAGCTGGCGGACAGCCACCTGGTGCGCCGCGCACGCCTGTCCGTGATGCCGCTCAGCGAGAGCGAAGCCGCCTGCATCGCCAGCCTGGCCGACGACACCCTGCTGCCGTGAACCGACGCGCCCGGGGCGCTCGCGCCAGGAAGTGTCCGGCAGCGCCTTGAACTCCACTGCGACGGGCCGCATCATCAGGCCAACCGGCTCGCACGCGAGCCTTGAATCGCAGACAGAATTTCGGGGCATGCACCATGATCATCGATCCCAATACCGGCCAGCCACTGACCGGCAATGACACCACCGCCGCCCAGCCACAAGGGGTGGTCGGCGGCGGTGCCGCCAGTGCACCGCGCCAGGCAGAAGACGCCAACACCTACATCATCGATGTGGACATGAGCAATCTTCAGCAGGTGCTGGAAGCCTCACAGCAAGTGCCGGTACTGCTGGATTGCTGGTCGCCGCAGAGCGAGCATTGCCTCGTCCTGACGCCGATCCTCGAGAAGCTGGCACGTGAATATGCGGGCGGCTTCATCCTGGCCAAGCTGAACGCCGAGGAACAGCAGGACATCGCCGCTCAGCTGGGCGTGCGCTCGGTGCCGGACGTCAAGCTGGTCATCCAGGGCGGTCTGGCAGGCAACTTCACCGGCGCACGTCCGGAAGCCGAGATTCGCCAGTTCCTCGAGCAGCACAAGGTCCAGCCGGCGGCAGGAGCAGGTCCCAGCCTCGCGGAGCAGGCGGCCACTGCACTGGAAAGCGGCGACCTCGTCACCGCCAAGGCGCTGTATCAGCAGCTGGCGCAGGAATCCCCCGAGACGCCGGAATACCACATCCACCTCGCCTCGGTGCTGGTCGCCGAAGGCAATGGTGAAGAGGCCCGTCAGCTGCTGGATTCCCTCAAGCCGGAAGACCGTGATGGTGCCCAGGCGCGTGGCGTACGCGCACGCATCGACTTCATCGCCGAGGCACCGTCTCCCGAAGAGGTGCAGGCGATGATCGAGCGGGACGACAGCGAAGCCCGCTACCAGCGCGCCATGCGTGACCTGGCGGATGGCCATTACGAGCTGGCGCTGGATGCCCTGATCAGTCTGGTGAAGACCGACCGCCAGTACGGCGATGATCTGGCACGCAAGACGCTGCTGCGTGTCTTCGACGCCCTCGGCGCGACCCATGAGCTGACCGTGCGCTTCCGCCGCCAACTGTTCGCTCTGATGTACTGATCGTGCTGATGTACTGATCGTGCTGGTGCGCTGACCGTATCAATGAGTTGATCACGCCACGCAGACGACAAGGCCCCGCCTCCGGTAAAGGAAGCGGGGCCTTGTCATTGAGGGCCTGCCGTCGCGCCGATTCAAGGGCTAACGACGGCTCCAGCCCTTGAGAAGCGAGGGGCGAGCACGCGATTCGCGCACGCTGGGCGGAAAGTCCACCTCTAGTTCCTGGCCCGCAGACTTCACGGCGTCTGGCGCAGACGGGGTGGCAGATGACGCCGCGGGAGCACGGCAGCGGGAAGATGGCGGCGACGAACGCGCCAGGCGCAGGCTCCCACCCTGACAACACCATTCACGACAGGCCGTCACGCCTGCATCCCTGCTTGCTGGGCGCCCCTGTCGCGGCGTCTCTGCCACCTCATGTCTCATCGTCGCATCTCCTGATGACAAGCCCCTCCCGATGAGCGGCCTGGCTTCAGAGTTGACGATAATGATTCTCAATTCAAGTTTGCGATGAGCGATAGCTGCCAACGAAACGCCGCAGACTGACCCAGATCAACTCCGGCTCTCTCGACTCCCCTTCTCGGCCGCCTCGCTCGCCCCCGCGATCCCTTCGCCAACCTCAGCCCTTCTGCAGGCGCTCATCCATCTGCTGCAGCGCCTTCTCCAGCTGCACGCGCGTGGTGCCGTAGTTCAAGCGCACGAAGCCCGGCCAGCCGAAGTCTGCGCCATCCGACAGCGCGACATCGCACTCCTCGAGCAGGGTCTGCTGCGGAGACTCCCCGAGCCCTGCCTTGCGCATATCCAGCCAGGCCAGATAGGTGGCCTGCGGGCGCGACATGCTGACACCGTCCCAACGTGCCACATGGCTTTCCAGCAGATCGAGGTTGTCACGCAGCACGCTCAGCAACTCCTGACGCCAAGGCTCACCCTCGCGCCACGCCGCTTCGGTTGCGGCCATGCCCAGCACATTGCTATCGGGCATCAAGCCATTGGCGGCG
Organism: Cobetia sp. SIMBA_158; assembly: GCF_046566945.1. NCBI lineage: Bacteria > Pseudomonadati > Pseudomonadota > Gammaproteobacteria > Oceanospirillales > Halomonadaceae > Cobetia > Cobetia sp. SIMBA_158. The sequence goes on from NZ_JAWJYL010000020.1 coordinate 33,399, forward strand.
CCGGTGAAGCGTGCACGCAGCTTGGGATCGGTGATCACCGCGCAGGCAAACGTAAGCCCGGCGGTGTTGAAGGTCTTGGAGGGCGCCCACAGAGTCACGCAGCGCGCCGCCAGTCGCTCGCTCAGGCTGGCCAGCGGAATATGGCGGGCCGTCGGGTCCACCACCAGATCCGCATGCAGCTCATCGGAGACCACCAGAAGATCGTGACGCTCGACCAGCTCCGCCAGCGCCTCGAGCTCTTCCTCGCGCCAGACGCGGCCGGTAGGATTGTGCGGGTGGCACCATAGCAGCAGCTCGGTCTCGGGCGTGATGGCCGCTTCCAGCGCCTCCAGATCCAGACGCCAGGGGCCGCCTTGCGTCTCGGGCTCTGCCAGCGGCGCCATCTGTGCCAGTCGCCCGGTCTTCTGGGCCACCTTGAGGAAGGGCGGGTAGATCGGGGTCGTCGTGACCACGCCCGCGCCGGGAGAGGTCAATGCCAGACTGGCCAGATGCAAGGCCGGCACCACGCCCGGCAGCCAGACGATGGCGTCACGCGGCACCTCCCAGCCATAATGCTCGCGACTCCAGTCACACAGGCTGTCATCGAGGCCCTCCGACGGCTTGGCATAGCCGTAGACCGGGTGCGCCACTCGCTCGGCCAGCGCTCGCGTCACGGCGGGCGGGGCGCTGAAGTCCATGTCGGCGATCCAGAGGGGCATGACGTCCGAGGCGTAGCGATCCCACTTCTGGGAAGGATACTGGCGTCGATCGAGCGGGGTGATGAAATCGAATGGCAAGATGGAGTCTCCCTGTGGCGGGCAAATTTGGCAGGCAACGCGAGCTGTGCTCTCGACTCACGCCGCCTTCGGGCGGCGAGAAGAATACCTGTGGACCAACTACAGCATAAGGCTTTGTGCATGTCTGAAGACACCTTTTACCCACAGGCCCAGCGCGGGCTGCCCGGTCTGTTGCGTGCCTGGCTGACCCATGGCCGCGGCGACAGCGAGCGCCTCGCCGTGCTGCTGGCCGATACCGCGCGCGTCGCAAGTCTTGGCCAGCCCGCCAGCAATCCCGATGGCGAGACGCTGGAGCAGTGGGCCGCAGAGGGCGGTGCGCCGCTGTGGGCACCCAAGGCAGCGCTGTTCCTGTTGATGCAGATGCCGGCACGCCCGGTGCCGCAGGGCCCGGATGACGCCTGCGCCTGGGCCTATTGCTGGTTGCGCATGCGCGAACACGACAGTCCCACGGCCGCCCTGATGGCGCTGCCGGAACACCTGCGTCAGCCGCTGGCCTGGCCCATCGAAGCCGCCTGGCAAGACCTGACGCATCAGCGGCTGATCTAGCCGCATCGATTTTGAACACTCGCAGCGCTGTTGGTGAGCAGCGCTGCGTTTCTCTCCACTGCTCTGCTCCCTCACCGCCCTCTCCTCTGCTCTCCTTCCTCACCTCCCAACCCTCTGCTTTCCCTCCCCTGCTTACCCTCTCTTGCCCGCTCTATTCTCTTGTCCGCTCCCACTCCCGCCCCCTGCCACTGACAGCGATTCTGATGGTGACCCTGCTGGCGCCCTAAAGGACAGCTCGTCCTGCTCTCGGCATTGCTGACAGCCATGGGTAGCAGTTTTCTCAGCGAATATCGTCACCACCGGCTAATGGCGTAGCGGAAACCTGAGACTCGTCAACGCGTAACTGACGCCATTTCGTTTAATCATCGTTTTGTGAAGCGATACACCCGAAGGGATTTCTTGTGTGAGCGAGGAGTAAAGTTCTTTCAACCGCAACGAAACGGTAATTCAACAAGAATCCGCTGGCGCGACACGACGACCAGCAAGCTTCAGGAGAAGCTCCATGACCACCTCCCTGATTGTCGGACTGGATGGAACCCCGGGCGGCGACAGTGCCATTGCCTATGCCAAGCGAGTCGCCTCTCTGGTGGGCGCGGAAACCAGGATCATTCTCTGCTACGTGGTCGAATGGTCGCCCTACAGCTTCAACACGCCGGAAGAGAACGCCCAGCGTGCCAGCCGCCGTGAGAACGAGATCAAGCTGGCCCGCGAGCGCGTGCTGGCGCCTGCCATCAGCGAGCTGGAAAAGGAGGGCTATCAGGTCGAGGGGCGTGTCCGCCACGGCGATGCCGCCGAGATCCTCAGCCTGCTGGCGCGTGAAGTGAATGCCGAGCAGATCATCGTCGGCCGCAAGGGGGAAAGCGTGCGCTCACGCATCTTCGGCAGCGTGACCGCCCATCTGATTCAAGAGGCCTCGGTGCCCGTCACCATCGTTCCCTGAGACAGGCGCCTCCCGCACCCGCCGCCTGCAGAGATTCGCACCAGACAATAACGACAATTCGCTTTTCGAGGTTACCTCTCATGAGTCGATTCCGCTCCCTGGCCCCCTGGGCTGCCGCGATGGCAGCCCTCATGGCCGCAAGCTCTGCCCGTGCCGAAGGCATGGACCAGGCCATCAGTGACATCGTCGGACCGATCGTCAACCCGATCGTCTCGACCATCTTCTATTCCGTGCCGGTGGCCGGCACCCAGTTCCCGCTGATCGTCGGCTGGCTGATCATCGCGGCCGTCATCTTCACGCTCTATTTCGGCTTCGTGCAGTTCCGCCTGTTCGGCCATGCCATCCGTCTGGTCAAGGGCGACTACACCGACCCGAAGGATGAAGGCGAGGTATCCCACTTCCAGGCATTGGCCACGGCGCTGTCCGGCACGGTCGGCCTTGGCAACATCGCCGGCGTCGCGGTCGCCGTCTCGCTGGGCGGCCCGGGCGCGACCTTCTGGATGATTCTGGCCGGCCTGCTCGGCATGGCCTCCAAGTTCTGTGAATGTACGCTTGGCGTGAAGTACCGCAACGTCAATGCAGATGGCTCCATCTCCGGCGGCCCGATGTACTACCTGTCCAAGGGTTTCGCGGAAAACGGCAAGGCGGGTCTGGGCAAGATTCTGGCGATCTTCTTCGCCATCTGCGCCATCGGTGGCTCCATCGGCGGCGGCAACATGTTCCAGGCCAACCAGTCCTATCAGCAGGCCGTCAACGTCACCGGCGGTGATGCCAGCTTCCTGGTCGGCTACGGCTGGCTGTTCGGTCTCGTGATGGCCGCCATCGTCGGCATGGTCATCATCGGCGGCATCAAGTCCATCGCACGTGTCACCGAGAAACTGGTGCCGATGATGGCTGTCATCTACGTGATCGCGGCACTCATCATCCTCGGCTTCAACTTCAGTGCGATTCCGGCCGCCTTCGGCGCCATCATCGAAGGTGCCTTCGCACCGGTCGCGGTCGGCGGCGGTATCGTCGGCGTGCTGATCCAGGGCTTCAAGCGTGCTGCCTTCTCCAACGAAGCCGGTATCGGCTCCGCGGCCATCGCCCATTCTGCCGTCAAGACTTCCCAGCCGGCGACCGAAGGGATCGTCGCCCTGCTCGAACCGTTCATCGATACCGTCGTCATCTGCACCATGACCGCGCTGGTCATCGTCATCACCGGCGCCTACCAGGTCGAAGGCCTCGGCGGCGTCCAGCTGACCTCCTACGCCTTCGAGACCGCCTTCCCGTGGTTCCCGTATGTGCTGGCCCTGGCGGTGCTGATGTTCGCCTTCTCCACCATGCTGTCCTGGTCCTACTACGGCCTGAAGGCCTGGACCTACCTGTTCGGTGAGAGCAAGGGCTCCGAGATCGTCTACAAGCTGATCTTCCTCGCCTTCGTGGTCATCGGTTCCTCCATGAGTCTCGGCCCGGTCATCGACTTCTCCGACGCCATGATCTTCGCCATGTCCATCGCCAACATCATCGGCCTCTACTACCTGATGCCGGTCGTGAAGCGTGAGCTGGCCCAGTACATGGCCAAGCTGAAGTCCGGCGAGATCGCACCGGTCGACAAGGAGGCCAAGCGCCAGAACGCGTGATCCCCATCACGCCCAGGCGGGCCTGACACAGCCGTCAGCCGCCGCATGACCCAAGGCCCCTGCCCATCGGCAGGGGCTTTTTCGTTGTCGATCATGCAATTCCGTGCATTGGACGGCTGAAACCACCCAAGTCGGATTGCCGCAACGCAGCGCAATGGGTAGGGTGTGGCGCTAACTGGCCACACTGGCCGGAACCCGTATCAACGAGGACGTCTCATGCTCGCTTCCATGCATGCCATGGTGCTGCGCAATCCCGGCCCGGATGCCGACTTCGTGGCGACCGAATGCCCGCTACCCACTCCCGGCCCCGGCCAGGTGCGCATTCGTGTCGCTGCCTCCAGCGTCAATCCACTGGATCTCAAGCTGGCCAGCGGCCAGGTGCCTCTCCTGCCGCCAGCGCCCTGCGTGCTGCACGGCGACGTGGCCGGTGTGATCGATGCCGTCGGTGATGACGTGCTGGCCTTCTCGCCCGGCGACGAGGTGCTCGGCTTCGCCGGCGGTGTCGCCGCTCATCCGGGCGCGCTGGCGGATTACATGCTCGCCGATGAGCGCCTGATCACCCGCAAGCCGCGCCGCCTGAGCTTCATGGAAGCCGCCGCGTTGCCGGCAGTGTTCATCACCGCCTGGCAGGCACTGGTGGAGCGTGGCCAGCTGGAAGCGGGACAACGCGTGCTGATCCACGGCGGCGCCGGTGGCGTCGGCCATGTGGCATTGCAGATCGCCCGTTGCATCGGCGCGGAAGTCGCCACCACGGTCTCCAGCGATGACAAGGCCCGGGCAGCACGCGACTGCGGCGCGGACCACGTCATTCGCTACCGCGAGGAAGCCGTGGCCGATTACGTGGCCCGGCTGACGGGGGGCGAGGGCTTCGATCTGGTCTTCGACTGCGTCGGCGGCGACAACCTGGCCGCCAGCTTCGCCGCCAGCAAGCTGGGCGGACGCATCGTGACCATCAATGCGCGCACCACGGTGGACCTCTCACCGCTGCACGCCGGCAGCCGCAGTCTGGAAGTGCTGTCGATCCTGCTGCCGCTGACCGCTGGCATCGGGCATGAGCAGCAGCGCCAGGCGCTGGGCAAGCTGGTGGAACTGGTCGAGGAAGGCGAATTCAAGGTGCGCCTCGATGAGCGCCAGTTCGACTTCAGCGAGGTCGCCGAGGCCCATCGTCATCAGGCCTCCGGCACGGCAGTGGGCAAGATCTCGCTGGTGCGTCGTCAGTTCTGGGACGCCGCCCAATGAGCGCAGCGCTTCAGGGTGAGCTGGGCCTGCAACTGCTCAAGCTGCTGATCTCGGTGGCGGTGGTGATCGGGCTGTCATTGATCGCGGAGCGTCTCTCGACACGCATGGCCGGGCTGCTGTCCGGCTACCCGCTGGGCACGGCCATCACGCTGGGCTTCATCGGCGTGGAGATCTCTCCCGAGTTCGCCGGCCAGAGCGCCGTCTACACTCTGGCCGGCTTCTCCTCGACGCTGGCGCTGGGGGTCGGCTACTGGCTATGCGGGCGTGCACAAGGACTGCGCGGCGTCATCAATGGCACCCTGGGCGGCCTGCTGGGTTGGCTGCTCGCCAGTCTGGTGCTGGCGCAGTTCGAGTTCATGCGCGTCAGCGGCGTGATCGTAACGCTGATCGCCATCGTACTGTGCATGCGCCTCTATCGCGGCGTACCGGAGAGCACGGCGCGCAAGTCGCCCTTCTCCTGGGTCTCGCTGCTGGCGCGCGCCGGACTGGCCGCCGGCATCGTGTTCGGCATCACCGCGCTGGCCCATCTGCTGCCGCCCTCGTGGGCAGGCCTGGTGGCGGCCTTCCCGGTCACCATGTACCCGCTGCTGGTGATTCTGCATCTCACCCAGGGGCCAGTGGCCGTCGCGACCGTCATCAAGCACTACCCGGCCGGTCTTGGCTCGCTGCTGTGCTATGCGCTGGTGGTCTCGCTCAGTTACCCCGGCATGGGGGTCGGCCTGGGCACCCTGCTCGGTTTCATCGTGGCGACGGCGTGGCTGGGCGTGTTCACGCCGTTGCAACGTCGACTAGCCTCACGACGTACAGCCAGCGCCTGAGCTTCCTGATAGGCTGAAATGCCGCATGGATGCCCAGGAGCGATGACATGTACTTCAAGACGCTGGAACCGGCCTTCTACGACACCGATGCCCTCGGGCACGTCAACAACACGCGCCTGCCGGCCTGGTTCGAGTGGGCGCGCAATGACCTGTTCCGCGTCTTCGTGCCGGACCTCGACCCGCGCAAGTGGCCGCTGATCATGGCGCGCATCGAGGTCGACTTCCTCGCCGAGCTGCAATACGGCCAGCCGGTGGAGATTCGCACCTGGCTGTCGCGTCTCGGCGGCAGCTCCTTCACCGTGACCCAGGAAGCGTGGCAAAGCGGCGTCTGCGGCGCGCGTGGCCACTGCGTGCTGGTGCAGTTCGATCATCATGCCAAGCAGTCGCTGCCCATCGAGGGCGAGCTGCGCGCGACCCTGGTCAGCCATGTGCACGAACACACCGACAGCGCCGAACTGGATGTCCCGGCCCTGCGCGAGGCCGCCCGGGCACTCGGGACGCACAGCGCAGCCTCCGAGGGGAGCGTGCCGGCATGACACCCGCGCTCAAGCTGCTCAAGGGCAAGCCGCACCGCACACTCGAATATGCCCACGACCCGCGTGCCCCCGCCTACGGGGAAGAGGCTGCCCGCACGCTGGGGCTTGATCCCGCCCAGGTCTTCAAGACCCTCGTCTGCCAGCTGGAAGGCGGCAATGCACGTCAGCCGCTGGTGGTCGCCGTGGTGCCGGTCAGCGGTACGCTCGACCTCAAGGCATTGGCACGCGCCTGCGGGGCACGCAAGGCGGCACTGGCCGCGCATGAGGCCGCCGAACGTGCCACCGGCTATGTGGTCGGCGGCATCAGTCCGCTGGGGCAGAAGAAGCGCCTGCCACTGTGGGTCGATGACAGCGCCGCGACACAGGCGGAAATCTTCATCAGCGGCGGCCGTCGTGGACTGGAGATAGCGCTCGCCCCCGCGTTACTGTGTGAGCTGGGCAATGGTCAGTTCGCCCCGCTGGCCCGTGACGACTGATGGCCACGGGCCAGGCCCTGCATGATGGACTCTCCATGACGAGCACCCGCCATAGCACCGCGTCAGCGAGGAGGCCCGATGGGCATTCGCTACAGCAAGTGGATCTACCCGGACATGACCGAGCTGCATGCGCAGGTCGAGGCGGCGCTGGAGCACTGGTTCAGTGAGCGCTTCGCCGACTACCCGCACATCAGCTTGCCGGGCCTTGACCCCTACGATTATGATGGCTGGTTCAATCGTCTGGCCCCGGAGCTAATGGCGCGCGGCAGTGACTACTGCGAGCGCGAGTGGCATGGCTATGTGCCGAGCCCCCAGCAGCTCAACCAGGCTTTCTTCCGGGCCGTATCCCGGTCCAACAAGTGTGTGCTGGAGCCTGACCGCAAGCATGGTGATCCTGACCAATCATAGTCCCGACGCGCGGGAGCTCGAGATCATCGAGCGCCAGCTCGGACGCAAGCCGCGCGGCATCCAGGCCGTGGCCGCCACCGATGGCGAGGGCACTCCGCTGGTACTGCGCATGCATTCGCTGGTGGACGGCAAGCCCTTCCCGACCCTCTACTGGCTGTGCGATGAACGCCTCAAGATCTCGCTGTCACGCATCGAGGCCGAAGGCGTCATCAAGGGGCTGGAAGAACGCCTCAAGACCGACGAGGAACTGCTGGCGCGCTATCGTGCCAGCCATGAGGCCTATGTCGCCGAACGCTGGAGCTTCATGAGCGAGGCCGAGCGCAGCGCCATCGAGTCCCAGGGCTTCGCCGACCTGATGCGTGAACGTGGCGTCGGCGGTATCCGTGACTGGAATCAGGTGCGCTGCCTGCACACCCAGTACGCCCAGCATCTCGCCTACGCCGAGGGCAACGCCATCGGTCACTGGGTCGATGCCCATTACGACGTGCTGTCCGAGCTGCCCTGAGCTCTGGCGACGATCGAGCCGATGCCGTCGGCTTGAATGCAGAAGACGAAGAAGCCCGCCAATTGGCGGGCTTCTTGCGTCGTGACGAGTGTCAGGCCTACAGCGAGTGCGCGAAGACCAGCGCGATGCACAACGGGCAGATCAGGCGCACGTACCACGGCCAGATCTTCCAGAACAGGCTGGACTCGATGTCCGGCGCCCCGCTCTGAATCTCCTTGAGCAGCGCATGGCGCGACATCGCCCAGCCGACCAGCAGGCACATCACCAGCGCGACCAGCGGCTGGCTGTACTGGGTGGTCAACATGATCACCAGGCCGAACAGTGCCCCGAAGTTGGCGGCGATGGTCAGGCTGATGGCCATGATGGCGGCACCGACGGCCAGGGTGGCGGCACGCCGACCCAGCCAGCCACGCTCGACCACGAAGGACACCGGCACTTCCAGCATCGAGATGGAAGAGGTGATGCCCGCCACGCTCATCAGCGCGAAGAACGCCACCATCAGGATGTCACCCGCGCCACCCATCTGGCCGAACAGCGCCGGCAGCGTGTCGAACAGCAGGGTGTCCGAGCTCTTGAGCAGGCCATCGGCATCGAAGATCTCGACGCCCAGATGACGCGCGGCGTACATGGCCGGAATCACCAGCAGGCCGGCGAGGAAGGCGATGCCGACATCGATCAGCGTCACCAGCACGCCCAGACGCGGCAGGTTCTGCTCCGGCCCCAGATAGGAGCCGTAGATCAGCATCGCGCCCACGCCGAGAGACAGCGAGAAGAAGGCCTGGCCCATCGCGCTCAGCATCAGGTCGGCATCGAAGATACGGTCCCACTGCGGCGTCAGATAGACACTCAGGCCTTCATCGGCGCCCGGCAGGGTCAGCACGTAGCCGATCAGCCCGACCAGCAGCATCAGCAACAGCGGCATCAGACGCGTGGACCACTTCTCGATCCCGCCGCGCACGCCGCCGACCACGATCGCCATCGTCAAGGCGAGGAAGACCGCCGTCAGCGAGACATTGCGCGTGAAGTCGAAGGTGGTCAGCCAGCTGGCGGCGGAACTCATGCCCAGCGCCTCGCTGACCGGTGCGGCGGTATAGCCCAGCAGCCAGCCCGCGACGATGGCATAGAAGGCCAGGATCAGGCTGGCGGTCAGCATGCCTGCCCAGCCCGCCAGCGCGCCGAAGCGCTTGGTGATGCCTCGACCGAGACTCATGCTGGTGACGATGTTGGCCTGACCATGGCGGCCGATGACAAGCTCAGCCATCAAGGCCGGCCATGCCAGCAGGAAGGCCAGCACCAGATACATCACCACGAAGGCCCCGCCTCCGTTGTTGGCCGTCTGGGACGGAAAGCCCCATACGTTGCCAAGTCCTACTGCCGAACCAGCGGCGGCCATCAAGAAGCCCAGCCGACTGGCAAAGCGTCCGCGCACCTGCGCCATCTGCCTCTCCTGCCTTGTTGTTCCGCGTCCGTCGAAGACGACGTCGCGATGAGTCCACGCTCGCCGAAGGCGGCGTCGCGATGAGTTGGGGTGCATCCCGATGCAAGCTCACGGGGCGCCAGCGCCCGCCAGCCGTCGCCTGCGGGGGCGGCAAGGGTAGCAGAGCAGGCCCGCGAATGCAGGCGACAACGCCGAAAGTCAGCACGTACCCGCGTTGGCCACGGGGCAATGCCGAGTTCCTCACAGGCGTCATAGCGTCGCCGCACAACTCGCGTAGGATAGGAAGGACATGACATCAAGGCACGGCAGCCAGCAGTGAGCGCCGCCGAGAAACATTCAGGAGAGCAACATGCATCGCATCTGTGTCTATCTGGGCTCCCGCGAGGGCGTCTCCCCACAGCACCGCCAATTGGCCGAAGCCCTGGGCACGGCCATCGCCGAGCGCGGCTGGGGACTGGTCTACGGAGGCGCGCGCGCCGGGCTGATGGGGGCCTTGGCAGATGCCGCGCTGGCAGCGGGCGGTGAGGTGATCGGCGTGATCCCCCAGGCACTGGTACGCAACGAGAAGGCACATACCGGTCTGACGCGCTTGATCGAGGTGGCGGACATGCATGAGCGCAAGGCGCAGATGGCCGCACTGGCGGATGCCTTCGTGACCCTGCCCGGCGGGATTGGCACCCTGGAGGAATTGTTCGAGACCTGGACCTGGCAGTATCTGCGCTTTCACGCCAAGCCGATCGCCGTCCTCGACAGTGACGGCTTCTTCGCGCCCCTGCTCGAGTTTCTGGACCGCACCGTCGAGGCGGGCTTCCTCGATGCGGACACTCGCGCGCGCCTGATCAGCGAGCGCGAGATCGCGCCCCTGCTGGAGCGACTGGCACCCGAGACGTAAGACCTGAGGCCTGACGCGTCACTCCCCATCAAGCGCATGACGCTGGCGCCATGGGGAGTGACTCTGCGAGCGGCCGTCTCAGTTCAGCGCGCTCTTTCAGCAGTGCGCTCTTTCAGCAGCGCACAGTCTTAACAAATCGTCGCCTCAGCTCAGCACCGTCTCGCCAACAACCTCAACGGCCTCCTCCGAGGCGGCCTGCTGCTGAACGGGTTTGCCGATATAACGCGCCCGCTTGCTGGCGGTGACCTGCTCGACATCGACCATCACCAGGCCGTCGATGCAGTAACCGAAATCGGCGTCGACACTGAAATCGAGGAAGCGGGTGCCACCGGGCTCGGTGACCTCGGCGTACTGCTTGTAGAGCGTCGGCACCGTCACACCCATCGCATCCAGCTGGGCACGCAGGCGGCGGAAATCGCCATCGGCGTCCTGGCCATCGAACAGCCGCTCCGCTTCATGGGCGGCGCTGCCCGGCAGGCTCTGGGCGACCGGTGCCCGCGCACGCGCCAGCCCCTCATCATCCCCGTAGTAGTGACGGTAGTAGCTGACGATCAGTGCCCTGGCGGCCTCCGGATAGCTGTTGGAGAGCGTGACCGGGCCGAACAGCCAGCGAATCTCGGGATGACAGCGCAGATAGGCGCCCAGCCCCTGCCACAGGTAATCGAGGCTGCGCCGCCCCCAGTAGCGCGGCTGCACGAAGCTGCGCCCCAGCTCCAGACCGTCCTGCATGCGCTCGAACATCTCCGGCGTGAAGCGGAACAGGGTCGGGCTGTAGAGCCCCTTCTCGCCATGTGCCGCCATGATCTTGCGTACCTCTCCGATGCGATAGGCACCGGCGATCTCGAGATCGGCGTCATCCCACAGCACCAGATGCCGGTAGTGGGCGTCATAGCGATCGATATCGCGCCGCTCACCGGTGCCCTCGCCGACCCGCCGGAAACTGATCTCGCGCAGTCGCCCGATCTCGCGCATCACGCTGGAACCGGGGAAGGCATCGAACAGATAGATCTTCTTGCCGTCGCGGGTCTCGCCCAGCAGTTCACAGGGCGTCAGTTCCTCACGCAGCGCCTGGCGCTCCTCGGGATGGCCGATGGCCTTCTCGGTCACGAACAGGCCACGCTTGCCGCGCCCGATGCGATACAGGTGCTTGCGCAGCAGACGCGTCTTGGCGTTGGTATTGAGGGCATCACTGTCGAGGCGCTCCAGCGGAATCAGCTCGCCGATGCGCAGCTTGAGCTGACGCTCGCGCTGGCGAAACATCTCATGGGCCAGCAGGGGCGTGCCGAAGCTGCGGTTGATCGACGACAGCGCATAGAAGAGCGTCGAGTTGCGCCCGCTGACATGGATAGGCAGCACCGGCGCATTGGTCTTGCGCGCGAAATGCAGGAAGCCCGACAGCCACTTGCCGTCGCGTGGCCCGGTCGGGCCTGCACGCGAGACCTCGCCGGCCGGGAAGATGATCACAGCCTCTTCATTCATCAGCGCATCGCAGATCTGACCACTGCTCTTGCGATAGCCACGGCGACTGAGGTTGTCCAGCGGCAGCAGCAAGGGTGCCAGCGGCTCGACCTTCATCAGGATGTCGTTGGCGACGATCTTGACGTCGCGGCGCACTTCGCCGACCAGCTTGAGCAGTGCGAGGCCATCCAGTGATCCCAGCGGATGGTTGGCGACGATGACGACACGCCCGTAGGCCGGAATGTTCTCGCGCTCCCGCGAGGACACCGAGTAGCCGAAGGAGAAGTGATCGAGCACGCGGTCAATGAAGTCGAAGCCGCGCTGGTCCGAGTTCTCGCCGAGGAAGGCATTGATCTCGCCCTCATGCACCAGGCGCCGCAGCATGGCCAGAGCTGGCCGCCGGATCAGCGGGTGACGTTTGGCAAAGGCAGGATACTTGGCAGCGATGACGCGGGCAGTATCGATCATGCTCTCTCCTTGGCCGCACGGAGTGCGGAGCGCGATGTCTGGATCATGGGGCTTGATATCACGTCAGGTTCGCGCCACTTCATGACAGATGCGTCACAGTCCCCGTACAGTGAGATGACAGTCGCCCACGTGATCCGCGGCCGATGCGCCCCGGCACGGAGATCATCCGCGTACGAACAGGCAGCGCGACTGCCACGCCAAGGAGAGAGCGAATGTTTGCGATAGCCGTCGAGAATGAATCACTGGTCTGGCAGGAAACCGAGGCCCCGCACGGGATCGCCTCGGACGAGGTGCGTATCGAGGTGGCCTGGGCCGGCGTCAACCGCGCCGACCTGATGCAGCGTGCCGGCCAATATCCGCCACCCGAAGGTGCCAGTCAGATCCTGGGACTGGAGGTCAGTGGCACCATTCGTGAAGTTGGCCGCCACGTCGAGCGCTTCAAGGTCGGTGATCCGGTCTGTGCGCTGCTGTCCGGTGGCGGCTATGCCGAGGAAGTGGTCGTCAACGCCCTGCAGGTGCTGCCGGTGCCGGAGGGCTATAGCCTGCGAGACGCCGCCGCCCTGCCGGAGATGTTCGCCACTGCCTGGCTGAACCTGTTCATCGAGGGCAACCTCAAGCACAAGGAGCGCGTGCTGCTGCACGCCGGTGCCAGCGGCATCGGTACCACCGCCATCCAGCTGTGCGGGCTGTTCGGGCATCCGTGCTTCGTGACCGTCGGCAGCCAGGAGAAGCTGGAGACCTGCCTGCGCCTCGGTGCGGATGCCGGCTGGAATCGCCACGATGGCAGCTTCGTGGAGGCCGTGAACGACTGGGGCGGCGCCGACATGATTCTCGACCCGGTGGGCGGCGGCTATCTGGCCGACAATCAGCAGGTGCTGAAACAGGATGGCCGCATGGTATTGATCGGCCTGATGGGCGGGCGCATGGATGAGCTGGATCTGGGTCGCATGCTGATGAAGCGTCAGCGCCTGATCGGCTCGACCCTGCGGTCGCGCTCCCCCGATGGCAAGGGCATGGTGCTGGATGCGCTCTACGTGCATGTGTGGCCACGCCTGGCGCGGGGTGAGCTGCGCCCGCATATCGACAAGAGCTGGCCGATCCAGGAAGCCGATGCCGCGCATGCCTATGTGCAGGACAACGCCAGCACCGGCAAGGTGTTGCTGGCGGTGACGGGCGCCTGAGCCTCGTCATGGCGCTGATGATATCAGCATGAAAAAAGCGCCAGCATGAAAAAGCGGCAGCCCACTGGGCTGCCGCTTTTTTGGCTTTATTGGCGTTATCTCGTGCTCGCTGCTCCGCCTGACAACATCTGACCTGACAACACCCGGCCTGACAGCAGTGTCGCTCATGCCGCCAGGCGTAGACCCCGAGGCACCTGGCAGAGGCTTACTCGCTGCGCCCGATCGACTGGGCTTTCTGCCAGGTGAGTTGCAGCAGACGGGCGTCGTCTCCGGCGCGATGGCGCTGGATGCCACCCTCGGCGATCACCGCTTCCTTGAGCTCCGCCCAGCAATTCAGCTGCTCCTCATCGAGCAGCCGTCTGAGCGCCTCGAGACGAAAGCGCGGCAGCATGCCGGCATGATAGAACAGCAGCGAGAGCCAGGTATTGTCGTAGCCCCAGCTGTCACTATAGGCGATTCCCGCCTCACCCAGCTCATCATTGACCCACTGCGCTACCTCACGTACTGGCCGCCCTTCGCGTGCCAGCCGTGCCCGTGAGATGCCATGCAACAGCTCCGCCTTCGGGTCCCAATGCACCCACTCATCAAGAGGCTGTATCAGAAAGGCGCAACTGCTGCCGTCGGCACGTGCCAGCCCGATCTCGATCGGATAGCTACCACGGCCAAAGCCGGAGGCTTCAATATCGAGCAGAATAGGCAGCGTCACACGAATCTCCCAAGGTATCTCAGGCAGACAGGGCCCGGGCGAGAAGAGGTTGAATGTCCTCAGGTTACGGGAATTGCCCCCTGCTTGGCGAGTCCTGAGCGCGACGCTGTCAACGCAGGCATCAGGTCGATCTGCTCCATCACGCTGGCATCACGCTCAAGAGACGCGCGCGGGAGGGCCAGAGACGACAACGCCCTCACGAAGAGGGCGTTGTCAGTGGCAGCGAGGGCAGCACATCAGCTGGTACATCCAGTCAGTGCAGGTCTGCCTCACCACCCGTGCGGGCGTGGGCTTCCCACTGCTCGGCCTTGTGCGGGCAGACCGCCAGACCGAGGGAGCCTTCACGATAGGCACGCGCCAGGCGCTGGGCCGCGAGAGCATGGCGGCACTCGGCGGCACGTGCGTACCAGGTCACGGCCTTGGCCGGATCGCTCTGATACTGGGCACAGCCATACTCATAGATACGCGCCGCCTGATACTGGGCATGCACGTCGCCGGCCTGCGCGGCCTTGATGACGAAACGCGCGCCCTTGGCCTTTTCCTGAGCGGAGTTGCCGCGCTGGAACAGCATGTGCCCGTACAATGACAACGCACCGGTGTGACCGGCATTGGCGCAGTGATTGAACAGACGCATGGTCAGACGATGCTTCTGCTGAGAGCCGGACAGCCAGGAGGCGTGGAACAGACGCTCCGCCAGGCGGTATTTCAGTCCAGTCATCAGGGTTGGGGCCTGCGGCATGACGAGTAACCTTGATACAGAATAAGAGGGGTGACGCCGTGTCCTGGCCCGATCCTGAGCCCGCGACGCTATTCTCCTTGCCAACACTGTCAGTTTGCCCTTGCGGGCGGCCTAGAAAGACTGCTCCCCTGACAGCGGGGCGCCAAGCATACTCGCGCAATCGGGGGGACTCAAGCCCGCCTTGTGGGTTTTTGTTACGCTGCTAATATGTGCGCCATCCTTGGGGTAAAGTACGCGCGCGAACCGCGCGCCACGCGCGTGCTGGAAGCACTCGTCCTGCCCGCTACATTGACACCTACCCGATAGGGGAATCCTGCATGCAACGTAGAGCTCTTGGCCGTACTGGCATCGACGTCAGTCTGCTATGCCTTGGCACCATGACCTTCGGCGAGCAGAACAGCGAAGCCGATGCCCACCAGCAGCTGGACCGCGCGCTCGACGCTGGCATCGACTTCATCGATACCGCTGAGATGTACCCGGTGCCCCCGAATGGCGAGACCCAGGGCCGTACCGAGGAATACATCGGCAGCTGGCTGGCGGCTCGCGGCAATCGTGATCAGGTCAAGATCGCCACCAAGGTCACCGGCCCGGGCATGGATTACCTGCGCGGTGGTTCGCGCCTGACGCGTGAGCAGATCATCGCCGCCTGTGACGACAACCTGCGTCGCCTGGGCACCGATTACATCGACCTCTATCAGCTGCATTGGCCGGACCGCAAGACCAACTTCTTCGGCAAGCTGGGCTACCAGCCGACCGAAGAGGAAGACATGACGTCGCTGGAAGAAAGCCTGTCGGCCCTCGGCGAGCTGGTCACCGCCGGCAAGATCCGCGCCGTGGGTCTGTCCAACGAGACGCCGTGGGGCGTGATGCAGTGCCTGAACCTGGCCGAGCGCCTGAACCTGCCGCGCGTGGCCAGCGTCCAGAACCCGTACAACCTGGTCAACCGCAGCTTCGAAGTGGGCCTGGCCGAGTTCGCGCATCGCGAAGATGTCGGCCTGCTGGCCTACTCGCCGCTGGCCTTCGGCACCCTGTCCGGCAAGTATCTGGACGGCGCCCGTCCGGAAGGCGCTCGCCTGACGCTGTTCGAGCGTTTCCAGCGCTACAACGCCGAGCCGGCTCAGCACGTCATCGCCTGCTACGTGGACATCGCGCGTCGTCACGGCCTGAACCCGGCCCAGATGGCCCTCGCCTTCGTCAACACCCGCCCGTTCCTGACCAGCAACATCATCGGTGCCACGACGATGACCCAGCTGGAAAGCAACATCAAAAGCCTCGAGGTGGAGCTGAGTGAGGAAGTGCTGGCCGAGATCGAGATGATCCACAACACCGCGCCCAACCCGTGCCCCTGAATCGCCTCTGACCCGTAACGGATACACAACCCCGACAGGCCGGTCATCATGACCGGCCTGCTCGTGACCAAGGACCCCTCATGAATCCCGCTGAATTGAGCATGATCCTCATGGCTGTCGCCGCCGGTGCCATGATGCCGATTCAAGCTGGCGTCAATTCCACGCTGGCCCTGCAGACCCACAGCTCGCTCATGGCTGCCATGGTCAGCTTCGTGGTCGGCTCGATCGCGCTGGTCGTCATCGTGCTGGCCATGCGCCTGCCCATGCCGGGCGTCGGCGCTCTGAAAGCGGCCCCCTGGTGGAGCTGGACCGGCGGTCTGCTGGGCGCCTTCTTCGTCGCGGCCAGCGTGATACTGGTGCCCAAGCTGGGTGCTGCCACCATGATGGCCACCTTCCTGGCGGGGCAGCTGACGGCCTCGGTGGTGCTGGACCACTTCGGCTGGGCGACCTTCCCGCAGCATGATCTTTCGCTGGGGCGCGTGGCAGGCGTGTTGCTGCTGTTCGCGGGGGTCTTCCTGATCCGCCGCTATTGATGCCTCTGGCGTCACGCGTTGCAATCTATGGCCCCGATAGTCCTGGCGGACTCGGGGCCATCTTGTCTGCCTGATATACTGAGACCTTTCCCTGCCAGGAGGTCTACATGCTGAGTGTGATTTCGCCCGCCAAATCGCTGGATTTCGACAGCGCCCCCGTGACCTCCCGTCATAGCCAACCCGATTTTCTCGAGCAGGCTCAACCGCTGATCGACATCCTGCGCAAACAGTCGCCGCAGGACATCGCAAGCCTGATGAAGCTCTCCGACAAGCTGGCCGGCCTCAATGCCGCTCGCTTCCAGGAATGGCAGCCGCCCTTCACGCCAGATAATGCCAAACAGGCGGTGCTGGCCTTCCAGGGGGATGTCTATCAGGGCATGGCGGCGGACTCGTTCAGCGAGGAAGACTTCCAGCGCGCACAACGCAAGCTGCGCATTCTCTCCGGCCTCTATGGGCTGCTGCGCCCGCTGGATCTTATCCAGCCGTACCGTCTCGAGATGGGCACGCGTCTGAGCAACCCGGCCGGCAAGGACCTCTACGCCTACTGGCGCAAGACGCTGACACCGGCACTGGAGCAGGCGGTGGAAGACAGCGGCACGCCGATACTGGTCAACCTGGCCTCCAATGAATACTTCAAGGCCATCGATGCCAAGGCGTTCCGCCACCGCATCGTGACGCCGGTGTTCAAGGACGAGAAGAATGGCCAGTCCAAGATCATCAGCTTCTACGCCAAGCGTGCACGCGGCCTGATGAGCGCCTGGATGCTCAAGCACGACATCGAGACAGCCGAGGACCTCAAGGACTTCGACGTGGCCGGTTATCGCTTCTCCAATGCCGCCTCTGAGGGCGATACGCTGGTCTTCACGCGCAGTGAGGCCGACGCGGCACGCGCCTGATACGTGACCGCTGGGTCACTTAACGCCTCATCCGCCCAGCCCCGGGAAAGTCAGATGCTCTGCGGCACGCGGTTTGAGGTAACGGCGATGAATATCGCCGAACAAGACGTGATCTGCACACCCAAGCCATTCATACGCCACCATCTCGGCACTGACGATACTGGCGCCCGCGGCCTCGCAGCGGGCCACTCCCAGCGCCGCCTCCCGCGGGCGGCGACTGGCGACCCCATCGGCGACCAGCGCCACTCGATAGCCTGCGCCACACAGGGACAGCACGGTCTGCATCACACAGACGTGCGCCTCGGCACCACATACCACCAACTGGTCACAGCCACTCTGCTCCAATGCCTTGCGAAAGTCCTGCGCATCCAGCGCGCTGAAACTGCGCTTGGTAAAGCAGCGGGTGCGCTCGCTCAGTAGATGCGTCATCGGAGCACTTGCACCCAACTTGTCGGGACAGTGCTCGGTCAGCCAGACGGGAATTTCCAGCGCCTGGGCGATTCCGCCCAGCCAGATGGCACTGTTGATGGCCTCGGTTCCGCCGCTCAGAACCGGCATCAGGCGAGCCTGGAAATCGATCAGCAACAACAATGATCGCCTCGCCATCAGGTGTTGAGACTTTTCGTCGTCCATTGGTCCTCCCACGACGATTCCAAGGCTAGAATGGAGCTTCCACTTACACGCTAGCGCATCCAAGGAGATCCCACATGCGCCATCTGTTCATCATGCTGATGGTCGGCTTGCTCGGCTTCGGTCTGAGCGTCGAACACGCAGAGGCCAAGCGCCTCGGCGGCGGCAAGAGTTTCGGTAGCTACTCACGATCCGCTGACAGCGGAAAATCCTCCAGCTCACTGTTTGGCAGCAACAAGGCCACCAACAGCAGCACCGCAGCGAAGTCCAAGCCCTCCAGCGGCCTGTCCAAGTTTGCCGGACCTCTGGCAGGCCTGCTGGCAGGCGGCCTGCTGGCATCGCTGTTCTTCGGCGGCGCCTTCGATGGTCTGCGCATGACAGACTTCCTGATCATCGCAGTGATCGCCTTCATCGCCTTCAAGTTCCTCAGCGCGCGCAAGAAGGCCGCCATGGCGAGCGGCGGGCCGGCAGGTAGTGGTGGTGGTTCCTCTACACGCCACGACGACCAGCCGCGCAATGTGCAGGCGCGTGAAGCGCATCAGCCACAAGGCGAGTCGCTGGCGCCGGCCGGTGGTATCGGGGCAGGCCTGACGGGCGGTGCACCGACCAGCGAACCGGCCTGGTTCGACAAGGAGCAATTCCTCGGCGGCGCCAAGGAACACTTCATGACGCTGCAGCGCGCCTGGGACAACAACGACCTGCCGCGCATTCAGGAGTACGTCACGCCAGAGCTCTACAATCTGCTGCGTGAAGAGCGCGCTCAGCAACCGGCCAACAACCGTACCGAGATCGTGCGTCTGTTTGCTGAACTGGGCAGCGTGCAGGAGATTGGCAAGCAGGCGGAAGCGACGGTCCTGTTCCACGGCGTGCTGGATGAAAATGGCGAGCAGAACGAGTTCAACGAGACCTGGCACCTGGTCCGTGAACTGCGTGATGGCGCCGACTGGCACATCCAGGGCATCGAGCAGAACAGCTAAGTCGTTCCTCGCTCACTGACATGACCTTCACTCCGTGAGGGCCACATCAGATGCCAAAGCGGCCGGATGATCACTCATCCGGCCGCTTTTTTGTGTCTCACTGCAGATGACCTACCAGGGCTTTGCAACTGCTCGCCGAAGACCACAAAGGCATCGCCCGAATGACAGGCATAAAAAAACCGGCCACTGGGGAAGTGACCGGCGGATAGGCTGCTCGACTGCAAGGCAGGAGCGCCAGATCGCAAAAAGTCTGCTGATGGGATAGCACAGACAAGTTTCTAAGCAAGGGAACGTCGAAACTCACATACTCAGAGTCGCCGATTGAGCTTTAGTTCAGCCTGACCGTAAAAAACATGAGCAACCCTGAGGTGCAGAACCCGCGACGCCTGATCAGCCCCCACCATCAGCCGGCTGTACCCATGGTTTCAGCAAGGCTTGCCTACTCCTGGACACTCCTCCTGCTCGACAAGCCCTTGTGGATAATTCAGGCGCCACTCCCAGATTCCGGTTGTCCACAGGCGGATCTCTGCGTACCTCCCTTCCTCAGCAGGGCGCCTTGCTCCCCCTATGCACTGCCATAGACAGCACCGCCCCTGCAGCAAGGCGACAGAGGCGGTGCGGGACAAGTGCCTGACGAGCTTTTCATGACCGCCCTTGGTACAGGCCTCCCATGAGGTGGCCATCCGTGGACTTTCTGCGCGCCAATTTTCCTGAGCACAACTTTTCCTGAGCACAAAGAGAACCGCCCCTGCAGCAAGGCTGCAGGGGCGGTTCGGTATAAGTGCCTGACGATGACCTACTCTCACA
>NZ_JAWJYL010000021.1:0-9477 GCF_046566945.1 Cobetia sp. SIMBA_158
AATGAACTGATGGCAAAGCACAATGAAGCACCACCCTCAATTCAATAGGGTGTTGCACTCAGAGCCTGCATCCGCCGGGTCATTCACTACGTGGGTGGCCTTGATTGGTATAAAGCGAAACATGCCTTGTCGTATCCTTAGGGGCGATTGCAGCGTCTAGGGTCAGACATGAAATATTCAAAAATCAGGAGTTTGTAGGATGTTTGAATCTCAGGATGAGCACTTGGATCATCGAGAGCTTTATTATGCAATGAAGATGACGAAGTCACAGGGAAGGAAACTGAGAGCACTCGCAATCTGGGGCGTTATCACTACCGTAGTCAGTGCGGTATTTATATGGTTCATTCATACACACATGTATCTTGAGTCTCTTACAACTCTTATAATGGACTTAACTCTACTGGTGCTTGTGGTAAGCGGTGTCCTGATGACAGTGTTTGGCTGGTCGAGAAAACTCCAGTTGAATAAGCAGAGACAAACCGTGACGGGGGAACTGGAAAAATTCATCTCTGAAAATCAAAATGGCGCAAACAAGGAAACTTACTTCATTGATGACTGCCAAATCCTCTGGCCAATGGAGGCAGGGGATATACGCGACCAGGATGTCGGGCACGAGACTTCCATTTCTGGTGCCAGAATTGATGTGACTAGCGCAGTTGACCTGTCGTTTCTTCCGACTGGCGAAACAGGGCGAATGCTGAAGCCGGGGAGTTCACTGCTAATAGTATTAGATTATAAAAAGGACATTCATATAAGTAAGTTGCTCGAAAATTACGGAAAAGACTACTTTCAGCGTCGCTTTAAAATCAATCTGAAGAAATATTCAGCGCTCGGTGCTCTGATTACTCTTATCTTTGTGTTTTTCGGCTATCTGATATGGCATGGTTACGACGTAGAGTCTGGCTTCATTTTTGCGTTTGGCTCTTCGGCATTCCTTACTGTCCTTATGCTGACAAATCAAAAAAATCTTGATCAGTGGCTCGATAAGCATGCTGATTATGGTTCATCATCCCATACTGAGCGCCTTTCAGGAAAGATGCCTATAACAAGTGGGTCATAATCGAATATCCGTCAAATGGTTAAAATCCACTGAGTCGAAAGGCTCAGTGGTTTACATGCTCAACACACGTAAGTTGATAGACAGGGATGTTACTATGACTGATCCGCAGGATGAGTTTCTGGATCATCGGGAGTTAGCGTATGCTGCCAAGATGACAAGGTCGCAAGATAAGCAACGAACAGTGATATTGATTATTGGGCCGATAATACTCGCAACGTTTGGTGCCTTGATATGGCTAATTGACCAACAAGTACATCACTATGATCTAGCAGGCGCCATTATCGTTTCAGTATTTCTGTTGTTTGAAGCAGTGTTTGCTTTTATGACTCTCGTGATGTGGTCCAGGAAACTACGATTAAATAAGACGAGACAGACTGTCACAGGGGTGCTTAAGAAAATCACCATCAGGAACTCGAATGGACCTGATTCGGAATCCTATTATATAGACAACTGCCAGATACTCTGGCCCATGGAAGCAGGACTTATCCGTGAACAGGATGTCGGGCGCCAGGTATTTCTTTCAGGGGCCATGATTAATATTGACAGCACCTTGAATTTGTCTTTCATTCCGGCTGGACGATTGAGAACAATACTGAATCTAGGCGGGACTATGCTGATTGTTCTGAATTATCAGAAGGGCATCGATATAAGCCGACTGCTTGGAAATTATGGAGTCGATTACTTCGAGAGACGATTCAAGACTAATGTGAAAAAATATTTTTCCCTTGGCGTGCTGATCGTTCTATTATTTTCAATATTCATGTATTTAGCAATAGGCATCCAGACAACCCTGCTATTTCTAACTGTCGGTGTTGGAGGCTTTATTGTTTCAGTGTTGGGCCTTATATGGGTGTTGGTCGCCTATGATGAGAAAATAGATCAATGGCTGGACAAGCATAATGATTATGGATCGACGACTCATATCGAACGGCTCTCAGGGAAGGTGTCACCAACCTCCGGCGGATCTTGACCCGTTGAGGCCGGCCAGCACTCGTCACATTCGTCTGGTTCCAGGATCACACGATATAAATCACGCAACGCTGAGGTTTGATCATCGCAACCCCTATAGGGGCGAACTTCTTCCTCCGAATCTGTACCCTCGCCACGGCACTCGCCTCTGCCAGATCCTCATCGGGCAGGGCGGGTGCTCCACTCTATGTCCTTCCTTGGCACTCCGCGCCATGACGCCTCGATGTGGCGCCCTCGTGTGGAAGTGGTAATGCCCTGACGATAAGGAACCTGAGCGTGTTGGCAGACGCGCAGCAGCGGATGCTGACAGCAGTGGGTAGCGGCTTATGGCATGGGCAGTGGGTCAAGGGATGGCCGAATACGTATGACAAGGAATGTGTACCTCATGAAGAAAGTATTATTGACCATCCTCATTACAGCGGTCGTGATAATAGGTGGTATCTATATCTGGGTGGTAAACGCGCCGGCCCCGGCAACTGAGCAAGAGAAAATGGCAGCGGCGTTTACCATGATGGCGATCAAGGGGCAGCCAACGCAGGACGCCAAATGCAAGATGCTCTTCGAGAAGCTGGATGAATTCGAGGCTGACGGCGAGGCCAAGGTAGCGGAGATCACAAAAGCCATGCTGAACCAGAAGGCAGATGGCCTGGCAGATCAGTGCCTCGAGCAACGCAACGGCTAAATTTCCGCAGACTTCTCCATGCTCACCACGTTGACCTTGTCCGGGCCAGTGGTGGGCATCTCGCACAAGGACTCTCCCATTGGCTTTCTCTTCCCGCTCCAGCAGCCATAGCAGCTTCTCCCACTACGGAAGTTCAGGTCACTCCTCAGCGCCCTTTCCTGAGCCGGATTTTGATTTCACAACACTGATTATCCCTTCTCTTGTCCTGGCAGCAGTTTTCTTCTTTTATTCTCGCATCAGGCAGCTGCCCCATAAGACGTCCTTGATCAAGTTCATGTTGATATGGGCGGGAATGGTGGTCATCTACTTGCTGGAAAATTATGGCAGGACGGTGTGGTTTGATGCTAGAGGTCATTCAAACTATATGCTTGTCGGGCCCCTGCTGGGATTTGCCGCTTACATCGTGGCGAGAATGACACGCGAGCAGTGGCCTACCCAAGTTGATGCTTCCATTGGTCGATTATTGTTCCAAGCCATTGTTGCTTTCATGATCCCTGTACATATCATTCCGATGTTGGCGGTATTCATTGATATCCGGAGTATCTGGCAGACAATATTCCCTTACTGGGTACAAGCGGTGTGTGTTCCGCTGTTTGTCGTCCTGTTTTATGTCCAGCATAGGATTTATCAGCACTGGTCTGCGAAATTGTTTTCTGATAAGAGCGAGGCGACCAAGGCCCTGGTGAAGAAGAGAGCGGATTGGGGAGTCACGGGATTCCTGATTATCACTCCTATGGCCATCATCTTGATTCCGCTAATCATGCCGTTCTTGTTTTTACCGGTACTTTGGCTATCAGGACTCTACCGTGCTATTTCAGATGGGATGATGTTGGTGTTGGGTTGATATCAGCTCAGATAACTCCCTCATGTGTTGAATGAGGGAGTTTGCCAATGACATGGATTATTACCCAAGCATAAAGACGAAGGGCGTCGCGAAGTAGCCCAAGACCCCAATAATCGCATAGGCATAATGAATATGCGATTTACTGATCAAGTAACCATTACCGACAAGTGAGAGTCCAAGGTAGCCAAAGCCCGAGACTATCACCAGTACGATTGTATTGTACATATTATTGCTATTGGAACTTAATCCCATGGCCAGTATCATAGCTGCTATTACCTGACCAGCTATAATACAGTTACATCTTAGCTCGATCGTCTCTTTGATAGCTTCTTTATCTTTCAGTGTTGAGCCGTCATTTGTCGTTGCAGAGCCAGGGCCCGCCTTCGTGTCCGTATCCGTGCCAGTGCCCGCGGCTGGAGGGGTTTCCGGAGCATTCTCCTGGTTGGCCGTACTCGCCTCATCGGGAGTTTTCCCAGGCTTCGCATGAAACCCGATATACATGATGACAATCCCAAGCACTGCCAAAATACGTGACGGTGTCGGGTCTGTATTGGCGAAATGATGCCAGAAGGCACCTACGAGGAGAAACACGCCAGACCAGACCAGGATCGGATTGGGAGTTTTCTTCACCTTACGCTGTGTGGGGTTGCTCATGAGGCACTCCCCAACATGGCATCGAGCACCTCATCCTTCTCGACAAACGCGACACGGAAGGTGCATTCATCCAGCCACACCATCGACAGCTCGTAACCCTCGGGCACGTCCTCGTCATCAAAGTCCAGTGCATCGATTGTCTTGGCCATGGTGGCTATCAGGTAGTTCTCGAGACTCTTTTTCTTGAGCGCCCCGGCCAGGCCACAGATCGCCAACCCCAGCGTGGCGACAGTGAGTCCGTTAGCCAGCAGGATCTGTTCGAATGTGGGCCCAAGTAGCACATTATAAGTCACTTCGTCGGGGCCGAAGAAGAAAATGCCAATACCGATGGCAAGAATGGAATATCCGATAAAGTAGATCATCATATAAAACTCATTCTTCTCGGGGAGCGTTATTTTTACCGTGGCAGGTAAATCCTCAGCAGAGGCTTTGGAAAGTATTTTTTCGGGCATGACGCATTTCTCTGATAGAGGTGTAGTTTAGAGCTTCCGACATTCAGCCCCAGATAGTACAATAAATCACTAATAAAGTGAATGTAGTTGCATACCAAAAAGTCTAGTAAAGGTGGAGAAGAATGACAGAGTCGAACGGCGAACTGTTGGATTATCGTGAGATGCATTATGCCCGCATGTGGCTGAAAAAGATCTACAAGTCACGAACCGTTGTGCTAATTATGGGAGTTGCGGCAATCGCAATAAGTATTGGTCTGGCTGTAATAACAGCCTTACTTATGCATCGTTCTACTTTATTCGCTTGGGTAGGTTATCCGGCTGTAGCGCTCACCGCAGTATTTGGTGCTATCTTCTTACTTTTTGCCTTCGCAGGTAAAGCAAATTTGTGTAAGCAGAAAACCACAATTACTGGGATATTGACACGTAAAACTATATATCTTCCGGATCGGCCTAATGTGGAGCTATTCTACGTAGATAATACGCAGATTCTTTGGCCAACGGATGGAGAACAACTATGTTACTCAGCGCTCGATTCATACGTCACTATTGATGGGGTCATGATTCATCCGGTAAAGAATAAAAAATTATTAGGGCTTTTTGAGAATAAAAATGATGCCTCACATGGGAATTATGCTAACAATTCATTGATTGTACTAAATTACAGTGACACAATTAACATAAGTGCATTGTTGGAGAATTACGGATTAAACTATTTCAAAGATAGATATTGGATCGAGTATAATAAAAAATGCTTGTGGATGTTCCCGCTTACCGCTGCGACGGTATGGTTTATATTTTCAGGACCTTTTCTATGGTGGTCAACAGCACTTCTTATATTTGTCCTTGTCGTCATACCTGCCTTAATTGTGATATTTGAAAATAGATTAGATGGAATTTTCGGAACCAATAATAATTATCGTTCGATCTCACACTTAGACCGCCTGTCGGGAAGGAAAATTTTGTAGATATCGCGTCGCATTAAATTATTTATAAAAAGGAATTATTTCCATGTATCGATTTATTCGAAATATTGCTATTGTTGGAGCTCTTCTATATTCGGTTCCCACACTCGCGCAATCCTATGAAAAAGGTCTGCAAGCCTTCGATGCGAAGAAGTATTCTCTCGCAATAGAGCGTTGGCAGCCACTTGCAGCAGACGGCAATGCTGAAGCCCAGTTCAGTCTTGCGAATATGTATGGCAATGGAATTGGTGTTGCCCAGGACTATAAGAAAGCTTATGAGCTCTATGAGAAAGCCGCAGATCAGGGATATGCTACTGCACAATATGTATTGGCATATATGTTCTATCATGGCATTGGCGTAGAACAGAATGAAGCCGAAGCCTTCAAGTGGGCTAGCCGGTCAGCAGAGCATGCGGATGCGGATGCGGATGCGCAAAATCTACTCGCGCAAATGTATACCAGTGGGTTTGGAATACCGAAAGATCAAACAAAGGCGTTTCACTGGTCAAAACGAGCTGCGGACCATGGTAATGCCGAAGCCCAGAGTGAAGTTGGTTTCGCATATGACACAGGCCAAGGTGTCGCTCAAGATAGTACCGAGGCATTCCAGTGGTATCAGCGAGCTGCTGAACAAGGTAATACGTATGGGCAAGTCAATCTTGGCATGCTGTATTATCATGGAGTGGGAGTTCACCAGAACTATCCCCAAGCCATGAAATGGCTTCGTCTCGCAGGAGATAATGGACATATTCAATCTCAGGCAACTGTTGGCGAAATGTATGAATTTGGCTTGGGCGTTGAGCCTAATATTACTGAGGCCGTTAAATGGTATCGTTCAGCCGCTGACCAAGGTGACCCAGTGGCACAGTTCAACCTCGCTGTGGTCTATGAGCGAGGAAAAGGTCTTCCGGAAAACCAAGAACTCGCGCTAAAGTGGTATAAACGGGCTGCCCAAAACGGTGATGCTCAGGCAATGTTTACTGTCGGTAACGCCTACTATTCTGGTATCGCAGTAGAGAAAGACTATGTGGTTGCTCTTGAATGGTTCCATTCGGCTGCAGAGAAAGGCCATCTACTTGCTCAATATAACATCGGTATCATGTATAAAAATGGCCAAGGTACTGAACCAGATATCACTAAAGCCCTGGCATGGTTTCGACATGCAGCAGAACAAAATGAGCCAAAGTCTCAAACTGAATTAGGTATTTTTCATTTTGAAAGAGCCGGCATCAACGGCGATAGTCAACAAGCTGGAAGCAAAGCCCTTCGATTGTTCAAATCGGCGGCAAAGCAGGGGAACGCTATTGCTCAGTTTTATCTTGGCTTCATGTATGATGATGGAGTTGAAATAGCGCAAAGTGATAGTCATGCCTTGATATGGTATGAACGTGCTGCCAAGCAAGGTGTTGCTACAGCTCTGTTTAATCTCAGCTTGATGTATTCAGAGGGTAGAGGAGTCAAAACAAGTCAAGCGACAGCCTATACGCTTTCGATTCTTGCTGCAAATCGTGGATCTGGTGATGCCGCGATAAATAGCAACCTCCACAAGAAGTCCTTGACGCCAGAAGAGATAGTAAATAGCAAGCGGGTGGCAAGTGAATGGAAGGGAGGCAACTCACTCCCGGTCCAAAATATGTAACATTATCGGCGATAAATGGCGTGACCATGCCGGGCACTATGGCAACCTGCTCAGGTCATCAACGGCTTTCTCATGAAGCCGATATTATAAATACGATACCTTTAAAATATTATGGAAGGCGCAAGATGGATGAAATGCATAATGAATTGCTGAGTTTCCGTGAGATGCACTATGCTGTAAAAGCGCATAGAAATACGAATCTAGCAGCGTATTTCTTATTCTTCGCAGGTATTTTTCTTATTTTGGGGAGTGTAGCCTTTGAGTTATTCATGTTATTCGATGCCAGACGATTGGATGGCCAGGTCATTGGGAGCTCACTGATCATTTGTCTTATTGCTTTCTTTGGGAAGGTTCTGATAAATACTTCACGTACCTGTAAGTATATCCTGCATAAAGAAAGAGCCCTAGTACAAGGGCCGCTTAGAAAGGTCGACATTCGTCATCCTAATGGTCCCACCGCGTCATTTTACTTCATTGGTAATTGTCAACTGATCATGCCGCCTGAGGCTGATTGTTTTTGTGAACTAAATGTTGAGAAGTATACTGAAGCCTCAGGCGTGATACTGACTCGTGAAACAACTAGCGCAAGTAACTCATCTCGATTTAAAATCTCACAGACAGCTGGTTTTGATGGACCAAAGCTTGTTGTATTGAACTATTACGACCGCATCGATATTGATAGTTTATTGAGGCGTCATGGACTAAGCTACTTTACTTATTTATTGTGGATAAGGTTTACAACGGGTGCTATCTTTATGATAATGTTCGGTATTGGACTGGCTTGGTTTACCTCTACTGGATTAAAATTAACATATCCGACGGCGACATTTATTGGTTTAATGGTGGCAAACTGTATTCTATGTTGGGTAATTGACGCACAATTGGAAAATTGGGTGTGTAAAAGGAAGAACTACGGAGACACTACCCATTTAGAAAGATTGTCTGGAAAAGTGTAATATAGATAGCCAGCTGAGGTTGACTACTCAAGAATGGTCAACTTCAGTTGACATGGAAGCGGGGAACCTTGGTGACGTCATAAGTGTTGGTGATAGCGTCTCAGAAGCACGCATCCATTACGGACCTGGTTATCGCTTGTACTTTATTGAAGATGGTAAGGTAATAATCGTCCTCCTGCGCGGAGGGGCTAAAGATATCCAAAAGAAAGATATTAAGCGGGCTAAAGAGCTTACCATGCAGTGGGGTGAGCAAAAAAATGAAAGTGAGTAAAGTTAAGTTATTTGATGCTGCTGAATATCTAAAGGATGAAGAGGATATTGTATATTATCTTAACGAAGCTATGGGAACGGGAAATACCAGCATCATCATGTCCGCCTTCGGTGATGTTGCTCGTGCTCGTAGCATGATCGACGTTGCTAAAAAGGCAGGGCTAACCAAGCAAGGGGCTTATAAAGCCCTGTCTGGCGAGGGATATCCCAGCTTTGATACTATTTCAAAGGTTGCAGCGGCATTAGGCTTACAATTAAAAATAGAGTCTCAGAGTAAGGCATGAGTCTCTACCGGGAGCGGGCCATGAAATATTCCCAATTATCTTATGTGCTTAATTAAATCAATCACTTGCTGTAGGGCAATAGGTGCGAAATCGCACTTTGTTGTCATATGATAAGCCATTCTAGGGGTCAGCATTTCTTGTCATTCAGCAAAACTTGTCCATTTTCTGATGACTATCAACAGGTTGTGAAAACGGTGTGATCTGGAGGTCAAGCCCATCGGGCTGGCCGGAAATTTCCGCGTTCAGGGGTCTGGTGAAAGAGGTTGGGGGGGGAGAGGTTTGGTCAACAGTGTAATGCAACACGGTGCGTCAAGGGAAATAAAGTCGACATAATTTCATTGTCTATTATTGCGTTATTTATGGTTTTAAATGGGGTCTATATCGCGGTGATCTCTTATGCCAGACAAGATATTGTCTTCATTATACTGTTGTGGCAGCGATCGGATGAGTCTCTGCCTCGGTGTGATGTCAAGATCAGTTGATAGGCTAGGGGGCGAGCCGGGGCAGCGCCGGCTGGACAGGACAGTACAGTTAAGGAGGGTGAGGTTGAGGGGGCATGCCGGTTGGTTGACCTCGACGACATGGTGAAAGTCCGAGTGCGTGGGGTTGATGAATTATTATGTAATAACCCTTGGCCGCAGATTCTGAGTGCAACACCTGAGTTTCCCTGTAAGGTATTGCGCTCATGTCATACTCAGAACTCAG
>NZ_JAWJYL010000022.1:0-8418 GCF_046566945.1 Cobetia sp. SIMBA_158
TGCCGAGGGCATCGTAAAGCGGGTGAGGCGATGATCCGGCGGTCGGAGACCGGTAGTGATCGCTGCCGAGGGCATCGTAAAGCGGGTGAAGCGCCGAGCCTCCATTAGCCCCATCGCATTTGCGCGACACAGCCCCGGCTTACCGGTCTCAAAACGCCGAAAATCATGATTACGCGCCTTATCATGAGTCGATTTTTACTGCGTCGCGCAGCTAAAGTCATCGATAAGGCTGGGAGATAAGAAATTTTATGTGTCGCTCATGTAATACGTGATGTGTGTCACGTTATTCCCTTTTTCCCAATGACCAAGCAGGCTCCTGTGTAGTTATGATACGAAGCTTCAGGTGGAGATTCATAAAACAACAACGGATAAGTTTTAATGTATCCGCTGTTGTTTTTATTATCTTCACTTCGAAAGATATTCATCTATTTTTTCTTTGTTACAGACTTCTTTGAAGTAATCAATGTGGCCTGATTCATCAAGCAGCTGATATCTTTCTATAGAAATCCCTTGGATTATGTCGAGCATGTCACCTACCACAGAGTTTAAGTATTGTATTGCCGTATCTGGACATACCACACTTTTAGTCTTCCAGACTGGTTCGTGATGAGATAGACGATTGCGGAGGTTTTTTATCTCTTTAAGTTTTTTATAGATCTCACTATGGTCCCGTTCGGATGGGGAAAGATTAGGAAATACATCAGCTTCCAGGTTTGGCCATAATCGCTCATTATTTATATTGTGGTAGGGTTTTGTAAATATATCCACCCAGAATCCAAACATTAGTTCGGCAATTATTCGATCAGCGCTTTGATTTTTTTTCTCTTTATAAAGTTTGTTTTTTGACTTCTTTACCATGTTTTCATGATATGATGTCCAAGGTTTAAAGCCCTTTCTCGAACCTTTTGAAACACCTTTACGATAATATTCTTCTCTCTTGTGAGGGTGTTTTTTCATGTCGTTTTTGAATAAATCATGCCCAGCCTCTCTAGTTATAGAGTCAAACCAACTTGATGTTTTGTGATAGTTAGTAGCTGCATTATGTATGGCGTTTCTCAGGCTAACTTCTAAGCACTGTATAATAGGGTAAATACTCGAGGATACATGTTTGTTCCATTGATATGCATAAATTAGCTTAGCTCTATCCTCAGCAGACCTTGTGAGTTGAACGTAAGAGTTCAGCCTAGGAGTAGAGATGCTAGCTTCTATTTTTTCGAGATCAGTCCCTTGCAAGGTGTACTCCTTGTTGCTATAGTCAGCCGTAACGAACGTGAGGGTGGTTCACTGCCTAGCACAACCCCCACACAATGCTAGGTCAGATGCTTGAATTAAGTAGAGCGTTTGACCAATCAAAAGAAGCGCCTTAGGCGCTTTTTTTGTGCCTAATATCTAAGAACATCCTATCCTCAGACCAGATATACACCATGTGTAACAGAATATCTGTATCTATTATTTTATTGATCAGTATTCTTGTTTTCAAGTTTTATTGTCCTAAGTCATATTTTGATGATTTTTAGTAACTTCCCTTTCGAATTTAAGAGCTTCTTTCCTATTCCCTAAATATCGAGGAATATTCTGCATACCAAAGAATCCCCCAATGGGCTTTTCATGATGCCCAATAATTAATCCTCCATGACAATTATGAGCATGATTGCCACTTAATAGACATGAGTTATTAGTGATTAGGATGTTAGTTGGTCTTACTAATATTTCTATTCCGTTTCGAAGAAAACGACCTCGGTTAATAACTATTTTGTTCGGAGGCTGGAAATCAAAATCTATAAGAATTTTTCTATGCCCTTCTCTAATAACTAGGTTAGTACCAGTTAGCTGAATATCCCAAGGTTCTGCTGAGTAAAAAAGCTGATTATTTTTTATATGTAGTACTGGTGTATTAAATTCGTCAAAGATAACCACGTTTAATAAAAAATGGCCATCAGCTAAAACTATACCAATCAGCGGTGTTCCGTCGACACTAATTGGAACCATTGCAGTTCCGTAGCCTTCATCTTTACAAGTAAAGCTATTACCTCCGATCTCGATGCAAGCCTCATTTCCTGAAAAATGAAGATTGTAGGGTTTAGATAAGCCTTCTCTCAAGTTGAATGGATTTTTATTTGCTTCATAAACAGTTTCTTTGGGAAGCAATCCATTGGTTTTTTCTCTATGGTGCTGATCACAAAGTAATGTGATTTCATCGGCAACATGTCTTTTAACTTGCGCCCACTCTTCCATGTGCTCGTACTCATATAGAGGCATTCCACAAATTACACAACCAAAACCACATCTTTGTCTAACCTCTCGTTGTATTGGATTTGGTATATCACGACTATTTATGTTTTCTTCTGCCATTATAAATAAATCCTTTTTTAAAACTATTAAAACACGTTAGCTTGCTAAAATATTACTATAAAAATTAGATCAATGAGGCCGGTTCATTTTTTTCTTTTGGCTGCTTCTTCTAGCAGTCGCAGAGCGGCATCCTCGTAGCTCTCGCCAGGCTGCGCTGCGGCTTCAATTACGCTCGTGGGAATACCGTATATCGCGCCCTGAGCGCTTTGATTGCTTTTTCTTTTAGGCTTGTGCTTATTGGATTTGTTGGCATCTACACCGGTTTCTCCCGGGGCTTTCTCGCCGAAGGTGAATACCAAATGGCTGACACGCCGTCCGGTCTTGCGCTGATCCC
Source organism: Cobetia sp. SIMBA_158 (assembly GCF_046566945.1). Lineage (NCBI taxonomy): Bacteria > Pseudomonadati > Pseudomonadota > Gammaproteobacteria > Oceanospirillales > Halomonadaceae > Cobetia > Cobetia sp. SIMBA_158. The sequence continues at coordinate 2,687 of NZ_JAWJYL010000022.1, forward strand.
ATTTCACCCACAGAGGCGAGTGTTCGTTGATCTGCTCAATGGAAGGCTGAATTACTCGCTTCTTGAAGTCCTTTATGGCCGGATATTTATCGCCCAGTTGGAAGGCATGGCGTAGCCACTCGATGGATACCTCACGCTGGCCGACATCACGCCACTGGCAAAGCAGTTCGTAGAGCCGGATAGCATGAGCACTGTCCATGCGGGCTATATCGGTCAGAGCATAGCGAGTGAACTGTTCGGTGAGCTGGGATAGGTAGGGCACCATGGGTTGGCTGAAGCGAAGGGCTATCATGCCCTGATCTTTCTGGTAAACCACCTCCTGTACCCAGCGCGTGAGCCTGATCTTGGCACTACCTTGGCCATTGGGTGCTTCATGTAGAGTCACCTCTCGCCGGAACAGGCGTTCAGCCGCTGCCTTGAGATTCTGGTAAGCCGTACCTAGCTGAGTATCGGTCATGTCGGCGATTTGCTGGGCGCTGACCGTGTAAAGCCGCTGGTCGCTAAAAGCCTCATCTCGGCGTACTTGGGCAATACACCCAAGAATGATGCGCTGTTCGTAAATGCTGAGGCGGTAGGACGCTTCAATCAGTGCGTTACTTTTGTAGACCAATGCAGAATCCATACTATTCTCTCCATTAAGGGACTTTTTTTATTAAGTCCCTTGATACCATCAATCTGTCCCTCCTACAACCATCAATCCGTCCCCTCTTAACCATCAATCCGTCCCCTCTTAACCATCAATCCGTCCCCTTTTAACGCTATTACCCCTTTAATTTCAGTTAGTTACATAACCTAAAAGGAATAAAAGGGAAAAGGAACAGAAAAGAGCGCGATGCGCTCGCCTACCCTCCGCTTCGCTCCGCCCGGCCTTCGGCCGCCTAAAATTGCCTGCGCCACAGGCGCAGAAAGGATGCCATCGAGGGGCTACGCCCCTGGGCATCCTGCGAAAAGGCTGATCGCTAAAGAAATCCGACGACGGTGGTCGCCACCCCACCCCAACGCGGGAACACAGGCGCTACGCGCCAAGTTATTCGGTGGTCCGGCGCTTATGGCCTCTTAGGAGGCCGACCTCCGCGCCCGGCGGGACGCAGCTCTCCCTTCGGATTGAGCCAAGGCCCACGCAAGTGAGGTTCCCAATCCTTGTAGACTCCTGTCACTTCCAAGGTCCATCGGCAAGTGCGCCAGTAGTCATAGGCCGTCGCAGGGGAGATATCCCCCAAACCATCTTTCATCACCCAACGTACGTGCTTGGCTTTCCATTGCCAGGGATGCCTCACGCCGAAACGCTCATGAATCAACTGCTGAATTCGCACCATACGGCGACCATGAGCCCGGACCCCCCGTTGCTTTCGCGGGTCGCACTTCAACAGGTTTTCCAGCATGTTGCCGTCGACCTGAATCGGGGTGCCGTTTGCGTAGAACATCATTTGCGACCTCCTAGGTACGCCACGGTGACATCGAGGCGGTTATGTCCGAGTTCCTGGCTGATCAGTCGACGTGCCAACTGATCCTGAGATTTGTGGGGTGAGAGTGAGCCGCTGACGGCAGGCGCAGGGTGGCCCGTAATCACGGCATAGCGGGCACAGGCGTACGCGGCCCGGGCATCGTGGAAGCCACTGAGACCATGCGCTTTCAGGATGGGGCGGGCACGATTGAGCTCGCCTTGCCGAGCTGTCGCCAGATCCGCATAGCGCTCCTCAAGTGCCAGTAGATTTCGGCTTCCTTCGGGACGCACTGAACGTGCATAGGCCAGAGCGGCCCGCTGAGGCTCGCTGACGGCGATTAAGCGCTGTGCCGACCTTCCGCCCTTGGTTCCCTCTTGCACGTCTACAGTGCCCTTTCTGGACGCCTCACGATGCCATCGCTCCAGGTCCGCCTTGATCGCTTCTTCACGGCGCACCCCGAACGCGGCAGCCAGCTGCAGGACGGCAGACGCGCGGGGTAAGCCTGCGGCCTCCAGGGCTCGGCAAGTCTGCGTGACTTTGTCGGTGTCCAACGCTGTCGGCGCTGTCTGTCGCACATTGCTGCGCTTCCCGGCGTACTGCGACGGAGACACCCGCACTCTGTGATCGCCGCGCAGGGCCAGAAAGGTCGTATTGGCGCTGCTCAGAAGATTCTGAGCCGTCGAGACGGCGATATCTCCCGACATCACCTGTGTCTGAAGGTGTTCGGCATAGCGTTCCAGCAGTGCCTGGTTGGGTGTCGCGGCGAGATCCTTCACACCATTGTCCTTGGCCCACTGGGAAAACTGGCCCCAACGGTCCGAATGCGTGGCCACTGTCGAGTAGTGGCCTTGGCCATAGAGGCTCACCAGGGCCTGATGCCCGGCGTAGGCCATTTGCTTTCCATAGCCGTAGTTACGTTTCGATGCGTATTTGCCCATCACGAAGCCTCCTGCGTCGTGGTGATAGGGAGTGTCAAAGTCGCTTCCCGGTGTCCTGCCAAGACGTTCGGTAAGTGTTAAACCGCTTTTGGGCGCGGTCAGACCTGGGAAGCGTGTCGTCTCGTGACATGGCCGCCGGAATCGTCCGGAAATTTTGTGTGCGCATCCGATCGCGACACTCAGTGAGTGGGCAGGGGATCGTGGCGGGAGGTGGCAGCTCCCACAGTCAAGGCGCGCTCATTGCTGACGACACAGCGCAAGGTCATGCCTACCAGCCAGGCAGGTGGCGCGAACGCCGGACAACGCGATGTGCAGGTGTCAGCAATGAGTTTTGGTGCAGGGTTTGGTGACGCTCGAACCCGCGGGGGCATTGAGCCCCCGTGGGTTCGCGGGCGCCTGACGGCGTCCGTCTCTGTGCGGTGCACAGAGACGGACGCGCCGCTACCTGCACGTTTCGTGAACGCCTTAATGGCTGATCTCGAGGTCGCCGGAGCGAGTCTCGTGCCAGAGAGGGCAGTAGCCGGGCGTTCGTTTATTGGTCAGCCGGACTCGCCGCCGCATGCACGTGAGGCAGTGCCAGGAGTTGCCGCTCTACGCCGATGACTGTGGCGATGGAAAGTAGAGACGCAACGCGCTAGCACTGAGCACACGGGCGTGTGACAGCAAAGCCGGAACCACTTTTTTGGGAGTTTTGGCGCAAGGTCGTGAGTTTAGGTGCAGAATTCGGAGCTAAATCGTCTCACTCTGAATTCAAGACGCACCTTCCCCTCAATCGCCGTCTGAGCTTTCAAACGCGATTCGGCTGGATCCTGAATGTGCTTGCTATCAGGGGTTGTAGCCAGCGAGGGTCTTACGCCACCTGGCGGTGACTGGACCTTGCTAGTAGCGGTAGAAGGTATCTCTAGGCTACTGATTTATAAGTACTATTATGGACTTCATTATGTGCCAGGCGGGTACACATTCGTTGGAGACATGCGCTTTCCTGGTCTGATTTCAGAGGTAGACCCGTGGCTACCAAATGACCGTTCTTATAAAGAGGTCGGTCGGGCCCCTACGCCGCTATGCGGACATGTCTTGAGACTAGCATGACTTTCCATGCAGAACAGCTGATTTGTGATCGGAGAGGGCTAGGCCCATTCTGTCGGGCAAACGACACATCAACCCTACAGGGTTCGACATGCCAGAATTGACGATTGGCCGTATGGCAAAACTTTACGGATTGCACCGCTCTACGCTCTATGAAGCCATTTCTCGAGGCCGCATCACGGCTGGATTGAATGGCCATGGACAGCGTGTGCTCGACTTGGCGGAAATGATCCGGGTCTATGGCGAAGCTCCGACAACGCCCGACACCGCTTCAACAACTGGTGCCAAAGGCCTTTCCGACACCCCGACAGCATCGTCGGAAAGCACAGAGGAACTGGTGGGGCTTGTGAAGGAGCTACTGGCCGTCACGCGCCGGCAGGCGGAGAAAATTGAAGCGCTGGAGCAGCATATGCGCCGACTCCCCCTGATGGGATCAGAAGTTGACGAAGACCAGCCGCAGGAAGCGTCCAAGCCGCCGACGTCCTCTCAGGTTCACGACAAGCATCCTTTCGCGAGGGAAATGGCAGCTTTGAAAGCGCGGAAACACGAGGAGTAACCTGAGAGGAAGAGGTGGGCAAGGCAAGAGCAGGTATCGAACGAGTGCCCCGAAGCTGGATGAACGACGTCATTCCCACTATTTCCCAGCAACCATGCGGGCTGCAGCGTAGGTCGTGAGGCCTGGCTCTTTCATGAGATGGCCGGAAATGCCGGTTTATGGCTACAAAACCAGGAAAAAGGCGAGTCTATCTATCTCGATGGGCGGCATCGTTGCTTTTCACGTCATTCCCACTATTTGCATTAAAAACAAGTGGTTATGATAAGTTTTGGTGCCGCCATAGACCCTAAGAGTCGCCATTAGCGATAGATATCGCGTCGATGGCCGATCCGGACGACAAGCACGCAGACTCGATCATCTTCGATCTGTGCGATAAGACGATAATCGCCGACACGGTAGCGCCATAGCTCACCTAGCTGTCCCTGGAGAGGCTTTCCCAGCTGCCTCGGATCCTCGAGTGGCTGGATACGTTCCCGCAGATAGTCACGAATACGCTTGGCCTCGGCATGGCCGATCTTCTTGAGCTGCTTGTGTGCGGCTCCGGTCAACTCAATTTGCCAAGCCAAGGTCCTGCTCCACGTCGTCCAGAGAGTGCGTGGTTTCTTCCCCACGGCGTAGCTGCTCGAGTGTCTGTTCCGCGAGATAGATGTCTTCCAGATCCTCCAGGTGCTCGAGGATAGCCTCACGAGCGTAGTAGGTCTTGGTGCGGCCAGTGGCCTTGGCCAGTGCCTCGAGACGTTCCTCGATGTCATTAGGTAGTCGAATTGCCAGCATGAATAAGCTCTCCTGAGTATTGCTATACGTGTATAGCATACTGCTGACGACACGACTCATCCAGCTATATAGCCGATCACAGAAGCCAAGCGAGTGAACCGGTGCTGAGGGCATCGTAAAGCGGGTTACCGAGGCTGGTGCTGCAGCCCTTACCTGGAAGGAATTCGCACGTGCGAAATCGGCAGTCTAGAAGCTTCGCACGGCAGTAGTGCCCGGCGGAAAGGCTATAGGAGTAGATGCGAGGGCATCTCCTGGTCGGTCTGATCAGAGCTTAGCGCCTGGTCCGAATTCCGGGGACCACTTCACCTGAGCGTCCCTGTGGGCCTCGTGGTGGGCTTTTACTTCGGGGGCGGTATGGCAGAAGGGGTCATCGAGAAATTCGCTCAGAAGCGCAAATTGGAGTCATGACACGAAGAAGCCACCCAATTGGGTGGCTTTCTTTTATCTAAAGGCGTGGGCGTCCACGAGTACGTCCATGAAGTCCACGAATACCGTTCTGTCATCCAAGCAGGTAGGTGGGAGTCCAAATACTGAGACGATCACGCCTGACGGACATTGCGGTGACATACCGGTCAGCTCAACAGTATCAAGCAGGTTTACTTCCTCAAACCCTTCACGCTGCGTGGCCACGGCATCAAACAGATCGCCCAATAATTTACGACAATCATCCCTGCTACTGTGCTTTATGGCGTAGGCCACTTGGTTCGTAAGTTCTTGCATCCCTACATCCTTGTCTTATAGGTATTCGGTGTACAGCTCAGGATACTTCATGTAGTGGCACAGTAGTGACCGGTGCCGAGGGCATCGTAAAGCGGGTGAGGCGATGATCCGGCGGTCGGAGACCGGTAGTGATCGCTGCCGAGGGCATCGTAAAGCGGGTGAGGCGATGATCCGGCGGTCGGAGACCGGTAGTGATCGCTGCCGAGGGCATCG
>NZ_JAWJYL010000023.1:0-6310 GCF_046566945.1 Cobetia sp. SIMBA_158
AGCGGGTGTAGCGGGTGTAGCGGGTGTAGCGGGTGTAGCGGGTGTAGCGGGTGTAGCGGGTGTAGCGGGTGTAGCGGCACCCAGGATCGCTACGGAGGCTGTCATGGTCTCTTCTCCACGAGCGACTGTTTAGATATACAGAATGGGCGAGAGAGTCGGCCCCGTCACCAATGACCTGAATTCAGGCCTGCCCCCTTTGCGGCGTCTTTCAATACGGGAGCGATGGCTCTATCGTCAAAGAGCAGTCGAAAAGTGATTTCTTCTAAATAAAAAAGGGTTATCGTATGGCCACGACATCGATAGATCAGTTTGAAGAACAAATGCGTCGGGAATGAGAGAAATTCAGCACGAGCCATTCCAAGCCGAATAAAGCCTCCCGTCCCACGAGAAATTCCCGACCAGTCATTAACGAGCCAACGCGTGACCTCAAGATCACTTTAGGTGTGAAGAATCGACGGCTCGCTATCGAAGAGCCCTTTACCGTCCAAACGCAGAGCATATCCCGCCTCGAAGCCAAGATTGAAGCCGAACGCGCCGCCAGAAAAGCCGGCTGGGCCATCGCGAGCCATGTCATTTCGTATGGTGATGATGAATATATACTCAACACGACCTCATTATTCACGACTCAAGTTGTATTCAGTGAGAATTCGCTGGGTATAATTGCTACCCCTCCCCCTGTTGCTATTGACCTAGATTAGGGCGGATATTGCGTATTGCGATGCTGTATTAAACCCTATCAGCGACGAGGAATTACTCTATCCAATAGAATTCTTATTCCCGTAAGCATGGCATGATATTATACAAAAAATTATATGCTGGTTGAGCTAGAGTCTTGGACCCGCGCCTCGTGCATTATTGCTAAAATTGGCTTGCAACGTCGTCTGTGATGAGACTAGGATGATATTAAATTCACAGGGGATAATGACATGGCACTAGATACAAGACAGCACATACCCGACACTATGGATGACTCGGTCATTATCTATAGCTGCACGGGTGATGATGTATTCCCGGGCATTATCGCCTTCACGAGTGGAGATGATGAGCAAAGCTATGCTCTGACACTCTCATCCGATGACACTGTTGATGTAGATAATAACTGTATTACGGTTTCCGGGCATGCTATCGCCTATCACGATATACCGCACTCGATCTATGTCAGCAATGTCACATACTTGCAACTGACTATTCAGGGTTGCCCACCGTTAGATGATATGAAAAGCATCCAATCATCACCCTTATGGCTGCACGATTTCCCGGTGTCTCAAAAATTTATCGACTTCTTCTCTTCTCTCGAATCGTGACCGATGGCCATAGGCGCAATGATGAAATGTATTGTGAAAGACTGCGTAATAATTAGAGTCATCGACAGCGAACTTAACAACTGCACGTACCTCTATGGCACGGTGGTGGATGATGAACAGGGTCGCTTCTCGCCCGAGGACTATGTCTTTACGTCCCTGATCACGGGCACAGCCCCGAATAGAGTGGACACCGTAAACACGACATATATCACGACAGGACAGTACCAGGAAATTCCCCTGACTCTTCGCGCTGCTACTTATCTGAAGTTGACAGGAGCGGTAGCATCGGGCGAACTCTTTAAATTGAGCCAGGATGGCACTGCCGTTGTCGATATAAGTGATTTACCCCGAATCTAAACGGATAATCAGTAAACCCACTTGGGGCGGGTTTACTGATACGTCGCGCTTAATCGCTTCTAGCCTCACTCTGCCTCGGGATGGAAGTAGTCGCTATTTTCTTCATAATTCTTAACATCATCTTTCGCGAGCTGACTAAAGTTTTCGCTACTCCAACGGTATTCTTTGCCCTTTATTACGACAACAACATCTTCGTCGCCAAGCAAGGTTTCAGTAAATTCGTGGTCAGCTTTACTACCCATAAAGCTGTCCCACTGAAAACCATTCATACATTTGGTAGATGAAGGATATACCTCGCCATTAATAGTATCTGATTTTCTCGGAGACACGGATGCACCATCACAGGTAGTGGCCGGAGCATTCATATAGAGAACAGACATCAGAGGTTGGCCAATCGCTTCGTCAAACTGAACAAAAATTTGCTTCTCGCCATTCTGCGAAAGTGACGAGATGACAAGATCTTCTTTCTCGACCTTGTGTCCCGGGATTTCATTGACTGTGTGCCATTCTGTATCGGCTGCAGACGCGACTGTCGCACTCAACAGGCTTGCAGCGATAACCGGGGTAACAATCCATTTAAACACGCACTTCTCCTTATGGTTTTGCATCACCTACATTAGCAATTCAATATATTATCACATCACTACTGTCTTTGGCTAGCTTGATACACAGAACCACCCGCTATATTCTATTTTAATACATCAATTCATTTATTTTGACAAAAAAACCGCCACTCGGCGATTTTTCTGCTTTACTTATTTCTTCCTGCTTAGACTTATTTCGCGTCCATAATATGCCCGGCGGATGTAGGCTCTGAGTGCAACACCCCTATTGGATTGAGGGTGGGGCTTCATTGTGCTTTGCCATCAGTTCATTCATCACCTCGATAGGACATTTGAAGTCGAAGCGTTTTCGGGGCCGCATATTCAGCTCGAAGGCAATGGCATCTAGGTGTTTAGTCCCAGGGTGTAATGGTCCATGGTATGAACCATTGTCGGAGGAGGCCCCATGGCTCAAGTACTTCACAAACGCGCCAAGACCACGCACGCCATCCGAAAAGGCATACAGCGATCGTCAGCTTCGATCGCGGAGTTGAGTCGTCGCTACAACCTTAATCCCAAAACGGTGCGTAAATGGCGCGATCGCCATTCCGTGGAAGATGAATGCATGGGCCCCAAGCAGCCAAGCTCTACCTCTTTGACAGATCTTGAAGAGGCTGCAGCGATCACCTTTCGCCGCACCACGTGGCTCGCCTTGGATGACTGCCTCTTTGCACTCCAGCGCTTTATTCCTCATCTGACGCGCTCCAGTCTGCACCGCCTGTATGCGCGCCACGGTATCAGTCAAATACCCCGTCAGCCCCAGAAAACAACGGACAAATCATCGTTCAAACACTATCCGATCGGTTACCTGCATATCGATATCTGTGAAGTTCGCACCGGAGAGGGTAAGGCGTATTTGTTCGTGGCAGTCGATCGCACCTCCAAGTTTGTGCATGCCCGGCTCTATCGGATAGCCAGGCGTGAGCAGGCCGCTGAGTTCCTAGAAGATACGCTTCAACAGCTACCGTATCGGATCCATACAGTACTGACATACAACGGTGTGCAATTCGCCAAGCGGCGCGGAACAGAGTATTACAAAGCACACCCATTTGACGTGATCTGCCATCGATATGGCATCGAACATCGTCTGACACGCCCTTTCCATCCGTGGACCAACGGACAGGTTGAACGGATGAATCGGACGATCAAGGAAGCCACTGTGCGCAGCTTTCATTATGCGACCTTAAGCGAGCTTAGTACCCACCTGAAGGACTACCTGTGGGCCTATAACAGTGCTCGGCCGCTGCGTGCGCTCAAGGGTAAAACACCCATTGGTTTCATCCTCGAACGTTGGCAGGATGACCCAGAGCGATTCTACCAACATCCTGTCCATTACTTCCCGGGACCATACACCTAGCCTTCTTGTAGGCGTGGCTTGGCGGCTGTGAGCTCATCAGCCCCAACTGCTTCATCCGCTTGCTGGCCCTATAACGACTCAACTGTGTTACTGCCTGCGTGAACATTTTTGCGATGCTGCGAGCGCCGGCAGAGCCGTTACTGACGGTATGCGCCTCGACAACCTGATCCAGTAGCTTCTGCTCAGTCTCACAAGGCCTTCTATCCCGACCACGCCAAGCCCGGTAGCTACTGCGATGCACCCCAAACACCTGACACAAGTGCTGCACCGCATAGCTCTCTTCAAGTCGCTCGATTATCGAGAATTGCTCAGGGAGTCCGACATCAAGAGAGCGGTAGCCTTTTTTAATATTGCCTTCTCTTCTTCCACTCGCCGCAGCTTGCGCTTCAGTTCCTGGATCTCACGCTGTTCCGGCGTCAGAGCCTCACCTTTCAGCGGCGCCTTGCCTGCCCGCTCAGCTCGAAGCCTGCGAACCCAATACTCCATGGTGGATTTGCCAACCCCCATGGCCTCACACGCCGCCTTCAGCGTGTAACCCTGGTCGACCACGAGCTGGGCCGCTTCCAAGCGAAATTCCGGGCTAAACGTTCTCTTCTTCGTCATCATCTGCACCTGATTGTCTCTGTGAGCCATCATACACTCAAAGTCAGGTGGCCAGATTCACTGTGCCACTACAATAGACCATCTATATCGGTCAGAACGCGACCGCTGTTGCGGTTGAAACACCAGTCTGAGCGCTTCAACCGCGCAGAACAGAATTGATAATCGTTTCCTAAAAGAGAAAGTAATATGACTCATATTATCGCTATAGCTACAGGAAAAGGCGGCGTTGGTAAAACCACGCTCTGCTCCCAGCTTGCCCACTACCTGACGCGCCCCTCAACTAGCAAGCGGGCTACCAAGCCTGTGCGGGTCCTCTGCATCGATTGCGCCGAACAGGCCAGCCTGAGTTTTTTGCTACTCCCAGAGTACGATACCTACGAGGACATGAATCTGGAGATCGAGGATCAGGATGGGTCCTACATGCTGCTTGATGGCAGCGATGCACTGCCCATCCCGATCAAGTGCAATGACACCCTCGATCTGATCCCCACCGCCATGCACGACTTCCGCCTTAGTGATTGCATGGGTGCCTCCAATGAGGACATGACGAAAGCCAGAGACAAGGTTCAGAAGATCGCCAAGACCAGGCTGTACGACTACATCCTCATTGATACCGGCCCTGGCCGAGGTCGTGTCCAATACGCCGCCATGCTGATGGCAGACCATGTGCTTTGCCCTATCAGATTAGAAAACCATTCCGCTTCTGCCGTTGCCCCCTTGATCAAAAACCTCGAGGCCATCGATATCTCGTTCGACAAGCAATACAATCTGCTGGGTATCGTGCCAATGAGTTATGGCCTCCGAGAGTCTTCAGACTCACACTATATCGCGGAGCAGCTTGAAGCGGCCTATGGCGATTACCTCTTCAAAAATGGTTTGCCCACCAGCAAGGCCATCATGGCCTTCCATCGCCAACGGGAATCCATCTGGACGATTCGCAATACCCAAGCAGTTCGCGCCAATATGGAAAAGCTGGGTAAAGAATTTCTGAGTCGCCTGAAGCAATGGGAAAAGGAGAACGCCCGTGGCTGAAGTGGACCCACACTGAAGCAGAACAAGCGGATCGGCTCGGTAGGGCGTCGCAGGCAGGCGCCAGCAGCGGCCTAGGCGTGTTACTGGCAGCAGGCGTCATCCCAGCGATGAATGACATCTGAAAGCAGGCGGCGGCCCCGAGCCAGTCCTTGACCTACCGGTCAGCATTGCCCGAGCCAGGTAGACGCTTGGCGATCAGCCGCTCGGCATAGACCTCTCCGTGCCGGACGCCCAGCTGATCGGCTGCCGGATTAATCTCGGTCAGCCGCTCGGTGAGAACAGCCAAGCGGTCATCGTCGACCAAGTCGGCTTTGGTGATCAGCGGTCAGTCGGCGATGGCCGCATGTCGTTGAGATACTCGATGGGAGTTAAGGGTCGAGATGTCGTTGGCCACATCCACCAGACATACCGCACGATCATCCAGCCGAAAGCGGTGGGCCAGCCAGTGGTCGGTCATCAAGGTCTGTAGAATAGGCGCTGGATCGGCTAGCCCCGTGGTCTCGATGATCATCCGCGAGATCTGCCCACCGCCCTCACGCTCGAGCGACTCACAGGCCTGCTGAACGCTTCGGCTCAGGTCTCCACGAATGGTGCAGCACAAGCAGCCGCTACTCATCTCTACCACGCTGTGTTCGTCGCCTTCGGCAACCAACCGGTGATCCAATCCGATATCACCGAACTCGTTGATCACTACCAGCGCATGTCGCATGGCAGGCTGACGCACAAGCTGGTTGAGCAGCGTCGTCTTGCCGCTGCCAAGAAAGCCGGTCAGCACCGTAAACGGGGTGAGGTCTGCCGTCGGCATGGCTTACTCCAAGGCGTAGAAAGGGCGAGCGAGCGGACATCCTGCCCCTGCCCTTGTGTCGTTGTGCTCAGCAGCAGGCTGGCAGCGAGCGGTGTGAGTGCGAACAGGGACAGCGTGACCTGTTATACCCCGCTGGGATGAGCTGGCTGGGTCTCAAAAAACAAGAGATAGGTGGCGGATGCAGGCTCTGAGTGCAACACCCTATTGAATTGAGGGTGGTGCTTCATTGTGCTTTGCCATCAGTTCATTC
>NZ_JAWJYL010000024.1:0-5500 GCF_046566945.1 Cobetia sp. SIMBA_158
AGCAGCAATAAAGGAATGGCAGGTCGAACGACCGGAGTTGTTTACCCAGGCTGTAATCAATCAGACGGAACCCGACATTTAGTGATTGCATTCAAGAGAAATATAGTTACTTTAAAACTATATCTTCACCGCACTCATCGATAATTTCCTGTGACCATTGTGGAATCTTACCATATCGACAGATGAGATAATGCCCAAGTATTTGCCATGAGAAAAAGACACACATGGTGCGATAGAAGACAGTAGATAAGAAATTTACAGTCGAGTTATCTGTAATGAGCCTGGGTATCGTGTGTCGAGCGGATTCAGATAACGATGGACGCCAAGACATGAGTTTAGGCGGTTGTTCAAACTGATCATCATACTCCATGAATGCTTGTACATAATAAAAAAGATAAAAAACCTCATTCTTGGGGGCTTCTTTCATTTCAAGAACAGTATCACCGAAGGAAAAACTATCCTCGACACGAGGTCCGTCCATTAAAAATCCACGCAACTCATATTGGCAGGCCATAATAGACCTTCCTTTATAAGCAACAGCATACAAACAATCTTGCCAAGGCATTTCCTTGGGCTGGTAATCTTTATTGCTGAAAAAATAGACTTTACTAGTTTCACGATTAAAGACTACGGGATAGACAGAGTCTTTTATCACTTCAAACCATGCACCTAAAATAAATGGATGAAATACAAATATAGCAAAAAAAAACGGAAAAACTGCATAGAAGTATTCTTGAGCCGAAAACATAAAATAAGCAAAAATCGAACAAAGTGTCACAATAACTGGAATATATAGAAAACTTGCTCCGAGTAGCCTTCCTCTTTCTCTAAAATCAGTATCCCCAAGAATCATATGACTCTTACCAATATAAAATACTGATTGAGGCGGCGATTTAATTCCTTCTCCTTTCTTAAATACTGGGATTTCAATATCAGGATACTCACCTTTTTTTATCATACCCGTAACACGAAGATACTTTTCGATATTCACTGCATTACTCTGTTAATGCTAGATTACTATGAATAGCAACCCCTCATAGAGAAACCAAGAGGGTTTCGTGGATAATGCGTACAGTGGATCAGCCTAGCCCATGGGTTCCGCTTACCGCCGAGATCAGCGCTGTCCCACATGCCGTATGGCAGCCGTGAAACGCTACCGGCTTGCCATTCAATCTGATAGTGGGATGACCCTCGATGATACTGCAGGTGCTGTGGCCATCCTTGGGGCACGTAACCATGTCCCCCACCACTGCCACCGGCTTGCCCTCCAATAGATAGTTGGACTGGGCAGACACCACCTTACCGCCATGTGTCGTGCTATCACCGAGCACGATGACGCCATCTCCGGAACTGAACATATTACTTTTCTCCATCAAACACACTAGAAGTCATAAAATTCGACATCAGTTATAGTGCTATATCACTAGAGATTTATAAAAATATAGCAAGGCGACAACATCCACAAAAAAGCCAACAAAGAAACAAATAACAGGCCAAGCACCTATCCAAAAATCATCTACTTTATTATTACTCCAATCCATAGACATTTCATCGTCTTCTAATTTACAATCACTTTTTGCCTCATCAGACCACTTAGGAAGCTTGGATGTGTAGATAGCAAACCATCTTCCTAATACTATAGCAGAAATAATAGGCGATCCAATTAATTTTAAAGCCGCAGTATGAATAACCGAAAAAGCATGGATGATACCAAACTTAAGCCCTTCACGTCTTGTCGATCCTGGTGAACAGAAATCGAGATCGACTGAATTTAAATTATTTTTGTAATCCATAAAATCACTAATCTCAAGCAGCAACCTTTCCAAAAGCTCACGACGATTTAATGAATCACTTGCTATAGGGGCTGAATCAATAATTTCATTAGAATCTTTATCAATTAAATTGACCCACATGGATGCCATTGCTCCATTAAGAGCTCGTTCTTGACCTGTAGAAGACACAACAGTACATCTTACATTTTCCCAAGACCATTTTACGCAGGTTTTATTATGCCTGAATATATAGATGCACTGCGACTTTCTATTCACTCTAACAGCATATTGCGTTAGTCTGAAAGCATCAAACATTAGCGATTTCAATAAAAAGACTAAAAAAATAAAACAAAAAATGAGGCCGATACTACAGGTCCACATTAGATAACTTGGTCCTCCATTAACGAGAATATAAGTCGACAAAAAAATCATACCAGATATAAACGCAATAAACATTAAAGCTAGCGAAGCATTTCGTCCCCTAATGTCATTTATAGTCCCAACCAATTCGATATACTTATCGTTATAACGTGTTATAAAGTAGCTCAAATCTCTTGGACTTATGAAATCGCTCATACAATAACACCTTTATAAAAATAAGATTTAGATGTATGTACCGGATGAACTGATTTCACAACAGAACTATCCTTTGTTAGGCTTTGTACGAAAAGTCATTTTTGCTACTATATTCCATGCACAACAATTATATGTGCGGTACAGCAAGACACTACGAAATCTCTTCTAAAAAATCCCGCAGCCAAGACTACGGAATCATCGATTACAGATACCATATGGGCAAGCTCACGCCCTCACCCCAAGCCGTGCTTGCCACTCGCGACAGAGATCAGCGCCGCCCCACATGCCGTATGGCAGCCGTGAAACGCTACCGGCTTGCCATTCAAGCTGATAGTGGGATGCCCCTCGATGATGCTGCAGGTGCTGTGGCCATCCTTGGGGCACGTCACCATGTCCCCCACCACTGCCACCGGCTTGCCCTCCAGCAGATAGTTGGACTGGGCAGACACCACCTTGCCACCATGTGTAGTGCTATCCCCGAGCACGATGACGCCATCTCCGGAACTGAACATGGATCAACCCCTTAGAAAGCGAATGAAAGATAGTTAATATCTCAATGAATAAGGTGCTGGATCAAGTAGTATACACCAATCGAGTCCACTATCAGCCCAATTGAGAAACATAGAATTACACACTCGTTTTCCCAGAAAGGGATCCTATGATAATTTTTCCAATTCATAGTTTCTTCATCATCTCTCAACTGGCACACCTCAAGTATCTCTTTAGGCCATGAGGGAATCTTTGACGTAACCATGGATAACCAACGCCCTAATACCATAGGCGTGACGATAGGTGATAACATCAGCTTCACCAATGGCTTATCGCAAAAATAGTAACCATGTAAAACGCCATACTTGGTCCCCTCCCTGGTTGACGAACCAGGCACACAGAAATTAATTCTCGACTTGGTGATGTCAATACCGTCAGGCCTATCCATATAGTCTTTAGTAATAAGCCATATATTTCTCAATATGTCTTTTCTATCGAGCATATCACTACCAATAGCGATACGTTGATATTTATCCGTATTAGATAAATTCGTATCTCTAAGCCAGACAATGCCAGGAACCAGCGTCAGAATACTACCTTTTCCACCAGCAGTTGTATATTCAACATTTCCTGCATCCCAATCTAAAGTCATTGTTGAGCCATCATAAGTGATCGCTGTAACTTTTCTTTCTATTCTCAAAAACCTTACAGAATACTGACTACTTTTAAAAGTATCATATTTAAAAAGAAAATACACAACGATATAAAAAAATGTAAGTAGCACTCCACCTATGATAGCCATTACATCTAAATGCACAGGAACATTTTCATTTAAAATGATAGCAACTGCCAAACCTAGCGTTGTAGTTACTGCGATACCTATTATAAAAGCAGTAAAATTGAATCTTCCTCTAGAATCATTTTCTCGCCCAACTACTTCAAGGAAATGGTCGTTGCATTCTGTTACTAAATAATTGCCATTTGGTGAATCTTTCACAGTAATCACTCTGGGCCCAATTTTATCCAAGCTACAAAAAATGGATTTATCAGATACTTATTAAATGAAAATTCCGCAGCCAAGGCTACGGGATCATCGAATACAGATATCTCCTAGACGAGCTCACACTCTCATCCCAGGCCGTGCTTGCCACTTGCCGCAGAGATCAGCGCCGCCCCACATGCCGTATGGCAGCCGTGAAACGCCACCGGCTTGCCATTCAAGCTGATCGTCGGATGCCCCTCGATGATGCTGCAGGTGCTGTGGCCATCCTTGGGGCACGTCACCATGTCCCCCACCACTGCCACCGGCTTGCCCTCCAATAGATAGTTGGACTGGGCAGACACCACCTTGCCGCCATGGGTCGTGCTATCTCCGAGTACGATAACGCCATCTCCGGAACTGAACATGCTTATCTCCTATCTAGTAATACAACGCTTTATAAAATTCTATCACTGAATCAAGAACAGCTGCGATAATTAAAACTTTATTTTCAAAGATCAACTGTATAAGAATAAACGTTGACCAACATGAAATGGCCATTCATTTATATCTCCACATTTACTGATGAATAAAAAAGTGATAACATATCACAAACAATTTAACTAATTGAGAAATATAGTGCACAATTCATCTTCCACTGTTATCTTAGCAATATCACTTTTGCTACTCTCAGGCTGCAATGAATCTAAGTCCAATAGCGAGGAACTTACTACCTCTGATCAGGAAAAAATCGCGACTCTTATCAAAAAAACTGAAGCCAATATGATTTTTGTAAAAGGTGGTACTTTCCAAATGGGCGATTTTGGGCCTATTGATGAGGGGACCAATGGCTTGCCTTACTCCGTTCACAAAGACAACAAGCCATTACATACAGTGACTCTCGATAGTTATTCTATTTCTGCGACTCAAGTATCTTATGATGATTTTGATACCTATACGTTAGCCACTGGAAAACAAACTATAAACAACAGTGGCATTGAGAAAAAATATAGAGCTCCTAATGTTCCAGCGGGAGTCACGTGGCACCAAGCCAATGACTATTGCTCTTGGCTTTCTGCTAATACTGACAGCACCTATAAATTACCGACTGAAGCGCAATGGGAGTTTGCTGCTCGTTCAAGAGGGAAATTCTATTTATTTGGGACTAATGATGGCTCCTATCGAAGAGGAGTCAATATTCTTACAAGAGATGAGATCAAGAAAAGCACGCCAGCGAATTCTACTCTGGCACCAAGTAAAATTAAATCTATACCGCCAAACCCTATGGGAATATACCAAATGGGGATCAATGGCTATGAATGGACTAATGATTGGTATAGTGAAAACTACTATGAAAACTCACCACAACATAACCCCCAAGGTCCTAAGTCAGGGACTGAAAAAGTCGAACGAGGGGGAAGCTTTGGTGAGGGAACTACTGCTAAATTTACGATCAGGCGAGCAAGCTCTTTCCCAGATGCTAGTTTTAGGACACCAAGTGGTGCGGTAAAAAAGGGTAGTTTACGCACTCATACTTTCAGATGTGTCTCTAATTAGTAAAAGTGTACGCAAAAATCATACATAACCAAACTCATCAACAATACACTGCTTGGCCGCAGATTCTGAGTGCAACACCTGAGTTTCCCTGTAAGGTATTGCGCTCATGTCATACTCAGAACTCAGC
>NZ_JAWJYL010000025.1:0-1987 GCF_046566945.1 Cobetia sp. SIMBA_158
AGATGGCGATAGCAGTGGTTCATGGCAACACCGTACCTGATGGGTCACGTGTTGCACTTGGTCATTGAGACCGCCGACGTCGAAGTGTGTCAAGCCATGGTCCATGGCAGCTCTACCCAGCCCTCTTAGACTCGCCCATTACCTCGGTAGGTAGCGTGGCGATCCATCGCTTCCTGGCCCCAGCGTATTACCAAGACCTGCCGCAGGGCCTGCTACTTGGAGCACTGTCCGACGGCAATTCCCCCAGCGTCAAACGCTTGGTCGGCGCCCATCGCGAGACCTAAGTTTCTAAAGATTTAGAAAGTTGTCATCAGAATGAACAGATGAAACAGTACGGGACGGCATTTGCCGTATCGTTTTCATTGAGAAATATCCGAATCGTCAGATAGCACCGAGTTATCTGTCAGATCAACGACTAGATCGCGCAAATGGTTGATTATCTCCTGTGCGACAGGCGACAGTGGGTCATTGCGACGAGTTATGATGCCGTAGTAATCAAGAGGTTTACCAATCACACGCTTGAGTATCGCGTACTGACCACTTTCAAGCGGCCGTCGTAATACCGAACGTGGCAAGACCGCCAGCATGTCGGATACTTGTAACAATTGTAATGTCGCCTGGATCGAAGTGGTCTCGACAACATCGTTTGGCGAAGTTACGCCCTCCTCAGCCAATGCAGCTTCAAATACGCTTCGCATAGGACTACTCAAAGGATGCAGAATCCAAGGCCAGCGACTAAGTAACTCGAGGTCAGGCACTTTATCATCTAACACCAATGGATGATCATGTCGTGCCACCAACCTCAGTGGTTCATTAAGTAAGGGTTCGAAATCGAATAGGTTGTGTTGGCTAATATGAGTCAGTCGACCAATTACCAAGTCAAGCCGCTTGCACTCGAGTTCAGCTAATAGCCGATCACTTGTCTGTTCTTGTAAGTCTATTGATAATCGCGGCCGTTGACGCTTAAGTCGCGCAATCGCCGCTGGTAGAATCTCAGGCGCCGCCGCAGGAATCGTGCCAATCAACAGCTGGCCATAGCCTCCTTCACGTAGATCATTAATATCACTGACAAGGCGATCTGCATCATTTATCAGTCGCCATGCATGGCGAATTACCTGTTCTCCAAGCTCGGTAGGCTGCATGGCACGCGGCAGTCGTTCGAAGATAGCGAAACCAAAATATTCCTCGAGATCACGCAACATCTTGCTCGCTGCAGGCTGGCTCAAATGCATCATACGAGCCGCTGAATGCATATTCTGACTCTGCGCCAGCGTTGTGATTAATGTCAGATGCTTAAAACGTAGCCAACCACGAAGGCTAGAAGATGACAGCTTTTCCATTATCACGGGAACCCATTGCAGTGCGAAAAATCTATACTCGCAACGTGCCAGCATCATAATGACTTGAAAGGGATACTGGGTCACAAGCTCGAGTTAGTATTTACTGAGAACTCATCATAATCTAATGTAGTTTTTCAGCAAGCCTTATTATAGCAGCATAGTAAATCTTTTTCTTTGACACTAAGAGCATGGTCACTAATGGAGACCCTCAGACTCGGATGATGACGAAGAAATAACGTTTAGCCCAAGACTTAGCTAGGAGGCACTCAGCGCGCAGTCTACCAGATTTACTCGCTGAAGGCAGCGTGTAAAAATATTAGCTAGGTAAATTATATTGAAATATTAGGATTGTAGACCGCGAGTTGAGCAGACATGCAGAGCTCCGATGACCGATGACCGATGACCGATGACCGATGACCGATGAAGTGTTCACGAGGACGCAGTGTGAGATCCAAGAGATGAAGCGTAAGATCGGTGGTGGAGTAAGAGAAGAAAATATTATAAAGGCTATTACTCTCTTGACGACGGACTCTCGGAAGAATTCTTATTAATCTAGCGGTTTAAAGGGAGGGCGGTCTCAAGTTCCAAGCGCAACGCTATTGAAGGGTGCTCGGACCGCCGACGGATTTCTTGAGCACCTCGGCGTA
>NZ_JAWJYL010000026.1:0-1636 GCF_046566945.1 Cobetia sp. SIMBA_158
AGGCGGGAGGTGCCCGTACCGCAAACCGACACAGGTAGTCGAGGAGAGAATCCTAAGGTGTGCGAGAGAACTCTCGTTAAGGAACTCGGCAAAATGACCCCGTAACTTCGGGAGAAGGGGTGCTCTCGAAAGAGAGCCGCAGTGAATAGGCCCAGGCGACTGTTTAGCAAAAACACAGGTCTCTGCAAAACCGTAAGGTGACGTATAGGGGCTGACGCCTGCCCGGTGCTGGAAGGTTAAGAGGAGGGGTTAGCGTAAGCGAAGCTCTGAATTGAAGCCCCAGTAAACGGCGGCCGTAACTATAACGGTCCTAAGGTAGCGAAATTCCTTGTCGGGTAAGTTCCGACCCGCACGAAAGGCGTAACGATCTGGGCACTGTCTCAACGAGAGACTCGGTGAAATTATAGTACCTGTGAAGATGCAGGTTACCCGCGACAGGACGGAAAGACCCCGTGGAGCTTTACTGCAGCCTGATATTGAATGTTGGTACAGCTTGTACAGGATAGGTAGGAGCCTTGGAAACCGGAGCGCTAGCTTCGGTGGAGGCATCGGTGGGATACTACCCTGGCTGTATTGACCTTCTAACCCGCTGCCCTTATCGGGCAGGGAGACAGTGTCAGGTGGGCAGTTTGACTGGGGCGGTCGCCTCCTAAAATGTAACGGAGGCGCCCAAAGGTTCCCTCAGAATGGTTGGAAATCATTCGCAGAGTGTAAAGGCACAAGGGAGCTTGACTGCGAGACCTACAAGTCGAGCAGGGACGAAAGTCGGGCTTAGTGATCCGGTGGTTCCGCATGGAAGGGCCATCGCTCAACGGATAAAAGCTACCCCGGGGATAACAGGCTTATCTCCCCCAAGAGTCCACATCGACGGGGAGGTTTGGCACCTCGATGTCGGCTCATCGCATCCTGGGGCTGTAGTCGGTCCCAAGGGTTGGGCTGTTCGCCCATTAAAGCGGTACGCGAGCTGGGTTCAGAACGTCGTGAGACAGTTCGGTCCCTATCCGTCGCGGGCGCAGGAAATTTGAGAGGAGCTGTCCTTAGTACGAGAGGACCGGGATGGACATACCGCTGGTGTACCAGTTGTCTTGCCAAAGGCATCGCTGGGTAGCTATGTATGGACGGGATAAGTGCTGAAAGCATCTAAGCATGAAGCCCCCCTCAAGATGAGATTTCCCATTCCGCAAGGAAGTAAGATCCCTGAAAGATGATCAGGTTGATAGGTCTGAGGTGGAAGCGTGGTGACACGTGGAGCTGACAGATACTAATAGATCGAGGACTTAACCTATATTCTAATGTGAAGCATGAACGTTGTTATCTAGTTTTGAGAGAACATTCTCTCCATCAGGTTTGGTGGCGATAGCGAAGAGGTCACACCCGTTCCCATACCGAACACGGAAGTTAAGCTCTTTAGCGCCGATGGTAGTTGGGGGCTTCCCCCTGCGAGAGTAGGACGTTGCTAGGCAAAAGAAACCCACCACTAATTTATAGTGGTGGGTTTTTGTATACTTAATAATTTAATCAAATTAATAAAAAGAATATGGTTAGCATATAGCACAAGCATATCGTGTATTATATCGTGCTATAACCTACACATATGATTATTATATGTTATGTTAAGTAAATTAAATATATGTAT
>NZ_JAWJYL010000027.1:0-1555 GCF_046566945.1 Cobetia sp. SIMBA_158
ATAAATTGCTTGATGAGCTCACGAGAGGCTAACAAAGGATAGCTTCGTTGTGAAATCCGATCATCCGGCACCCTACACCTAGTTGTAAGACTGAGGTGAATGTAGAACCTGGTACAGGTCGTAGAGACTGGCATGTTGATCATGACCCACAGCCGTGGTCGAAAAGAGATTTTCCTGATGATGTAACGCGCCCAACTGTAATACAGAATTATCAGGAGGGTGTAATTTTGAAATGTCCAACTTGTAATATGTCTGAAGGAAATAGAAAATGAAGAAAAATTTCATTAATCATGTTGAAAGTTATATAGGCGAAATAGAGAAGGGGTGGGTATTACCTGGTCATGATGATACTTTGCAAGTCGTGAAGATGATGCCTAAAAATATCGCTGACACTATTTGTTATCTTACTCTTGGTGTTAGTGATCATAAATATCGCCTGTCTAAAAGTGATAGAAATTCGCGTTTTGAATTTTTCCTATTAGTGCCAAGAAAGCATGAGATCACATATGCACCTTCGATATTAGATGATGTAATTATAACTATGAGAAGTAAGGGGGAAGCTTTTCTAAGAGGTGATGTTATTGGACCTAAAGATATTCTTTTTAATAATACGGACAAAACCGCTTTATATGTAGCGCCGCCAATGTGTTTAGATGAGAATCTAAATGGCTTTACCATAGAAGGTGATGAGGTCGTTTTTGTTTGGTTGGTACCGATATCTACCCAAGAGTGTGAGTTTATCGCTAGAATGGGATGGGAAAGCTTTGAGGATGCTCTAGAAGAAAATGAGGTCGATGTATTAGATTTTGATAGACCTTCGTTACTGAAAGTGGAAGGAGAATCTTAATGGCTAAATACAATGTTTTATCTCTTGGGCGCGGTTTTAACATGATCTAGCCGTAAATCAAAGATCGCGGTTGAGCGGCAATTCTGATAATGCGGGCGATTCAACCAATCCGAGCCTTCACTCATCATTTGAGCTGTGCACCTCGTATCGTGTCACGAGAACAGCTCGCCACACAATTGACCTTATCAAGAGCTACCAGACTCGCCCGAAACGCCATCGCTCTTGCGGTATTTCAAATCATATCCACGATGGCGTTGGACAATGAGGAATTGCTCGGCTTCGAGCTTGATGATCTGCACCGTGAAGTGCACCGCCATCAGCGTGGGTGTGAGACGACATCACAGTATAATCCGATCGGGCGCTTGATTGCCCAGCACAGTCAGCCGCAGGGTTCTTCACAGGGCGCTGCGGTGCAGGGTGCAGCAGGGCAAGGCAAGTCGACAGGGTGGCCAAGCATCTGCTTTCTCAAGACGCTTGAAAAGGAATATTTAATTTATGGTGTTAAGTGAGATCCAAATAGCTATGTGTGAAAAGCATAATGCTGAGTATAAACCATGTATGCTCTCCGGAATTGCAGGAATTGCTATTGATACGGTAGGTCTTCAGCCTATTCAGGGAGTCAGGTTAGAGAGCTTGGCCGCAGATTCTGAGTGCAACACCTGAGTTTCCCTGTAAGGTATTGCGCTCATGTCATACTCAGAACTCAGC
>NZ_JAWJYL010000028.1:0-1221 GCF_046566945.1 Cobetia sp. SIMBA_158
AGGATGAACCCGTAGCTTCGGTACCTGATTTAGCCCCGTTATATCTTCCGCGCAGGCCGACTCGACTAGTGAGCTATTACGCTTTCTTTAAAGGATGGCTGCTTCTAAGCCAACCTCCTAGCTGTCTGAGCCTTCCCACATCGTTTCCCACTTAATCAGGATTTTGGGACCTTAGCTGACGGTCTGGGTTGTTTCCCTTTTCACAACGGACGTTAGCACCCGCTGTGTGTCTCCCACGCTGCACTCACTGGTATTCGGAGTTTGCCTCGGGTTGGTAAGTCGGGATGACCCCCTAGCCGAAACAGTGCTCTACCCCCAGCGGTGATACGTGAGGCGCTACCTAAATAGCTTTCGAGGAGAACCAGCTATCTCCGGGCTTGATTAGCCTTTCACTCCGATCCACAGCTCATCCCAGCATTTTTCAACATACTTGGGTTCGGGCCTCCAATTGATGTTACTCAATCTTCACCCTGGCCATGGATAGATCGCCCGGTTTCGGGTCTATACCCTGCGACTGGTCGCCCAGTTAAGACTCGGTTTCCCTACGCCTCCCCTATACGGTTAAGCTCGCCACAGAATATAAGTCGCTGACCCATTATACAAAAGGTACGCGGTCACACCACGAAGGTGCTCCCACTGCTTGTACGCATACGGTTTCAGGATCTATTTCACTCCCCTCGCCGGGGTTCTTTTCGCCTTTCCCTCACGGTACTGGTTCACTATCGGTCAGCCAGGAGTATTTAGCCTTGGAGGATGGTCCCCCCATGTTCAGTCAAGGTTTCTCGTGCCCCGACCTACTCGATTTCACGTGACTCAGACTTCGACTACGGGACTATCACCCTGTATCGTCAAGCTTCCCAGCTTGTTCGTCTGTCAGTTGTCACGCTTAAGGGCTGGTCCCCGTTCGCTCGCCGCTACTTGGGGAATCTCGGTTGATTTCTTTTCCTCCGGGTACTTAGATGTTTCAGTTCCCCGGGTTTGCCTCTATAGGTTATGTATTGGCCTATAGATACTCACCTGATGGTGAGTGGGTTTCCCCATTCGGAAATCGTTGGGTCGCAGGGTATTTGCCACCTCGCCAACGCTTATCGCAGGCTATCACGTCCTTCATCGCCTCTGGCTGCCAAGGCATCCACCGTATGCGCTTAATCGCTTGACCATATAACCCCAAGGGGTCTGTCAAGGATTACGAATCTGTCGGACCTCTCCGACATATCGTTT
>NZ_JAWJYL010000029.1:0-1190 GCF_046566945.1 Cobetia sp. SIMBA_158
GTTTGCCTACGCAAACCCCTTGGGTGTTATATGGTCAAGCCTCACGGGCAATTAGTACTGGTTAGCTCAACACATTGCTGTGCTTCCACACCCAGCCTATCAACCTTGTAGTCTTCAAGGGCCCTTCAGGAGGCGCAAGGCCTCAGGGAAGTCTCATCTTGAAGGGGGCTTCCCGCTTAGATGCTTTCAGCGGTTATCCCGTCCGAACGTAGCTACCGGGCAATGCCATTGGCATGACAACCCGAACACCAGAGGTTCGTCCACTCCGGTCCTCTCGTACTAGGAGCAGCTCTTCTCAAACTTCCGACGCCCACGGCAGATAGGGACCGAACTGTCTCACGACGTTCTAAACCCAGCTCGCGTACCACTTTAAATGGCGAACAGCCATACCCTTGGGACCGACTTCAGCCCCAGGATGTGATGAGCCGACATCGAGGTGCCAAACACCGCCGTCGATGTGAACTCTTGGGCGGTATCAGCCTGTTATCCCCGGAGTACCTTTTATCCGTTGAGCGATGGCCCTTCCATACAGAACCACCGGATCACTAGAACCTACTTTCGTACCTGCTCGACGTGTCTGTCTCGCAGTCAAGCACCCTTATGCTCTTGCACTCAATGCACGATTTCCAACCGTGCTGAGGGTACCTTCGTGCTCCTCCGTTACTCTTTAGGAGGAGACCGCCCCAGTCAAACTACCCACCATACACTGTCCTCGATCCGGATAACGGACCTGAGTTAGAACGCCAATGATGTCAGGCTGGTATTTCAAGGTTGGCTCCACCGCATCTGGCGACGTGGTTTCAAAGCCTCCCAGCTATCCTACACAGACAACATCAGCATCCAGTGTAAAGCTATAGTAAAGGTTCACGGGGTCTTTCCGTCTAGCCGCGGGTACACAGCATCTTCACTGCGATTTCAATTTCACTGAGTCTCGGGTGGAGACAGCGTGGCCATCATTACGCCATTCGTGCAGGTCGGAACTTACCCGACAAGGAATTTCGCTACCTTAGGACCGTTATAGTTACGGCCGCCGTTTACCGGGGCTTCGATCAAGAGCTTCGCGTGAGCTAACCCCATCAATTAACCTTCCGGCACCGGGCAGGCGTCACACCCTATACGTCCGCTTGCGCGTTTGCAGAGTGCTGTGTTTTTAATAAACAGTTGCAGCCACCTGGTATCTTCGACCGGTA
>NZ_JAWJYL010000030.1:0-1121 GCF_046566945.1 Cobetia sp. SIMBA_158
GATCAGGTAATTCGTTGTGAGCACTTGCCGCGAGCGATAGACAGTGTCGATAAGGAGGTGATCCAGCCCCAGGTTCCCCTAGGGCTACCTTGTTACGACTTCACCCCAGTCATGAACCACACCGTGGTGATCGCCCTCCCGAAGGTTAGGCTAACCACTTCTGGTGCAGTCCACTCCCATGGTGTGACGGGCGGTGTGTACAAGGCCCGGGAACGTATTCACCGTGGCATTCTGATCCACGATTACTAGCGATTCCGACTTCATGGAGTCGAGTTGCAGACTCCAATCCGGACTGAGGCAAGCTTTATGGGATTGGCTCCACTTCGCAGTATTGCAACCCTTTGTACTTGCCATTGTAGCACGTGTGTAGCCCTACCCGTAAGGGCCATGATGACTTGACGTCGTCCCCACCTTCCTCCGGTTTGTCACCGGCAGTCTCCTTAGAGTTCCCGACATTACTCGCTGGCAAATAAGGATAGGGGTTGCGCTCGTTACGGGACTTAACCCAACATTTCACAACACGAGCTGACGACAGCCATGCAGCACCTGTCTCAGAGTTCCCGAAGGCACCAATCCATCTCTGGAAAGTCCTCTGGATGTCAAGGGTAGGTAAGGTTCTTCGCGTTGCATCGAATTAAACCACATGCTCCACCGCTTGTGCGGGCCCCCGTCAATTCATTTGAGTTTTAACCTTGCGGCCGTACTCCCCAGGCGGTCAACTTATTGCGTTAGCTGCGCCACTAAGTCCTCAAGGGACCCAACGGCTAGTTGACATCGTTTACGGCGTGGACTACCAGGGTATCTAATCCTGTTTGCTACCCACGCTTTCGCACCTCAGTGTCAGTGTCAGTCCAGAAGGCCGCCTTCGCCACTGGTATTCCTCCCGATCTCTACGCATTTCACCGCTACACCGGGAATTCTACCTTCCTCTCCTGCACTCTAGCCAAGCAGTTCCAGATGCCGTTCCCAGGTTGAGCCCGGGGCTTTCACACCTGGCTGACTTAGCCACCTACGCGCGCTTTACGCCCAGTAATTCCGATTAACGCTTGCACCCTCCGTATTACCGCGGCTGCTGGCACGGAGTTAGCCGGTGCTTCTTCTGCGAGTGATGTCTTTCCTCG
>NZ_JAWJYL010000031.1:0-1100 GCF_046566945.1 Cobetia sp. SIMBA_158
CTTGGCCGCAGATTCTGAGTGCAACACCTGAGTTTCCCTGTAAGGTATTGCGCTCATGTCATACTCAGAACTCAGCATTACTGATCGTGCCACTATCCAGGTTTGTCTCTCTCAAGGCCTGAGCCTCCGAGCCATTGCTCGATGTCTGAGTCGTTCTCCCTCCACTATCAGCCGCGAAATTCGCCGAAATAGTGAGCCGAACAACGACTACCGAGCTGAACGCGCACAAACGTCGCGACTCATACGTCGGCGTTTTTGCCGGCCCAAGCGAAAGCTTGCCATCGGTAGTGAGCGGTTCAGGCTTGTCGAGTACCTTCTTCGCCGCTACTTGTCTCCTGAGCAGATCGCCGGCAAGCTTCGACACATGAATTTACCCAAGCTTGAAGACGCCTACGTCTGTCGCGAGACGATTTACACCGCCATCTATGCGCTGCCGGTTGGGCAACTGCGCAAAGAGCTCATCCATTGCCTGCGGCAAGGCAAAAGTACGCGTAAGCCTCGGCGTGGTGAGACGGACCGGCGAGGTCAGATCCCCGACATGGTCAGCATTCACCTTCGTCCGCCCGAGGTGGACAAGCGCGAGATGCCTGGGCATTGGGAAGGCGATCTAATCAAGGGCAAAGGCAATGCCTCAGCGATTGGCACTCTTGTAGAGCTCAGTAGCGGATACTTGATACTGGCAAAGATGCATGATGCGACTGCGACATCAGCCGTAGAGGGCTTCAGTGCCGCGCTGAACAGAATGCCATTGGCAGCACGAAAAACCCTGACGTATGACCAAGGACGGGAGATGGCCAGGCATGCCGCTATCACGCAGAACACAGGCGTCGCTATCTACTTCTGTGACCCCCATAGCCCTTGGCAAAGAGGCAGCAACGAGAATATCAATGGGCTGATTCGCCAGTATCTTCCTAAGGGAACGGATCTGTCACTGACCAGTCAGGAAGAGCTGGATGCCATTGCCTTCGAGCTGAATATGCGGCCTCGAAAACGCTTTGACTTCAAATGCCCTATCGAGGTGATGAATGAACTGATGGCAAAGCACAATGAAGCACCACCCTCAATTCAATAGGGTGTTGCACTCAGAGCCTGCATCCGCC
>NZ_JAWJYL010000032.1:0-1090 GCF_046566945.1 Cobetia sp. SIMBA_158
CGGCGGTCTCAATGACCAAGTGCAACACGTGACCCATCAGGTACGGTGTTGCCATGAACCACTGCTATCGCCATCTTTCTGCTGAAGACCGAGCCGCCATCATGATGATGAGAGCGACTCACTCGATCCGAGCTATCGCCCATCATCTGGGCCGTGCACCGAGTACCGTGTCGCGAGAAATTGCTCGCCACTCCATCAATGGCTACGATGCCAGCCTCGCAGGCTACCGGGCCCGCCTGACACGCCATCGGCCCCGTCGGCGTCCCAAGCTGCACCCCGACAGGGAGTTGTTTGAAGTCGTGGTCCATCTGCTGCGCAAGTACTGGTCACCGCAACAGATAGCCCGCACACTGAAGCGCATGTCTCCCAACGATTCACGTCGACAGGTCTCGCATGAGGCCATCTACAACGCGCTCTATGTGATGCCCCGCGGCAGCCTCAAAAAGGAACTTATCGCCTGCCTGCGACAAGGCAACGGCAAACGCCGGCCACGAAGTCGTGGCACGGATCGGCGCAACCAGATTCCCGGTCTGGTTAGCATTCACGCGCGACCGCCTGAGGTCGAAGATCGTTTGATGCCTGGCCACTGGGAAGGCGATCTCATCATCGGTGCCAACAATCGCTCTGCCGTCGGTACGCTGGTGGAACGCACCACGCGATTGGTGATTCTGGCGAAAGTGGATGGCACCACCGCCACCGCAGCGGCCGTTGGCTTCAGCGACAAGCTAAACGAGGTGCCGCGATCTCTGCGCTTGTCCATGACCTACGATCAAGGCAGAGAGATGGTGAAACATGCCGAGATCACCCAGAAGACCGGCACGGCGATCTACTTCGCTGACCCGCATAGCCCTTGGCAGCGAGGTTCGAACGAGAACACTAACGGGCTGTTGCGGCAGTATTTGCCAAAGGGCACGGATCTCTCCGTCTACAGCCAAGAAGAGCTCGACGAGATCGCCGACTCACTGAACACACGGCCTCGCCAGACACTGGACTGGCGAACCCCACTGGAAGTCTACGCCGAGGTGCTCAAGAAATCCGTCGGCGGTCCGAGCACCCTTCAATAGCGTTGCGCTTGGAACTTGAGACCGCC
>NZ_JAWJYL010000033.1:0-1076 GCF_046566945.1 Cobetia sp. SIMBA_158
TGTCGGGTTCCGTCTGATTGATTACAGCCTGGGTAAACAACTCCGGTCGTTCGACCTGCCATTCCTTTATTGCTGCTATAGGCGCTTTGTGGTGTAGTGCCTTCTGAGGAATGTGGTGGTTATAGAGCCAGCAATAACGCTCGAGTGTCTGTTCTAAATCCTCACTTGAGTCATAACGCCGAGTCGCCAGTACATCGCTGATACGCCCATTGAAGCGCTCCACCATTCCGTTCGTTTGGGGTCTGCCTGGCTTGATCAGTCGATGCTCAATGCCATGGTTCTGACATTCCTGATCGAAAAGATGATGCCCGCTGGGCTTACGCTCACCACCCACGGTGAAGCGATCGGTAAAGGATTTACCATTGTCCGTGAGCACGGTTCGAATCGTGAAGGGGGCCTCCTCTTCCACACGCTTCATGAACGCCTGGGCGTCCTTTGCAGATTGACTTGATCTGACCTCCAGATACACCCACCGAGTGGCGCGATCAATCGCGACGTAAAGATAACGCTTCTGATCTTCGTCAGGCATTTGGGGCAGGTGCTTGATATCAATGTGCACATACCCGGGCTCATAATCCTTGAAAGGCCGATGTTTGGGCTTCTCGTCCTCCTTCGCATCTCGACGCGCCAGCTTGGCGAGAGTCGGTACATCACGTCGTTTGAGCATGCGCTGAAGCGCGGAACGTGACAGATTGGGGTTCAGGAATTCCCGAGCAACGACAAGTAGATCATCGAGCCCCAGGCGTAGCAGTTCACGAGCGGCGATGACGATATCTTCCTGTTCTGAGGTCAGAGTCGCCAGTAGATTATGACGCGTGTGGGAACGATCCAGGACATCATCACGATAGCGCCAGCGCTGGATAGTTGAGACGCTGACCCCGAACTGACGAGCGAGATCTTTGTTCGTCATGCTGGAAGGAGCTGCTTGGATGTCGGCACGGATTTTCGGTGTCGTCGTCGCTTGCTTATGCAGCTTGATGTCCATGAAGCCTTTCCTGAATAAATTGCTTGATGAGCTCACGAGAGGCTAACAAAGGATAGCTTCGTTGTGAAATCCGATCATCCGGCACCCTACA
>NZ_JAWJYL010000034.1:0-949 GCF_046566945.1 Cobetia sp. SIMBA_158
GAAGAGAGTCAATTCAGGGTGGTGAATGTGAAACCAGTAACGTTATACGATGTCGCAGAGTATGCCGGTGTCTCTTATCAGACCGTTTCCCGCGTGGTGAACCAGGCCAGCCACGTTTCTGCGAAAACGCGGGAAAAAGTGGAAGCGGCGATGGCGGAGCTGAATTACATTCCCAACCGCGTGGCACAACAACTGGCGGGCAAACAGTCGTTGCTGATTGGCGTTGCCACCTCCAGTCTGGCCCTGCACGCGCCGTCGCAAATTGTCGCGGCGATTAAATCTCGCGCCGATCAACTGGGTGCCAGCGTGGTGGTGTCGATGGTAGAACGAAGCGGCGTCGAAGCCTGTAAAGCGGCGGTGCACAATCTTCTCGCGCAACGCGTCAGTGGGCTGATCATTAACTATCCGCTGGATGACCAGGATGCCATTGCTGTGGAAGCTGCCTGCACTAATGTTCCGGCGTTATTTCTTGATGTCTCTGACCAGACACCCATCAACAGTATTATTTTCTCCCATGAAGACGGTACGCGACTGGTCGTGGAGCATCTGGTCGCATTGGGTCACCAGCAAATCGCGCTGTTAGCGGGCCCATTAAGTTCTGTCTCGGCGCGTCTGCGTCTGGCTGGCTGGCATAAATATCTCACTCGCAATCAAATTCAGCCGATAGCGGAACGGGAAGGCGACTGGAGTGCCATGTCCGGTTTTCAACAAACCATGCAAATGCTGAATGAGGGCATCGTTCCCACTGCGATGCTGGTTGCCAACGATCAGATGGCGCTGGGCGCAATGCGCGCCATTACCGAGTCCGGGCTGCGCGTTGGTGCGGATATCTCGGTAGTGGGATACGACGATACCGAAGACAGCTCATGTTATATCCCGCCGTTAACCACCATCAAACAGGATTTTCGCCTGCTGGGGCAAACCAGCGTGGACCGCTTGCTGCAACTCT
>NZ_JAWJYL010000035.1:0-886 GCF_046566945.1 Cobetia sp. SIMBA_158
ACGGATCTTATCACTCGCAGTCTGACTCCCGTGTATAAATATCTGGCATTCGGAGTTTGTCTGAATTCGGTAAAGCGAGATGCCCCCCTAGTCCAAACAGTGCTCTACCTCCAGTATTCTCATCACGAGGCTAGCCCTAAAGCTATTTCGGAGAGAACCAGCTATCTCCAGGTTCGATTGGCATTTCACCCCTACCCACACCTCATCCCCGCACTTTTCAACGTGCGTGGGTTCGGGCCTCCATTCAGTGTTACCTGAACTTCACCCTGGACATGGGTAGATCACCTGGTTTCGGGTCTACGACCACGTACTCTGTCGCCCTATTCAGACTCGCTTTCGCTGCGGCTCCGTCTTCTCAACTTAACCTTGCACGTAATCGTAACTCGCCGGTTCATTCTACAAAAGGCACGCTATCACCCATTAACGGGCTCTAACTACTTGTAGGCACACGGTTTCAGGTTCTATTTCACTCCCCTCCCGGGGTGCTTTTCACCTTTCCCTCACGGTACTGGTTCACTATCGGTCACTAGGGAGTATTTAGCCTTGGGAGATGGTCCTCCCGGATTCCGACGGAATTTCACGTGTTCCGCCGTACTCAGGATACACTCAAGAGAGAATGGATTTTCGACTACAGGGCTTTTACCTTCTATGGCGGATCTTTCCAAATCGCTTCGCCTAATCCATTCTTTTGTAACTCCGTATAGAGTGTCCTACAACCCCAAGAGGCAAGCCTCTTGGTTTGGGCTGTTCCCGTTTCGCTCGCCGCTACTTAGGGAATCGCATTTGCTTTCTCTTCCTCCGGGTACTTAGATGTTTCAGTTCCCCGGGTATGCCTTCTCATACTCTATGTATTCAAGTATGGATACTACTCCATTACGAGCAGTGG
>NZ_JAWJYL010000036.1:0-872 GCF_046566945.1 Cobetia sp. SIMBA_158
TCCGAAATCGTGTCCGGAGAAAAGAAGCAATCCAAGAATGGTAGTGGTAATTAAGACAGTACGTTTTAGCATGATAACGCCTCCGTAAACTTTAATATTTGATCCTTAGCTGTGCAAGCCTCCTCAAAATATTTAGATGACAGATCAGCGTTTTCCTGCTTTTTGTAATAAAGAGCTGCATTAAGAAATAGATCAGCCACCTCAGACCACAAATTTTTCTCTTTGAGTACATTCATGCTTAAGTCAAAAGATACTGAATCATTTGCATCGTATAGAAAGTATATGAGGTTCAGTTTGGCTTTGTATATTTCTTCATTTACTTTATCAGCATATACAATCGCTTTTGTTCTCCATTCCCGGGCGGACTCCTTTGAACCTAATTTGTATAAAACTCGGCTCAGCATGTACATTGAACGAATGGAGTAAACCGAATCGCAATGTGCGGGTATATTCATTGCTTTGATAAAGCTTTCTTTGGCTTCTTCAAGGAGTTCCTGTCTCTCATAGCATATGCCTAAATTAAAATGACCTAAGCCTTCGGAATGACCGTCATCAGTTTGAGAAGCGATATGTATGGCATGTTCGTATAGGGAAATTGCTTCTTTCCATTGCTGAAGGTCAACTTTGTTCATTGCGAAAAGCATTGTGCATTTTATGACTCGGTTTGTGTAGTTTTTGTGTGCTTCAAAGCTTTGAATCGCTTTTTCAGCGTGATTTAGTGAGAAAAAATTCTGGCGGATTTCGTAATATGCACTCGCAGTTTGATAGTGAAATTCTGCCCTTTCTATTTCGTCGGGCACTTTATTAAGCTTCCTCTCTGCGATTCTGTAAAAGTTGATTGCTTCGATGAAATCTTTTTCATAAAAGTGATA
>NZ_JAWJYL010000037.1:0-792 GCF_046566945.1 Cobetia sp. SIMBA_158
CAAGAGCTTCTCCGAAGATAACCCCATCAATTAACCTTCCGGCACCGGGCAGGTGTCACACCGTATACGTCATCTTGCGATTTTGCACAGTGCTGTGTTTTTAATAAACAGTCCCAGCCACCTGGTCACTGCGGCTCCCGTCCGCTTAGAGAGCAAGTCTCCTCACAGATAGGAGCGTACCTTCTCCCGAAGTTACGGTACGATTTTGCCTAGTTCCTTCACCCGAGTTCTCTCAAGCGCCTTAGTATTCTCTACCTGACCACCTGTGTCGGTTTGGGGTACGATTCGGTATAATCTGAAGCTTAGAGGCTTTTCCTGGAAGTATGGCATCAGCAACTTCACTACCGTAGTAGCTCGTCTCGTGTCTCAGGTTTAATGTTCGTCCGGATTTACCTAAACAAACGCCCTACTCACTTTCACATGGACAACCATCGCCATGCTTGCTTAGCCTTCTTCGTCCCCCCATCGCAATTATACCAAGTCCGGAAATATTAATCCGTTTCCCATCGACTACGCCTTTCGGCCTCGCCTTAGGGGTCGACTTACCCTACCCTGATTAACATGGGATAGGAACCCTTGGTCTTCCGGCGTGCGGGTTTTTCACCCGCATTATCGTTACTCATGTCAGCATTCGCACTTCTGATACGTCCAGCATACCTCCCGGTACACCTTCAACCGCTTACAGAACGCTCCCCTACCACTCATACAAAGTATGAATCCGCTACTTCGGCGGATACTTTAGCGCTGTACACATTGCCGCACACTCTTTCCCTACCCGTCCGCCATCCCGCC
>NZ_JAWJYL010000038.1:0-739 GCF_046566945.1 Cobetia sp. SIMBA_158
GGCGCAAACAAACGGGGTTTGTTTGAATAACAGGCTTTTGGATGTAGTGAATGAGTCAACTCCTTAATGCTCACTACGTTCCGCTTACCGTTGACTCATGCCATATTTAGATCATGACCTATAGTTCCATCCCTTTATCTTGATTTCGATTTTTCTTTGGTGCATTCTGTTTTTTCTCATTTTCTTCACTGATAAATTTGTTTGCTCCAGGCGCTTCATCCTTATGATCAAAGTATTTTTCAGTGATTTTCAAGTTCATTTTGTTGAGAATATGAGCTTTTGCATAACCGAGCAAAGCTCTATACTCTTTTTGCTTTTCTCCGAAAAAGGTCAAGAAAGCACTAATTGAACGCTTTAAGAAGCGATTCTCTGTTTCAAGTTCTTTCTTTTCAGCTTTCAAACTCCTGTTTTCGCTTTTCAAACGATCATTCTCTTTAGACAATTCTTTTGTTCGGTTGCGTTCACGTACCAACTCATTTTCTAAACTATTATTGTCCTTTCGAAACACCTCGCCCGCTTTAGCAAGGCTTTTCACCTGCTCAAAATCTTCTCTATTCAGCTGAACAGTTTTAGTCAAAAAACCCTTCTCTTTCACTCGTTCTTCGATCTGATCAACCGCCTGCGCTTCAAATGCTGTCTTTTTCAAATCATCCAATCGACCCGAAATCTGATCAACCGCCTGTTCCATCTCTATTTTTTTAAGGCTTACTTCTTTCAGCTTCTCTTTATCCGCTTCTAG
>NZ_JAWJYL010000039.1:0-710 GCF_046566945.1 Cobetia sp. SIMBA_158
ACGCCGAGGTGCTCAAGAAATCCGTCGGCGGTCCGAGCACCCTTCAATAGCGTTGCGCTTGGAACTTGAGACCGCCGGCCTTCGAGGTATGGAAAATCTGACGGATATGGAGCTACGCAAGAGCAAGTTGCAACAAGTACAGCAGGCCCAACTGCTGGAAAAAGAAACAAGCAGTCTAGCTGTAGGCAAAGATTGCTAGACGATGCAAGTAAAAATGAAGATGGCGTCTTCACTTGTTGGAGGTGTGGGCATACATCAAAAAATGCTAAAAACATGCACTTAGGTCATCGCATAACACCTACGTCTAAAAATGGTAATTTGGATTCAGGGAATGTTGCTCTTGAGGGTGCTGCGTGTAATTTGAGTGCAGGAAATAGTGGTTATGCCAAAGAAGGGATGACCTGTGTTGAACGTGGTAGCTGTGGAGCTCCTTATGGCCGAACTGACTGATCTAAAAATAGTTAAAATTTTTGCTGGTAATTCGAAGGACGGAAAGTCAGTATTCGAAGAGATTCCGATGTTCTCATTAGGCTCACGGAACTTTAAGTTGGCAGCATCACCGAGCCTTGCATTAGGTGTTGCTAAAGGTGATACTGTTGAGATTGACGAAAGCACAGGTGATTACTCTGTAGTTGTCGGGTTCCGTCTGATTGATTACAGCCTGGGTAAACAACTCCGGTCGTTCGACCTGCCATTCCTTTATTGCTGCT
>NZ_JAWJYL010000040.1:0-664 GCF_046566945.1 Cobetia sp. SIMBA_158
TTCATCGGTATCATTACCCCCATGAACAGAAATCCCCCTTACACGGAGGCATCAGTGACCAAACAGGAAAAAACCGCCCTTAACATGGCCCGCTTTATCAGAAGCCAGACATTAACGCTTCTGGAGAAACTCAACGAGCTGGACGCGGATGAACAGGCAGACATCTGTGAATCGCTTCACGACCACGCTGATGAGCTTTACCGCAGCTGCCTCGCGCGTTTCGGTGATGACGGTGAAAACCTCTGACACATGCAGCTCCCGGAGACGGTCACAGCTTGTCTGTAAGCGGATGCCGGGAGCAGACAAGCCCGTCAGGGCGCGTCAGCGGGTGTTGGCGGGTGTCGGGGCGCAGCCATGACCCAGTCACGTAGCGATAGCGGAGTGTATACTGGCTTAACTATGCGGCATCAGAGCAGATTGTACTGAGAGTGCACCATTGCGGTGTGAAATACCGCACAGATGCGTAAGGAGAAAATACCGCATCAGGCGCTCTTCCGCTTCCTCGCTCACTGACTCGCTGCGCTCGGTCGTTCGGCTGCGGCGAGCGGTATCAGCTCACTCAAAGGCGGTAATACGGTTATCCACAGAATCAGGGGATAACGCAGGAAAGAACATGTGAGCAAAAGGCCAGCAAAAGGCCAGGAACCGTAAAAAGGCCGCGTTG
>NZ_JAWJYL010000042.1:0-633 GCF_046566945.1 Cobetia sp. SIMBA_158
GCACCGGAACTTCGTTTTGATGTAGGTAGCAAACCACTTTTAAATACACAGGTTGCACCTGCTACAGAAGCACAGCCTGCACCTAGTATTCAAGCATCAGCAAAGCAACAGCCGCGTGAGCAAAAACCGGTTGTTGAACCCGCACCTAAATCGGGCTATAAATCAAACATTAAAGAAAACTACACCTTTGATAGTTTTGTTGAGGGTAAATCTAACCAATTAGCAAAAGCGGCTGCAACTCAAGTGGCCGATAACCCTGGCTCTGCATTTAACCCTGTATTTATATACGGTGGTACGGGCTTAGGTAAAACGCACTTACTCCATGCTGTAGGTAATGGCATTATGGCAAATAAGCCTGATGCTAAAATTGTGTATATGCATTCAGAGCGTTTTGTACAAGATATGGTTAAAGCACTACAAAATAATGCAATAGAAGAATTTAAACGTTATTACCGTAGTGTTGATGCATTAATGATTGATGACATTCAATTTTTTGCCAATAAAGAACGTTCTCAAGAAGAGTTTTTTCATACCTTTAATGCGTTGCTTGAAGGTAATCAGCAAATTATTTTAACTTCTGACCGTTACCCTAAAGAAATTGAAGGGGTAGAAGACAGGCTTAAGTCTCGTTTT
>NZ_JAWJYL010000043.1:0-618 GCF_046566945.1 Cobetia sp. SIMBA_158
GAGTATTAATCCCAAGGCGTTCTTCCTCGCTGAAAGTGCTTTACAACCCGAAGGCCTTCTTCACACACGCGGCATGGCTGGATCAGGCTTTCGCCCATTGTCCAATATTCCCCACTGCTGCCTCCCGTAGGAGTCTGGGCCGTGTCTCAGTCCCAGTGTGGCTGATCATCCTCTCAGACCAGCTACGGATCGTCGCCTTGGTGAGCCATTACCTCACCAACAAGCTAATCCGACATGGGCTCATCCGATAGCGCAAGGTCCGAAGATCCCCTGCTTTCTCCCGTAGGACGTATGCGGTATTAGCCTGAGTTTCCCCAGGTTGTCCCCCACTATCGGGCAGATTCCCATGCATTACTCACCCGTCCGCCGCTCGACGCCTCCTAGCAAGCTAGGATCGTTTCCGCTCGACTTGCATGTGTTAAGCCTGCCGCCAGCGTTCAATCTGAGCCATGATCAAACTCTTCAGTTGAAAGCTTGATAGTCTGTTAAGCAGACCAAACTTGGTTCAGAGTCAAACTTCTCGTGAGAGGCTTGCTCCGATATTTGGTGACCTTGTCACCACTCATCGGCAAGCGCTCACACGAATTACCTGATCAAATTTTTAAAGAGCGTCGCTGT
>NZ_JAWJYL010000044.1:0-586 GCF_046566945.1 Cobetia sp. SIMBA_158
TGGATAAACATGAAAGTACTCTTTTATGTCTTTAACGGTAAAGCCTTTAGCTACTTCAGACACTGAAGGCGGAAAGTAACCGTCTTGTGTTTCTTTAGAGTATAAAAAGGCGTGCTTTTGCTCTGAGTTAAAAAAGTCTTGCCAGTTTTTGTAAATAGACTCAACTAAAGACTGTGGAATGGGGTGGTTTTTTAAAACACCAAATCCAGTATTTCTTAACGATTCAACAAATTGTGCAGCCGCATCGGGAGCTTTATAATCAACAGTAGGTAATTGCATTGTACGTTCCAGTGAATAGGTTGTTTGAAGTTAGATACTTCAAGTACTGTTATGTATATAAAGTAGCAAGGACTTCATTATAGCGCCATGCGAGGATAGACAAACAGCCCCAAAAACATAAGGACATATGTCCGCAAAGCGCCCCCATCAAAGGGTGCGTTGATCAAGATCAATAAATAAAAGCGATTGAATTTGCACACATTGATGCATATGTATGGTCTAGTATTACAACGTATTTTATTTGTTCAAAAAGGCGACCCATGCGACAAAAAGTATCTTTTAAAAGTGGTAATTTAGAACTTGCCGG
>NZ_JAWJYL010000045.1:0-581 GCF_046566945.1 Cobetia sp. SIMBA_158
CTGTGTTTAACTACGGTGTAATGATATTTATTAGTTCTTGTTGGATGCTCACAAATATCATGTTTTTTATCGGCCCAATCAATGCCAATGAGTGCAGCAAAATTATCAACGTTATATGCTTTCATTTTATAGCGCCTACGGTTAAAGTTAAGGACGGAATGTGCTTAAATCTCGTTTCTCGCAGGTCTTATAGATAGTCTTGGTCGGCAATCCCTGAGTATGCGTTTTGAAATCGAGGTGCTCTGTTGGCTCGAACGTCTTGTTAAAAACATTAGATGTTTGGCATTCAATATTCGTAACCAACAGAAGCATATTCCACTTAATATAATAGTCAGTTACTTTTAAATTAAGTGGCTTGGTCGAACTATAAGGCATTAAAGCAGGAAAATTTACAGTTGGCTGTTTTCACTGCGTTCAACATTTTAGCCAACTACAAATTTCCTCTTAATGAAGCGTTATGTACAAAGGATAGCTGTGAGAATAATTCTAGTTTTATTAACTCTTTTATTAAGTTCTTGTTCGTTAACCCGTTACACTGAGTTCGCATAATTAAGAGCTAGGAGCGATTTTTTCGATTCTCG
>NZ_JAWJYL010000046.1:0-570 GCF_046566945.1 Cobetia sp. SIMBA_158
ACGAGTTAAAGCAAGAAGAAGTAGCAGAACTTACCATGAGCAAAGCCGATAAGCGAAAAGTCCCCAAGTTTGAAAAATAGTAATTGTTATTAGGTTGTGTAGGTCGGATAAGCGAAGCGCCATCCGACAAAGCTAATTTGTCTCTTGCCTCATAACATTACTAAAAGTCGTTTTGGTATATTTGAACAACATAAACTTCATAACATACATAATTACCTGGTTTCATTAGAGTCGTTCGGTGGAATTATTGGGAGGTGTACTATACGCCGTTTTGGGGTCTTATAATCCTCCAAAGTGGAGTTTAATAAGCAGCTAACTGTTTCTATATCTGTGAGGTTGAAATTATATGATTGAGTCTAGGTATTGGAAAAGTGATTTAGTTAAATATGCTAATAGTTTCAAGCCTGTAGCTAAACCTGCATATTATTCTGAAAAGAAACAAGTTAATTTTGAAAAAGACGTTATTTTGTCTTTGTTTATGGTTAGAAAACTAGGTGAATCTTTAAAGCTGTCATCTAAAACACTTAAGAGTGGATTTACAGTTTTTTCATCTCTATCAATTAAGCAAGT
>NZ_JAWJYL010000047.1:0-565 GCF_046566945.1 Cobetia sp. SIMBA_158
TGGATGAGCGGTAGAGGAGCGTCGTGTAAGCCAATGAAGGTGGATTGAGAAGTCTGCTGGAGGTATCACGAGTGCGAATGCTGACATGAGTAACGATAAGGGGAGTGAAAAACTCCCCCGCCGGAAGACCAAGGTTTTCTGTTCTACGTTAATCGGAGCAGAGTGAGTCGGCCCCTAAGGCGAGGCGGAAACGCGTAGTCGATGGGAAACGGGTTAATATTCCCGTACCGGATGTGGTTGCGATGGGGGGACGAAGAAGGCTAGGTGAGCCAGGCGTTGGTTGTCCTGGTGAAAGCATGTAGGCCGAGGAATCAGGCAAATCCGGTTCCTCTGAGGTCGAGATGCGAGACGAACTGACCACGGTCAGGAAGTCATCGATGCCACGCTTCCAGGAAAAGCCTCTAAGCTTCAGATCACATGCGACCGTACCCCAAACCGACACAGGTGGTCAGGTAGAGAATACCAAGGCGCTTGAGAGAACTCGGGTGAAGGAACTAGGCAAAATGGCACCGTAACTTCGGGAGAAGGTGCACCGGTTCGAGTG
The DNA here is from genome assembly GCF_046566945.1 of Cobetia sp. SIMBA_158. Taxonomy (NCBI): domain Bacteria; kingdom Pseudomonadati; phylum Pseudomonadota; class Gammaproteobacteria; order Oceanospirillales; family Halomonadaceae; genus Cobetia; species Cobetia sp. SIMBA_158. Next base: position 545 of record NZ_JAWJYL010000047.1, read on the forward strand.
AAGGACTTGCTCCGTAAGCTC
>NZ_JAWJYL010000048.1:0-542 GCF_046566945.1 Cobetia sp. SIMBA_158
CTTAATCGCTTGACCATATAACCCCAAGGGGTCTGTCAAGGATTACGAATCTGTCGGACCTCTCCGACATATCGTTTGATAGATATGCGCTTGGCGCACACATCTATCGTCAGCATGATTCACATTGTTAAAGAGCGGCTGTTCAGAGAACAGTGAGAAGTCACACAACCTTCACGAGGAAGGCAATATGCTTGTCACTGTGGACTGTGCAGCGTTATCAGGTAGTAGAAGCTGAACCGGACTTTCATGGTGGAGCCAAGCGGGATCGAACCGCTGACCTCCTGCGTGCAAGGCAGGCGCTCTCCCAGCTGAGCTATGGCCCCAAAGTCGGCAAAACCGTGTCGACAAAAGCACGAAGCTTTTGGTGGGTCTGGGCAGATTTGAACTGCCGACCTCACCCTTATCAGGGGTGCGCTCTAACCAACTGAGCTACAGACCCGACACTACTACTCGATAAACTAACTTGATCAGGTAATTCGTTGTGAGCACTTGCCGCGAGCGATAGACAGTGTCGATAAGGAGGTGATCCAGCCCCAGGTTCC
>NZ_JAWJYL010000049.1:0-540 GCF_046566945.1 Cobetia sp. SIMBA_158
GTCAAGCGTGTAAAGAAAAATCCGACTTAATAGTCGGCTTTTTTTATATTAATTGATTAAGTTTTAGAGAAAATTATTCACTTTGATTAGAACGACGATTAAAGAAATAATTCAAAAAAGAAGCTACCGAAAGTATGATTGCACTAGCTATAATAAATACTACTCCATTATTTTTTTCAAAAACTATTCGTCCTACCAAAATACATACAACAAAAGTTAAAGAAAACAATATATTCAATCCTCTATACAATGTCATCTTCAATCGTCCTTTCTAACCTAATTAATTTTCATCACGAACTCTAACAGTTTTCTTCCCCTTATAATTTGTACGTTCATAATAAACCGTTTTAATTCTAAACTTTTTATCAGCTTTAGGACTTCTTTTTATATAAGTTTTAAACGACATATTACCATGATACACTTCTCTATAACTATATGCTGATCCACCCAGAAAAGCCGCTATAGCTCCAGGAGTACCACCTAAAAACCCCAATCCACCAAGAACAACACCACCAGCATAAGAACCAGCTCGTCTATCTG
>NZ_JAWJYL010000050.1:0-528 GCF_046566945.1 Cobetia sp. SIMBA_158
AACGGCTTTTTCAAAAATATGGTATTGATAATCCTGATATGAATAAATTGCAGTTTCATTTGATGCTCGATGAGTTTTTCTAAGAATTAATTCATGAGCGGATACATATTTGAATGTATTTAGAAAAATAAACAAATAGGGGTTCCGCGCACATTTCCCCGAAAAGTGCCACCTAAATTGTAAGCGTTAATATTTTGTTAAAATTCGCGTTAAATTTTTGTTAAATCAGCTCATTTTTTAACCAATAGGCCGAAATCGGCAAAATCCCTTATAAATCAAAAGAATAGACCGAGATAGGGTTGAGTGTTGTTCCAGTTTGGAACAAGAGTCCACTATTAAAGAACGTGGACTCCAACGTCAAAGGGCGAAAAACCGTCTATCAGGGCGATGGCCCACTACGTGAACCATCACCCTAATCAAGTTTTTTGGGGTCGAGGTGCCGTAAAGCACTAAATCGGAACCCTAAAGGGAGCCCCCGATTTAGAGCTTGACGAGGAAAGCCGGCGAACGTGGCGAGAAAGGAAGGGA
>NZ_JAWJYL010000051.1:0-515 GCF_046566945.1 Cobetia sp. SIMBA_158
CAAGGAAAACTCACCGTGAGAATTATTTCAAAATCCGACGCAGCGCAAATTTTTGGTGGCCTGGACTTGTCCGGGGAGGAGGAGTCAAGCAATGTAATTGACTTACGCGGCACGAAAATGAACGGCTGGGTAGATGCAAACGGGACCTGTTGGGCGCCCGACTCTTCATCGTCAACCATGTCACATTTGTTAAGGAATACAACGATGTAAGGTACACCTACGTTACGAGAAAGCAGGATGTGCTCACGTGTTTGTGGCATTGGACCGTCAGCAGCAGATACTACTAAGATCGCACCGTCCATTTGAGCAGCACCAGTGATCATGTTTTTAACATAATCGGCGTGACCTGGGCAATCTACGTGAGCATAGTGACGGCTGTCTGTGTCATATTCTACGTGTGAGGTGTTGATGGTGATACCACGTGCTTTTTCTTCTGGTGCTGAGTCAATAGACGCATAGTCTTTGGCTTCGCCACCAGAGGTGATTGCAGCTACGGTTGCGATTGCAGCGGTAAG
>NZ_JAWJYL010000052.1:0-495 GCF_046566945.1 Cobetia sp. SIMBA_158
TGAATCATGTCATCTGTGCCTTTTTCCAGTGTTGCATTGTCTACTTTACTGAGTAGTTGTCCTGATTCTTTATAGTTTTCTGTCATCAGTTTAAATCTTGAGTCTATGAGATTGAAATACAGTAGGACGTTCTGATTTTCTTCCATGTTTGGAAATGTGTTTACGATTTTTTCTCGCATGGCTGTAGCTTTGAGAATGTTGTTTTGCTTTATGGTTATATACCATTCGTTGAGACTGTAAGCGACTTTTTCGAATTCTACTTTAGTTTCCACCTTATCCTTCCTCTCTTTATATTTTAAAAATTTTAAACCTTTTGTATTATTTCAAAATAAGAGCAATAGTTAAAGAAAAATTTTAAAATATTGGAAATTTAATTTGAGATACTTTCAGTTCTGGGCAGAGCCCGAAAAGAGTCACTGGAGAACCAGTGCCCACTTATGCACCTGAAAGTTGCACGTGTATTTTCACTTCGTTCAAAGCAGAATGTCTGGGTAT
>NZ_JAWJYL010000053.1:0-486 GCF_046566945.1 Cobetia sp. SIMBA_158
CATAGCCTGGTTGATCTGATGGGTAATCGTGTTTGTCGTCGGCAAAAGTTGCTTTTATGGCTTTTGTAACCGGAGTAACTTTATTGTTAGCTAATTCTTTTAGTTGTATTTGGTTGTCAGCAAAGTAAGCCGCAAATAAGCCATTAGGAGAAAGAGAAGGTCTAAAAGGGCTGTTAGTCACAATAGGAGTTTGCTTGCCTGTATTAATGTTTACAGCGTAGTAATCTGCAAAAAAGCCGCCATACATTATTTTTTCTAAATAGGGAGTATTTGACAAGCCCAGTAAGGAAGTATCGCGTTCTGTATTAAGAGCAACACTAGGCATTGCAGGGGTACTTAGTTGAACCACTTTTTGTGAATTTACATGGTATACGGCTTCGTAGTGACGGTGCTTATTAACCGCGTTCCATTGCTGTTTTTCTCGTGGTTTTATCTCTGGGTCTTTATTATGCCAAACATCCAAGCCTTTTTGATCGCGAATAGTGG
>NZ_JAWJYL010000054.1:0-479 GCF_046566945.1 Cobetia sp. SIMBA_158
GTTAATATATCAGTGCCGTTAGGAAGCAACTGACTTTGACCATTCTCGGATAATAAGTTATGGTTTGAAAGCCTTGACCAACCACTCCACACGTTGTTGTTTAAATAGTTGGTGTAGATGTTATTTATGTAGTCGGTTGCGTATACCCAACCGAATGTACCTTTTCCGTTGGTCGCATCGGTAATATGAAAGAAGCCTCTAAATGAACGATGATTCGGCAAGTCTTTTGATCCTGCGATAGCGTAAAACGTGCCTTGTCCTAGACCGTTATTAATAACAGCGTCTAGGATGCTAACAGATGTGTCTCTAAGAGAGAGCAATGGCATTCCAGTGTCAGTTGTAATTTTCATTTTCTGAAACCCTGACACAAAGTCCTTTGACTTTTGCAAAGCTGCATCTGCTTTCTTCTGAGCTCCATCAGGCGTTTCTGCCGTGTCATCTGTATATTTTTTAGCTGCTACAAGTGCTGCGTCTGCTTT
>NZ_JAWJYL010000055.1:0-461 GCF_046566945.1 Cobetia sp. SIMBA_158
ACATGTGAGCCATCTGACGGTCCAGTTGGTAATCTTATTCGTCAAGCATTTAAAGGAAGAGTGAGTTTATCAAAAGGAATTAATCCATTTTTTAATAATGGTAATTTATTTGATGAGCAGATGGCCTATTTATTTGCAGCTGATCGTCATGACCATTTATTTAATCAAGTTGATGGGGTTATACCTTTGAAGGAGAAAGGTTCGATAGTAATTAGTACTAGATACTACTTCTCCTCACTTGCTTATCACTGTAATTCAAAAACAGATTACGATATGGTTAAAAGTCTTAATTCTAGATTTCCTAAGCCTGATTTGGTTGTATATTTTGATAATGAAGTAAGTGAATCTATTAAGCGAATGTCAAATCGTGCGTTTAAAGATGAATATGAAAACACTGAAAAGCTAAAGCTAGTCAAGAGTAATTATGATTCGATCTTTAAAGATTACGAAGGTGAATTACT
>NZ_JAWJYL010000056.1:0-459 GCF_046566945.1 Cobetia sp. SIMBA_158
GTTTCAAACTGGTAGGGTTGTGTACTATCCTGATAACCAGAAAAAATATATTTACCATCTTCAGATCGAGTATTCATGAGACTTAGTAATGTTTGCTGCAGCTCTTCAAGCTCTTTACTTATTGATACTTTATCGTTGGTATTTAAGGCACCATTACCAGCCTGAATAGTCAATGTTTGCGCTTTTTGAATTGCATCCGTGATACTGCTTAATACAGTTTCTTCTGTATTTAGGCGGTTATTCAATTGGTTAATATTTTTAGTGTACTGTTCGTTAGCTTGAATTTTAGTAGTGTATAGAGCCGCTTGTGAATAAGCTGATGGGCTTTCTGATGTGCTTAAATACTTTTCACCTGTTGTTACTCGCTCTTGAGCATTTGCAACACCTTGTTGGTTGTCGAGTATTTTATTTATATTGTTTTGGTACATCAAATTGTTTGATAAGCGCATAATTACCTCG
>NZ_JAWJYL010000057.1:0-459 GCF_046566945.1 Cobetia sp. SIMBA_158
GTACCAAGTGACTCATTTTCTTGGTCGCAATATCGCTTACATGCACTAATTGTTGGTATTGCTTTGTTTGCAGTTAGTAAATTTACTAATATCTTTGGTTAGTGTTAAAATTATATAACAAGCTAATAAATAAGTACAAAAAACAGTTGGCTGTTTTCGTTCCTCAACATTTTAGCCAACAATTTTTTGCCCATTATTAGGGCGTTATGTTTTACTTGAAGGTGTAATTGTTATGAAAAGTGTTTTGATGCTTACTTTGTGTCTTTCATTTTCTGTATTTGCAGATGACTTATCAATTGTAGATGCACAAATGGGGTGTATAGATAAAAAGAAAGACGCTATTAATGATCCTTTCAAGTACCGTTATGGGATTGAGTTAATAATAAAAAATATTAGCACAAGTAAGATTACTTAACTTACAAAAATAGATACTGTTGCTTTGGTTCCAGAACCAAATAG
>NZ_JAWJYL010000058.1:0-458 GCF_046566945.1 Cobetia sp. SIMBA_158
ATCAAGGCATACGTTGTAGACTGGCTACTATAAGCGTTTAGGCTGAATAATATGCTCCATGCGCTTGGCTAAACGAATGTCCAAACTAGAGATACCACCTGTATCGTGGTTGGTTAAACGAACTTCTACGATATTGTAGGTATTACGCCATTCAGGATGGTGCTCAAGCGCTTCAGCATGAAATGCCGCTTGGTTCATAAAGCTCATAGCTTCGATAAAATCGCTAAAATGATAGGTTTTGACGATACTATTGCCGTCACGCTGCCAGCCAGCCAGCTCTTCCAGCTGCAGATTGATTTGTTTATCAGATAAACTACTCATATTAATAACCTTTATTGTTATGTCGAATTGGTTTATTAAAAGTGGTGCTGTGATATCTCTCCTATGCGAAATAAATATCTACATGTTTTTCTGCTTTTCCCGATATCACTTAACTGAGTCTCGTTAAAGAATTAATT
>NZ_JAWJYL010000059.1:0-457 GCF_046566945.1 Cobetia sp. SIMBA_158
GAAGAAGTACGACTAAAACGTATAGCTGATGCGGGTGATATCTTTACGCCTGAACAGCTAAACCATGAAACCGAATTACAAGCAGATGCGTGTCCGTGTGACTATCTAGTTACTAATAACGATAGTTTAGAAGCGTTATATCAACAAGCAGACTTTGTAATGAGTGAATTGATGGGGGAAGGGTAATGGGGGCAGTATCATACGACTTAGAAGCTTCAGCTAGACGTTTAGAATCAGCTTTTCCACTTCATACAGAAGAAGGGGTAAGAAGCTTCTTAGAGAAGCTAGGAAGTTTAGAAGAATTGAAGTATTACACAGGGGATTATGACGTAGTTATATGGTTAGCAGACTTCTATGAAGTACTATTCAACGTGGCTAACTTATCACAAACAGAACACAAAGTAATCTACTATCTGTACTTTGAAGTATATAGACAATCTGAGTTATTAGACCTACT
>NZ_JAWJYL010000060.1:0-453 GCF_046566945.1 Cobetia sp. SIMBA_158
GTATTCCGCGTCGTATTTGTGTTTACGCGGGTCGTATTCTTCCGCCAGGATCGCACGGTTAGAGATCGGACCGTCACCACGCAGAACGATGTAACCGATAACCATACCCGGTTTGATTTTAACACCTTTCGCCGCCAGACGTTTCGCAACCGCAACGTGCGGGCCGATCGCTTTGTATTCGTGCAGCGGACGGGTGATCTGTTCGTAGATCGCCAGTTTTTCCGGCGGGATTTCGTATTTAGACAGTTTCTGGGTAACTTCTTTAACGATACGAACCGCTTCTTCAACGTTACCGTGTTTCAGGATCGCTTCCAGAACACGCGCCTGGGTTTCTTTCGCGATTTCAGACCAGTCACGACGAACGATTTCCAGACCACGGGTGATGATTTTACCTTCTTCGTCGATCAGCGCGTATTTTTTTTTGGTAACGAAGAAACCACGTTTGTAGAAACC
>NZ_JAWJYL010000061.1:0-453 GCF_046566945.1 Cobetia sp. SIMBA_158
GGTTTTAATTGCCTATGGGCAAACTGAATGCAGCCCAATCAATAATATAACCGAAACTGATTCATCAATAGAGCGCCAAGTAACAACCGTTGGCCGCGCCCTTGCACATACTGAGGTTAAAATTATTGATGAACTGGGTAACATTCAAAAAATAGGTTTACCCGGTGAAGTATGCTCCAAAGGCGTAGGAATAATGCGCTGCTATTGGAATGACGAAGAAAAAACAAAAGCCACAATAGATAGTGACGGCTGGCTTCATTCAGGCGATTTAGGTGTTATGGATAGCGAAGGATTTGTGAGTATTGTTGGGCGAATTAAAGACATGATTATCCGTGGTGGTGAAAACGTTTACCCTCGAGAAATTGAAGGGGTGCTTTATACTTATCCAGGCATACAAGACGCCGCTGTATTTGGTATCAGCGATGAAAAATACGGTGAAGAAGTGTGTGCGTG
>NZ_JAWJYL010000062.1:0-451 GCF_046566945.1 Cobetia sp. SIMBA_158
CGTACAACCGTGTCGCCGTCCTACGGATGGCCGCTATGGTGAAAACCCAAACCGCTTACAACATTACTACCAATTTCAGGTAGTCTTAAAGCCATCACCAGATAACATTCAAGAGCTTTACTTAGGCTCACTAGAAGCAATGGGTATTGATACCCTAACTCACGAAGTACGCTTTGTAGAAGATAACTGGGAATCACCAACGCTTGGCGCATGGGGCTTAGGGTGGGAAATTTGGTTAAACGGTATGGAGGTAACGCAATTTACCTACTTCCAACAAGTAGGCGGATTAGAGTGCTCACCAGTAACAGGTGAAATTACTTACGGCCTAGAGCGTTTAGCGATGTATATTCAAGGCGTAGATAGCATTTACGACCTAGTATGGGCAGACGGTCCACTAGGGCGTGTAACTTACGGCGATGTATTTCATCAAAATGAAGTAGAGCAATCTACT
>NZ_JAWJYL010000063.1:0-451 GCF_046566945.1 Cobetia sp. SIMBA_158
GTAATCGTTTGATTAGTTCCCCAGTAAAACATCTGAATGAATATCATACCAGTCAGTAGCGTTGGCCAAGGGATAGGCGAATCAGGCCCGCCAATTAACGTTAAGCGCTCTTGTGGGATACCGCTAAAGTCGTAATCAATTGCGTTAAGCGCTAAGAACACGACTAGTATTGCCATACCTAGCACGAGTAGCCCGTTGTATGTATCTGACACCGCAACTGCACGTAGCCCACCAAAAAAGGCATAAATGGCGCCTACAATAGCAAAAGCGGTTGCTATGTACATTAATGGTATATCAACTTTAAACATGGTTTGCATAAATAGCGAACCCGAGTAAATAACCGCAGGCATATAAATTAATGCATTTCCTGTAAAAAACAAACTACCAATAACGGCACGGATATGCTTATTGTTGTAGCGCTTTTCTAATAACTCAGTGGTTGTTGTGCAGT
>NZ_JAWJYL010000064.1:0-451 GCF_046566945.1 Cobetia sp. SIMBA_158
GCCCAGGTTTGCGGACCCGACAGCAGCACCAGCGTGCCGGTCTCGGCAGTGGCGCAGAAACAGCCCGTGAGGCCGACGAGATCGCGATCTTCGGGCTTGCGAAACGCGACCGTGAGCCCCGCCGAAGTCCAGTCGAACGATTCGAGCGTCTCCCAGGCGACGGCCTGCGTGGGCAACTGGAGCGAGGCGAGATAGCGCGCCGCGGCGGCGGGCACGTCGGCGAGCTGCGCGACCTCCTCGACCGTGGATGCCATCTTCTTCGCCTCGACGACGAAACGCGCGACGAGGTCGCCTTCCATCGGCGGACGCGGCCCTTGTGGATGCCGCGCGAGATAGTCGGCCACGGCTTCCCGTTCGTGCGCGGCGGGTGTTGCATCGCGACCCTGAGCGGCGCGGATGCGCGCGAGCATGCTGCGGCGGGCGGCCGTGGTGTCCATGTGCGTCCTCGTCA
>NZ_JAWJYL010000065.1:0-448 GCF_046566945.1 Cobetia sp. SIMBA_158
GTAATAAAACATTTACCTCTAAAGCTGACTATCAAACTTACGCAGATCAATTTGTATATAATGTGTCAATCCCAGGTTGTGAAAGCATGGCACAAGTATTTGTTGGCCAAAGAAAAGATGCTTTTGTCGTTAACCTTGGTAAAACATTCGATTTAGTAAACTACGTACCAGTAGAGGGCGACAGCGCTCCGGGTGCTGGTGATGCAGGTGGCTTCCCTGGAGGTATTACCCAATCGGCTGACAATGACGATCTTGCAGATAAAAACGTGACATCAATTGATATTGAATTACCAAAAAGCTGTATTGTAGGCGAAGGTAATGGCGTTATTGGTTCGTGGACCACTGCAAGTTTACCACAAGCTCGTATACTAAACCCGAATGCTAAATTTGCTAATAATGCAGTTAATGGTGGTGCACTTACTCAAGTATCGCGTTTGGGTAATCCACT
>NZ_JAWJYL010000066.1:0-448 GCF_046566945.1 Cobetia sp. SIMBA_158
TGTCATGTCCATGATAATTTAATTTTTGAGAATATGATTGAATTTCAAGAATCTATAAATTCTGAAGAAAGGGGATTAAGTAGTACCCTTACTACACATGAAACAATTATTTTTGGTGAATCTATAGTACCGAAAATGGCAGTTAGAACACAGGATATGAACAAAATAGTTGAACTTGACATATTAAAGACTATTATTGAAAAGGCAAAACAGATTATTGATGAACAAATTCAAAAATATAAGAGTGGAGATATTAGTATTGATGAAGTTTTTCAGAGTGTTCAAATAACAGGGGGGACACTTATGAAACATTTTTCAAAAATGCTAGGTGAGATTGATGGACTATTAGAAGATTCAATTGAATTAGAGAACTCATTAAATGAATTTATGAATCAATTTTACATCGGCGGAGTATGGAATGATTTTGTAATTGCATTAAGAAGTATAG
>NZ_JAWJYL010000067.1:0-446 GCF_046566945.1 Cobetia sp. SIMBA_158
GGGAACGATTTGGTATATAGGAAGAAACGTTCCATACGCAGACTTAGAAACGCTTGCTGAGGTCGTTACGCATTTATTGAAGCAAATCACGCTTTGGGAAGTCTTAACCGATTTGAGGATATTAGAACCGAAGAATCAAGAAACAGAATTTGATTGTATAATCCTTGATCCAACTAAACCAATTACAAAGGGGAAATGAACATGTTAAACAATGTGAATCCAAACTGGAAACTATCTGTAGGTCAAAGAGTACAAACGTTATACGGACTAGGAACAATTGAAGAAGTACATAGCAATGATCAATATGGAGTCGCTGATGATGAGTACAACATGCTTGATATTTATGGTCGTGAAGAGTTAGCTGTAGTGGGTTTAAATTAATGGGGAAGCTGTTTAGAAGGTTCATAGATGAGTTACTATTTGTAACAATCATGAGCACATTAGGG
>NZ_JAWJYL010000068.1:0-439 GCF_046566945.1 Cobetia sp. SIMBA_158
GTATTCAAATTCAGGTATCTGCAAATGATCTTCTCCCAATGGTGGAATATAGCTCATTTCCATGTGTTTATGATCACACGATTCCTGAAATTTCTTATGTTCACTCTCCGCTTCTCTCTGCCTAACAACAGAACAATACTTAGTTTCATGTAACTTGGCTCCATGCGGAGTGAGAAGGCGTTTCCCACAGAGTTCACATTGATAGAGCGTTTGATTGTCTAATATTTTCGCCATCAATATTCCTCCTCATGTCTTGCCTTGATCCTTTCAAATTCTTCGATTGTATAATCTACATGAAAAGGATCGTAACAGTTTTTGAGATCGTTAATATCAAGAGGAGCATTGTGTTGAGACACAAGGTTGTAAAAATCGGTTAAATCTTGATCACTTGGCTTCTCACGATCTTTTCTAATGAGACACAACGCATCTGTAATTTCTT
>NZ_JAWJYL010000069.1:0-436 GCF_046566945.1 Cobetia sp. SIMBA_158
GCTTGAGTAATTCGTAGCCGCCTCGAATTACAAGGTTAAGGCCTGGCTCTTCTAAGCCAAGGTCAGCCATAAATTCGAGTTTGTCTTCATCATCAAGTTCAGATAACTCAGATTCGATTGCTGCGCACACAGGGACAACCACAGCGCCTTCTGATTCAGCTATAGCGCGAACGCGGTCAAGTAGTGGGTTATTCTCAAAACCATCCTCTGCTACGTTTGCAATATACATAGTTGGTTTGATAGTTAAGAAGTTGATAGAGCTGATAGCTGCTTTTTCTTCTTTAGTTAATTCTAACGATCGAAGTGTAAGGCCTTCATCAAGGTGTACTTTTACTTTTTCAAGCGCCGCATTTTGTTCTTTTGCGTCTTTATCGCCGCCTTTCGCTTTTTTAGCATTACGGAACATCGCTTTCTCAGCGCTGTCCATATCAGCAAG
>NZ_JAWJYL010000070.1:0-436 GCF_046566945.1 Cobetia sp. SIMBA_158
GCTCTAAAAGCTAAGAATTGACTTCAATAAATGATCGCGGAAAGTAATCTATGCGGCCTTGGCTAGTAAGCGCAAACATGGCTTTCAAGTTTGATAATGGTCTCACGTTTAAACCGTTATTAACCAATATGCGCGTATCAGGCCAATCATGCCCCTGTACCGAGCTCAGTTTTGATAATTGCTCAAGCGTTTTTATATCTTTAAATTTATCTAAATTCTGTTTATTTGTAACTAACGCTCTTTTGCCTATATACCCTTTGAACAATGGAATTTTAATAGCTGTTGCCAGTGACTCTCGTTCAGGGCTGCTCATACTCCAGTATAAATCAAGCGAGCTATCATCAAGTGACATTAAATTGCGTTGCTGATGCGGGTGTACAGCAACACGTTCTATTTCGACAGGATACTGGGCTCTTATCAATGCCTTGGTTAGCAT
>NZ_JAWJYL010000071.1:0-430 GCF_046566945.1 Cobetia sp. SIMBA_158
CAAGTAAAAGTAGTATAACCGCCAGATATTTATTACTCCAGACTGGCGAATTTTTATTCATCATGACACCTCACTTTTCCTCATAATAAAAAGGCATCTTATAAAAGATACCTTTCCATGAAAATTTATTTATTCAGTTCATCCCACGGAACACCATCTAAATCATTTGCATCTACAGTGTACTCGTTATAAGTTCTTCCCGAACGGTCACCCCCATGGTTCTTAATGTCTCCGCCATCAGTTCTTTTTCCTGTTGCAGATGTTCCACCAGAAGGAGACTTTTTAGGAACAGCAGTTGATTTTTTAGGCGCACTGGATTTACTTTGATTTGAACCGCCATTACTCACGTATTTCTTTTTTGGCTGAACATGACTTTTTGAAGGACTGGAAGAACCAGTTGTATTTCTATAAACCTTTGGTTGTTCTTTCT
>NZ_JAWJYL010000072.1:0-430 GCF_046566945.1 Cobetia sp. SIMBA_158
AGGTGGCTATGAGATTATCCAAAACTATTTCAGGCCATTAGTAATTTTCCCAGGGTTAGCATATATGTATTCCTTTGGGGTATTACCGAAAATGGATATGTTTTTAGGTAAATTTAAACTCAGTGTTCAAAGGGTTTTAGTAATTTTAATGATTCTAGTAGAACTGTTCATTTTAGTTTTAATTGTCCAATGTAGTTGGTATTATGCGATGAGCGGATTAACAAGAAAAACAGCATTTCCTGCAGCTGGAACACTGTACCCACTATATCCTTTATTCTTTATTATTCCTGCAGCTTTCTTCATGTTAATGATTGAAAACATCTTTGTATTAATCAAAAATATTGTGGACAAAGAACCTACTTTTGTGATGAGAAAAGAAGACAATGGGCCAGAAGAGTTACTATAACCATTTTTATAAAAGGATCGGGTG
>NZ_JAWJYL010000073.1:0-426 GCF_046566945.1 Cobetia sp. SIMBA_158
TTTTCCTTTCTAATCTAGTTAATTTATGTAAATGATAGAAAATTTGTAAAAAGGAGCGTTGCAGATGAATGAAACGACGGATATCCTTTCACTATCAAGTCAAGTTCAAGATTTGGTCCTGCGTTCTTTGGACAATGAAAGCAAGATTTCTATTGGTACAGACGAAGAGTTAACGAATCACGGTCTCGATTCGATCAAAGCAGTTTCTCTCATTTTGGAACTAGAAGAGGTTTTTGATATTCAATTTGCAGATGAAGAATTATTGACAGATAATTTTTCGACAATCAATAAAATTGTCCAGCAGCTTCAAAACAAATTAGCTGATTAATCTTTACAATTTTGGACATAAAAAACGGCATCTCTTCAAAAGACATGCCGTTTTTCGTTTATACAGAAGGAACATCACCTGTCGGACTAATAAGCGAG
>NZ_JAWJYL010000074.1:0-424 GCF_046566945.1 Cobetia sp. SIMBA_158
ATAAACCCAATGATCAACTGGTGAAGAAGCTAGTAACAAAAAGTAATATTGATACGTTAGCGTATAGCTTTTTTGATAAAGCTCGTAATCGTTTTACCTCCTTATCATTAGAAAGTTTAATTGAAGAATGGTTTCCTACTTTGCAACCGAAAGATAAGTATATCGCTGTGAGGGGTTTTTTTTATGCATTTGGACAAGCAACAGCAATAAAAAATAGTGGCCGAGGCTTCCTAGGAGATACCCTACCCAGATTACGCTTTCATTGGATGGTGAAAAATATTGATGGACTTTGGGGGACCTCTGATTTACCACAAATAGAAGATAACCATCGAAGAGTTGGGTGTTTATTACCAGAGCCAAAAATCTCCTATGAGGGAAAGCGTGTATTAGAAGTTTTGTACTGTGAGTGTTGCGGTACTCAGCT
>NZ_JAWJYL010000075.1:0-423 GCF_046566945.1 Cobetia sp. SIMBA_158
CTGGTGATTTTATTGATGTCATTACAGGGCAAACCACTTGTATCAATGGTAATGAAAATTGCGACAGTCAGCTAGAGTCTAAAATTGGAAATCAACTTGCAGGGCTCGATATTCGCTGGTCTGACACATTGTTTAGCCACCCATACGCCATTTATGCAAGCACCATAGGTGAGGATGCCAGCTCACAATTTAAACCTGCTGACCGAGCTTACTTATTTGGTGCCCAAACGACCCAGCGTATTTATGATCAAAATGTATTAGTGAATGTAGAATACATAGATACGGGTGTTTCGTGTGGTGAATCAGTTGAAGAGAATTGTTATTACGAGCATTCAGATTATAAATCAGGTTACCGCTACCATGGCCGCACCATAGGCTCAACGTTTGATAATGACGCACAATCGGTTGTATTAACCTTATTAG
>NZ_JAWJYL010000076.1:0-415 GCF_046566945.1 Cobetia sp. SIMBA_158
GCAATGACTCTTGAAGAAATGAAAAATTTTCTTAGGGTTGATCATGATTTTGATGATAAATTCATTGAATTGACGATGAAATCATCCATGATATACGTGAAGAATGCTATTACATCAGAAGAAAATAATTCTTTTTTTGAAGACAACGAACTCTATGATTTGGCTGTATTTATGCTTACTGGGCATTGGTATGAAAAGAAAGTCGCTGCGGTAGAAAAACCATTGAGTGAGATTCCTTTTGGTGTCATAAGCATTATTCAGCAATTGAGAGGGATGTATTCTAATGGATTTTAGTAGATTTGATAAGCGTATTTCTTTCGTTAAAATGGTTGCTACAAAAGATCCAGTATCATTTGAAAACATTGAGAAACCAGAGGTTGTTTTCTCGTGTTTTGCTGAGTTAATTAAACAAACG
>NZ_JAWJYL010000077.1:0-414 GCF_046566945.1 Cobetia sp. SIMBA_158
AAGCTACAGCATGCTTAACAGGCGAAAAGTAAAGTTTGTGTTTAATCAGCGGGTAACTATCAAAAATGGTGAAATTAATAATCGCCCGTTTGATTTTATTCTTGATTGCAGAGGGCTGGGGGCAAAAAAGGAGCAACTGCTTCGTGGTGTAAGAGGTGAGGTTGCGCGACTTTATGCACCAGAAGTTAATTTAACGCGCCCAGTGCGATTAATGCATCCGCGGTATCCTATTTATATTGCACCAAAACCTAATAATGAATATGTCATTGGTGCAACTGAAATTGAATCGCAAGACAGCGGCCCAGCCACTGTTCGTTCAACACTAGAACTATTGTCGGCAGCTTACACTGTGCATAGTGGGTTTGCAGAAGGGCGTTTATTAGGGGTTCAAACAGGGCTTCGCCCTGCGTTTAG
>NZ_JAWJYL010000078.1:0-414 GCF_046566945.1 Cobetia sp. SIMBA_158
TTAATATCTTCGCTGAGTGCATGTTCATCAATTACCAATGTTTCCTCTGGTAAGTTGACCGCGTTAAACACCAATTCGTCAATTCGGTTAATAACACTATTTAACTGTAAATAAATGGCCTCGGTAGCAACCGGTTTTAAACTATCAAGCGTTTGTATGTCTTGCATAATGGCTTGGCGAACTTCAATTGTGCCAGGGTACTCACTTAACAGTCCGTCTAAACGCTTTAGTACAGCGCTTGCGCCTTGGTAATCTTTTTCGGCCCACAGTTTAAACTCAGCCATTCGTTGTAAGCTGGTGACCTCTTGTGGGTTTAAAGATGAACCTTGCTGCTGCGCTTTTTGCAGCGCAGCTTTTAATGCTTGCTGATTTTCAAGAGTGCTTTGCGTTAATGCCTCAGATACTTTTTCTTCG
>NZ_JAWJYL010000079.1:0-413 GCF_046566945.1 Cobetia sp. SIMBA_158
TTATGAATAAGCCAAACGAAGTAGAGCAATTCAATGAATAATTTACATGCTCACGTTATAATACCCTTGTCCGATTGCTACAATAGTATGTAGAAAATAACGCTCTTTGCGACTCCTATTGAACTCTGGCTACAGCACTTCCTTCCAAGTCAACTTGCGAGAAAAAATACATCATGTTTTTAAGACGATGATATTACCGAATTTAATATTAGACAAAAAGGTTCCGACTGATTTATTTGTCCTATTATTTACTTCTTTATCCTTAAGTTTAGCAGAACATGCTAATCAATCAAAAACACCTATTGATAACGAACAATTCGCCAACCTGTTCTATAATATTCTGTTACATGGTCCAGCGAAAACTTTAGGCTTGGTAGAAGAAGTTGAGCCCCAAAAAACGCATTATTAAAAAC
>NZ_JAWJYL010000080.1:0-410 GCF_046566945.1 Cobetia sp. SIMBA_158
GGTATCAGCGAAGATGTATTGAGTGTGGCTAACGATTCGCAAACAGTCACGCTTTTATATATCGATCGTCTAGCACAAGTGGCTGTCTCTGGTAGCCGCAGCGAAGTGCAAGCCATCAGTCAAGAGCTTGCTAATACTGACGGTATTTTGACACAGGTTATCAGTGTCACTGATATGGAAGGCTTGTCAGAAATGCTAACGCCTGACTACCTACATCGTTTTGTCACTGAGCGAGTCAAGACTATCAATACCACAGCAATCGGTGGTAACGCGAGCTTGCTTGAGCTTGGTACAGAGTAGAGTTAATGCAGTAATTACGAATTCGCTTAGCTTTTATACCAACTTTCATAAAGGCTAAGCGGTATTTGGTAGCGCTATAACTATCAAACTAGTAATTGCAAAAAATGTAT
>NZ_JAWJYL010000081.1:0-409 GCF_046566945.1 Cobetia sp. SIMBA_158
GGCAACTTTTTAGTTCGTACTGCGTCCAATGAGCGTGCAGACATAGCTAAACAGATTGAAGACGCAATGCTTAAAAATTATAACAAGCGTGTGATTATTCGAATTCGTGGTTTAGATCAAGACAAAGCGCAATATATGGCTGAAGACACATTGATGATGCGTATGCTCATTGTACTCATCACTATCTTAGTTCTGGTTACAACGGTGGGCATTTTTGGTTTAACGCTATTCAATATAAGTAAGCGCACCAAACAAATTGGAACCCGTCGCGCTTTGGGCGCTCGTAAATCTTCAATTATCGATTACTTTTTAGTTGAAAATGCATTGATTTGCATTGCTGGATTAGTTTTAGGCGTCATTGCGGCCCTCATACTTGGGCAATTGCTAATGCAACACTTTTCAATTGCTG
>NZ_JAWJYL010000082.1:0-403 GCF_046566945.1 Cobetia sp. SIMBA_158
CATTTAAGTTTTTAAATGGTACATAATCGGCGTATCTCACTCTTGGTATTTTACCAATAACTTGTTCAGCAACGCTTTTGGCAAGGCTGCCAGAAACCCGAATAATACCAACACCACCACGCCCAGGTGCGGTAGCTTGTGCTGCAATTGTGTCTTGATTGATCATGCTATTTAATTTACCAACAATGTGTACGTTATGGCGCTATTGTAACCTATGAAATTACCACTCGCGAATGCTCTGATAAAAAATGGGCAATAAAAAAGGCGACCTAAGTCGCCTTTGTAATAAGTAGGGCTAAGTTAGCCTCTTACTTTTATTCCTTTCTTTTCCATACCGCGATAAATATAAAGCATTTGCGCGATTGAAATAAGGTTAGATACTAACCAATAAAGTACTAAGCCT
>NZ_JAWJYL010000083.1:0-402 GCF_046566945.1 Cobetia sp. SIMBA_158
GCTATTAATGACAATAACGTTGATAAGGTGTCTACATGGTCAAGCGATAAAATTAATGACTCATTAAATTTCAAGTCTAATACTAATCACACTCATACTAACCTGCACGATCCTGCTCAAGTAGGCACAGTTTTAGTTGATGAATCTGGTATTGGCAACAATAAAGTTCTTGCATATAACGAAGGCACTGAAAGACTTAATTACGTACCTGTTGAAAGCAGTTCAGTGTTTGTTGGCATGAAGAAAATTACTGGCAATTACGAGCTGATTGCTGGAGGATACACAAAACTAGCCGTTGATGAAACTGGCAAGAAAATCACAATTACTTCAATTAATAGTGGTGGGATTAAATATCGATATGAATCTTTACCGAATGATCGATCTATCCCTGTTAGGTTGTTT
>NZ_JAWJYL010000084.1:0-400 GCF_046566945.1 Cobetia sp. SIMBA_158
CCTAAAAACCTATTATTAAAAAAGAGGTTAAATTTATTGGTAGACGCGCAGCTTGCTGGCGTTTAAAAGCAACGCTTTTACGGGGGTTAATAAAATGATTGTGTTACCACGGAGAAGTGAAGGAGAAGATCAGAAAAAGTGACCAACCCAATATTTTTTAACTCTGTGTAGCGCGAAGCGCCTCGGTGTACTCTGTGGTGATATTTATTTTTTAGCAAGAAGCTGCGCTTCTAACGTGAGCAAGCTCTACGTCTACAAAATAAAGTCAAACTTTATACCGTAGACGCGCAGCTTGCTGGCGTATAAAAGCAACGCTTTTACATATTTATAATTAAAGCGCCAGGAAGCAAGGCGCCTACAGTAAAATCAACACCGTACATTGCTAAGTGATTTTGTCACC
>NZ_JAWJYL010000085.1:0-397 GCF_046566945.1 Cobetia sp. SIMBA_158
TCGTGGTTTCCACGTCTGCTCAATGAATATGGCCGCCGCCAGCGATGCACAAAATATAAATATCGAATTGACCGTTGCCAGCCCACGGTCGGTCGACTTACTGTTTAGTCAGTTAAATAAACTGGTGGACGTCGCACACGTTGCCATCTGCCAGAGCACAACCACATCACAACAAATCCGCGCCTGAGCGCAAAAGGAATATAAAAATGACCACGAAGAAAGCTGATTACATTTGGTTCAATGGGGAGATGGTTCGCTGGGAAGACGCGAAGGTGCATGTGATGTCGCACGCGCTGCACTATGGCACCTCGGTTTTTGAAGGCATCCGTTGCTACGACTCGCACAAAGGACCGGTTGTATTCCGCCATCGTGAGCATATGCAGCGTCTGCATGACTC
>NZ_JAWJYL010000086.1:0-397 GCF_046566945.1 Cobetia sp. SIMBA_158
GCTTGGCATTGATGTAAAAGCAGAGGAAGAAACTGAAAGGATCGGCTTAATTACTCATATTAAAACGTTGATCGAAGGTAACGAGCAGGCAGTTCGAATGATTGAGGAATTTCAGATCAAAGCCAATAAAAAACTTGATCAATGGAATATTAAACTGGCATCCGCCGCACTTGATAGATTACAAGTTTTAAAGACTAAGGAGGAAAAATAATGTTTACAGTAGACCACAGCAAAGGCGAATCATTTGAACCAATTAAACCAGGAGAATACGAGGTAACAGTCATCAATTTTGAAGAAAAAACAGCAGCATCGGGAAATAAGCGACTTGTGGTAGATTATGAAATTCGTTCAGATGTTGAACAGCCTTGTCAGGGACAGAAAATCTTATACGATAACT
>NZ_JAWJYL010000087.1:0-397 GCF_046566945.1 Cobetia sp. SIMBA_158
GTTTTATTCGCGATTTTGAAGAGCTTTATACTTACTACAAGCAAACCAAGTTGCAGCACCTATATCAGCAAAACGGCAAGTTATTTGCGTTGTTTCAGATTGGTGAAAAGCTCTCTGACGTACGAGTGTTTAGATGGGAGATACACTCAGATAACACTATTCATTATATTGATAATCGCGGTGAACGCGATATAAAGCACGCACACGATTATGATTTTGAATGGCAAGAAACAGACCGCAGTGAGCATGTTGAAGGGCGTCACGGTCATATAAATATTGCTGATACCGTATTTGTTGAAACCATTGGTGGCACGCTCACCATAAAAATAGAAAACCGCACCGAAACCGGTGAAGGTATTCATCAAGAACCCGTTGAAGATAAAAACCAATCGCTTGC
>NZ_JAWJYL010000088.1:0-396 GCF_046566945.1 Cobetia sp. SIMBA_158
CTATGCTATTATTTACGAGTATTTTAACGTATGTTACTAAGTAGTACATGCATCGTACTTTAACCACTCTCCTTTATCATGCTATTAAATAGGAAAATCTTTAAAACACTTAATTATCAAAAGTAGCCTAATATTAAGAGAATGCGTTATTAATTTCTCTTTCGAGTTACTCTTTTAATTTTGGATCGATAACTGGCTTTAATTTTTGCCACATTAGTAACTCAACAACCTCGCTGTTATATTTAGAAAAGACGGCTTTTAACTGCTTCCATTCCTCTTCCTCAACACAATCAGTTAGATCATTGACAAGAAAGAAGTCGATGGAGTCAGAATTCCTCTCAATGAAATTCATCATTTCCTTCCCAGCAAATCCGTTTCTAATTGGATTATGAAACT
>NZ_JAWJYL010000089.1:0-395 GCF_046566945.1 Cobetia sp. SIMBA_158
GGCGAAAACGCAGCGCCGCAGCCTGGCGGATACCCTTCAGCAGTCCGGCGGCGAAGACGGTGGCAGTGTGGTGTTCCCGCCGGTGCTGGTGCAGATGCTCGACCGGCTGGAAAGTGAAATCCTGGCTGACCGGGTGAGTGAGGAAAGCCGCCGCTGGCTGGCATCGTGCGCCCTGACGGTGACGCAGATGCAAAACCAGATGGACCCGGTGTACACGCCGGCGCGAAAAATCCACCTGTACCACTGCGACCATCACGGCCTGCCGCTGGCCCTTATCAGTAAGGAAGGGGCAACAGAATGGTGCGCAGAATACGATGAGTGGGGCAACCTGCTGAATGAAGAGAACCCGCATCAGCTGCAGCAGCTTATCCGCCTGCCGGGGCAGCAGTATGATG
>NZ_JAWJYL010000090.1:0-394 GCF_046566945.1 Cobetia sp. SIMBA_158
GATATAACAGGATTCACACGTCAAACTGCATCTTTACTTAATATTTTATTATTTTTATTACCGTTATTTATGCTAGCAATTGGTAGTATGAATATTGCGAGTGATACAGAGTCAGGGTGGCTGGGATTATTGCGTACATATCCATTAACAATGGGAAGCTATGTATTAACCAAATATATCGCACTGTGCCTTGTTTTTTCGGGAATTATACTTTTTGTATTTGCAATTGCATTTTTGGTAGGTAGTTTTTTTGGTGGAATTAAATTACCGTTATTTGCAATTGGAATTACAGCATTAATTGTACTTGTTTTTAACGCTATTAGTGTCCTGGTAGGAAGTATTGCAAAAAGTAGATTACATGCACTTGCACTTGGTTTAGGTGTATGGGCATTAG
>NZ_JAWJYL010000091.1:0-392 GCF_046566945.1 Cobetia sp. SIMBA_158
TCTTCTTCCAAAGTAGATAATTTAGCTTCTTGTAAAGCATTACTTAGAAGCAAGTTAGCATTTTCTTCTTCTAAAGAAGTTATTTTCATTTCCTGAAATGCTGTAGAAAGTAAAATAGCAGCGTTTTCTGATTCAAACGCTGCCACCTTTTCACTTAATGTTGCTTCGTATTCAATTACTTCAGGTGTTTCTTCACCAGTAGGATAAGTAAATTCAATTTCTTTCGTTTCAGGATTCACTCGATAGCCCGTAGCAATAGAAAAATCTGCATTATAAAAACCGTAAGGCAACTCGATAACGTCGAATGTCTCACGGTTTCTTTCTGATAATGCTGTATAAGTTTGTATGTCTTTTTCTACAGTAGTTGCTACTACACTTCCCATTCTTTCACC
>NZ_JAWJYL010000092.1:0-392 GCF_046566945.1 Cobetia sp. SIMBA_158
TATAACTCTTAAATTAAATAAAGCGCAGCATACACATGCTGCGCGGGTGCTATGGTAGCAATAAAATGGGTATGCTACATTAAATAACCTAATACTTAGGTTAAAAACTTATTTCTAATAACTTACCTCAACGCTAACTTGCGTAAATATGCCTGAGACAAGTCAAAAATCGATCAGTAAATTGGCCTTGATCCCATTAAAAATCGTCATGGATTAGTAATTTTGAAGGCTTTAACATAGCTATCTAGCTAAATAATGCTATTTGCCTTGGCGAAGACGAACATCTAACTCATCAATCACTTCACTCCAGGCACCATCTTCAGCAAGTGATTCCGCTAAAAAGTGTTGCTGTGCTTCATCCCAAAATGCTGCATCTTGAAGCAGTGTTGTGT
>NZ_JAWJYL010000093.1:0-392 GCF_046566945.1 Cobetia sp. SIMBA_158
GAGATTTGTTTATTACCCTTAACACTAACCGACAGATTTTTAAGACTAAAATCAACATCTGAATTTAGACTTTCACCATTCACCACTAAGTCCCAAAGCTTATCATATTTAGGTAAATTTTTGCCGGAATCTCCACCTGAATATATCCTATCCAGAATTAATGAAGTAGTAACAATCCCTTCATTCTTATTCTTAAAGATGTTTTCCTCTCCACCCCAACCATAATACAAAGCCCTTTGCACCTTCGCATTATCATATGGCGTTGCTTCTTTATATTTAGAACCAGTAGGAGGTGACTGCTTCGAGTGTTGAAAACAAAAAGTTTGCAAACCATTCACCCTAAAATCCCCGACAACTGAACCACGAAAGGAAATAGCACCTTTATATTCTAT
>NZ_JAWJYL010000094.1:0-390 GCF_046566945.1 Cobetia sp. SIMBA_158
GTATCAGAAACACGGGCTTGGCGCGCGTGACGATGCGATGGGAATGCAGTATCTGATTCCTGGCTGGACGTTCGATAACAAGCGCCCGTGCATGGTGCGTTAAGACAGAAAACCAAAACCGGCTCTGTCAGGAGCCGGTTTGAGACTGATGCCAAACACAAAATTGCCTGATGCGCTACGCTTGTCAGGCCTACAAAACCTGTTGAAAATATTGCTTGTGTAGGCCGGATAAGGCGTTCACGCCGCATCCGGCCACTTTCAGTTTTACTCTTTCTCGGAGTAACTATAACCGTAATAGTTATAGCCGTAACTGTAAGCGGTGCTGGCGCGTTTAATCACACCATTGAGGATAGCGCCTTTAATATTGACGCCTGCCTGTTCCAGACGCTG
>NZ_JAWJYL010000095.1:0-388 GCF_046566945.1 Cobetia sp. SIMBA_158
TCTCCCTTATGCGACTCCTGCATTAGGAAGCAGCCCAGTAGTAGGTTGAGGCCGTTGAGCACCGCCGCCGCAAGGAATGGTGCATGCAAGGAGATGGCGCCCAACAGTCCCCCGGCCACGGGGCCTGCCACCATACCCACGCCGAAACAAGCGCTCATGAGCCCGAAGTGGCGAGCCCGATCTTCCCCATCGGTGATGTCGGCGATATAGGCGCCAGCAACCGCACCTGTGGCGCCGGTGATGCCGGCCACGATGCGTCCGGCGTAGAGGATCGAGATCTCGATCCCGCGAAATTAATACGACTCACTATAGGGGAATTGTGAGCGGATAACAATTCCCCTCTAGAAATAATTTTGTTTAACTTTAAGAAGGAGATATACATATGTTT
>NZ_JAWJYL010000096.1:0-388 GCF_046566945.1 Cobetia sp. SIMBA_158
GCCCCATACGAATTGAACCCAATTCCAGAACTCGGTTAGTTTATTCCACACCCCTACAATGGCTTCAATTGCCACTGATCCAAACGGTTCCCAGACATATGTCATAAACCATGCCGAGAAAACGGACCAGGTGATTTTTATCCATTCCCATAATTCGGTGATCTTGTTCCACACAAGAGTGATTGCCACAACCGCAATTTGTCCGTAAGGAGTCCATACGTTGTCCATGAACCATGTCGATGCAGCTCCCCATACGGTACTAATCACTTCCCACGCAACGACAAAAACACCAACTACAAAGTTGATGATTGGTACTGCAAAGTTATAAATAGGCAGCCACACGTTATTATTGAACCATGAAGAAAGCTGACTCCATTTCTCTGTGATC
>NZ_JAWJYL010000097.1:0-387 GCF_046566945.1 Cobetia sp. SIMBA_158
GGACATGAAAGGCGGTTATGGTGAAGGTATTGTACAAAACATTACTATCAATTCTCCTGAACCACTTTCACCTTCTGATATAGCACGTAAAAATCTACAAGTATCACGTAGATTAGCTAGAGAGTGGGGGCTATAGATGAAATTAACATATACTAATGCAAATGGCGAAAGTATCAGTATTTCACGTACTGGTACTTTTCGTATTTTAGATATAGATGGATTGGGTAGAGTAGATGCTGATGTACAGACAGTAAAATCAGCTTTTCAGGATGGTGTTACACGTGTAGATACTTTACTGGATGCACGTTATATTACGATTGAAGTCGGTATTTTTGCTGAAACTGTAGAACAGTTATATAAGCATAGACGTACAATTTCAAAAGTGTT
>NZ_JAWJYL010000098.1:0-387 GCF_046566945.1 Cobetia sp. SIMBA_158
GTAAACATTTTGTTCACTCCTTATTGTTATACTAAGATTAGTATACATGTTTTTTACTTTTTGGTCTTAGGTATGTATAAATTGTGTCAACAAGACAAAAGGTAGTTAATAGAATTTGGCAGATTCTATATAGGGCAAGAATCATTTGACCAATCTTTTCTTCTACACTCATTTCTTCAACGATGGATTGTACGACAGTTTGAGCGTCAATCTGAGTATAAAGAGAGACATGGTCAACTTTCGGATCTGGTTCTTGCTTGGTTGATTTCGGTAAAACCCATAAGAATTCAGTGGTAGAGTTAATTTTGTAAGAAAGAATCATTTGGTCATAGGTTTCATCTTGATAATAACGAACATCATCCGGCTCTCCAGCAATTTTCTTAATGT
>NZ_JAWJYL010000099.1:0-386 GCF_046566945.1 Cobetia sp. SIMBA_158
GATCATTTCAGCTGTTATCCCTTCATGATCAATACTCTTGAAAATCGCTTTTCTCATCTTCATCCTCCAAACAAAGCCATAATGGCTGTAATTTGCTGCGTGACCGCAAGTGGATCGACACCACATAAGGTTGCGATCATGGCTTCTTTTGCATTTGTCGCCTCCATCCACCGCACATATGTAGGAACATCAAGCATCTTTTGATCGTTCTCAAATTTTGATATACAGCTCCTTGAGCGACTTAACAATTCAGCGAGCTTCTCTTGGGACATCCCAGCTCTTTTTCTTGCTTGTCGGAGCACTACCCCCAACCTCAACTTCCTCACCCCCTTTGTTCTGGTTAAGAACTTTTTCCAAGTTAGAACAGCTAGAAAATTTTTAAATGG
>NZ_JAWJYL010000100.1:0-386 GCF_046566945.1 Cobetia sp. SIMBA_158
CGGTCTAGGTATTGCTGACTTATTTATTGCTTTACGTGTACGCTATGGAAGTGCTGAAGGTAATGCTATTTTTGAAGAATTGATGCAATTTTTACGTGATGAATCTTATAATATGTCTATTGAAATTGCTAAAGAAAAAGGCAGTTTCCCACTGTATGACAAAGAGAAATTTATGCAATCAGGTTTTGTAAAGCGACTTCCTGATTGGATTAAAGAAGGAATTGAACGCTATGGAATCCGCAACCTGACTTGTAACACATTTGCACCTACTGGAACGACAGGAAGTATGACACCTTCATTATTAGATATTAATGGTAGTGTAAGTCCTGGTATCGAACCTTACTTTGCCATGAAATATAATCGTATGTCACGTATTGGTAATACAG
>NZ_JAWJYL010000101.1:0-386 GCF_046566945.1 Cobetia sp. SIMBA_158
TGGCGAGGGTATTTAAATGGGTAATACTGTGCTGCAAACATTTGATGCTGCCCTACATCAGAGCTGATGTAGGCTTCGCCGTCAGTTGCTTTATAAAGCGCCTCAATAACAGCTTGAGGCTTGATTTTTTCTGAAGGGCTTTGTTTGTAACCCAAACATTTTTGTTCACGCCAGCTAATAATTTGTCGCCACCAATCTTCTTGTGCACTGCGATCTATTTGAATTGTACTTTTGTCTATTCCATCTTGAAGTTGTTTAAGTACAGTGTCTAAACAACCTACAACAGGTATATGCGCTTTAATGGTTTTAGAAATAGAGGTAGGGTCTACATCTACGTGAACAATAGTCGCATTAGGGCAAAACTTTTTAACGTTATTTGTAACCCG
>NZ_JAWJYL010000102.1:0-383 GCF_046566945.1 Cobetia sp. SIMBA_158
AAAAACGACTTAAACATTCTTAATTATGAATCAGCTTTATCCAATGCTTATCGTGGGGATGCGTTTTACAAAGTCCGATATGGTCAAGAATTTGGTGGACGTTTACCTAAAGAGATTGACGCATATCGAGTAATAATTGAATCACAGAATCCAGCTTATGTTTTCCCTGAAGTTATTCAAGGGGATGGCAACAAAGTTTTCTGTTATCACGTAGCTTATCCAATTCAAACAGATGCAGATGCAGATGATTGGCTTTTAAAAGTTGAATCACATTACGCTGGTGTGATTATTTATCGCGAATTTGTTATTAATCCTTTAATAACAGACAATCAGGGCGAGATACTTCAATGGACTATTGAAGCTGAGATTTTTGAAGCTAAGAG
>NZ_JAWJYL010000103.1:0-382 GCF_046566945.1 Cobetia sp. SIMBA_158
GAGTTAATTGTAATAGGGGTATTGAGTGGGGTAGTACTAATGCTACTAACTGCATTAATGAATTCCTAAAAAACATTGATAAAGATACAAATAACATATATAATAAATACATAAGAGGTGTGTGAGCATGAGAGAGGCAATAAAGATGGTACTACTTGCGAACTCACAACCTAAATTTTATAAAGACCTTGCGATTCAGGAGCAAGTTTTAGATGAGTTAGTTGATGGATATAACAATTTTGACGGAACCATAAATGAATACATCGATTTTAAGTTGAGTATTTAAAAGTAAAATTACATACAAAAAGGAGAGGGAGATATGAAGGGCTACGCTTATATTAGAAACAGTTTGTTTGACCATTATTATGAACAAGAAGAAAGT
>NZ_JAWJYL010000104.1:0-382 GCF_046566945.1 Cobetia sp. SIMBA_158
ATCCCATTACTGCAAGTCGTGTTTTCTTAGTTTCGTCTGCTAACTCTTGCATCATCTTTATGGCTTGTTTACCACTAGCTGAAGCTGAAGTAAGCTTATCGAATCCGACACGTGTTTTAGTTACGGACTTCGCCATTTCTTCTACAGATTGTGTTGTCTCCCTACCAATCAACCTAATGTTTTTTCTAGTTTCATCAAGGGAAGTAGCAAACGGTTTTAAGTGTTCAGGAAGGTTTTTCAGATTCTTAGCTGATACGTTGTTATAACTGTTTGTTAGATTTTCTAGTGACTTGAAGTTACTGCCAATACTCCCTGTGATTCTTCTAGTATTGCTTTCAATATCATTCATAGCCTGTGTAAACTGTTTTATATCAGCACCGAC
>NZ_JAWJYL010000105.1:0-380 GCF_046566945.1 Cobetia sp. SIMBA_158
TTACTCACACTTTTAGATTGATCTCGAAATAGTATTAACGAGCTGGCAGGAACGCCGCTGATAACGAATAGTTTTCAATAAAGAGCATATTTCACAAACATTATAATCTAGCAGTCATTACAGCATATTGATATAGGTTTCCATATTTTATAGTTTACCCAACTGCTCAGCACTTGACTACCTTTTACGTTACGCGGAGCACTCCCCGAGAGTACAGATTTGTTAAATATATAACGTACCAAAACAGTCTTCTCTTTAATAGGAAGTAGAAAACTGCCTGCGCGTGTTTTGCGTATGTTTGCCTCAATATCAGAATTTATTTTCATAAGCGATAAGGCTGCCTCTGACTAACGCTGTCACTTTTTAGTAATCGATTGGTG
>NZ_JAWJYL010000106.1:0-379 GCF_046566945.1 Cobetia sp. SIMBA_158
GGGACTGACGCGAACAAACCCTACTTAGAGCATGCACCTTGGCTTATTGCTGTGTTTAGTCAAAAAAAGGGCGGCGTGAGTACTGACGATAAAAATACAAATTACTATGTGCATGAGTCTGTTGGGCTAGCAACCGGGTTTTTAATACAAGCTCTGCACCGAGCAGGCCTTGCAACACTTACTCACACCCCAAAACCTATGAGCTTTTTAACAGACATTTGTGGCCGCGATAAAGATAACGAGCGCCCTTATATGCTATTAATTGCAGGCTATCCGGATGAGCATGCAACAGTACCAATGCACGCCCTAGATAAAAAATCGATTGATGAAATAGCCAGTTTTATTTAATACCGTGCAAGGGGGAATAATCAATAGCGAG
>NZ_JAWJYL010000107.1:0-379 GCF_046566945.1 Cobetia sp. SIMBA_158
TGCGCCGACGGCAGCGTCTACACGGGCATCGCCATCGACGTGGCCGCGCGTTTCGCGCAGCACGCCGACGGCACGGGCGCGCGCTACACGCGCTCGCGCAAGCCCGTCCAGGTGCTCGCGCAATTCGAACTCGCCGATCGCGCGAGCGCTTCGCGCGCCGAATACTGGGTCAAGCGCCTCACGCCGCGTGAGAAACGCGCGCTCGCGGCAGGCGCGCGCACACTGG
The DNA here is from genome assembly GCF_046566945.1 of Cobetia sp. SIMBA_158. Taxonomy (NCBI): domain Bacteria; kingdom Pseudomonadati; phylum Pseudomonadota; class Gammaproteobacteria; order Oceanospirillales; family Halomonadaceae; genus Cobetia; species Cobetia sp. SIMBA_158. Next base: position 227 of record NZ_JAWJYL010000107.1, read on the forward strand.
AATCGGTGCTGCCGCCGGTGCCGGTCGAAGTGCCCGCGAGCGACGAACCGGAAGCAGAAGCGCCCGCTTGAAGCCAAACCCGCGCCCATGAAAAAACCGCACGGCCTTGCGGCACGTGCGGTTTTTTTACAGCCAGGAATCGCGACGCTTACT
>NZ_JAWJYL010000108.1:0-378 GCF_046566945.1 Cobetia sp. SIMBA_158
AGTAAAAAAAGAGTTTGACGTTACTACTAAGGAAACGTCACAGCAAGTATATTTAAGACTTTATCTATCAGCCTTTAAAAGTGGATTAGTTTCGGAATTGAAGCCTACTAACTTCACAGTACTTTTAGGAATTTGTAGTTATATGGATCAAAATGGTGAATGTTATCCGACACAACGACAACTAGCCGAAAGATGCGGTGTTAGTAAGACAACCGTGAATAAAGCTATCAACGAGTTGCTAGAATTTAAAATTAATAATAAGCCTTTACTGGAAAGAAAACTAGTTAAACAAGGACTTCATAAGAATAGTGCTTACACTGTACACCCGATGTCACAGGTAGCTATTTTTGGGGGTGAAGTTGATAACAGTATTGAAAC
>NZ_JAWJYL010000109.1:0-372 GCF_046566945.1 Cobetia sp. SIMBA_158
CTATAGCAGTTCACCGAGAATTGAAGTCGAAGTCTCAACTCTCAAACCAACCCATGAGGAGGAACAAATATGTCTTTTGTAAATTTTGATGGATCAGTCAAGAAAGTAAATCACAAGCCTAAGGGTGTTACAGAATTGGTCCTTGAAATCTCAACGAAGGATCTAGGAAACAGCATTCAAAACCTTGCTGAAATGATTGATAACGATGTGCGTGTTGAAATTGAGAGCGATGTTGTCAGCTATAACGTGCAGATCAACGCTCACACTGAGCGACCTATAGTAAATTATCAAGTAGATCAGAGCGGTGTTGTCCACATTGCTGAGCCAGAACCAGAACAGTTAGAGGCTGAATTGGGCTTACCTGCAGAAAAA
>NZ_JAWJYL010000110.1:0-372 GCF_046566945.1 Cobetia sp. SIMBA_158
GTTTTAGTAACATGTACTGCTCTTGTTTTTCTACTCCCTCAGCAACTACTTCTACATTTAAGTTATGGGCCATTGTGATAATAGCCCTTACTAGTGCAATGCTATTATCATTTTTTTCTATATCCTTTATAAATGAACGATCTATTTTAAGGATGTCGATATCTAATCGTTGCAAATATGCCAATGATGAGTAACCCACGCCAAAATCATCAATAGCAACATCTATTTGAAATTCACTTAGTCGCTTTAGCTGTCGCTTTATTTCTGAATCAGTTCCCATTAGGGTGTTCTCTGTTACTTCTATTAAGACAGAGTGTTCGGGTAAATTGAATTGTTCGCTTGCCTGTATCCATTGCTCAACCCACTCACCAG
>NZ_JAWJYL010000111.1:0-372 GCF_046566945.1 Cobetia sp. SIMBA_158
TACTGGTCGATACGCGTGAACGTGCGGTCGAGGAAATCCTTGTCGAGTTCGACGTGCTCCGATTTTTCCGCTTCGACGCACACCGCCGCCATCGTCTCGATCGTGACGACCGGATACTTACCGGCGGCCGTTTCGGCCGACAGCATCACCGCGTCGGTGCCGTCGAGCACCGCGTTCGCGACGTCCGACACTTCGGCGCGCGTCGGCACCGGCGCGTGGATCATCGATTCCATCATCTGCGTCGCGGTGATCACGAGCTTGTTCGACTCGCGCGCCATCCGGATCATCCGCTTCTGCAGCGCCGGCACGGCCGCGTTGCCCACTTCGACCGCGAGGTCGCCGCGCGCGACCATGATCCCGTCGGACGCATCG
>NZ_JAWJYL010000112.1:0-370 GCF_046566945.1 Cobetia sp. SIMBA_158
GGTTGAGTAACTGTCCGTCTAAATCAATTAAAGTGACTTCGTTTACCGACCATTTTAGTACATCCCTTAATGCTAAACCGTCACCCCCGCCAATAATTAGCACCTTATCATGTCGGTTAGAGGCAAGCATAGCCGGATAAACTAGCATTGAATGGTATATTTGTTCGTCAACACTGGAGAACTGTAAGCGACCATTTAAGTACAGGTCGGTAATAGGTTGCGGTTGATTTTTGCTAAGTCGTTCTGTTAATACAACATGCTGATATTTAGTCGCTTGAGAATAAATAACTTTATCTTTATATAAGACGTTGCTTAGGCTATTCATCCAACTGCTGCCGAGCACTAAAATAAAGCCAAACAGCACAAGTAG
>NZ_JAWJYL010000113.1:0-370 GCF_046566945.1 Cobetia sp. SIMBA_158
CGTATATAAGTCAATAAAAAAGAGAAGTGAAATTAATCACTTCCCAAGTAAGCTATATCAAAGATTGTTTCTATCAGTGTTTCGTCCAGTTCTTCTAAGGTTTCTCTATCATGGTTATAGTATTCTACTAAATAGTTTATCTTGTCCTGTAGTCCCATCATAATACCCTTCTTCCCATTCGCATAGATACGACTTCTAAGGATTCCACTTCCACAATGATGAAAAACCGTCCGTTATTATGCTGAAATTCTTCGAATCTTACCCCATCAGCTTCATAAGAAGCTACTGAGTGAAACTGATTCATAGGAAGCTTGAAGTTTTCTTTAGGTACGTTTTTGAATAACTCGGCAAAAAACTTTCTCACTGGATT
>NZ_JAWJYL010000114.1:0-370 GCF_046566945.1 Cobetia sp. SIMBA_158
CCTAAGCTTATCGCCTGGGGCTTTTACCTCTTCAAAATGTACTTGGCCATTATTAATAACCATTAAGTCGGGGTAGCCGTCTTTTAGCTGTAAATAGTGTTTGCTCATAGCCGTTAAGTGCGCAATTAACGCTTCAAGCGGGCTGTTTAAAATAAGTGCCTCTAGTGGCTCTAATAAATTGCTGCGCCATCTAAATAAACCATTGGGCTGCTCAAAATACTGCGCGGCATGCTTACATACCAAATTAAGCAGCGCATGATTAGTGCTACAGCTTTTTAAACGTGCGTCAATTTGCGTGCTTTGTGCTTCATAAAAATTACCAAGCTGTAAAACTTGCGGGTAAATATCAAATTCATTACACGGCGGGTAT
>NZ_JAWJYL010000115.1:0-370 GCF_046566945.1 Cobetia sp. SIMBA_158
CTGGATGAAATGACAGCTAAGAAAAAAGCTTTATCTCAAAAAATGCAGGAAGTAAAGATAGACGAAAAAGAAGTACGTGAAAAAGCTTACTTAAAAACTATGCAAGAAGTACGTGAATTAGGCTTCAAAAAAGGCGAAAAACTTAATACCGCAGGTAATACTACTAAGACAAAAGCTAAGATAGTTGAAAAACACATGAAGTACTTCCCTAGAGAATGGGTTGAAGCTAGTAACCATACACCATTAGAGGTTATTTTCACGACTAAAGACCCTTATAAACGTGCTAACGCTGCCCATCATAACAGTAACTATGAAGGACTTGTGCAAGTAAGTCGTAGGTTTGGACTTAATGGTACTAGCTACACAGTAG
>NZ_JAWJYL010000116.1:0-368 GCF_046566945.1 Cobetia sp. SIMBA_158
TTGAATCTGCCGGACATAATCATCACGGTGACGCTTATATAAGGCTGAAAGAGTCAATTCAGCTATCGGGTTTAATATTGCCTGTTGAATCATTGCCGTTGTCGGCAACGTATAACCCATCTTCACCGCTGCTTCTATCTCGTAGAGATAAGCAGACCGCATATAGTTCTCAAGAAATTGCTTAGCGGCTAATGCTTCGACAATGATGATCACAGTTTTGAATGCTTTGCTTGATTCCTCGGTCATCCGCTCCATTTCTTTTTTGAAGCGGTTGTATTTGTTGAGATCAGCCATAGATAGAGAACCATCTTTCCCATACTTTGCAAAAAGAGCGGCCATTTGCTGATTAATCTCTTTCAATCTCTTAG
>NZ_JAWJYL010000117.1:0-367 GCF_046566945.1 Cobetia sp. SIMBA_158
GTCATTTAACAGCTTAGATAAAACGCTATTAGCGCTACGAAAGCAAACTGGCGAAATATGCCGACTCTTTAATAAAAGCCCAAGTAAAGGTAATTTAAAACGTATTAAAGAGCTGTTCCCTCAATGCGGTGAAGGGGTAATTATAGAATCGGGTTTTCATTGCGATTATGGTAATCAAATAACTATTGGTGATCGTAGCTTTATAAACATTAACTGTACGGTATTAGATGCTCCAATTAGTGAGGGAGCTATAAGCATTGGCGACGATTGTTTAATTGGCCCGAACGTTCAACTTTTGGCAGTATCTCATGCGGTTAACCCCACAGAGCGACTCAATAAAGAGAACTTTGCAGCACCGATAATCATT
>NZ_JAWJYL010000118.1:0-367 GCF_046566945.1 Cobetia sp. SIMBA_158
TTTTCCCCATCGATGGACGAGCAGCCACAATAATCAAATCACTCTTTTGCCAACCGCCTGTCATGGCATTAAGATCCGCAAGACCCGTGTTGACTCCAGTCAGATCACCATGATCTTCTTCCATGCTCATGAAAATCTCGGTTAATACATCCATTTTCGTCCGAGTCTCTCGTACGCCTACTTCTTGAGCTTCAATTGTTTTTTGATAAAGCTCGGTGATGCCCTCATCAGTAGGGGAACTGGCAAATGCTAAAGCAGCACTTTGCAAATCTCTAAGTCTAAAAGCCTCGTAAATTAATGTTTCATAGGTTTCAAATGAATGAGTAGATGGAACAGCGCTCGCTAGGTTGGTTAAGTATTCGAAACC
>NZ_JAWJYL010000119.1:0-365 GCF_046566945.1 Cobetia sp. SIMBA_158
TCTGAAAAGTAGAGATAATTATTCCTAAAATATTCCACTTCATTTGTAATGTTAAAGAGTGATTCCAACAATTTGGTTTAGGACCACTCTTCATAGAGAGAAAAAATAAATTTTTATGAAAATAATGGTTGACATGGATGAAAGAAGATTATAAATTAACCTTATAAACTTAATAGGTTTTAGGGAAGGCTGATTAGTCAACTAAAAGTCATCATTTTATTTCTTTGGGATAAATGATGACTTTTTTTTTCCTAAAGCTTTTATATCATTCAGCAGAGAGGAGGATGTGTAAATAACATTATCAGTAATGATTTATTCATTTAAATCATACTAATCTTATTAATTAAATAAACAATAAAGTGCCG
>NZ_JAWJYL010000120.1:0-365 GCF_046566945.1 Cobetia sp. SIMBA_158
TTTTTCGTTAACCGTGTATGAGACGCCAGCTGCGTCTAAACGTTCACATAAATTTTCAAAATGTTCTTTTGATTCAGCATCTAAATGCTCAGACAATTTAGGCGCATCAACTAATATTGCTTGTACGTCAGGGTTTTTGCTATCAAGTACACGTAACGGGTTTGAATACATGCGGCGCTTTGAGTCTTCATCAAGCACGTCGGTATGTTGTTCAAGGTAAGCAACAAGCGCATCTCGGTAATCGGCGCGCGCTTCGTTAGAACCTAAAGAGTTAAGCTCTAATCGTACATGCTCAGTAATACCAAATGCTTCCCACAGCTGTGCTGTTAATAAAATAACTTCAGCATCTATATCGGCTGTGGCAA
>NZ_JAWJYL010000121.1:0-361 GCF_046566945.1 Cobetia sp. SIMBA_158
TGATTGGATCATGGATAGATTAGGAGAAAGAGGTTAATTGTTTTTACTTTGTAAGGTAATAAGAGCTATCTATTTAGATAGCTCTTGAAGAGCAGTTGCTACGGTGTGTATTCTGTTTCATGGCATTTAGGGCAAGGTGGCAAAGTATCATCATGATCGTCAAGTGTTACAGTGTTGCCGCAATTATCACATTGGTAAGTGCCAGTACCTGGTTTTTCCCCTGTTGTAGACATTTTTATATCCTCTGTAAGTTTACCTAAAAAGCTACTTCTATTATTGAATTGGTGATTCAATAAAACTCAGTTTTATAGTGAATGTATTAATTGAAAGGTTTTATTAAACTTAGTAATAAGACATCCAT
>NZ_JAWJYL010000122.1:0-361 GCF_046566945.1 Cobetia sp. SIMBA_158
ACCTTGAAGGAAGCTTCAGCTGTGTAGGATTATCTTGTAACGGATGTGGATAATCAACAATTAATTAACCAATTCATTAACAATAAAAAATTAGAACAATGAGCAACAAATCAGTAAAACTAGGAAAAGAAGTAACACTTAACAAAGACGCAGTTACAAAATTACAGGAAGATCAATTAAACAAGGTAAAAGGCGGAAAGAAAGTTGGAGGGATTGACCAAGACCTTGAAGGAAGCTTCAGCTGTGTAGGAGCATCTTGCAACGGATGTGGATAGTCAACAATCAATTAATTAACCAATTCATTAACAATAAAAAATAATAACAATGAGCAACAAATCAGTAAAACTAGGAAAAGAAGTAA
>NZ_JAWJYL010000123.1:0-359 GCF_046566945.1 Cobetia sp. SIMBA_158
TAAAACATTACCTCTAATAATGGTCAATTGTTCATCCGTTAGTTGGATTTTCCCTGGCGTACGAACGAGTACCGTAACATGGTGTTTGTCATGAAGGGCAAGTGTTACGATTTCACGGCCAACTCGTCCAGTTCCACCTAAAATTAAAATATTCATTAGAATGAACCTACCTCCTTCTTCTAAAGCTGATTATATCGTTTTTTCTGGATTAGGGTTGGTTTGTACCATATTGGCTTCAGGCAAAAAAAGAGCCATCCAAAATGGACAGCTAAAAAATGTATATATAACTAAGGGGGAACACTAATATATTCTCCAATTCTTGAAATCTTTATACATACTAAAAAAATAAATTTTTAATT
>NZ_JAWJYL010000124.1:0-357 GCF_046566945.1 Cobetia sp. SIMBA_158
CATCCGCTGCGCGCCGCACTGGCCGCTGAATTGCATGCCCGGCCGTTCCTGCGGATCGCCGAGGCGGTGTCGCTCACGCATTACGCGATCTACACGGACGGCCAGCCCGACATCCACGAAACGCTGCTGCACGCGCTGTGCCGCGACACCGGCATCGCCGTGCCGCAAGACGGCGCGACCCACTACGCGGTGCAGTCGCCGTGCGGCTGGCATCTGAAGTGGGAGCGCCACACCGAATTCTCGACCTTCACGTTCGTCGCGCCGCGTCGCGACACCGGCTATTTCGACGATCTCGCGATCGACGGGATCCCGGCCGCGTGGTTCGCGCGGCTCGCGGGCATCCGCTTCGTCGCGGTG
>NZ_JAWJYL010000125.1:0-356 GCF_046566945.1 Cobetia sp. SIMBA_158
TTTTGAACAAGACAAAAACCGTTTTCGTATGGTCTGGGGTCTGGCGCTGGTCATATTAGCGCTACTGATTAGCCGCGCTTATTATATTCAGGTTGCCAACGCACAGTTTTATCAAGACAAAGGCAATGAGCTCATTACCAGTGAGCGAACTCAAAAATCTTATCGCGGTATGATTACCGATCGTAATAATCTACCGCTTGCGGTCAGTGCACCGCTCGCGACGGTTTCATTCAGTCCGCATGATTATTCGCGTGAATATTACGAGCTAAAGCGCATTATCATCACCAACCCTAGCAGTCCCCAATTACAGGCACGTATGCAAAAGCGTCTGGATAATATGGACCTGACCAAGCTAG
>NZ_JAWJYL010000126.1:0-353 GCF_046566945.1 Cobetia sp. SIMBA_158
CGGTATCGGGTAAATTTTCAAGCGCCCACGCAACACGTTGCTCTGCGCTCATATTTGCTAATACACCATTAGCATCAGCTAACATAGCCGCTTGGCTTTGTTTATCTAGCTGTAATATATTTTTAAATTCACTCATGGAAAATTCCAAGCCTCACCAGCGCCAAGCGCTGGTATCTAATTATGCGTGAAAATCGGTTACTGATACTTTTACTTCAGCAACAATGCCTTTGCGAATTACAAAGTCACCAAAACATTCACCGTCGTTTCGCTCACTTGCCCACTGGCCAATTAGCTTATCAAACGCCTCTAGGTAAACATCTTCACCTACGTTTTCAAGGTACAGTTTAGGAATG
>NZ_JAWJYL010000127.1:0-353 GCF_046566945.1 Cobetia sp. SIMBA_158
GCAATGTCATGAGTAAGGTTTCATTGTTATCAACGTTTTGCTTTGCTTTTACTAAATTTATTGTTTGCAAATTATCTCTACTTTTTAGGTTTTTATCTAAGCTTTCGTAAAGCGCGTCAAATACAATGGGTTTAACCAAAAAGTCATCCATACCTGCATCAGCGGCTGCTTTTCTATCTCTGGGCTCTACAGCAGCACTTAAAGCAATAATAGGCATATTGTAGCCTTTAGCTCTTAGTTGTTTAGTGGCTTCAAGGCCGTCCATATGGGGCATTTGTATATCCATAAATACAATATCAAAATGTTGAGCCGATACTTTATCTATAGCGTCTAGCCCATCGTTTGCAATTGTT
>NZ_JAWJYL010000128.1:0-351 GCF_046566945.1 Cobetia sp. SIMBA_158
TGTAGCGCCAGCTAACGGCTGTACTAGCTCGTTTAACAAAAGCTGCGTGACTTGCTGCGTCTGCGCCCTTTGACGTGTTAGATGTGTTATGAACTGTAATATATAAAGGCTTCATATAGTTGCCTGGTCTGTTGCGGTTACTCTTTGAAATATAATCTTGAATGATTTTTACCATTGTTCATCGTCTCCTTAAAATTGCTTTTTTATTTAAAAAAACCGCCTGGGACAGCTCTTATTTTGTTAATCCTTTTTGTTTTAGAACTTCTTTTTGTTTCTTTCCTATATCAGTCACATAGTTGTTTTTGTACCATGCGACAAGGGTTGTTACTAACGTAAAGACCATTGAGAAGG
>NZ_JAWJYL010000129.1:0-349 GCF_046566945.1 Cobetia sp. SIMBA_158
AGGTGCAATTATTCAGTATGCCAACGGTATCGTCGACTTCCAGTCCGAGCAGTGCATTGGCTGCGGTTATTGCATTGCGGGCTGTCCGTTCGACATTCCGCGCCTCAACCCGGAAGACAACCGCGTCTACAAATGTACGCTGTGCGTTGACCGCGTGGTGGTTGGGCAAGAACCAGCCTGCGTGAAGACCTGCCCAACGGGCGCGATTCACTTCGGTACGAAAGAGTCGATGAAAACGCTGGCGAGCGAGCGCGTTGCTGAGCTGAAAACCCGCGGTTACGACAATGCGGGTCTGTACGATCCGGCAGGCGTCGGTGGTACACACGTCATGTACGTGCTGCACCATGCT
>NZ_JAWJYL010000130.1:0-349 GCF_046566945.1 Cobetia sp. SIMBA_158
CATACCTTTGCACACGATTTAGCATTAGGGAAAATGGCTGATGAATCAATAGCAAGGATGCTAGGACATTTTAAGAAGAATGGACAACCGAATATTCAGCAGACAATCAGATATTCAATGCGTAGTGAAAATGAAATCTTTGACGAGATTGAAGAATTATTAGCGGTGAAATAGGGAAGTCCTTCAGGGGCTTCTCTTTTTTTTATGTAAAAGTTGATTATTAATATTCAACTATTTGAGGGCAAAATAAAAACACTAGCACGGTTTTTGTGGTTATAAGGTGGTAATACAATGTGCTAGTGTCCTATTCCTGATATGTAACAGTATAAGCTTCTTAATTGATGGATTG
>NZ_JAWJYL010000131.1:0-348 GCF_046566945.1 Cobetia sp. SIMBA_158
GGGAGACATTAATGGAAGGTAATGTATTAAAAGTTGCTATATACACAAGGGTAAGTACTGAGGAGCAAAAAAGAACGGGTTTTTCATTGAAAGGACAAGAGGATGAATTAAGGGCATATGCAAAAAATAAAGGTTATGAGGTTGTTGAAGTCTATACAGATGGTGGACATTCGGGTAAAAACTTTAACCGTCCAGATGTACAAAGATTATTTAATGATATGAGAAACCATAAGTTTGATGCAATTTTAGTCTGGAAGGTAGACCGTATATCTAGAAAGAACAGGGATGTTTTAATGTTAATAGACAATGAACTACATCCGAGAAACATTAAACTATTAGTATCAACAT
>NZ_JAWJYL010000132.1:0-348 GCF_046566945.1 Cobetia sp. SIMBA_158
ATTGGCAGGTGCCTAATATTAAAGAGCTAGCCAGTATTTTAGAGCACAGTTGTACAGAGCCAAGCATAAATGAAGTTGTTTTTTTAGGCACTAAATCTCAAAACTATTGGTCTAGCACATCGGGTGTTAGCAATATGAGTTCGGCCTGGGTGTATCAGTTTGACAGCGGGCTAAATAGTTTACGCTCTAAAACCAGTGATGTTTATTTACGCCTAGTTCGCTACGAAAAATAAAGACCAAATAAGTTTGATTAAAAAGCGTAGTTATTGAAGGTCACTTCTGTAGCTGCGCTTTTTTGTTTTTACATAAATTTACTTTATTTCAACAATAAAGCGCCCACAACGATGT
>NZ_JAWJYL010000133.1:0-346 GCF_046566945.1 Cobetia sp. SIMBA_158
CGAAGAAGGTAAACCGGTTATCCGTCTGTTCAAAAAAGAAAACGGTGAATTCAAAATCGAACACGACCGTACCTTCCGTCCGTACAGCTACGCGCTGCTGAAAGACGACTCTAAAATCGAAGAAGTTAAAAAAATCACCGCGGAACGTCACGGTAAAATCGTTCGTATCGTTGACGCGGAAAAAGTTGAAAAAAAATTCCTGGGTCGTCCGATCACCGTTTGGCGTCTGTACTTCGAACACCCGCAGGACGTTCCGACCATCCGTGAAAAAATCCGTGAACACTCTGCGGTTGTTGACATCTTCGAATACGACATCCCGTTCGCGAAACGTTACCTGATCGACAAA
>NZ_JAWJYL010000134.1:0-345 GCF_046566945.1 Cobetia sp. SIMBA_158
GGAAAAAGCAGGTTCTACTGGTGCCAAGTCCATTTCGTGTTTGGGTTGGCTTAAAGTTTTGCCAAGCCATTGCTTGAAAAGACCATCATCTTCTAGCATTGAGGCGATAAGATGCTTAACCTTTTTAGCTTCATTATTTGTAAGCTCACCTTTTGAGGCTCTTGTAACTAAGTTGTGGTCTGTGTAGCGTTTTTGACCGCTTTCAGTATCAATAACATGATCGGCAAAGCTTGATAGTAAATCTTGCTGATTTGGTGCTCTAAATCCCACAGAGTAATTAAGTGCATTTTCAACTGCGTAGCCTTCATGCGGGCAGCCTGGCGGAATATATAAAATATCACCGGG
>NZ_JAWJYL010000135.1:0-344 GCF_046566945.1 Cobetia sp. SIMBA_158
TGTCAACAATCTGGAATGATTCCCTAAAAAGGAATCATTTGTGTAGGTCTAGCAAACATCCGTTTGGTCTTTCTAACTATAGGTGGCAACTGTAAGACAAGCTCTGATTGATTGATTTTCTAAAGAAAAAATGCCTATTCAGCAGCTTTGAATAGGCGTTCTTGCACTTTTTTGGACATTTTGGTCCGAGCTCTTTCCATATGTTTTTGTACAGTTCCTTTCTTGACATCTAGCATGATCGCAATCTCGCTAAACGATAGTCCCTGCGTTGTGTGCATAAAGAATACGTCCTTCTCTCGATCTGTTAAAACAGACAAAGCTTCGTCAATTCGTTTTTTGTCCCG
>NZ_JAWJYL010000136.1:0-342 GCF_046566945.1 Cobetia sp. SIMBA_158
CGGCACATGCTGAGCGTATTAAAGATATTTCTATGGTTGAAGGGGTTAGATCGAACCAGTTGGTAGGTTCTGGCTTAGTAGTGGGTTTACCCGGCACGGGTGAGCAGAGCCGCTTCACTCAGCAAAGTTTTAAAGGCATGTTAAGCAATTTTGGTATTTCGCTACCTGCAAATTTAAGCCCTAAAATTAAAAACGTTGCTGCCGTTGCTGTACATGCTGAATTACCCGCATTTAGAAAGCCAGGACAAACAATTGATATAACCGTTTCATCTATTGGTAGTGCGGGTAGCTTGCGCGGTGGCACGTTATTACAAACGTTTTTAAAAGGGGCTGATGGCAATG
>NZ_JAWJYL010000137.1:0-341 GCF_046566945.1 Cobetia sp. SIMBA_158
TAAATCAATGTTAGCGAGCGGTTTATTTTCAAGTGCTTGCTCTTCACCTCGGGTTATAGGGATATAAACTGAAAATGTAGAGCCTTTATTAATTTCGCTACTGACTTCAATTTTACCGCACATGTACTGAACAAGTTCTTTTACAATTGCTAAGCCTAGACCTGTACCGCCTTTTGTATTTTTAGCATCGACTTCTTGCGTAAATGGTGAAAATAGCGATTTAAGAAATTCAGGAGTCATCCCTCTGCCTGAGTCAGTCACGGTAATAGTGAGTGACAAAGCGTCGTCAATATTGGTTAAAAACGTGTCCAGCTTTACACTACCTTTTTCTGTAAACTTTA
>NZ_JAWJYL010000138.1:0-341 GCF_046566945.1 Cobetia sp. SIMBA_158
GACCACGTTTTCCATCGACGCAGTTCATCCGATCTATTCAGTGTTTTGATAATAGAAATAAGTTAATAAATGGTGCCGACTAACCGAGTCGAACGGTTGACCTACTGATTACAAGTCAGTTGCTCTACCAGCTGAGCTAAGTCGGCACACTAAACTGTGTGCTAAGGCACTTCATCAATCTTAACGAATGATAAACTTATAAATGGTGCCTCGACCCGGAATCGAACCAGGGACACGAGGATTTTCAATCCTCTGCTCTACCAACTGAGCTATCGAGGCACTTAAACAGTGCAAATTAAATGTTGTTAAAACACTTAACTAAAATAAATGGTGCCGACTAA
>NZ_JAWJYL010000139.1:0-339 GCF_046566945.1 Cobetia sp. SIMBA_158
TCTTCAAAAGTACGAATTTGTACATCACCAAACATAGTAACAGGACGTCCGAAAGCATCTTTACCAACTTGAATGTAATGGTTTTGTCCTTCTAGGATTTTCTGTAATTCACGTCGCATAGCTTTAGACATGAATAATACGTCTGCCCCACCTTCAACCGCATCTAGTAACTCATGTAATTTATCTAGTGTTAATGTACCTTCTGCATTGTCGATGTCTTGTGCTGTTCCTGATACTTGCTTACCAATACCATCAAACTCTAGTGGATTCTTAGCTGAATCACCATCAAAGAAAGATTTAGTGAATTGACGTGCTAATGCTTTAGACTTCATTTGAGTG
>NZ_JAWJYL010000140.1:0-339 GCF_046566945.1 Cobetia sp. SIMBA_158
GTGCTAACCATCCAAAAGATGCAGAAGCAGAAGCAAACAATCTTCTGAAGCATTTTGATAATAAGACAAGATTTAATATTGGTGGATTTAAGGTTGTACTAGCTACTGCTAGACAGCCTTTTTCTATGTTCTTAGAAAAAGACGATTTAGATAGGTACAAGTATAACGTAAACATCAATCTTTTAATTGATAAATAGGGGTGACAACATGGGTAATAAAGTTGCTGGTGTAGATGTATTGGTAAGTGTAGATGTAGCTGGTGTACCTACAGTAATTGGTGGACAATCAGGTGCTACATTAAATCGTGATACTAACTTAGTGGACGTAACTTCTAAGGAT
>NZ_JAWJYL010000141.1:0-334 GCF_046566945.1 Cobetia sp. SIMBA_158
AGGCCTTGTTGCACGCATGAAGTATAGGAGCTTAACGTTAAAGGATGGCAGAATGCTTGAAGATCCATTAGCGCAGGGGGCATTATGAGTTTACTGTTTAAAAGCCGCCAAAACAAAAACGAAAAACAAAAAAAATCAGTTATTTCAAATGGCTACTTTTTTATCGTTAATATTTTTCGCCAAGGGATTCATAGCCTGGGTGAAATGTGGCGTACGCCACTGGCATCTATGATGACAATTGCGGTACTTGGATTAAGCTTAACGCTTCCTGCCACACTTTACTTAGTGGTTAAAAATGTGCAGCAAGTAAGTAGTGGCTTTGAAGAGGCTAGTG
>NZ_JAWJYL010000142.1:0-333 GCF_046566945.1 Cobetia sp. SIMBA_158
CTGACTCACGTTCATGGCAAACAGGTTTTGCTATTCAGCAAGACTCAGATTGGACAGATAAACTTCATACAAGCGTAGGTTACCGAGTAGATTATTATGATGTAGAAGCACGTGATCCTATTGCACCACAAGGCCAAACTGCAGCAAGTGATAGCATTAACGACACACTTCAGTCAGGTCAGGTAAGCTTTAATTACAAACTAAACGCTGATTTCACAGGCTACGGTGCTGCAAGTTATAACGAGGCCACATCAAACAGTATGGCTGGCGGTAATGTGCTGGGTGGCGGCAACGTGATTAGTGCACAAAACTTTGCAACAGAAAACACACTCG
>NZ_JAWJYL010000143.1:0-333 GCF_046566945.1 Cobetia sp. SIMBA_158
TATACTTTGTATTCACTTTGTCAAAACGAGTTTTAGGAATCATAGTCTCGTCTTGCTTAGTGTCCGTATCTTTGTCATTGTCTTGACCAGCATAATAGTTATCAATCCAATCGTCACCGCCACCAGTATCTGTACCACCGTCACCACCAGTATCACCTTCTCCACCTTCAGCAAAGAATTGCAAGTCTAATGGTAATAACATTTTAAATAATTCTTTCATAGCTTCCTCCTATTTCGTTTTTTACGTGTACGACACGATAGGATATTTAGCACAATAAAAAAAACAGTACTAATCACAATACTAGTAATAGTACCAACAACAGTACTAATACC
>NZ_JAWJYL010000144.1:0-332 GCF_046566945.1 Cobetia sp. SIMBA_158
GTTAAGCCGTAACCTGTATTGTTTATTTGATCAATTACGTCATCAAGTTGATTCGCTTTGAAGCGAATAATATGAACACATGGACCAAATACTTCGCGCTTAAGTACAGAAAGGTCTTTTATTTCGTACAAACGAGGAGCAAAGAAGTACGCACCATTTTCACTGTTGTCCGGAATTTTACATTCGTAATGAAGTGTTGCGTTGCCTTTTAAGTACTCAACATGTTCGGTTAAGTTTTTAAGTGCTTTTTCATCGATTACAGGCCCTACATCAGTAGATAACAATGACGGATCACCAATATGTAATTCAGCCAAGGCACCTTTAATCATTTC
>NZ_JAWJYL010000145.1:0-330 GCF_046566945.1 Cobetia sp. SIMBA_158
TAGCAAAATACGTTGAGTGTCAGGAGCTAGCTTTTTTGCTTTTGCTAAAAACTCTGCGCCGCTCATTTTGGGCATACGCATGTCACTTATGACCACATCAAACTGTGTGGCTGTCATTTTTTGAAGTGCGTCGTGTCCGTCGGTCGATACAACCACATTAAATTTGTTCATTCGTAACAGCCGTACAAGTGACTTTAAAACACTTGCTTCGTCGTCTAGACATAGAATGTGGGCAGGTCTGTTGTTAAATTCTTCTAGTTCAGAGGTTTTTTGCATAAAAGTAAAGCCAGCCAAATCTAATATACCGTTAAATTTAGTCTAACCTCGGCT
>NZ_JAWJYL010000146.1:0-330 GCF_046566945.1 Cobetia sp. SIMBA_158
TTTCAGCCTGCGGGAAGCGATCGCTGACCACCAGAACGCCACTTTGCGCCAGTCGCTGAACCTTGCGTAGATTCGCCATTCTTCGCAGCGAGAAGCAGTACATAATCACCGCCGCCCATAGCGCCGGAGATTTGGTTTTCATGCTTTGGGTTTTCGAGGATTTGGCCGCCAGTCGCCGTTCCAGCCAGACGCCAACCAACGGCAAAATCACCTGCCAGATAAGATAGCGGTCAGCCAGCTGCTGAATCTGGGTTAACGACGTCAGTAACGCAATGATGTGTTCCCCTGCCAGCAAATAAACCACCGAAAACAGTAGCGCTACGATCCCCG
>NZ_JAWJYL010000147.1:0-329 GCF_046566945.1 Cobetia sp. SIMBA_158
GCAACCGGGTTGACCTAGACGCTGATGCAGACCCTTTAACTAGGGCTGTTCGTATGGCTCAGCAGAAATTGCGTGAGATTCCTCAACGTGTTAATACTTATTTTACGGGTGATAACAATCCATTAACCAGTTCAATAGCTCGTGCTAAAGCGGGGCTAAGGTCAATCGCTCAACGAGTGACAACCGTCATAGCCGGGAATCCTACTCCTTTAGGACGTGCTGTTATCGTAGCTCGTACGGCATTATCTTCTATTTCTCAAAGAGTAACTTCGATAATCGCAGGAAACGCCAGCCCGCTTGTTTCAACGGTTGCCGTTACTCGTACTGCG
>NZ_JAWJYL010000148.1:0-328 GCF_046566945.1 Cobetia sp. SIMBA_158
GTCCATAACGAAACCTCCTAATATACGTATTTAAGTACATTATATTATACACCTTAGAAGTCTGAAAAAGCAAAGTAAATCGTTATAGGTGTGTAAGGGGGTGCAACCATGAGTAAGCACAGAATCGCAGTTGTGGGACGTTTTAGAAGCGGTAAGAATACTTTCGCAGACTACATAACTGAAAAATACGGACATATTCAGTTTGCCTTTGGTGATGGAATCACAAAAGTAATTAATCAGTACTTTCCTGAAGCTTTCAATGATGGTAAACCGAGAAAACACTATCAAGTTATTGGACAATCCTTCAGGGAACTGGATGAAAACATAG
>NZ_JAWJYL010000149.1:0-328 GCF_046566945.1 Cobetia sp. SIMBA_158
CAACAGGTTGATATTCCTGTACCACCTCCTCACCATTTGAGCAATGGGGGGACGCAGGAGGATAGGGTAAGCGCGGTATTGGATATCCGCGTCCAAGCAGTTAGGCTGGGAAATAGGCAAATCCGTTTCCCGTAAAGGCTGAGCTGTGATGGCGAGCGAAATTTAGTAGCGAAGTTCCTGATTCCACACTGCCAAGAAAAGCCTCTAGCGAGGTGAGAGGTGCCCGTACCGCAAACCGACACAGGTGGGCGAGATGAGTATTCTAAGGCGCTTGAGAGAACTCGGGAGAAGGAACTCGGCATATTGGTACCGTAACTTCGGGATAAGG
>NZ_JAWJYL010000150.1:0-327 GCF_046566945.1 Cobetia sp. SIMBA_158
TTTTCCCCACCGGCCCCCCTTCCATTCTTCCTTATCCCATTCCCAGCAGCCCCGGAAGTTTCCCGTTGCTGAAGCCAACAAATCCCAGCCCTTTTTTTTTGATTTCTTCAGATTTACCACCCGGGATGGTCGCGTACAGACCGTCGGTGTCGATGTACAGAACTTTGAAACCGAATTTTTCTTCCAGTTCTTTCCAAACGAATTCGATGTATTCACGACCCCACGCGGTAACAGATTCCGCGCATTCTTTGCAGTACCAACGCGCTTTCGCGTAACCGTAGTAACCGTAGTAAGAGTTCGCCAGGATTTTGATCGCACGCTGACGGT
>NZ_JAWJYL010000151.1:0-327 GCF_046566945.1 Cobetia sp. SIMBA_158
TCAAGATGATCGTTGACGAAGTATCACCACCGCATGCAGATCCTGAAGGTGACTTCCAAATGCAAACCTCTCAGCTTGATTACAACTCGTATAAAGGTGTAATCGGTATTGGTCGTATTAAACGTGGTTCTGTTGCGACTAACCAACAAGTTACAGTTATTGGCGCTGACGGCACGACTCGTAACGGTAAAATTGGTTCAGTACAAAGCTACCTAGGCCTTGAGCGTATCGACACTGATAAAGCTTATGCTGGTAACATCGTTACTGTAACAGGTTTAGGCGAGCTTAAGATTTCAGATACTATTTGTTGTCCTAACAACGTTGAAG
>NZ_JAWJYL010000152.1:0-326 GCF_046566945.1 Cobetia sp. SIMBA_158
CTCTTTTTTAGTGCCTATAAAGTTGATTATTATTAATCAAAAGTTATTTTTGGTCTGAAAATATCTATCACTCCGTTATTGGTGTGTAAGGAAGATTGAAGCGAGTAAGGATTGATGAAAGCCTACGGTGATACAAGTCCACAAGTCCTAAAAGCTTCTTTCTTCCCTTCAACTAATATCTGAAGGGTGGAAAAAAATAATGACATCATTATTTACAGCAAAAGGTGTAGAAGCAAAAGCTTCAGCCAACAAAACAAAAGTAGACTTAACTAAGGTTTACATTCGATTAAAAGACGGTGAAAGTGTACGTGTACGCTTACTAGGTA
>NZ_JAWJYL010000153.1:0-326 GCF_046566945.1 Cobetia sp. SIMBA_158
CGATATTCACGGTCTCCGTCAATGACATATTCCAGCGCCGCTTGCGGTAACGCCGGCGTTTCCTGATTCACCCACGCCAGTTGCCAGCTTCCCGGAAAGGTGTAGCTGCCGCCGTCGGCGCTGATTTCATTTTTCAGCAATGCCAGCAGGGTAGATTTACCACAGCCGTTTTTACCCACCAGGCCGACTTTCTGCCCGGGGTTGATGGTGGCGGTGGCATTATCCAGCAGGACGCGCACGCCGCGACGAATTTGTAACGAGGAGAAAACAATCATAAGGCGCCGTATGTTCAGACTATGTTAACTTATCATTATGATAATGTAATG
>NZ_JAWJYL010000154.1:0-326 GCF_046566945.1 Cobetia sp. SIMBA_158
TTTAAACCGCTACAACTTACTAAAAAATAAATGGCTCCCTGTCCAGACAAATAAAATTACAAAAAATTAACACCACTAAAATCCAAGCATACAAAAAAGGATGAATAGTCATTCAAATATTCACAAAAATTAAAACCGTACATTAATTGTACCTTACACGGGTAAAGCTAATAATAGATGGGGGATAAATTTAACAAACCCAACAAACCACACCCACCCAACCCTTTTTTATTCTAAAAAAGTGAATTTTAATTCAATTTACACATTCCCTGATTCGATTGTGACTGATATCATATTCACTGTACTTTACTTATGTTAAATCTTTG
>NZ_JAWJYL010000155.1:0-326 GCF_046566945.1 Cobetia sp. SIMBA_158
GTTCAGTACTATTTCTATGATTACATCCATACATCAGTTTCAATCTTTGCTGAAATGGCAAAAGGAAGTGGAATAAAACTTAGGGAAGATCAAGTTTTGCTGGTAATATCGGATAAATTAAAAACATTGGCTAATAAATACATGATTTTTCTTTCGTCTGCAACACAGCTGAATGGAGAGTGGAAAGAAGCGTGGAAGAAAGGAGAAGTGATTGATGGTCAGTATCTAAGTGGAAGTAAAGCGGTAGCAAACAAAATTGATGCTGGGATGATTATATTGCCATTAAGCAACAAAGAAAAGAAAGCAGTCGAAAAAATTATGACTGC
>NZ_JAWJYL010000156.1:0-325 GCF_046566945.1 Cobetia sp. SIMBA_158
GTTAAAGATTTTTCTTTTAAACCTGCGGAAAATATACTCGCCTCTAAACCAAAACTTTTATATTTTTGTGAATTTTGCTCTACAAGTTCTTTAACATGAGCAAGGACCAATATTTTTTGTTTAGCTATACGGGCAAGCTCAGCGATGACTAAACTTTTACCTGCACCTGTTGGCAACACAATAACTGCGGGATCATTGGTTTTTCTAAAGTGAACAACGGTGCGTTCAACCGCCTCTTGCTGATAGGGTCTAAGTTTATAGCTCATGGGAAAATAATTGGATTTGAATAAGAATACTTTATCTAATAACGGATGACGTTTTTTAG
>NZ_JAWJYL010000157.1:0-325 GCF_046566945.1 Cobetia sp. SIMBA_158
TTCCTTAAACTTTTTCGCCGCGAGCACGGATTTCTGTAAGAACCGCGTCGATGCCTTTTTTATCGATAATACGCATACCTTTAGGAGTAGTGCGTAATGTTACAAAACGTTTTTCACTTTCAACCCAAAAACGGTGTGTTTGTAGGTTAGGTAGGAAACGACGTCTAGTCGCGTTTCTCGCGTGTGAACGGTGGTTACCAACCGCTGGACGCTTACCTGTAACTTGACATACTTTAGACATGTCTATATATCTCCAATAACTTCGCTCGAGCTTAATTTAATCTAAGGCCGTGTATTTCTGCCCTAGATAAATCGAAGGGCGCTC
>NZ_JAWJYL010000158.1:0-325 GCF_046566945.1 Cobetia sp. SIMBA_158
TAAAAAGAGTAACCTTAGATGATAATAAGTTTACTCTTTTTCCTGAAGTGATTTTCAACTTTTTTAACCTAAGGGGGTTAAGTTTATGTAACAATAGTATTGAATTAATCCCTTCCGGTATCGCATGTCTGAAAAAACTCACCTTACTGGATATAAGCTTTAATCGCTTATCAGCATTACCAACTGAAATTTTTGAACTAAAAAGGTTAGTTATTTTAGCGGCTAATAATAATAGTATAAATGCTATACCTGAGGCGATTGGATATTCTGATGAGTTAGAGTTTTTAAATTTTTCAAGTAATAGGATTAAAAAGGTACCTGATAG
>NZ_JAWJYL010000159.1:0-325 GCF_046566945.1 Cobetia sp. SIMBA_158
TAGACAAAGAAGCTATTACAGAAAACCAGTAGGAATGTAAGTGCATGTATACACATGTTTACTTATGTTTACACTGGTTTATTTTTATTTAAAGGGGTGGGAAAGTGAATATCAATAATCCTCAAATGTTTACTGAAGGACATATACAGACAGATTTATTTGAAGTAGGACAGTTATACCCTAGTCCTTTGCATATAGAGAGAATCAAGCGATATAGGGACAACAAGCGATTATTCAAAGGGGAACAGCTAGACGTATTTAAAAAACATTTCCCTGAGTTAGATGATAGATACCGAAACACTATCTATACTGCGGTGAATCTACC
>NZ_JAWJYL010000160.1:0-324 GCF_046566945.1 Cobetia sp. SIMBA_158
GAAGCAGAAAACGCAACAGATGGTGATGATCCTGCTCAGCCAGATAACGGAACAGATGGGGATAATCCCACTCAGCCAGATGACGACAGTACGAATCAATCAAAAGATGAATTAAAAGCACTCTCCTTACGTTTGGAAGAAGTAAAAAAGAAGATTCAAGAAAAAGCCACTACTCATAATGACCAACTGAAGGACAAGGTGAGTCAGTTGAGAAAGGAGCTTGAGAGCCTCTCTAAAAAAGTAGAGAAGCTTGGAAAGAAGATTCAATGGTTAGAAGATCGATATAATGAAATCTCGAATGAAATCAAAAATCAGGAATCTTCT
>NZ_JAWJYL010000161.1:0-324 GCF_046566945.1 Cobetia sp. SIMBA_158
GACCGCTGCCACGAAATACATTGGAAAACTGTCACTATCAATGGCCATGGCGACTAACACTGCGACTAGGATGACACAAGCTATTGTTGCCTTGACAGGACTAAACTTGCTATTCTCATTCCTTTTCCGAGTGAATTTTTTTATATATTCTGGGTCAGAAGAGTCACCTTTAGTCAGCATCTTCTTTCCAATCGTAAGAAAATAAATCAAGAAAAGAATACATAAAGGTAAACCTACTTTACCAATCTCAAAGAAAGTTAAAAACGGAATTCCCATATTTTGAATTAGCCCGGCTGTACTTACATTACTTGCAGCACCGGCTAG
>NZ_JAWJYL010000162.1:0-322 GCF_046566945.1 Cobetia sp. SIMBA_158
ACCGGCTGACGCTTGTCGTTCACCCTCACGATGCTGTTCTGGTAGCCGTAGGCCTCGATGCGCTCGCGCGCCGTGGTCAGGGTGTCATCCGGCGTGACCATGCCGATGTCTTCACTGGCCAGGTCGCGCCCCTTGACCAGGTTGAGGCGCTTCAGAGCACGGTCCTCGCCCAGGAAGGATTCGACGAACTCGTTCTTCGGCGCGGTCAGTAACTCATCGGGCGGTGAATACTGCACCAGCTTGCCGCCGCGGAAGATAGCGATGCGATCGCCCATCTTGATCGCTTAATCGATATCGTGGCTGACGAACATGATGGTCTTCT
>NZ_JAWJYL010000163.1:0-321 GCF_046566945.1 Cobetia sp. SIMBA_158
GTACTAGCTTCACAAGGTAAAAAAGTCCTGATAGTTGATGCTGACAATCAGTCCAATGTTGCTTTAACTTTCGGTAAGAATCCTGATGAATTTGCTTACGGACTTTATGATGTGTTAATTGATGGTATTCCTGCTGAACACACAATTGTTAATGTACATGAAAATATTGATATTATTCCTGCTACTGATGATTTAGTAGGCTTTGATTTTGAGGTTATTGGCAATAGCAAGAAGTACCCTAGACCTTTCGAATTGATGTATAAGGGAATTAATCACCTTAGAAGCCAATATGACTTTATATTGATAGATACACCGACTAGC
>NZ_JAWJYL010000164.1:0-320 GCF_046566945.1 Cobetia sp. SIMBA_158
CAGGACCATAGCTCAGTTGGTTAGAGCGCCACGTTGACATCGTGGAGGTCGGCGGTTCAAATCCGCCTGGTCCTACCAGCAACGGCACTGATGGCAACATCACGCCACTTGATTCAGGACCATAGCTCAGTTGGTTAGAGCGCCACGTTGACATCGTGGAGGTCGGCGGTTCAAATCCGCCTGGTCCTACCAAGCCGTTCCACGGTATGTTTCAAGTGTTCCTGTGTCATCTGCCACACTTCAGGACCATAGCTCAGTTGGTTAGAGCGCCACGTTGACATCGTGGAGGTCGGCGGTTCAAATCCGCCTGGTCCTACCAG
>NZ_JAWJYL010000165.1:0-320 GCF_046566945.1 Cobetia sp. SIMBA_158
AGCCAACATGCATGGCGCCGAGGTACAAGGTAACGCGGTTATTTTTCAGCTGCTAGAGCAGTTAAAACAGCTCAATTTAAAAGGCGACATTACCTTAGTACCATATGCTAACCCTATTGGTTGCAATCAAAAATCAGGGGAGTTTACCCTTGGCCGATTCGACCCTATTACTGGCACTAACTGGAACCGTATGTATCACTACAATAGTGATTTAGTCACCCAGTTTGCCAAAGATCATAGCCAGTACGACGATGCAGCTTTAAAAGATAACTTTAAACAAGCCTTGCTTGATGAAATAGACACCAAACTTAACGGCCCCG
>NZ_JAWJYL010000166.1:0-320 GCF_046566945.1 Cobetia sp. SIMBA_158
CTTTAGAAGCTTGCTTCTGAAGGTTAGCGGCGGACGGGTGAGTAACACGTGGGCAACCTGCCCTATAGTTGGGGATAACTCCGGGAAACCGGGGCTAATACCGAATAATTCATTTCATCACATGTTGAAATGATGAAAGATGGTTCTGCTATCGCTATAGGATGGGCCCGCGGCGCATTAGCTAGTTGGTGAGGTAACGGCTCACCAAGGCGACGATGCGTAGCCGACCTGAGAGGGTGATCGGCCACACTGGGACTGAGACACGGCCCAGACTCCTACGGGAGGCAGCAGTAGGGAATCTTCCACAATGGACGAAAGTC
>NZ_JAWJYL010000167.1:0-319 GCF_046566945.1 Cobetia sp. SIMBA_158
GGGCTTTGTTAGCAGCCGGATCTCAGTGGTGGTGGTGGTGGTGCTCGAGCAGATCATTCAGCAGATCATCCAGATCGGTATCATCTGCGCTTGAGCTAGAGCCGCTACTTGAAGACATAAAATCATCTTCGGTTTTGGTATTAAAATCATCAACATTAAATGCATCCAGATCATCTGCAACTTTATCTGCTTTTTTTGCTGCGGTTGCTGCTGCACCGCCCATAACTGCGGTACCCATAACCTGGCCAAATTTGGTATTCAGTTCTTCAAATGATTTAAATTTATCTTTAGAGGTCATTTCGCTCAGATCCACCATCTG
>NZ_JAWJYL010000168.1:0-319 GCF_046566945.1 Cobetia sp. SIMBA_158
ATTCTATTCTTAGGCTTTATAAGCTATTTTACGAAATGCCTGTCAGGACTGTGTATTATTCAAATTCACATAAAATATTTTGTAGATATAATAGAGGAGGAGCCAAATTGACTTTACATCATTTTATTGGGGCTAACAAAAAACTTCCTATTGGTGAGTTTGGCTATAGCCCAACATTTAAACCAATTTCTGAATTAAAAATTAAAGGAGTTTCTTTCAACAAAAAATTGTTTAGGAAAAATCGATATAAAAGTGAACATTCACTTTTAAAAGTTTATGAAACCGAAGAAGATGCATATGGAATAGATATCATTCATTT
>NZ_JAWJYL010000169.1:0-319 GCF_046566945.1 Cobetia sp. SIMBA_158
TGTCATTTTTAAACTCGATCGCCTTGCTCCATGTATGTGAAAGTACTTTCTTCAGCAACCTTAATCGCTTCGATTCAACGATTCCTATCAGCCGTAGTCTATTGAGGATGCTAGCTATCTTTTCCAAGTAGGAACGTGACATTGTTCAGCATCTTTTTATCATGCCAGCGATAGAATAACTTTAATAGAGGCATAATTAAAATAAATATGAACAGCAATCTGGAGGTTTGAAATAAAGAAACAAGTGCAACGTCTGCTTTAACCGCATCAGCAAGTAATACCAGTTGATCTAATCCTCCGGGAGCAGTGCTTAAAAAAC
>NZ_JAWJYL010000170.1:0-318 GCF_046566945.1 Cobetia sp. SIMBA_158
GGCTTGCCATTCAAGCTGATAGTGGGATGCCCCTCGATGATGCTGCAGGTGCTGTGGCCATCCTTGGGGCACGTCACTATGTCCCCCACCACTGCCACCGGCTTACCCTCCAGCAGATAGTTGGACTGGGCAGACACCACCTTGCCACCATGTGTGGTGCTATCCCCGAGCACGATGACACCGTCACCTGAACTGAACATTGATAATTTCTCCACCTAGTCAAAAGTGTTTTGTATTTAGTTGTAGGGTGCCGGATGATCGGATTTCACAACGAAGCTATCCTTTGTTAGCCTCTCGTGAGCTCATCAAGCAATTTAT
>NZ_JAWJYL010000171.1:0-317 GCF_046566945.1 Cobetia sp. SIMBA_158
CTACATCAGCTTCAAGCTCGACACGCGCAGCATTCCTGACGTGCCGAAGCCGCCCCCGATGTTCGAGATCTTCGTCTACTCGCCGCGCGTCGAAGGTGTTCACCTGCGTGGCGGCAAGGGCGCCCGTGGTGGTCTGCGCTGGTCCGACCGTCATCAAGATTTCCGCCCCGAGGTGTTGGGTCTGGTCAAGGCACAGCAGGCAAAGAACGCGGTCATCGTGCCGGTCGGCGCCAAGGGCGGTTTGGCCTGCAAGCGCATGCCGGAAACCACCGACCGCGACGTGATCCAGA
Source organism: Cobetia sp. SIMBA_158 (assembly GCF_046566945.1). Lineage (NCBI taxonomy): Bacteria > Pseudomonadati > Pseudomonadota > Gammaproteobacteria > Oceanospirillales > Halomonadaceae > Cobetia > Cobetia sp. SIMBA_158. The sequence goes on from NZ_JAWJYL010000171.1 coordinate 291, forward strand.
AGGAAGGTATCGCCTGCTACCAGATCT
>NZ_JAWJYL010000172.1:0-316 GCF_046566945.1 Cobetia sp. SIMBA_158
TGGCTAATCGATGATTTAATCAATGAGAATATAGACTACCTGGCAGAAAACATGTTTAATGGTGAAACGATAATGAACAGTTTGGATTTAGATATAAAAACTACATTTGAGAGGTTATTTTATTTAGTCTCTCAATCTAAACTCGATGCTTTCTTAGTGTGGGAACAAAAAGACGGAAGCCGAGAAAAGCAGATCACACTATGTGAGGAAAGAAAATTTGATTTAACTGATTTTGGAGGAAAAGAACATCCGCCCTTGGATGAACTCTATGTAAAGTTTAAAGTCAGTAAAGAATATAAGGAATTCAGAGATGAGT
>NZ_JAWJYL010000173.1:0-316 GCF_046566945.1 Cobetia sp. SIMBA_158
GTCATACTTTCCACTACGCTTCCACCAATGATTGAGCCAAGTGCTATACCAATATTAAAAGCGGCTATATTTAATCCAGATGCAACATCCACAGCATTAGGTGTATGTTTTTGTGCTTGTTTTACAACGTAAAGCTGTAAGCCTGGCACGTTACCAAACGCAAAGGCGCCCCAAACTAAAATTGTAAGTACGGCAGCTACTTTATTATCCATGGTAAATGTAAGTGCCAATAAAATAATGCTAAGAGCACTAAATATAATACTGAGTGCACTTATTGGGCCGCGTTTATCCGCAAGTTTTCCACCCCAAATATTGC
>NZ_JAWJYL010000174.1:0-316 GCF_046566945.1 Cobetia sp. SIMBA_158
ATCGATCAAGCCGGTCTGAGTGACCGTGCCACCAGTGTGATTGCTACCCTGAACTTGACCGACGCAGAAGCGGCGGACATTGACAGCATCTTGCTGACCAATGCTGATGGCAGCACCCAAACCATTAGTGTGGCGGATGCGATTGCAGGGGTCACCGTGTCCATTCCAGCAGGCACCTTGCTTGCTGACATGCCAAGCTTTAGCATCACCCCAACGCAAGATGCGATATACGAGATATCAGAAACCATTGGCATGAGCCTATCGAGCCCAGTCAATGCCGCTCTTGGCACCGCCACGGCGAGCGCTGAGATCTTAG
>NZ_JAWJYL010000175.1:0-315 GCF_046566945.1 Cobetia sp. SIMBA_158
TTGCCAGCGTGCGGGGGATCGGCGTGGCGGTCATGATCAACTGATGCGGATGGAAGCCCTGCTGCTGGCCTTTCTCCCACAATGCCAGACGCTGATGCACGCCAAAACGATGCTGTTCGTCGATAATCACCAGCGCCAGGCCGTTAAACTGCACCTGTTCCTGGAAGATGGCGTGTGTACCGACAATCATCTGCACCTGACCGCTGGCGATGGCTTCCTGCTGTGCCAGCCGTGCTTTACCTTTCTGCTTACCGGCGAGCCAGCCCACTTCGATACCGAGCGGTGCAAACCAGTTGCGGAAGTTATTGGCGTGCT
>NZ_JAWJYL010000176.1:0-314 GCF_046566945.1 Cobetia sp. SIMBA_158
GTGCTGATAGGCAGAGTCGAACTGCCGACCTCACCCTTACCAAGGGTGCGCTCTACCAACTGAGCTATATCAGCACATCTTGGAGCGGGCAGCGGGAATCGAACCCGCATCATCAGCTTGGAAGGCTGAGGTAATAGCCATTATACGATGCCCGCATCCTGGAACTCGGCTACCTGATTTTCATTCTGCACTGAATATCGAGAGAAGCTCTCTTTATTCGAGCCGGTAAGCGAACTTATCGTCTCGGGCTACGCCATCGCGTGGCCGAAATTGGTGGTGGGGGAAGGATTCGAACCTTCGAGGTCTGTGGCGGC
>NZ_JAWJYL010000177.1:0-314 GCF_046566945.1 Cobetia sp. SIMBA_158
TTCGAGATTCCGGTGCGCGCGAACGCCATCTTTCGCCACGCCTCGCTGCCGTATCGACAGTTCGACGGAGGATGCCTCATGTCCACTCACGCCGATCCATTCACACGCATGCTCGACAGCGAGCAAGGACGGCTGCTGCTCTCGAAAGCCGTTCGGCGCAAGTTGCGGCGCGGTCAGATGCTCAGCATGCCGTCGCAGCTCGACAATCAGATTTTCATCGTGCGTAGCGGCCGCATCCGCGTTCATCTAATGAACGACCAGCGCGAACTGACACTGGCGTTTCTCGAACCCGGCGACGTCTATTCGACACACAC
>NZ_JAWJYL010000178.1:0-313 GCF_046566945.1 Cobetia sp. SIMBA_158
ATGCACTGTAATATAGAACGGCTTCATCACGTTTCCTGGCCTGTTGCGATTGTGCTTTGGGATGTATGCTTGAATGATCTTTACCATGTTGTTTCTCCTTCAAATATTATTTTGTTAGCCCTCTTTGTTTCAGGGCATCTTTTTGCAGCTGTCCTTTGTAGGTCACATAATTGTTTTTAAACCAAGCGATCATTGCTGTGATCATGGTGAAAATCGTGGAACCTGCAATATAAAGTGCCTCTCCTGCGGTTTGCACTTGCTCCTCACTAATCGGCAAAACTGTTTGCCCAAACATTACAAGTGTTTGGTTGAT
>NZ_JAWJYL010000179.1:0-313 GCF_046566945.1 Cobetia sp. SIMBA_158
CCAGCATGACCTTCCCGATTCCAAGAGGTGCGGGATTTTGTTTCATAAAGACACCTAATTGTGAAACTGGCATATCCCAAACTTCCACTTCAATCGCAACACCATCTAGAACCCGAACTAAACCTGGTTTTGCAGGCTTTGTGGCTAATTGATAAAGGCGATCATTAGGCGAGGTTTTTGTTTTATAAGGAAATTCGGCATTCATAAAAATGCCAATTGTAAGAATGGCAATAATCGGAGAAAAAATGTAATCCAATAATAATGCCCATCCTACTAAAAATCCTGCTTTTGGGTGAATGGAATTACTTGTATA
>NZ_JAWJYL010000180.1:0-313 GCF_046566945.1 Cobetia sp. SIMBA_158
GGTAAAACAAAGGACTTTGTTCGTGAATTAGGAATTAAATCACCGCGTGATGGGCTGTTTTCATCTGGTGATGTTACTGCTTTAATTAAAAATGGCGCTGACGATATTTCGCCAGCGTTACTAGCAATTGCTAGGCAACTAGCCAGTGCACGCAATAAAAATGGCCCTAGCCGATAATTAAACAACGCATGTAACGTTTAGAAGCTTAGGCATCGTCTTTGCTTCTAATGTTTTAGTTACACTTTTTACTTAACGCTTTCCTCTTCACAATTATCAATGGCTGTAGTCGCCTCTCTCTGGTAAATCTTTTCTA
>NZ_JAWJYL010000181.1:0-312 GCF_046566945.1 Cobetia sp. SIMBA_158
TTTAGTGTATATCTAATAATTGTAAACAAGCACTGTTTTCCCCGGGAAGGTTCTGATGCGTCCGTGTTAAACTAAGAGAATCTATCTCTTTTGTACCTTCAGGACGATGAAAAAGAAAAGACCCGTACTTCAGGATGTGGCTGACCGTGTAGGCGTGACCAAAATGACGGTCAGCCGCTTTTTGCGTAACCCGGAGCAGGTTTCCGTCGCTCTACGCGGCAAGATTGCCGCCGCTCTTGATGAACTGGGTTATATTCCCAATCGTGCGCCCGATATCCCCTCTAACGCCACCAGCCGGGCGATTGGCGTCCT
>NZ_JAWJYL010000182.1:0-312 GCF_046566945.1 Cobetia sp. SIMBA_158
CTGAACTTTGCGACACAGAATTTTTATTCTTTCAACATTATTTAGTGCTATCAGTTTATCTGTTAATGCTGAACCATGGGTTAAACCAGATGACTACGGACTAAAAGCTGACATACAACAGCTAGCCGACGCCGGTATTATTTTAGCGCCGGTAACAACATACCCATTAATGTGGAAGAGCTTTATTAATGATGTTAACAGTATGCCCATCGAGCAATTATCTCCAAGCTTGCAAGACGCATTACTGCGTGTAAAGCATCGTTATAAATCTGAAAACGCAAGTTCACATAGTGTGCAATTATCAGCTTATGC
>NZ_JAWJYL010000183.1:0-311 GCF_046566945.1 Cobetia sp. SIMBA_158
GGGATAAACCGCAAAAAAATAATATCCGGCAGTCTGTACCGTAGTGTTCCCCGCGCCAGCGGGGATAAACCGTCGGTTTGCGCGTATTGTTGTTCGGGGTCTATGTGTTCCCCGCGCCAGCGGGGATAAACCGTAGGTAAATCACAGCTATTTGATAAGGGCGTGTGTGTTCCCCGCGCCAGCGGGGATAAACCGGAGCCTGACGAGACTACTGAGGCCGTTCTGTCGAGTTCCCCGCGCCAGCGGGGATAAACCACCATATAACCCGTTATCTCTTTCTCAAGTTTTTATATTAGCAGTACTTGTAATAA
>NZ_JAWJYL010000184.1:0-311 GCF_046566945.1 Cobetia sp. SIMBA_158
TTGCTATTTACCAGCACATCAATTGATAGTGATTTTTTGTTACCATGAAAATCAAGCTCTGCGCTAATACCTTTTAATACGTGACTACCCGGTTTTTTAATTATTACTAACGACTGCTTCAAATTAGCTGTTAGCACGGCTTTTGGGAATGTATTTACTTCAAACAAAAGGCTTGTAAGCCTTTGATTACGAATAGGTATATACGTTTCTGCTGATGCTAAATCTATATAAACATTAAACTCACCTTTATCGTTAAGCTTACCTTCGATTGCAGTGAAGTGATGGGCTTCAGCAATCGTGTCTTTCTTTAT
>NZ_JAWJYL010000185.1:0-310 GCF_046566945.1 Cobetia sp. SIMBA_158
ATTTGGATACGCCGCTTACTGAGCAGTTGGCTCTAACAGGAGTCACAGGGGTCTCGCAACCAGATGAGCAAACGCTAGAAGTTACCTTGACAGAAGGTGAGTCACTAAACGGTGTCTTTGATCAGTTGTCTGATAAAGGTATCAGTGTGGCAAGTATGCGCAATAAAGCCAACCGACTAGAAGAGTTATTTATGCGCTTGGTAGACAAAAACATTCAGAGTGCAGATAGCATCTATGAGGCGGGAATATGAGTCAGTAACTAGTCGATCATAATAAAACAATGTCATTGATTAATAAGTGGACTGCGTTT
>NZ_JAWJYL010000186.1:0-310 GCF_046566945.1 Cobetia sp. SIMBA_158
GTGGTTAATCGATTTACTACCCACAGTTCAACTAAGCTCATTAAATTTATTTAAAGCGAATAATAAAAGCTCAGCCATGCACGCATTTCATCATCAAAGCTGCTGCCCTCAACACGTGACACCCCCACATTAAATGTTAAATCGTTAACACCCGCAGGCCCCATGCCAAAGCTAAAGTCACCTTGGTATTTTAACCCGTAACTTTGTGCATAAACGCTGTCATCTAATTGATGCTGAGTGTAATAAAGCCATGCCATACCTTCTTTATAAGTAACTCCGCCGCCATATCCTTGGTAACGCCCGCGAGTTG
>NZ_JAWJYL010000187.1:0-309 GCF_046566945.1 Cobetia sp. SIMBA_158
CTATTACTTTACCTTTGGTTAAACCGGCTTCGTCAATAAGTGCATAGCATTTAAATTTATTAAAATATAACTGACCATCACGCTCCATTGCACGAAGGCGACGTTTAAATGCAATTTGACGCTCTTCATCATTAACGGCTAGTTCTTCACATAATTGTGCGTAGTTAGCTGGTTTTGAACGCTCTTGAAGATGAGTAAGTATAAACTCACGGCTAGGGACGGGGTTTTCGTACTTTTCTTGTTCTCGACTGAGATTTGGATCTTGGTTTGACATTCACTATCTTGTTAGTTGGTTATGAAGGTTATTTT
>NZ_JAWJYL010000188.1:0-309 GCF_046566945.1 Cobetia sp. SIMBA_158
CGGCCCACTTTGTTACGATTTAGTTTCGTTGTTACGCGATTGCTATTTTAAGCTCCCTAATAATGAACTCGCTCAGCTATTAGCATTTGGATATAACGAGTTTAAACGCGAAGGCTTAGTCACTAATACTTCGTTTGAAGAATTTAAGGTTTGGTTTGACTTAACGGGTTTACAGCGTCATTTAAAAGCCGCCGGTATATTTTGTCGCCTGTATTTGCGTGACGGTAAGACAGGTTATTTAGCTAATATTTTGCCTACCCTTGAATATATTGTAGATGTTGCTGAGCGCTATCCTGAACTTAATGCACT
>NZ_JAWJYL010000189.1:0-308 GCF_046566945.1 Cobetia sp. SIMBA_158
ATTGTACTCATGGCAACAGGTAACACACCGATTATGGACTGGAGTATTTTCCAAGGCATGAGAACGCTGGCAGCTAATATTGCGGTAGAAATGCCTGAATCAGAAGTAGGTAGCTCTCATTACAGAATATTGTTTTTAGCCGCCTTTGTACTATTCATATTCACCTTTGTATTTAACACGTTAGCTGAGTTTGTTCGTCAGCAGTTACGTGAAAAATACAGCTCAATGTAAGTGGAGAGACACGACATGGTAAAGCAGTGGTTTAAGTCTGGTCTCCTTGGATTTGGATGACCGGCGGTGCAGTGAGC
>NZ_JAWJYL010000190.1:0-305 GCF_046566945.1 Cobetia sp. SIMBA_158
TCACGACACCGGTGACCGTGGTCGGCGTGTCGCTGCCCAGGGCATCGGCGGCCGCATCGGCATCCGTGCTGTCACCGGACCCGCTGATGACATTGCCGGTCAGGGCGTCAGTGGTGTCCTCGGCGATGGTGCCGGTGTCGGCATTGGCCGTCGGGACGGTGTCGACGATCGCGATGTCGAGACTGTCGGTGGTGCTGGCATCCGTGATGTCGGTGACCACGACCGCGAAGCTGTCGGTGATGTCGCCGCCCGAGTGATCCTCGGTCTCGCCATCCTCGACGTAGCGGTAGGTAACCTCACCGGTG
>NZ_JAWJYL010000191.1:0-305 GCF_046566945.1 Cobetia sp. SIMBA_158
TGATCGTTCTTGTCCTTCAATCCGGTGTATTGCCCAACTGTTTCCGGCCTCACTCTGTAAGCAAATGGAACGCCAGCTTTATTAGAGATATAAGAACCAGGATTAATGTCCATGCTTTTAATTCTTTGTTTAATGATTGATAGATCACCGTAATACCATTCTCCGTTGATACCCATTCCTCGAATCTTGATTTCCCTCATTGTACAGCCTCCATTTCATTTTATTTTTTCTTTATAAAATCTCTGTTTTACCCTAACTTATCAAACTTCTTTTTTAATCTGTCATATCTCATCAACTTTTTATTA
>NZ_JAWJYL010000192.1:0-303 GCF_046566945.1 Cobetia sp. SIMBA_158
CCAATTTCGACCTGAGCTTGCAGTCATAATATCGCTCAGCACTTTTGGATCTAAACCGTTATTAATACCCATTTGAATGGCTTCACTTGTGCCTGCCATTAATATGCTAAGCAGCATGTTGTTGCATATTTTTGCAACTTGACCTGCACCAATATCGCCAGCATGAAATATGTTTTTACCCATATCTACTAATACGGTATTTGCTTTTTCGAATGCGGTTTGTTCACCACCCACGATAAACGTAAGCGTTCCTGCCGTTGCCCCGGCTACACCACCTGAAACCGGTGCATCAACAAACCGTAT
>NZ_JAWJYL010000193.1:0-302 GCF_046566945.1 Cobetia sp. SIMBA_158
ATTGCAGAAACAACCGCCCGTAGTTACGGAATCGATGCTGTTTTGCCTTTTGAAAACCAAGATATGCTACCGCAAGTTCTGGCTAATGTTTTATCTACACATTTAGAAAAAAGCAGTCGACTAAACCTACTTTTGTTAGAGCCCCAGACAAATAAAGCGGAGTCTATAACTGAAGAACTAAAACTAAATTTTGCTATTACACATGTCACAACGTGTAAAGCCGCACTGAACCAGTACAACCAACAACAGTTCTCAATCGTACTGCTTGATACCACTCAAGAAAAAACCGATGAATCTAGCTT
>NZ_JAWJYL010000194.1:0-302 GCF_046566945.1 Cobetia sp. SIMBA_158
GGTATTGGAAAAGAGAGAGCTTTAGTAAATGGCGGTATTTATCCTTTGTTTAAAGATATCGACTTATTTGGCGAGTTTACAGCGGGAGAATATTTCTTCACAGAAAAGTATATTGTAGAAAATCAAGATACTGTAAAAATCTTTGTGGAAGGGGTAACCAAAGCAATTAAGTGGGCAAGAACAACGCCTCGTGAAGAAGTCATTGCAAAGTATGAAGAAATTGTTTCTGCACGCGAAGGTAATGAATCAACAGAAAACTTAAAATACTGGAAGAGCACAGGGATTGCCGAAGAAGGTGGTCA
>NZ_JAWJYL010000195.1:0-302 GCF_046566945.1 Cobetia sp. SIMBA_158
TTTTACAACGTTCATTTCGATTCTTGATTTTGCAGAGCTTAAATGAGTTTTATCAATACGCCAATTTTGACCATCGTTACTTTTTGCTGTAGCAAAAATAGATTGGCCTTTGGCGTCTTTAAAACTAACTGCGGCTGTGTATTGGTTTTGCTCTTGGCTTAATACTTCAAGCTTTAAAATATTGGTGATCGTGATGTTTTTATTATCGGTCAAGGTTCTGTTAGCTGCACCAGGCATAGGTTGGCAGTGTTTCCATTGGCCGTTTTCAAACGACGTGACACGCCACTCTCTGTAACTTTTAG
>NZ_JAWJYL010000196.1:0-299 GCF_046566945.1 Cobetia sp. SIMBA_158
TATTAATAGAATTTCGTGCGGGTTCTCTTTATGAGAGATCAGTTTCAAAGCTTTATCCACTAATTTGGATGCTTCATCAGTTTTTCCTGTCTTATATAGCGCCCAACAAAGGTTAACATATATGACCGATTTTACATCGTCCATACCATCTTCTGATATTTCAAGGGACTCTTGATAATATTGGATAGCCTTTGCATAATCTTGTTTTTTTTCATAATTGTTTCCTATATTTAAAAGTACCTTGGCAATCAACCTTTTATCCGCTATTTTTCCAGCGATGGAACAGGCTTTATTCAGGT
>NZ_JAWJYL010000197.1:0-299 GCF_046566945.1 Cobetia sp. SIMBA_158
CACGTACATTTCCGGTAAATGGCCAGTTTAGTGAAGAACAAGCCGCGCTTTATAATATTGTTCTTAACGCACAACTGGCTGCCTTTGAAGAAATTAAACCCGGTGGTTATCTGTCCCACGCTAATAAATTAGCAATGGAAGTACTAACGCAAGGCTTACTTGACTTAGGTATTTTAACTGGCGACTTTGATGAATTAATGGCGCAACAAGCCTGTAAAGACTATTACATGCATGGCCTTGGGCATTGGCTGGGGTTAGACGTGCATGATGTCGGTGATTATAAAATAAATAACGTTGAG
>NZ_JAWJYL010000198.1:0-298 GCF_046566945.1 Cobetia sp. SIMBA_158
ATGCAGATTGAGCTCGCTTCATTGCAGACGTTACTTGAACATCCATTTCCATTAATGCGCTAAGATCGAGCTCAGCATCTTCAAAAGGGTCTGCAATTACAAGCGGTGATAAAAACAATAATGGCCATAGTGATTGATGCGAAATTTTCACTAAGGAACTCCTACCTAGTCATAAGTTATATAAGCGAAATTGCTTTTCTTAAACATTTGAAGAACATTACATTAACATTATGAATGGTGTAAATATAGCAAAAATACGCTGCTACTTTTTATGTGAGCCTTTAACTTTTTTCAATAT
>NZ_JAWJYL010000199.1:0-298 GCF_046566945.1 Cobetia sp. SIMBA_158
AAGTCGGTCAGGTTATTACCTTCTCGCCTAAGCAAGCGGGTGAATATAATTTAAGTATTACTGATAGAAACAACTTAGGTGCAGATAGCTTTACATATAAGGTACATGCGTTTATTGATATAGATAAAGACGCAGTTCCCACAAACAAAGAGCTTGCTTTGGGAATGAATCACCTTGGGCAACATACCGATGATGATAAAATACCCGATGGAAATGAGTACCATATTTATACAGCTAACTTTATCTTTAGTCATGATGTCGACAGTGATGGCATTCCAAACTGGCTTGATTTAGACAG
>NZ_JAWJYL010000200.1:0-297 GCF_046566945.1 Cobetia sp. SIMBA_158
TTTATTATTTATAATTTCTAGTTCGATCATATCCATTTCTTCTTGAATCATCGGTTTCCAATAAATTATGTATCCTATAACACCAACTGTAATGAATGAGATATTTATCAATCCCCATAAGAATTCCATATTCACGAATTCACCATTACCATTACTTCTGGATAAGAGGTAAATAAACAGATTTACAAAGATCAGTCCTGCCAAAGGCTGCTTTAATACTCCTGTCTTCATAAGATACTTTATGTCTCTGACCAAAACCTTCAAAAAAACACCTCATAATATATGTTATTTTTTAAT
>NZ_JAWJYL010000201.1:0-297 GCF_046566945.1 Cobetia sp. SIMBA_158
TGGATTTCTATGAAAATGTTAAAGGAAGAATCCTTTCATCCCACAAAGTCCAAGAAGTTTTATGTGTATACAGGAATCATTTTTGCAGTTGGATCTATAGCGATTGCCCTTCTTGCCAACAATGTACCAACGTTTGGCCGCGCAATCGAATTAGGTCAATATGGACTATTTAGTGTAGGATGCATACTGGCTCTAATCACATTCCTCATGAAAAAAATTCGCGAACAACGATAAACAAGAAGAGGAATTGTTCGGAAACAATTCCTCTTCTTGACTGATAAATAATCCCCTATTCTC
>NZ_JAWJYL010000202.1:0-294 GCF_046566945.1 Cobetia sp. SIMBA_158
CGTCATTTACACCCGTTGTTAGATTGGCGACTAGGTTTGGAGCTTATGTTTGTTATGAAGGATCCTACGTATATTCCAGGTGTAACTCCACACTTTGAACTGTGGGGTTTAGGTTTAAAAAGTTGGCAAGAAGAAGCTTCAGAGTTAGTAATAAATTATTGCTCAGCATTTGGTAATGGCAGCTTAAAACCTATCAATAATGGTTCTTTCATTCATGGTTGGATTAATGAGAGTGAGAAAGTCCTAGAGATAGTTGCACATCCCTTGTGGGAATTTGATCCAATATTAAAAGAT
>NZ_JAWJYL010000203.1:0-293 GCF_046566945.1 Cobetia sp. SIMBA_158
GGAGTACTGGATCCTGCTGCCCGCCATGATTCTGCTGATGATTGAATCGGTCGCCAGTTTCGCCTGGTTTATTCGCTGGTTTGGTCGCGTCGTGCCTGGCAAACCGAGCGAGGCCGTCGCCGATGCCGCACCGCTGCCAGGGTCAATGCGCCTGGTGTTGATTGTACTGATTGTGATGTCGCTGATTTCCAGCGTAATCGCCGCGACCTGGTTGTAGTAAGGAGATGATGAATGACCGGTTCTATGATCGTAAATAATCTGGCGGGACTGATGATGCTGACATCACTGTTTGT
>NZ_JAWJYL010000204.1:0-292 GCF_046566945.1 Cobetia sp. SIMBA_158
CTTCGCACATTTTTTCCAATTCGTTTTTAGTTATATATAGTTTTAATGATGAATCTATACATGACAATAGATCATTGGTTTTTATCAACCTAGCTAAATTATTACTCCCTTTTGTAACACCGTTTGCAATCGACCAATCTATATAAGTTATCATGGTGTATAAGAATGTTTCCAAAGATGCAAGAGAAGTTGAATACATCGCTCTTAGCACATTCAAAATTTCATCAGTTGTGAAATCAAATAAGTCTTTATCCCTTATTTTTTCTTCTTTTTGTGAATGACTAAATAAAAG
>NZ_JAWJYL010000205.1:0-292 GCF_046566945.1 Cobetia sp. SIMBA_158
CCATGCGGGTTTAAACTTATGAGTCATGTTTATACTACACACTTTGCAAAAACGAAGCGTTAGTGTATCAAAAAGAATAAAAAGCGCCTAATTAATAACTAATTAGGCGCTTTGTGCGTCGTGCTTAATTTTTTAATGTTGTTCTTTCAGATCAGCGTCGTGTACTTTTTTCATGAAAAAATACACAAAAAATAGGCATAAACTAATAACGACGCCTAAAAAGCCAAATGATAAAAATAACACTGGGTCGCTAAAAAAATCTCTCAAGAATACGTCCATAATTGCCTCCTGA
>NZ_JAWJYL010000206.1:0-292 GCF_046566945.1 Cobetia sp. SIMBA_158
GTAACAAAGGAGACCATGCCATCGTAAGCTCAAACTCAGGAATAAAGAACGGGGGATCTTCCATCATGATACTGTCATTGTTTGCCTGCATTCTTGCCACACGCGTGGGCAAAGTCGCTATCAGATCTTTATTTGCTGCAAGCATAGCAGGCATTTGATAATGTCGAGTAAAGACACTGATTTGGCGTTTTTGCCCAAGGCGCTGCAAGGCTTGATCGATAGATCCTAGTCCACCTGATTTTTCTGGATTGACCCCAAATCCCACACCCATCCCTGTTTTAGATACCCATAC
>NZ_JAWJYL010000207.1:0-292 GCF_046566945.1 Cobetia sp. SIMBA_158
GTTGATGTCCTTGCCCGATGCAACGGTCAGCGAATTGCCCGCGTTGAGCGTGGTGGCCGTGAGCGTATCGTCCGAGAGGTGCGACGACTCCGAATAGCTGCCGTGACCGTCCTTGCCCGAACTGTTGCTATCGACCGTTGACGTGGACTTGGCCTCTTCCAGGTTCACGTTACCTTTCGCCGCGACGACACCGCCACCGCCCAGGTTGATGTTCGCGCCTGACGCGTTCAGGTCGCCGGTCACGGCGATCTGCGAAATGCCGCCAACTTTCAGTGAGCTACCGTTTACCTGG
>NZ_JAWJYL010000208.1:0-291 GCF_046566945.1 Cobetia sp. SIMBA_158
CGTATCGTGATATTTCCCCTTCAGAATACCTAGGCTTTGCAAAGAAGTGGCACGCTCTGGGTGCAACTATTATTGGGGGTTGCTGTGGTATAGGCCCAGAGTTTATTGAAGTGCTGGTAAACTGGAAACAGGAACTCCCTGAAAATGTATTGTCGGCGTATAAAGATAACGCGGCAGTAATGAAGGGCTCAAAAGCGGGTCGCTTCTTCCCGAATGCGCAAGGTGAATATGCGTATCATCAAGAAGACATTGAAATATTAATGAAAGTAGAAACGCATAACCATCCAACGG
>NZ_JAWJYL010000209.1:0-290 GCF_046566945.1 Cobetia sp. SIMBA_158
TATTGCGTTAGGTTATGATAAATTTGGGAAAGAAGCTGAAGATATTCTTTACCATATTGTTAGAACCCCAACAAATGAGACCCTATCGATTATCCGACTTATCAAAAATGCTTGTTTAAAATTATATAATCTGGCACATATCGCAACCAACTCCCCCCTCAAATCACATGATTCAGATGATCTCCTGTTCAAAAAACTATTCTCCCCTTCGAAATTAATGACAATTATCGGTGATGAAATTCCTCTTATATCTGAAAAACAGTCGCTTTCAAAGGTGCTTTTAAATGATG
>NZ_JAWJYL010000210.1:0-290 GCF_046566945.1 Cobetia sp. SIMBA_158
CGGTGGTCGCCGAAGCATCCAAGGCATCGGCGCCCTGCACCAGCGCCCCGACGTTCATGCGATGGAAGCCGTCGACGTCCTTGGCGGGGGCGATGGCCTCCAGCACCGCGTCTTCCTGGATATGCGCCGGCAGCGGCAGCTGGACGAGGATGCCATGCACCTCGGGGTCTGCATTGAGTCTGGCGACCAGGGCCAGCAGCTCGGCTTTGCGGGTCTCGCTTGGCAGCACGTGCTCGAAGGACTGCATGCCACACACGACGGTGCGCTTGAGCTTGTTGCGTACATACACC
>NZ_JAWJYL010000211.1:0-289 GCF_046566945.1 Cobetia sp. SIMBA_158
GCACCAGACGGAACTCCCGCCCGGCACCGTCCGTCACGCCGGTGATTTCCCCGGCCAGGTCGCCTGCGGCCTCACGCCGGTACGTCAGCGTCCGCCCGAAACGGTCTGCCAGCCCGGTAAGCACCCGGTACGGCGGCAGCGGCGCTGGCAGTACGTCCTCAGCACCCGGTACCCGCTCTGACCACCCCAGTATCCACCACGGCCCCTGTGCGCTGTTGGTCGCCAGGTAAAGATGCGGGCTTAACCGGATATCCGGCGGCAGCGCCCCCCACAGCCGCGCCAGCGTGTG
>NZ_JAWJYL010000212.1:0-289 GCF_046566945.1 Cobetia sp. SIMBA_158
CTGTTTTCATCTTCTTTTTATTGGGGTTTTTTGAGTCCTTTCCAATAAATGTTGCAACAACTGTATGCTCTTTATCTTCAAGACCTCGAATAACATCTACATCTTCTTTTTCATAGTCTTTGCTGCCAGTATCCTTGTATAAAGAAATAGTTTTATTTGTTTTCTTATCAATGGTGAATTTAATCTTTCCACCTAACTTTTCTTTAATGGCTTGGATTCCAAAACCAGTACCTTTGAACTTAAATGAAAATGTCTGACCAACATCTTCAGCATATTTGGTATTCCATGA
>NZ_JAWJYL010000213.1:0-288 GCF_046566945.1 Cobetia sp. SIMBA_158
TATTAAGAGCACGAACAAAGCCCATTGTGGTTGAAATATCACGTTTTTGCTCTTCAAGTAGTGGCTTAAATGCTGCTACTTCTGGCAACTGTAATTTTTCAGAAAACTTAGCTATACGTGTTGGTGTATAACCTTCTAAGTCTTTACGACGAGCGTGTAAGTACTTGTACTCTTCAGAGCTTTCATCAAGCTCTAAGTATGGTAACTCTTTTATTGCTTCTTCAGAGACTAAATCTTGTAGGCCTAAACGGTCACGTAAGTGTTCAACATGACTCATGTCCATTTTTT
>NZ_JAWJYL010000214.1:0-288 GCF_046566945.1 Cobetia sp. SIMBA_158
GGTAACGTCACGACGCTGCAAGGCCAGATCACGAACATCAACGGCAAGCTCGCCGATGCGGTGCTGTACGACTCGTCGTCGCACAACTCGGTGACGCTGGGTGGCGTGGGCGCAAGCACGAACGTCAAGCTGACGAACGTGGCAGCAGGCACGCTGTCGTCGACGAGCACGGATGCGGTGAACGGCTCGCAGCTGTACGCGACGAACGCCAACGTGTCGAACGTTTCGAACACGGTGAACAACATCGTGAACGGCGGTGGCGGCATTAAGTACGTCCACACCAACTCG
>NZ_JAWJYL010000215.1:0-287 GCF_046566945.1 Cobetia sp. SIMBA_158
TGTTAAAGTCCCTATGCCTGTAGCTGACTTCTCCATCTCACCAAAACGATTAAAAGTGATACCGAGTTCCATAAGAGATTGTATCTCAGTACTTCCACCTAAATCGTTTGTAAACATTCTTTGCAATTGTTGTTCCACACTGCGAATATTACTATCAGAGGCAAGCATTCCACTTGTTGGATTCGATAATGTATCTAACTGCTCTTTTAAGGTGTTATAGGCGCCAATAAATTCATCAACAGCTTTTACAGCAACTTCTGAATCAACTGAAACATTGAATGTCTGAG
>NZ_JAWJYL010000216.1:0-287 GCF_046566945.1 Cobetia sp. SIMBA_158
CGTGTCCTTAATTTGATAATGAACTGTAAAGGGCACGTTATTCTTTCAGGAATGGGTAAATCAGGGCATGTCGGTCGTAAAATGTCAGCGACGCTGGCCTCTACGGGTACGCCTAGTTTCTTTATTCATCCTACAGAAGCTTGCCATGGCGATCTGGGCATGATTACGCCTTACGATCTTCTGATCCTTATTTCTGCCAGCGGTGAAACGGATGAAATCCTCAAGCTAGTTCCTTCACTGAAAAATTTCGGCAACCGAATTATCGCCATTACCAATAATGGAAATTC
>NZ_JAWJYL010000217.1:0-287 GCF_046566945.1 Cobetia sp. SIMBA_158
CCAAGGATGCCGATGTTGCCGACGTGGTGATGGCCACGGGCGTTCATGCAGCCCGAGATGTTCAGGTCCAGCGGGCCGGGGTCATACAGGAAGTCGAGGTCTTCGAAGCGGGCCTGCAGTGCCTGAGCGATGGGAATCGACTTGGCATTGGCCAGCGAGCAGAAATGGCCACCCGGGCAGCAGATCATGTCCGCCAGCGTGCCCACTGTCGGGTTGGCCATGCCGAGTTCTTCTAGCGCCTTCCAGATTGTCTCGAGTTCATCAACCGGCATGTCAGACAGCACCAT
>NZ_JAWJYL010000218.1:0-286 GCF_046566945.1 Cobetia sp. SIMBA_158
GCTGGCGCAATAAAATTAGAAATTTCACCGGTAAGCACTAATGAAGCAAAGCCTTGCTCTAGTACTGTTCTGATCTCTCTATTAAGGCGCGAGACGGTATAAACCGTTTGCGAAGGCTTTGAAAACATAAAAAACAACCTAAAACTATTTATGAGGCAAGTTATAAGGGAAGTTTATCATAAATATTTGCGAAATATTATTTACGAATGCCTATAACGCTGTTAAAATTTGACCGCAATTCCTTATCTTAGATCCACATGTGAGAAGTTGCCAAAATGCTTAGAAT
>NZ_JAWJYL010000219.1:0-285 GCF_046566945.1 Cobetia sp. SIMBA_158
TGACCCAACAGCAAATCGTGTGCCCGTTGATCAAGTATTTTTGCTGTACGCTGTTGTTGTGCAAGTTCAGTCATAGTGCTCGTTAAATAGTAAGTATTGAATACGTTCAGTGTTATTAGACTAGAAGCGAGTTAAAAAGTTATCAAGCAGCGTTAATCCCTGCTCAGTTAAAATAGCTTCCGGGTGAAACTGCACCCCTTCAATTGCTAACTCTTTGTGTTGCATGCCCATTATTTCGTCAAACTCACCTTGCGGTGTTTGTGTCCACGCTGTTATTTCAAGTTC
>NZ_JAWJYL010000220.1:0-285 GCF_046566945.1 Cobetia sp. SIMBA_158
GTGCGCACCACGTCCGGGTTGTAGGCGTGGTATTCGCCGCCGTGGACGTATTTCAGCAGGCCGCCCTGGCTGATGGGCTTACGCGCCAGCCAGGCACGTTTCGACTGATTCAGCAGATCCTGCTGGAAGTCTTCAAAGCTTGCCCCACCAATGCGGCTGACCGCCCCCTGGAAGCACAGGCCCACTACATCATCGTGTAGACCGACCGCTTCAAACAGTTTCGAGCAGCGGTAAGAGGCGATGGTGGAGATGCCCATTTTGGACATGATTTTGTACAAGCCTTTG
>NZ_JAWJYL010000221.1:0-285 GCF_046566945.1 Cobetia sp. SIMBA_158
TGCACATGCTGTTAATTCAGGCAAAGTAATTAATATTCCTGATGTTTACGCTGCACTGCCTTTTGACATGAGCGCTGCGCGTGAAATGGATGCCCGCACGGGTTATCGCACGCAATCAATGCTAACTATTCCTTTAAAAGATCACCAAGATGATATTTTAGGTGTGATACAGCTTATAAACGTAAAAGATAGCAACAATAATATTATTCCCTTTAGTGAAGAGCTCGTCACGCTAATACGCTCGTTTGCTTCATTAGGGGCTATTGCATTAACTAACTCATCACT
>NZ_JAWJYL010000222.1:0-284 GCF_046566945.1 Cobetia sp. SIMBA_158
CGGGCTGCTGCCAGTTCAGCGCGAATCACTTCAGACGCGGTAACGCTGCCGCCTGGGCAGCGGGTAAGCCTGTGGTTGTATCGATGGGCGGCATGGCGGCATCTGGTGGTTACTGGATTTCCACGCCAGCTAATTACATTGTGGCTAACCCCAGCACCCTGACCGGTTCTATCGGTATCTTCGGCGTGATCACCACCGTAGAAAATAGTCTGGATTCGATTGGTGTTCATACTGATGGTGTCTCAACTTCACCGCTGGCGGATGTTTCTATCACCAGGGCACTG
>NZ_JAWJYL010000223.1:0-284 GCF_046566945.1 Cobetia sp. SIMBA_158
GGATCGCGCCGAATATGGGCACCGACGTGGCACTGATGTTAGGGATTGCGCATACCCTGATGACACAAGGCAAACACGATAAAGTGTTCCTTGAAAAATACACCACCGGGTATCCGCAGTTTGAAGAATATCTGACAGGTAAGAGCGATAATACTCCGAAGAGCGCGGCCTGGGCGGCGGAAATTACTGGCGTACCGGAAGCGCAGATAGTCAAACTCGCTGAACTGATGGCGGCGAATCGCACAATGCTGATGGCAGGCTGGGGAATTCAGCGCCAGCAATAT
>NZ_JAWJYL010000224.1:0-284 GCF_046566945.1 Cobetia sp. SIMBA_158
TATCGTTGTAGAAACAATAGAAATTGTAAGAGCAATTATCAGAATAAAAGAGTACGGTTTTAAACAGGGGATATTGACGTATCATATAACGCAATGGGCAAGAAATTTTACATTCGGGATGCTTTATTTTTTTACTTTCAATTTAGTGAATCGATTTACAGAAGTCCATCCTTTATTATTCCAAGAAAATTTCATGATAGGGCTAGGGTGGGTTGTATTTACTTTATTAATAATTGAATTTTTATTATTGATAAATAATTTTCGGTATTCAAAGTAAAACAGAG
>NZ_JAWJYL010000225.1:0-284 GCF_046566945.1 Cobetia sp. SIMBA_158
ACTCTGCTGTGGATGCTGTCGACCAACATGCTGCCGTCCGTGGGCGTGCTGCTGCCGGTCGACCTCATCTTCCGCGCTCTGGGCCTGCTGGATAGCCGCACCGGCCTGATCATCATCTACATGCTGATGAACCTGCCGATCGTGGTCTGGATGCTCTACACCTTCTTCAAGGACATCCCCAAGCACATCCTCGAAGCCGGGCGCATGCATGGCGCCAGCACCCTGCAGGGGATCTTCCGCCTGCTGCTGCCGCTGAGCCTGCCGGGCATCGCTTCCACCGGTCT
>NZ_JAWJYL010000226.1:0-283 GCF_046566945.1 Cobetia sp. SIMBA_158
TGGCGGACCGGACGGGACTCGAACCCGCGACCTCCGGCGTGACAGGCCGGCATTCT
Source organism: Cobetia sp. SIMBA_158 (assembly GCF_046566945.1). Classification (NCBI taxonomy): domain Bacteria; kingdom Pseudomonadati; phylum Pseudomonadota; class Gammaproteobacteria; order Oceanospirillales; family Halomonadaceae; genus Cobetia; species Cobetia sp. SIMBA_158. The sequence goes on from NZ_JAWJYL010000226.1 coordinate 57, forward strand.
AACCAACTGAACTACCGGTCCGCATTGGTGGGTGATACTGGATTCGAACCAGTGACCCCAAGCATGTGAAGCTTGTGCTCTAACCAACTGAGCTAATCACCCAACACAAACGATCTTTGCTGCAAGCAGCGGTGATATCTCGCGATTCTGATGGCGGACCGGACGGGACTCGAACCCGCGACCTCCGGCGTGACAGGCCGGCATTCTAACCAACTGAACTACCGGTC
>NZ_JAWJYL010000227.1:0-283 GCF_046566945.1 Cobetia sp. SIMBA_158
GCTCATTATTAAGTGCAGTGTATAAATTAGTGAGTAAGTCGTCGGGGGTGATCACACTTTGCTCTTGCTTACGCTTAACAATGGCTGATTTTACCCAGCGTGCAGCTTCTTGTACCAACGCTATTTTTAAACCTTGGTTCATGGTGTTGTTAAGCGCTGATAAGGTATCAAACTGACTTAATAGTGGATGCGTAAACAAAGGCTGATTTTTTTTATAGTTAGTGGTGTCACTTAAGTTCTTGGTACTCCATATTTCAAACGAATACTTATTGGTACCAAACTC
>NZ_JAWJYL010000228.1:0-282 GCF_046566945.1 Cobetia sp. SIMBA_158
TATCAAACCACTTTTGTGGCACATGCCAAGGAACATGTGGACGAAGAAATCCGCCAACCATAAAGAAAGGTTTATCGTAATCTTCTCCTAACTGTTCTGCTAGCCATTGTGCAGACTCAAAATCAGGCATTTGCTCATCACTATCAGGAAACGCCCCCCAATCGGTATTTGTTCTGGGATCATGCCATTTCATTCTTTCAGGAGGGTAAGGACCAAACCCTTTTGCTCGGCCACCATATTTATCAAAGCTGGCATCAGCTACTCGCTTATGAAAAACCTTGC
>NZ_JAWJYL010000229.1:0-281 GCF_046566945.1 Cobetia sp. SIMBA_158
ATCTGCTTTGCTGACAGCTTCTTTTCTTTCGTGATCGGCACGAGACCCACGTGCATATGAGGTGTCGTTTCATCCTTATGTACTGACGCATACATCACGTTCTCTTTTCCGTAACGCTCCTGGATAAATTCCAGATTAGATTTGAAGAATTCCCTTTCGCTCTCTGGAGACAGCTTTTCAAAGAATTCGGGACTTGCCGAGATCATGAACGAACAGCACCTAACCGCATCTTTTCGAATGGCTCGTTTCGTCTCTACATTCTTCTCGATATGTTCGTTGAT
>NZ_JAWJYL010000230.1:0-281 GCF_046566945.1 Cobetia sp. SIMBA_158
TCCGAACCAAAATACAGGAGGTGAATAGTTTAGGTATTGAGTTACAACCTGGTTCATATCACGTGAAATTTGAAAACACCGAATACCTTATTGGTGATGTTGTCAGTGAAGATTATAATATTTTTGACCTCGATAAAACTTCACTTCCTCAAAAGATAGCAGTATATACCTGCATTACCAACTTACTTCAACAAGCAAATCTAAATCATCTAAAAATTCATACTGTAATTCATGTATGAGGAAAAAAGGAAAATAATAAATATTAATCCTCAGCTAGAACG
>NZ_JAWJYL010000231.1:0-280 GCF_046566945.1 Cobetia sp. SIMBA_158
TGAGCTATTACGCTTTCTTTAAAGGATGGCTGCTTCTAAGCCAACCTCCTGGCTGTCTGGGCCTTTCCACATCGTTTCCCACTTAACTATGACTTTGGGACCTTAGCTGGCGGTCTGGGTTGTTTCCCTCTTCACGACGGACGTTAGCACCCGCCGTGTGTCTCCCGGATATTACTTTACGGTATTCGGAGTTTGCAAAGGGTTGGTAAGTCGGGATGACCCCCTAGCCTTAACAGTGCTCTACCCCCGTAAGTATTCGTCCGAGGCTCTACCTAAATAG
>NZ_JAWJYL010000232.1:0-280 GCF_046566945.1 Cobetia sp. SIMBA_158
CTATTATTCGTGAAATTCGTCCAGTGTTAACTGAATCGTTACTTCGCTAATAAATTGCTTTTACCAATATAATTGGTACAACTAAAAAAGGAGCCTAGGCTCCTTTTTTGTTGTTAAAAATATGGGTTTATTAGCTTAATCTCTATAGTTTCCCCTTTTGTATAAGGAAGGGAATTTAAATCTGTAGCAAAGTATTCATAAAATAACGCATCAAACTCGCCGTTTTGCTGCATTATTTTAATTCCCTGCTCAAGCGCTTTAGCCAACTCAGGCTTATCCT
>NZ_JAWJYL010000233.1:0-279 GCF_046566945.1 Cobetia sp. SIMBA_158
AGCCAAGAGGTCACTCTGCAAAGTACACAAACGGTTAAGGAGTGGGTGCAATGATAGGCCTAATAATCTTAATTGTAGCTATTGTTGTTGTACTTGCGGTTACCCCCTTTGTACTGGACGAAAAAGGCTACGTGCTTATCTCGTTTAATAACACAACAATTGAAGGCACCATTGTTTCGTTTTGTATTATGGCTGCAATGACTGCAGCAACTTTATACTTTACGTATAAACTAATACGCTATTTATTATCAATTTATAGAAATACCAAACATGGCTTTT
>NZ_JAWJYL010000234.1:0-279 GCF_046566945.1 Cobetia sp. SIMBA_158
TTATTTTCGTATTTAATTCGCATGGTGTTGTCAATGTCTTCTCTATACTCGAAATAAACATTGTGATCAACTGGGTTTTGAAGCTGTTGTGCTTGATAAAATTCTCCCGATTTAACACTCGTCACTCGTGCGGGTATTGTAAGTTGGTCCACATGCTTCTCTGTGAAACCTCCACCACCGTCCGGCACTTTTTCAAGCTTTTGAAACGTGATTTCATGTGGGAACTCTTCAAATACATAACTCACCAGTAAGCCCTCCTATACGGGTACAGGTGCTTTG
>NZ_JAWJYL010000235.1:0-279 GCF_046566945.1 Cobetia sp. SIMBA_158
TGTTTAGATTAGTTAATATGTACAACCCAGGAACGTTCGATATAGACAATATGGAACAGTTTAGCACCGCAGGTGTTAGCTTATTTATGACCTTGCCGTGTGACGGTGACGGACTAGCAGCCTTTAATATGTTGCACAGTGCGGCTAAAAAAATAGTCGACGAATTCGGCGCGCACATATTAGACGCAGAACGCGAAGTAATGAGTGTTGAGCGTGTAAGGCAATATGTTGAGCAGGTTCGTGCTTTTTCAGCGTAACAATTTGTAATATATAATTTTT
>NZ_JAWJYL010000236.1:0-279 GCF_046566945.1 Cobetia sp. SIMBA_158
ATAGCCTTGTCTTCTAGTAGTAAATCTCTGTTATATTTAGCTATGTAATAAAGTTAAGCCATTTAGTATACGAACTAAAAAAATAATTAACGCATAAGGATACGTTTACTTAATGAAACACATCAAATTGACTTTATTCATGTTTGTTTTGGTCAGCGTCCACGTAGCCGCTGAGCCAAGCAATAAGGCACGCTTTATACCCCTTTTAAAATCAAAACTTGGTACATATAAGGTGGTTTCTGCTAATTCAGGGTTATGCGTAAACAGTGACTTGAGTTT
>NZ_JAWJYL010000237.1:0-279 GCF_046566945.1 Cobetia sp. SIMBA_158
TATGAAGTTGCCTGTCTGTGGTACGTACCCAATTTTAAAGTCTCCATCTATTTCATATAAACTAGCATAGTGATTCAGTTCCTCTATGAGAACCAAATCACCGGATAATTTACCATTATCGAATGTAACTTCACGTACCTTAGTATCTTCTAATTCCTTTAAAATCCCTTGCATTGTGAATTTATAAGCCATATAATAACCCCCTTTATGATGTAGCTAATAATCCTAAAATAAATGCTACCATTTCTTCATCTTCTTCATGAATAGATTTACCATCTG
>NZ_JAWJYL010000238.1:0-279 GCF_046566945.1 Cobetia sp. SIMBA_158
TTAGTATCACTCTTCATTTTATCATTACCTATATATAGGTGCAAATTACCTTCTCATTAAAAACAAAATTGTATAGAGTTTTCAGAATTGTTTGCGTACCGGGTACACAACTGACACAACTGTATCTATTCGAGAAAATATAGTACAATAAGTAGCGAAAAATTACATTTATTTAAGGAGAGTTGGAGTATGGCACTTGAAGTGTACTTAATTTTTAATGGGAATTGTCGTGAAGCAGTAGAATTTTATGCAGATGTATTTAAAACAGAGAAACCACAG
>NZ_JAWJYL010000239.1:0-279 GCF_046566945.1 Cobetia sp. SIMBA_158
GGCCTCTATGCGGGCTTCGTGCGTTTTCTCGGCCCCGATCTCGCCAACATCGGCCATACCTTCGACATGACGATGTACGTGGTGGTCGGCGGCATCGGCACGCTGGCCGGTCCGCTGCTCGGCGCGATGGCGCTGCCGTGGCTCACGCAGTCGCTGCAGTTCATGCAGGACTATCGCTTTCTCGTCTTCGGCCCCTTGCTGATCGTGCTGCTGATCTTCCTGCCGCGCGGTCTCGTCGGTCTTTATCAGAGCGTGCGCAGCCGCCTCGCCACGCGCGAT
>NZ_JAWJYL010000240.1:0-279 GCF_046566945.1 Cobetia sp. SIMBA_158
CATCAATCATAGCTACATAAACGGGCGTATCAATATTTGGGGTACTTACAGTGTAGACGCACCCATCAATGCAATAAATTCTTATTTCATTCCCAAAGATTCATATTACCACGCTGCATCGGGGTCGAGCAATACTGATGGTACAAATACTTTTTCCACTTATGTAGATGTTTCAGATCTTTATTTTACAGAAAAAACTTATAGTCTTGTATTACAAGCACAGTTCGTTAATGGAAACTCCAATTGGGTTACCTTTCCATTTACTTTTAAAAACGATAT
>NZ_JAWJYL010000241.1:0-279 GCF_046566945.1 Cobetia sp. SIMBA_158
CTCCCAATTCGCATCAGCTTGTTCGCGGCTACATAGCAAACTATCTGCTTCATCAATAAATATTGCACTTCCTTCTTGTGTAGCTTGTTTAAATAGTTGAGCAATATTTTGCTCACTTTCACCAACCCACTTGCTCAATAAGTCAGATGCTTTAACAGATATAAGTTTAAAATCAGCTTTTTCGCATAAATAATTTACAAAAGCTGTTTTACCTGTGCCAGGCGGGCCCGTTAGCAGAGTTCGTGAACTCGAATATTCAATTACAGCCTCTTCAACCTG
>NZ_JAWJYL010000242.1:0-279 GCF_046566945.1 Cobetia sp. SIMBA_158
GTCCCAGACGTCGATACCCGCGCCCCCAAGGTGGTCACAGGCCAGCGCCGCATGAAGTGCGGCCTCGTCATGCAGGCCGCCACGCGCCGTATTGATAAAAATGGCGCCCTTGCGCATGGACGCAAACGTTGTTGCGTTCATCATGTTCAGCGTCGAAGCAAGGCGGGGGCAACGTAACGACACGACATCACTCTGCTGCAAAAGCGTCCCCAGTTCGCAGCCTGTTGCGCCTCGCTGATCGATCTGCTCGCTTGTCAGTAACGGATCATGGGCGATGAC
>NZ_JAWJYL010000243.1:0-279 GCF_046566945.1 Cobetia sp. SIMBA_158
CTTCTTCAAACAGACGTTCGGCCATATGGTCGGCCTGTTGCAATGTATCGTAAGCGTCTTCACGTAAGTAAGCAGCGATAATCGCTAGCTGTGCCTTAAAATAACGCTCAATTAACGTATTATAAAGCTCATTTTTATCCAGTACGCTATCAGCCATCGCTTCTTGCGTACGTGCATCCGAGGCGCCAGTCAGTGCGTCTGTGCGCCCAGCAGTATAAATAGGCCAAACGACACCAAGACCTGCACCCGACGTAGAGCCTGAGCGCTTGAGGTTATAAG
>NZ_JAWJYL010000244.1:0-279 GCF_046566945.1 Cobetia sp. SIMBA_158
CCTGTTTTTGAGTATCCCTTGCATATGCTCCGTTTGTCCAACGAATTGACTTTTATTGACAAGATTTTCTATTTCATTTATCGATAGTGAGGCAGTTAAATCCGATTTAGTGACTGCTATTACGTCGTTGTCATTAGGTGTATAAGCTGCTGCAAAAAGCTCAAATGAGCACACTAAGCTTAATGTAATCATCAGGTTTACTAGAGGTGATTTCATATTTGTATCCTTAAAATAGCCATCCATGGCCGGTCAGCTTATTTACTGATTACTAATTAAATT
>NZ_JAWJYL010000245.1:0-279 GCF_046566945.1 Cobetia sp. SIMBA_158
CCCGGTCGCAAAACAGACCCCGGCAGTAGTTTTAACTGGCCATTATTTTTAAACATGCTTGAGCAACCAAGTTGAGAGAGTCACTATCATGATTTTAGTTTCTATTATTTTAGCGTTAATTTTAGAGCGTTTAGGGGCGCGAGCTAACTATTGGCAAATAAGCTATTACGCTAATGGCTATTTAAAACGCTCCAACCGCTTACTTGCCAGTAACGGTTTGTTTAGTTCGGCAATGGGTTTTTTAATTTGGCTATTTTTACCCGCAGTTGCTATGGCGTG
>NZ_JAWJYL010000246.1:0-279 GCF_046566945.1 Cobetia sp. SIMBA_158
GCCATCGGGCGGCGCGCCTTCACGAGCCGCACGATCATGTCGCGATGGTCCATCAGGTCGTCCTGCAGTTGTTCCAGGATCGGGTTGCGGCCGAGGCAGTGCGCGTAGCCGACGTCCGCGACGACCCCGTCGAGCACCGGCGCGACGTCGAGGATCACGGGCATGTCGGTCTCGAGCTGCCGGTGGCTCGGGAAGAACGCGAGGTTGAAGCCGCCCATGTGCTTGAGGCCGGAGAAGCCCTCGAACGCGGTGCGCTCGCCGAACCACGCGAACGGCTTG
>NZ_JAWJYL010000247.1:0-279 GCF_046566945.1 Cobetia sp. SIMBA_158
GGTGTAAGTAATGCAAGTAACACCCAATTTTGAGCTTGTTTTAGTGGTTCTAAGCTATCGAGCCTAACAACCAGTGCAAGCCAAAAGGCTAAAACTATAAATAGCGAGTCAATGCACAGTGTTATTATGCGCTTTTTAGCGCGTGACGCATTTAAAATAGAACGTATAAAACTATCCATTGGAAGTTCCTTTCTTATATTTAAATTAGCTTTTTTTGATATTTTATATTTTGAACTACTACTCAGTCCTGCTGTACATACATGTAATTAAAAATCAGTC
>NZ_JAWJYL010000248.1:0-279 GCF_046566945.1 Cobetia sp. SIMBA_158
ATTTAATATCAATGGTTTATGTTTTTTTTGGTAGGTTTTTAATCGGTGTTTTACTTATAAGCTGCCACTTCCGTGAGATATCTCTTACAGGGTATTTCTGTTTTGGACGCTTTTTTAGTATTTATGGGTATTTAGGGTGTGCACTTTTTAACTGTTCACGGGAGAATTATTGATAATAATTACTATTTAGGTGGAATAATGAAGAAAACACTCGCTATCGCTTTATGATTTATCGTATCGGCGCCAGCCTTTGCAAATGATGTTGTTAATATTTACTCT
>NZ_JAWJYL010000249.1:0-279 GCF_046566945.1 Cobetia sp. SIMBA_158
GCCAAATGGGTTACCGACCGCTACGGCAAAATCACCGACGCGCAATTTATCGGAGTCGGCAATAGCGATTTGCGTTAATTTGCTCGGGTTTTGAATTTGTAACAGGGCGATATCGCTCTGGTCATCGCTACCAATCAGTTTTGCATCAAACTCGCGCCCATCATTGAGCTGAATACTGATTTTCTGTGCCTGATTAATCACATGGTTGTTGGTCAGCACATAGCCTTTACTGGCGTTGATGATGACACCGGAGCCTAAACCTTCGAAGGGTTGTGCAGG
>NZ_JAWJYL010000250.1:0-279 GCF_046566945.1 Cobetia sp. SIMBA_158
TGGTGCCGAAATCCGAGCTGCTGTCGGAGATGTTCGCCAGCATACATTATTATGCCATGCTGCTGCTGGGGGCGTCGATCCTCGCCCATGTGGCCGGCGCGCTGAAACACCATGTGATCGACAAGGACAGCACCCTTCTGCGGATGCTGCCCGGTGAGCGCGCCATGCCGGAGCCCCCGGCGCAGACGCACTCGGTTCTCCCGTTTGTCACCGCTGTGCTGGTGTGGACCATGGTGATTGGCGGCAGCACGGTGCTGTTTGTACGCTCACACAGCGCCG
>NZ_JAWJYL010000251.1:0-279 GCF_046566945.1 Cobetia sp. SIMBA_158
CTTTGCAAACGGCGCGCGAGATCGCGCAGAAAAGCCCCGACGCGATTCGCGCCGCGAAGCGTCTGTTGCACGTGGCCTCGCGCGGCGACGCGGCAGCCACGCTGATCGCCGAATCGGTCGAGCAGGATGCGCTGATCGGCGGCGCGAATCAGCGTGAAGCCGTGCTCGCGAACGTCGAGCAACGCGCGCCGCGCTTCGTCGCGGCCACGCCGCATCGCGTGGAAGAACCGTCATGAACGCACCGCAATTGCCGTAATTCGAAACGCTGCGCTACGCGGT
>NZ_JAWJYL010000252.1:0-279 GCF_046566945.1 Cobetia sp. SIMBA_158
CTATCACGGTTTTTAGTCGTTTTTTTTGACCCAGTGGACTGACGCCACCCAACACATAGCCTGTACTTCGTTCTACTTGTTTTGGGTCGGCCATCTGTACTTTTTTGCAGGATAGCAATTTGTTAGAAGATAGTGCCTTAGCCATTTTTTTTAAATTAAGTGTCTTGTCGACTGGTAATATCGCCACAGCAAGTACGCCCGTATCGGTGGTCACTACTAAAGTTTTGAACACTTGTGTCACCGCTACGCCAAGTTTTTCTGCGGCTTCTAAACCAAACG
>NZ_JAWJYL010000253.1:0-279 GCF_046566945.1 Cobetia sp. SIMBA_158
GCCAAAAATATGTGTGGCTGAGGCATTAAAACTTAAAATATGCCCTCTGTGATCAATCGTTACTATGGCATCGATGGCTGTTTCGAGTATGGCATTCAGGCGAGACTCATCGGCAGACTTTTCTTCTAGCAACATTTTATAACGAACCATTCCGTTAATAACCGCCACGACGCTTGTAATAGCAACCGTTGCTGTAGCAACAGCAATTGCGACAAATGTAAGACCGGCGGATGCGTTAATATCATCGAATAGCAGTGGCGAAGTTGCAACAAAACGGGT
>NZ_JAWJYL010000254.1:0-278 GCF_046566945.1 Cobetia sp. SIMBA_158
GGAACCTGGGGCTGGATCACCTCCTTATCGACACTGTCTATCGCTCGCGGCAAGTGCTCACAACGAATTACCTGATCTTATTGCTGGCTTAGCCGGCAGTGGCAAGCGTGCTCATCAGAGCGCGCTTCTCACTGTTCTCTGAACAGCCGCTCTTTAACAATGTGAATCATGCTGACGATAGATGTGTGCGCCAAGCGCATGTCTATCAAACGATATGTCGGAGAGGTCCGACAGATTCGTAATCCTTGACAGACCCCTTGGGGTTATATGGTCAAGCG
>NZ_JAWJYL010000255.1:0-278 GCF_046566945.1 Cobetia sp. SIMBA_158
TGCTTTGCGATCTCCTGGACGGCAGAGCCCCCGATCTTTGACCATGACCCAGTCTTGCGGGCGGCAATGCTGATACTGCCGTCGCAGCTCCCCGATGAGCCTGTGCCGGAAGACTCGCGTCCCGTGGGGGCCAGCTGTCGCATCTGTGTGCGTCGTGGGTGCGCCGCGCGTCGTGAACCGTCGATCCTGCGGGATGCGGACGGGGCGGAACATGCGCAGATGTAACTGCTGGGTGACAGATGCTTTGGTTCTATGCAAAGATCGCCCCGCACCCGGAG
>NZ_JAWJYL010000256.1:0-278 GCF_046566945.1 Cobetia sp. SIMBA_158
GGCTGATTAGCCCTTTTTTATTTGATAATTCATGAAAAAAACAAATAATCTAGATACATTCCAATGGATAGGAGTAAGCGCTCGAGGAAAAAAACTCGAAGGTGAGCTTACAAGCAGCAGTATTGCATTGGTAAAAGCACAATTGCGCAAGCAAGGTATTACTCCTTCAAAAGTAAAACGAAAACCAAAACCTCTATTTGGTATTCAGAGCGTTCAAAAAATCATCCCGAAGGATATAGCTTTAGTTACACGCCAAATAGCTACCATGTTAATGGCAG
>NZ_JAWJYL010000257.1:0-278 GCF_046566945.1 Cobetia sp. SIMBA_158
GTGATTATGAAAGATTTCAGTTGTAATGAGTGGATGATTATTTCGAGCATTTAATTCTCGTATTTCTAATGAAACAGTACTTTCCGTCGATTCTATTTTTTTAAGTGGCGGCTCTTCTTCAATTATTTCTACATAAATCACAAAAAGCTGATCCTCTATACTCGATGAAAGTTGTTTATAGGTAGTGCCATTTATGACAAAGAACTCACATTCCCTTCTCGCTAAAATTTCTCCTAAATCGATTTCAGGATAATAATAGATTGGGACAAATTCATTAC
>NZ_JAWJYL010000258.1:0-278 GCF_046566945.1 Cobetia sp. SIMBA_158
GGGATTATCCCTTAAACAAATCAACGAAATGACGGGTATTTCTGAGAGCTACGTAAATCGTTTGGAGAACCGTGGGAGACTTTGTCCAAGCTATCCTGTCATTGAAAAATTAGCTTTTGCACTGGGAGTAGATCCTGCTGATCTTTTAGAAGTGAGTTCGACTAAGACAAATGGAAGTGTAATTCCGCTTGAACAATTATTGTTCTCTGGTGAATTCACATTAGATGGGGTTAAGCCAGTTAGTCCAGATGTAGTTGAACATCTATTAAATTTAATTG
>NZ_JAWJYL010000259.1:0-278 GCF_046566945.1 Cobetia sp. SIMBA_158
GTTGTAACTCTTAGAAAATATAGGAGTGACCATTCACTACTAAACCAAAGGTAATAATTATTAGCACTAAAATGATCTGCTTAAAAAGTATTTTGAACACCACTATTTCAAAATTTCTTTTTTAAGGCATGATAGTTAGATATTATGAGTAAAGATTAGCATCGCATGGATATGAATTTTTTAGCTTGACAGCTTTCATATTTTTACAGCATAAAATACAACTCTACAAATAACCTTAAATTACTTCTATTCTATTAGATGACAAATAATAGTTACAT
>NZ_JAWJYL010000260.1:0-278 GCF_046566945.1 Cobetia sp. SIMBA_158
GATGAATTTCACGAGAGCAAAGATTTGCAAATGTTAAATGTATTGAAGTCTGGACAAATAGGTTTGAAAAGTTCCTTACTAGCGATTATAAGTACGGCTGGATTGAATCCTAATGTACCGATGTACAAAGAAATACAAATGCTGGAAAGTGTCTTAAAAGGCGAAGAACAAATGGATGAATATTTCATTGCTATCTACGAGCAAGATGATGTTGAAAAAGAAGTTGATATGCCTGAGACATGGATCAAATCGAATCCAAGATTAGAAGATCCTGACTC
>NZ_JAWJYL010000261.1:0-278 GCF_046566945.1 Cobetia sp. SIMBA_158
TTGCTAACAGGTTACATAATCACTATGGAATTCCTGTGCAAACACAAGATGAGCGCCTAACAACTGCTGACGCAAAAGCCCGTTTATTTGAGCAAGGCGGTTATAAAAATTTAGGTAAAGGAAATGTAGATAATATGTCTGCGGTAATTATTTTAGAAAGTTTTTTTGAATCATTTTACGGTGAGTAACGCTGTAATTAGGTGTGTCAAATATTAAAAAAGCGCGGCTGGAAAGTCGCGCTTTTTTAATAACAATAACTGATTAGTTATCGTCATCCC
>NZ_JAWJYL010000262.1:0-278 GCF_046566945.1 Cobetia sp. SIMBA_158
CTTCGTAAACTTCATCTGAGTAGTAAATAACACCCAGCCCAACACTTCCACCATTGCCAGACCATGCTAAACGAGGACGTGTTACTTTAGGGTGGTCTGGATGTTTGCCGTTTAACCAATGCTCGCCTAGTCTGTCTTCAATTGTTTTTGCCTGCGTACCGTTAACACGAATAACATCAAGCTCAATTTTCTGGCTTTTTGCGAACGCTGTTGCGCAGTATAAGTCTTGTGTTTGGTGCTGTGAAAAATTAAGGGCGGTGATGTTTACATTTTGTCTT
>NZ_JAWJYL010000263.1:0-278 GCF_046566945.1 Cobetia sp. SIMBA_158
GTTTGAAGGAAGAACTTGGTGCCAGGGCAGTGCGTGCAGCGTTGCCCGGGTTGCAAAAAAGCATAGCCCGCGGCCTGACGCGCAGCCATCAGACCTTCGGTGTTCATCCCCTATACGAAAGGAAACTGCGGTGCATACCTCGGGTTATCCGGCATCGCGCTTTGTGATGCGCAAAGCGCGACGTACGCGAACATCGGCACGCGCGCAAACACCGCTGCGCGTGCGTCGTCCCACAGTGTGAGCCGCGTATGAAAATGGAAAGCACCGTGAAGTGCGAG
>NZ_JAWJYL010000264.1:0-278 GCF_046566945.1 Cobetia sp. SIMBA_158
GTGGCGTTCCCGTTCCTGAACTCGCTGTCGTTCTGGATGACGGCGATCGCCGCGATACTCATGAACCTGTCGCTCGTGATCGGCGAGTTCGCGCAGGTGGGCTGGCTCGCGTATCCGCCGCTGTCTGAGTTGCAATACAGTCCAGGCGTCGGGGTCGACTATTACATCTGGGCGTTGCAGCTCTCGGGCGTCGGCACGCTGATCCCGGCGATCAACTTCTTCGTCACGATCATCAAGATGCGCGCGCCGGGCATGAGCCTGATGAAGATGCCGGTGTT
>NZ_JAWJYL010000265.1:0-278 GCF_046566945.1 Cobetia sp. SIMBA_158
GGTCGTGCTCGGCGTGACCGCGGTGCTGTTCGCGATCGCGATGGCCGCCTTCACGCGCGTGCCGCAGCAGTTCTTCCCGAACTCGGAGCGCCCCGAACTGCTGGTCGACTTGCGCTTGCCGGAAGGCGCGTCGTTCGACGCGACGCTGCGCGAGGCCACGCGGCTCGAGAAGACGCTCGCCGGCCGCCCCGAAATCGATCATGTCGTCGACTTCGTCGGCACCGGTGCGCCGCGCTTCTATCTGCCGCTCGATCAACAGCTTCAGCAGCCGAACTTCG
>NZ_JAWJYL010000266.1:0-278 GCF_046566945.1 Cobetia sp. SIMBA_158
TCATACACTAAATCAGTAAGTTGGCAGCATCACCTGCCGTTGAAAATCAGCCCGCCGCCAACGCCGGTGCCGAGAATCAACCCCATCACCAGTGGATATTGAGTAAATTCATCATCCCAGGCTTCTGAAAGGGCAAAACAGTTGGCATCGTTATCAAGGCGTACATCGCGATCAAGACGTGCGCTCAGGTCGGCACGCAGCGGTTTACCGCTGGCAGCGGGGACATTGGCGGCATACAGCGTACCATCTTCTGTTTCCGGCATTCCCGGAATACCGAT
>NZ_JAWJYL010000267.1:0-278 GCF_046566945.1 Cobetia sp. SIMBA_158
GCTCCGGCTTGGCCGACAGCACGATGATGCGCGTGGCGGCCTGCTTCGCGCGGATGCCGCGAATGACCGACAGCCCGTCGAGCTTCGGCAATTCGAGGTCGAGGATCACCAGGTCGGGTTGCAGCGTCTGGACGAGATGGAGGCCCTCTTCGCCGTCACCGCATTCGCCCACGAGCGCGTATTCGGTGTTCAGCACGTTGGCGAGCATCTTGAGGACGATTGGATGATCGTCGATGACCACGATGCGCTTCATTTGTTGTTCCATTTTCTTTTTGGGG
>NZ_JAWJYL010000268.1:0-278 GCF_046566945.1 Cobetia sp. SIMBA_158
CTTGAGCGCGTCTTGTATTCTTATCTCTAATTAAATTAGTGTCTCGCCCTTGCATAGCAGGGTCTAAAATCACTTCTCTTGGGTTAATGTCTATAAAACTACTATCAGACATGTATTGGTTCATTGAGGCTTCTCTATCGCTTCTAGAGCTCTTTGTACTGTGGAAAGGGAAGCACCAACCTCTTTAGCTATTTTACGCAAAGATATACCCTGAGAGCGTACTAGCCTGATTTGCTGGTGGTTAGTCTTATTGGTAGGGCGGCCACGGTATTTACCAG
>NZ_JAWJYL010000269.1:0-278 GCF_046566945.1 Cobetia sp. SIMBA_158
CTAAGCGATACAGCCAACTTTATTGCCATGTACGAAAACGATGACTTTCAAGCCCGTGTTGCCTATAACTGGCGGGATAAGTTTTTAAATAGTGCAGCGCGTTACGTTAACGAACCTGGTTTTACTGAAGAGTATTATCAAATCGACTTTAACGTTGCGTACAACTACAGCGAACAGCTTTCGTTTTTTGTTGAAGGTATAAATATTACTGAGCAAAACAGCCGCGAACATGGCCGTACATCAGTGCAATTATGGAACTTACAACAACTAGGCGCACG
>NZ_JAWJYL010000270.1:0-277 GCF_046566945.1 Cobetia sp. SIMBA_158
CCTGTTCGTACTGGCTTTACAGCACTACGCTGAACGCAAAATGCTGCTGGTGGTGGCGATTTCCCTGGCTGGCGGCATCGGTATTTTCACGCTGGTCTTTTTTACTTTGCGCCGCATACGCCATCATGTGGTTGCCCCGCTGAATCAGCTGGTTACCGCCAGTCAGCGTATTGAACACGGGCAGTTCGACTCGCCGCCGCTGGATACCAACCTGCCGAATGAGCTTGGTCTGCTTGCAAAAACCTTTAACCAGATGTCGAGCGAGCTGCATAAATTG
>NZ_JAWJYL010000271.1:0-277 GCF_046566945.1 Cobetia sp. SIMBA_158
CCTGGCTCATGATGCTCTCGCCCTCCACCGTCTTGCCGGCGTGCGGTGCGCTACGCTGCCAGATCTCCTCGGAGATGAACGGCATCATCGGGTGGCTCAGGCGCAGGATGGTCTCGAGGGCGCGCACCAGGGTGCGACGCGTGCCGCGCTTGGCTTCGATGCTGGCATTGTCGTCCCACAGAACCGGCTTGGACAGCTCCAGAGACCAGTCGCAGTACTCGTTCCAGATGAACTCGTAGAGCGCCTGGGAGGCGTGGTCGAAGCGGACCTCTTCCAG
>NZ_JAWJYL010000272.1:0-277 GCF_046566945.1 Cobetia sp. SIMBA_158
GGTCATGCTTCGTGACGTCACCCGCCTCTATCGTCTGGAAGAGATGCGCCGCGACTTCGTGGCCAATGGCTCCCATGAGCTGCGCACGCCGCTGACGGTACTGGCCGGCGATCTCGAGACCTACTCCGATTACGCCGATGACCTGCCACCGCGCTGGCAGCGTGGACTGGGCCAGATGCAGAGACAGACCGACCGCATGCAGCACCTGGTCGAGGACCTGCTGACCCAGTCACGCCTGGAAACCGACGAGCTGTCCGACAATGGTCGCTGCATCGAC
>NZ_JAWJYL010000273.1:0-277 GCF_046566945.1 Cobetia sp. SIMBA_158
GTCTTCTGAGCACGAGTACCTTGACGAGCACCTGCTGCGTAAGCAACAACTACTTGGTGTACTAATGCTTCGTTAAACTCACGTCCAAAAGTAGCTTCAGAAACTTCAAGAGCGCCAGAAGCGTCTTTGATTGCTAATTCCATCACTAAATCTCCAGGACTTATGCTTTAACAGCTGGTTTAACGATAACGTCACCGCCGATAGATCCAGGTACTGCACCTTTCACTAAAAGCAAGTTACGCTCAGCGTCAACGCGAACTAGTTCTAAGTTTTGAGT
>NZ_JAWJYL010000274.1:0-277 GCF_046566945.1 Cobetia sp. SIMBA_158
CTGGCGCTGCCAATGAGAGCGATGAAGCACCGACTCCGGCAGAGGAACCACACCAACCATTCCTCGACTTTGCCGAGCAAATTTTGCCCCAGTCGGTTTCCCGCGCCGCGATCACAGCGGCCTATCGCCGCCCGGAAACCGAAGCGGTTTCTATGCTGCTGGAACAAGCCCGCCTGCCGCAGCCAGTTGCTGAACAGGCGCACAAACTGGCGTATCAACTGGCCGATAAACTGCGTAATCAAAAAAACGCCAGTGGTCGCGCAGGTATGGTTCAGGG
>NZ_JAWJYL010000275.1:0-277 GCF_046566945.1 Cobetia sp. SIMBA_158
GTGATGGTGCCCGGCGTCAGCCCCGGCACACCGCCGGACGTGGCCGTCAGCGAGCCCGACGACGGTGTCGTCGATCGCAGGTAGTCATCGCTCTTGAACGACGCGATCGAGACCGGCAACCCGTTGAGGGTCATCTTGGTCATCGTGTTGTCCTGCACCGTCCGGCCGTACTGGTTCAGCGCGTTCACAACCGCGTTCGTGCCGGAGAACGGCGCGTCCGGGCGCAGCACCGACACGCCGACCGCGCCACCGCCCGTCGCGAGCGACGTCGGCGACG
>NZ_JAWJYL010000276.1:0-277 GCF_046566945.1 Cobetia sp. SIMBA_158
GACGTGGCGCGTTTTACGCCGACGCTGTATCCGGCTGCGCGGGCTCAGGCCGAGCTCGCGAAAGTGGCCAGCGCGCCGGGCGCCGCGCAGCGCAATCGCGTGAGCGTGCTGCTCGGCAATCGCCATTTTCCGCAGACGCGCACCGTCACGCATTCGCTGTGGGCGATGTTCGGCATGATCGCGCCGCACAGCGTGCAAAAGCCGCATCGTCATCAGTCGATCGCGCTCGACTTCATTCCGGCATGCGAGCCCGGCGTATATACGCTCGTGGGGACCG
>NZ_JAWJYL010000277.1:0-277 GCF_046566945.1 Cobetia sp. SIMBA_158
GTAGATCGCTCAGCTCAGCGCTAAACAATCGTGTCACAACTAATTGAGGAAGTAGCGTACCTGATCTTATTTGTTCAAATAACTCATCTTTTTCTGTTAGGCCGCGTCATTCAGTCAGGTCTTTCCAGTCAGCATCTGTCAAGTCATCAAAACTTTTCTGATGCGTTCTGAGCGCACGATCTAATGCTTGCCTGCCATGGTGTTGTTTGTCAGCGACAGATAAATCTTTAAACCAACGTAAAATCTCTTCACGAGCTTTGTTGGTCACTACAAATCC
>NZ_JAWJYL010000278.1:0-277 GCF_046566945.1 Cobetia sp. SIMBA_158
CTGCATCAACTTTGATCGTATGCATTTGATAGTCAGGCTGTAACTGCATTTTAAATAAGCTATCAATCAGCAAGTTAGGTGAGTAGCTTGGCAGTTCCGCATTCATAACGTCTTGACCAGGCATACTAACCATGGCCAAAAACACATCGCGCTCTAGACGTACTAGATTGTCTAGGCGCTGACTGACCACTTTGATTTGCGCGTACTCTTCGAGGCGTTCGATAAGTTCTGCTTTTGGATCACGCTCGTCGGTTGGAGTATCAGGGGCAGGCAATAG
>NZ_JAWJYL010000279.1:0-277 GCF_046566945.1 Cobetia sp. SIMBA_158
TTCTTCACTTGTCTTAACTATCATCGTTAACGATCCTTCCCTATATCATTTCATCTATACTATATCATATTCATAAAGGATTGTTGGCCCAATCCGTTTTTCAAAGTGTATTTTATCGATAAGTTAGTGAGAAGAGGAACTAGACAAGAGGTACTTTATTATTCCTAATTTTATATTCCTATTATAAAAAAGTCCTTAATGAAACGTTTACTTCATATTGTCATTTTGGAAGCTCTTGAAGATTGATTTCGAAAAGCTCTTCTTCATCCTGCTTCTG
>NZ_JAWJYL010000280.1:0-277 GCF_046566945.1 Cobetia sp. SIMBA_158
TCTCTGTGGCTCAATAAAATAAATTATCTCGGCTGATAAATACTCTTTTGATATATCCTTTTGTAAGAAGTCAGCTAGGCTAATATCTATGATCTTATTTTCATCACCTCGTTCTGTTCTTTTGAACCTACCATTTATTATCTCCTCATAAAGTGGGTGGTCTTTTTCATGGATACAAAACAAAATAGCGAGCACAAGAACATCTACTTTTTTGCCACTTGGTAAATTAATAATAATGGCTGTAATACGTTCAGTAATTTGAATAGCTGCTCTTGCT
>NZ_JAWJYL010000281.1:0-277 GCF_046566945.1 Cobetia sp. SIMBA_158
TATACCGCCTGTCTGAATATTATCGCCTTCCATCATGAATATTATAGTTATATGTTACAGTTCTAATGCTATCGTTTTACAATATATTAACCACGATAATCAATAGTTATGAAAGTAATAAATGGTCTTTTATAGGAATTGTATTTACCTGATAAGACATTGTTTATAGCTCATACCAAACTTATAAATTGAGTACTGGTAAATTAACTTTCTAAAAAAATAGTAATGAGAAAGTTCAAGATAATTAAGGAGCTGATGATGAGTCATGAGTTAAAAG
>NZ_JAWJYL010000282.1:0-277 GCF_046566945.1 Cobetia sp. SIMBA_158
TCCTACATCAATTGTTAATGATCCTACTGTTATGATTCATCACCTCCTCCAAGAATGAGTTGTCTATATCTCTTATAATCTTCTTCACTATTAAACGAAAATACTGGAGTTTTGCCCTTTTGAAAAGAAATTCTACCGCCAACTTGAGATAGGTACGCTTGTTTTAATGCATCCTGTTCAAACGGAATTCTAATAGTCATATGTAATTTCTCCTTTCAATATAAAAAGTGCTTGATTTATGTAGTAAATATGAATACTTATTTCTGGTTAAAAGACC
>NZ_JAWJYL010000283.1:0-277 GCF_046566945.1 Cobetia sp. SIMBA_158
CTATTGAAGCTTCAGCCTGCCCTACTTGTGGTTCGTGCTCTGGTATGTTTACCGCCAACTCGATGAACTGCTTGACCGAAGCTTTAGGCCTAGCCTTACCAGGCAACGGCTCACTGCTAGCTACCCATTCATTGCGCCGCGAGCTATTCTTAGAAGCGGGTCGTACCATTGTGTCGCTTGCTAAACGTCGCTACGAGCAAGATGATGACTCTGTACTACCACGCTCTATCGCTACCAAAGCTGCTTTTGAAAATGCCATGAGCTTAGATATTGCCAT
>NZ_JAWJYL010000284.1:0-277 GCF_046566945.1 Cobetia sp. SIMBA_158
GTATTTACCGTTAAGCCAAACTGTTGTGAATCAGCGTCACCGATTCTAAATGTGTTACGATCAGCTGTTAATTCACGCGGATCGCCGGCCAACAACGTACCATCGCTAAGTTCTTCACAGCCGTAAAACTGACATGAACCATGCAAACCTGCACGATTAGTTGGCGCACGGTCACGGTAGTTAATCGTTGTGTTTAAGTAACCATTGTCACCCAGTGCAAACCCTTTGTTGAAGTCAACGTTAACTGTTTCGCCGTCACCTTCAGAGTATTCACCAT
>NZ_JAWJYL010000285.1:0-277 GCF_046566945.1 Cobetia sp. SIMBA_158
GTCGTTGCTCATGTGTGCGGCCAATTATCTCAAAGTTTATTCTATCACTCTTTTGAGCAAGTACTTCCATGTAGCGCACGAGTTGGTCGTGTCTTACATGCCACTCACCTACTTGATAACCCAATACTTCTTCTGGCGTAGGAATGGCTGGGTCGAATACAACATCGTCTTCAAAATAGTATGAAAGCGGTTTTGCTACACTTGAAAAACTCAGCATTACCACCATTATTGTTATTAATAAACGCATATAGATCACTCTAAAAATGTTTGTTAATTG
>NZ_JAWJYL010000286.1:0-277 GCF_046566945.1 Cobetia sp. SIMBA_158
GGGCATCGCCATCGACTTCTGAGCCGTCGCGCAGAGGGGCGCTGCCCCTCGCGCCCAGTTCGGGCGCTCACCCCGAGATATTTTCAAAAAGATGAAACAGGGCGCCGCTACATTTCATCTTTTGCCAAATACCTCCGCCGGAGGCAGCCGCCCGCAAGGGCGGCCCAGAAACCTCAGAGGCCGAGCACGTCGATCATGTCATACTCACCAGGCGCCTTGTCCTGCCCCCAGAGCGCCGCTTTCAGCGCACCGCGGGCAAAGATCGCGCGGTCAGTGG
>NZ_JAWJYL010000287.1:0-277 GCF_046566945.1 Cobetia sp. SIMBA_158
TGGATGAACTGAACAGCACGTTGCGCGATACCGGGCGTATGGGGCAACAACTGAGCGGAAAAGTTCGGGTCGCTGCCAGCCAGACCATTTCCGCGCATCTTATTCCGCAATGCATTGCTGAAAGCCATCGCCGCTATCCAGATATTCAGTTTGTCCTGCACGATCGTCCGCAGCAGTGGGTAATGGAAAGTATTCGCCAGGGAGATGTCGATTTTGGCATCGTCATCGATCCAGGCCCAGTGGGCGATCTGCAATGTGAAGCGATTCTTTCCGAGCC
>NZ_JAWJYL010000288.1:0-276 GCF_046566945.1 Cobetia sp. SIMBA_158
TTTAGCCATGACACTTGCAACATTTGGTTTGCGTCGGGAGATATTCTATTTTCTAGGCGCGCCATAACACGAGAATCAGTACGTGATAAGTCCCCAGA
Organism: Cobetia sp. SIMBA_158; assembly: GCF_046566945.1. Lineage (NCBI taxonomy): Bacteria > Pseudomonadati > Pseudomonadota > Gammaproteobacteria > Oceanospirillales > Halomonadaceae > Cobetia > Cobetia sp. SIMBA_158. The sequence continues at coordinate 99 of NZ_JAWJYL010000288.1, forward strand.
AAATGAAACGTTTCTATTGGTCTCGTCAATAACTCCACGGTAGTTTTGGCCTAAGTTAGAGTGTGTAACATCTCCTTGGATTAAAGCAGACCATTCGTCACTTGGTGTAAAGTCAGCACGCAAACCCAAAGAATGTTGTTTGGCTGTGTCGCTAGGCGTGAGTGAAATCCCTTTTTTT
>NZ_JAWJYL010000289.1:0-276 GCF_046566945.1 Cobetia sp. SIMBA_158
CTTGGCAAGTTTAATCCCGTCTATAAAGTCTGGGTTTAATGTATGTTCTATATCGTTAGCCGTTAGCATATCGCTATATTCTTGCGTGCTAAATTGTGATTGGTTTACACGTAACCACATTGGCGCTTGTTGCTGGTTTTCTTCAAGTATGGCTTCCCAGTTTTCTGGATAGGCTTCTTTTACCTGTTTAATAAACCAATTAGGGTGGTTGTACAAACACACTGGAATAAGCTTTGCTTTTTCTTCAAGCTCTGCTTGCTGGCGTTGAAAGCTACG
>NZ_JAWJYL010000290.1:0-276 GCF_046566945.1 Cobetia sp. SIMBA_158
CTCCATTTTTCACTTTGCTTGAGACCTTTTTATCTTTTTTCATCATATAAATTAAAATAAAACATTAAACCTCCTTGTAAATATAATGCCCATTTAAGGGGCTAATAATTGTTTGCTTATATTGTGTAGCGAAGCGAAACCGAGCAAACTGCTAGCAGCACAGTCCCGCTTTAAATTATTGTTAACTTTATCTTTAGTTATTAACTTTATTTTTATTTGCACGTAAACCTGCAAAATAGGTTATAGCTGCAATTGGTAGACAAATAAAACCGTATG
>NZ_JAWJYL010000291.1:0-276 GCF_046566945.1 Cobetia sp. SIMBA_158
AGTTATACGAGAAAATCTAAAGATGGCTTCTCTAATAACGGGGCTCTTAATTATCAATCTAATAAAATTAATACATCATTAAGGGTTTCTCAATTTGATGCTGAAAAAATAGCGACTGAAAACCTTACAATTTTTGATGCTTCACAGGTAGAAAATAATGTAAGAAGATTAGATAAAAATAGAGGGTATAACATTAATTATAACATTGATTATTCTATTAATAGTAAAACTTCTGTTGGGGCTATTTATAATTATTCGAATACAAAAATTAATAGT
>NZ_JAWJYL010000292.1:0-276 GCF_046566945.1 Cobetia sp. SIMBA_158
GTTTTTGGTGGTCAACAAGTCAGTTTCAAGAACAAAAAGTAGACCAAGACATAAGTGTTGCGCAAAACGTTTATAAGCAATATTTAACCTCAAAAGAAAGCCTATTGTTAACAGCAGCTAAAGTATTAACTGCCGATTTTGGTTTTAAACAAGCGGTTGCCACGCGCGATGCGGGTACCATAAGCAGTGTTTTGTATAATCACAGCCAACGGATAGACGCGCAATTAATGTTGCTTATAGATTTATCGGGTCAGCTAATTTCGTCAAATTTAGAGC
>NZ_JAWJYL010000293.1:0-276 GCF_046566945.1 Cobetia sp. SIMBA_158
TCTATGGCTTTTACACCAAATAATCGCCCTATATGCAAGTCACTAGCGACTGCAATACGCAGTGGCTTGGCTAAAGGCTTATCTATCTTAATAGACAGCTTGCGTATAACAGGAGCATAGGCGCTATATAACGAATAAATAAATAGTCCTATAAATAGGAATAGCGCTAGTACTCTTAGCCCTATAGCCATCTCATTCGATTGGTGCAACGTACTGCCTGATAAAGAAATGACCAGCAGATACCCTCCGTAGAGTAGACTTACTGCCAACGCCGTC
>NZ_JAWJYL010000294.1:0-276 GCF_046566945.1 Cobetia sp. SIMBA_158
CTTGCACCAGCAACACCTGCCACAACTAAGTTCATAAACATGGCAAAAGCGAGTACGCCGCCGAGCATAAAGTCCCACTGCCAAAGTGCAATGACACCCGCAATCAACAATGACCACAAAATGCCATTGAGTGCTCCAATAGCGAGTTCTTTCATCATTAAAAAGCGTTGGTTGGTTTGATTTATATGACCAACAGCTATACCACGAATAACAAGTGTAAGAGATTGACTACCAGCAACACCGCCCATAGAAGGAACGATGCCATTAAGCACTGCT
>NZ_JAWJYL010000295.1:0-276 GCF_046566945.1 Cobetia sp. SIMBA_158
GATAAAACTCTTCAGCCACATCAAGTAGGCCGTCGCTATCAACCTCAAAACAGGAATTAACATAGCCTTGCTTAGCAGCTACTTCTAGCGCTGCTTGGTCAAAACCGTGTTCACTTAACTCTGCATCAATGACCCCAGCATCTTGTACCGCTTGCTTCAACGTCACATCATCACGCAGTGTCAAATCCACGAAGTAAATTGGTGTGCGATAGCTTTGCGTCGTGCTTTTACCTCTGAGTGTGAGTTGTAGTGGTAAACATGACAGCTTATTACCTG
>NZ_JAWJYL010000296.1:0-276 GCF_046566945.1 Cobetia sp. SIMBA_158
CCAATAAATGAAAAATTCATACCTATTTCTTATGTGCCACAAAATGTTCGATAAGGTAAATTCGATGGCGCTGGCAATGAGCAATATTCTTTTGCCAATTCAGAAGTATAATCATATGGATTCGAAAGTACTTTTAGCAGCTTCTCCATCACACTATAATCTCCATTAACAGCAGCTTCCAACGCTTCTTCAACTCGATGATTGCGTGGAATTACTACTGGATTCCAACTTTGCATTAATTGTATTACTTCATCTTTCGATTGTTCTTGTCTTGAT
>NZ_JAWJYL010000297.1:0-276 GCF_046566945.1 Cobetia sp. SIMBA_158
TGCCGTGCCGGTTGAGAACCAGGTGATTGAAGCGCCAGCGGTTGTTTTTGAAAGCCAGCATGACGTTATGCCGGCCTTTGAAGCGGGTTTGCTGGACCGCGATTGTGTCGTTGTTGTCCGTCATCAGGGGCCAAAAGCGAACGGAATGCCAGAATTACATAAACTCATGCCGCCACTTGGTGTATTATTGGACCGGTGTTTCAAAATTGCGTTAGTTACCGATGGACGACTCTCCGGCGCTTCAGGTAAAGTGCCGTCAGCTATCCACGTAACACC
>NZ_JAWJYL010000298.1:0-276 GCF_046566945.1 Cobetia sp. SIMBA_158
CACCATCTAAGTGCAGCATCTATAGCAAAATTCCATGAGGCACCTGTAAGTGCGCTTACAGCAACATCAGCAAGTTCACTACCGCCACCAGCACCAGCTAAATCGAATGTAGCAACTATATTAAGTGGAGAAAGCCCTGCGTTTTCAAGCCAGTTTGCTTGGTTATCTATAATATGGCGTGCAATTAAATCCCCAGTAGAGTGAGTCACTAATACACAGCCATCGGCACATAAGTTTGAGCGCGATAATTGCTTTAATTTAGGCCAAACCCAATCT
>NZ_JAWJYL010000299.1:0-276 GCF_046566945.1 Cobetia sp. SIMBA_158
TTTCAAAAATTTCTCAAACCCGATTATTAATTTTGTGCTTAAGCGTATTGTATTTCCAATTGGTAATCATTACGAAAAACCAAGCGATGAAATTGCACAACGTATTTGCGAGCATATGACACAACCAGGTGTGTTTAGAAATCGCTTAACTCATTTGTGTTATGTAGATGAAAACGCAGGTACAGGGGTAATGGAAAATGCATTTTTAGCTATGCACGATATGCAGGCTCAATTCAAAGATTTAAAACAATGGCAGCGCAAGGGCAATATTCCTGC
>NZ_JAWJYL010000300.1:0-276 GCF_046566945.1 Cobetia sp. SIMBA_158
GTTGTCTTTGGCGTAGCAAGTGTCTTACTCGCCAGCAAAACCAATATCCTAGTCTTCCCTATCGGTCTGGTATGCACTGCTATATTTGCGCTATTTATAGTACTGAAAAAACAATTTCACTCAAAATTGGAGGGGCGACTTCTTTTACTACTGTGCCAGACATAACGGATGGCGAAGAGAGCAACTCGATAGGTAAGAGTAAAATTATTCCAACCGATGATGGCATACGTGAGCTGCGAATCGCAGTAGAAGAAATAAAGCAAAGTTTCAATGAGT
>NZ_JAWJYL010000301.1:0-276 GCF_046566945.1 Cobetia sp. SIMBA_158
ATTGTGACTCTACAAAGATATTAGGGCCAAAACTTGCACGACGTTCACCATAAATCTCTAACGGTAACGGGATGTCTGGATTGTGCAATGTTGCATTACCAAGCAGCTTGTCATATGGATGCACTGTTAGCTTTTCGATTGGGTAAGACTTGTCTAGCAACTGATGAACAAACGAGCTGTTGGCACCGTTCTCAAGCAAGCGGCGTACCAAGTACGGTAGCAAGTCTTTATGTGCACCTACTGGCGCATAGATACGTACAGGAATCTCATAAGCTT
>NZ_JAWJYL010000302.1:0-276 GCF_046566945.1 Cobetia sp. SIMBA_158
GGTTGGTATATTACCGATAAGATTATTGAACCTCGTTTACAAAATACGCCACTTGATGGAAACAGTGAAGACTTACCTGTTTTTGAAGATGCGCGTAGCGATGAAAAGCGCGCATTCTTCATAGCAAGCAGCGTAATGATTGCAGGCATTGCTTTACTCGCTTACGTGTCTGCGCCGGTAGATTCAGCCATGCGTAGTAGCGATGGCTCCTTAACTAATTTCCGTTCACCTTTGATGCAATCTATTGTGCCGTTGATCTTTTTGTTATTTTGGATC
>NZ_JAWJYL010000303.1:0-276 GCF_046566945.1 Cobetia sp. SIMBA_158
GTAGCTGACGAGTTTGCTGATGCCATGGTCGCTTTGTGCATGATCGTCGATCCACTCGGGATCGTCGATGTCGATGTTGTGGGCTGCGTAGGTTTGCGGATCGACCACGCTGTGCAGGGTCTTCGCGGAAGCGCCGTTGAATCCGATGACGAGGCGCTCGCGCTGCGCAATCGTGCCGATGAAGATCGCCAGTTCGAAATCGGCCTTCGACACGAACGGCGCGATCAGTTCGAGCCAGAACGCGGCAACGAGGCTGCGATAGAACGGATCGGTCGG
>NZ_JAWJYL010000304.1:0-276 GCF_046566945.1 Cobetia sp. SIMBA_158
CATTTGTGTTAAAGCCATTTTATATCCTTATTTTATCTTCTAACCAACTTTTAAAAGGTGCTTATGTCCTGATACCGACAATGAACCTTGAGATGCTTTTGCTATATGCTCACTCCACCAGTTCATCAACTCTCTACGTTTTTCTATATATTCAGCTCTATTATAAGCAGAACGAACCTAGTTTTTATCTACATGTGCCAGTGCGGCTTCTATTATATCGGGATTAAACTCATGCTCGTTTAATGTTGTACTTCCAAGCGAACGTAAGCCATGGCT
>NZ_JAWJYL010000305.1:0-276 GCF_046566945.1 Cobetia sp. SIMBA_158
GGATGGGTTCCAACTGGTGTTCGCTTTGAACGCCTAGGTAATATTCAGTAACAATGAAAAAAAATGTAACAGAGTTATACAACAAAATCGGCTACGAGTTTTCTGATCAAGGTTTACTTGAACAGGCAATGACGCACCGCAGTCACAAAGGTCAGCATAACGAGCGCTTGGAGTTTTTAGGCGACTCAATTTTGAGTTTTGTTATTGCTAATGCACTTTATGCCAAATTCCCTAAAGCACGTGAAGGCGACTTAAGCCGCATGCGTTCAACACTGG
>NZ_JAWJYL010000306.1:0-276 GCF_046566945.1 Cobetia sp. SIMBA_158
CGAAGCCGATCGCCTTCACGCGGCCGACCACGACGCCCGCGCTCTTCACGGCCGCGCGCGGCTTCAGCCCGCCGATGTTGTCGAATTTCATCCTCACCGAGTAGGTGGGCTGAAACGACAGCGAGCTCATGTTGCCGACCTTGAGCGCCAGGAACAGCACCGCAAGGAAGCCCACCACCACGAACAGGCCGACCCAGAAGTCGAGAGCAGTCTTTTTCATCGTCATCCCAAAATTTGGCTTAGCTGAACATCAGCGCGGTCAGCAGGAAATCGAGG
>NZ_JAWJYL010000307.1:0-276 GCF_046566945.1 Cobetia sp. SIMBA_158
CGTCCGATTCATCGTGACTGTCCTGACCGAGGAAAATCTGCAGCACTTAATGATGCAATGAAGATTGCCCAAGGAGAGATTATCATCGTCTTTGATGCAGACTATCGTCCAGCGAAAGGTATGCTTAAGCAACTGGTTATTGCCTTTGAAGATCCTGAGGTAGGTGCGGTTATGGGACGTGTTATCCCTCATAATACCAATAAAAATTTACTTACAAGACTAATTAATTTGGAACGTTCAGGAGGTTATCAAGTTGATCAGCAGGCAAGATATAAT
>NZ_JAWJYL010000308.1:0-275 GCF_046566945.1 Cobetia sp. SIMBA_158
GAAATATCGTTATTTGTAAAACAAACAATGACGAAACAAGAGACAGCAACGCTAGTTAAGCGCCTAGCCTTATATCCTGAAGTAGAGAGTGTAACGTTTATTTCAAAACAGCAAGCACTAAAAGAGTTTCAGGATGTGTCAGGTTTTGGGCAAGCACTAGAATATTTAGATAGCAACCCGTTACCCGATGTTGTGCTCGTTACACCTACTAAGCGGCATCGCCAGCCTAATGCCGCCAAGGTACTTATGACCAAGTTAGAAGCTGAACGTGAGGT
>NZ_JAWJYL010000309.1:0-275 GCF_046566945.1 Cobetia sp. SIMBA_158
GTGCTACTAAGCTGAATCAGGCACATGTAGAGGGTGTCCGTGTTGGTGGACTTGAGAGAGGTATAGATACTGCAATCATATCTACTCATAATGCTGAAGACGAATGTAAAAACTTTGAAGGTATGATAATTAGTTTGAATGGACTTACTGAAGGACTACTAACCTATCAGGAACTGTACAACAGTAACTTAATTTTCCACCCAAATTGCCAACATAAGTTACACCTAGTAAAGATTGAAAACTTACCAGCTAAAGTCGTAGAGAAGCATAATCAG
>NZ_JAWJYL010000310.1:0-275 GCF_046566945.1 Cobetia sp. SIMBA_158
GTTTTAAATGCTAAAAATAAGTAAATCACTTCGAGAAGTAATAAAAATAACTGCATCATCTAACAAGCCCCCATTTCCAATAGCATTTATAAATCTTTATCTATGAATTTGATTAATTTCGATTGTTATAAAATACTATTCAAAAACTTGGGAAATCATTCTAATTCTCTCTATATTTTTTAAAATAAAACTATTAAATACTTTCATTTGAATTTCAAGACTCTATTTTTATTCGTGTATAGGACAACCGTTTGGTAGCAATACTTATTAATGGA
>NZ_JAWJYL010000311.1:0-275 GCF_046566945.1 Cobetia sp. SIMBA_158
CGATTCGCCACTCGTGATTGTAGATGAATCAATGACGCCAGCGGTTATATTTGCTGTCGATGCTGTGCCTAGCGGCTCACCTTTATTATCTATTGGCTGAATTTCGACCGTTGTAGCACTGGTATAAGTGATTATAAAGTCACTTGCAGGCAATTCACTACCCTTGCCAGCTTCAAGGGTTGCAGTCATGCTTGAACTGCCCGTATTCGCCGTATAAGCATAGCCACCAACCGTAGGAATATTAAAAATATTACCCCCGAGCTCTCCATTAGCGT
>NZ_JAWJYL010000312.1:0-275 GCF_046566945.1 Cobetia sp. SIMBA_158
ATTTCTATTGGCAGCAATACACGCTCATTATTGCGCAGTTTAATTTCTTGCTGAATATGCTCAGTTTGGCGCACTACATCGATAATGTTTTCAACGTAACTTGTATCGTATCCAGGCAAATTAAAATCTTTATTTAGGTATTGTTCGCGCATACCACCAAATAACGTTAAAAAACTGGGATTTATATCGACTAATTTAAAGTTCTTATCGTAAATTGCCAGCGCATCAGTAAACGACTCAACACATTTAGCAAACAGATTTAATCGTTCTTCGGT
>NZ_JAWJYL010000313.1:0-275 GCF_046566945.1 Cobetia sp. SIMBA_158
GTATTACTTATCGTTTTTGCCATGAGAGGGCTCTCTTTATTACTTAATTTGTGGCGCCTTATTATAGGGCCTTCGATTCCTGACAGAGTTTTAGCCCTTGATACTATGTATATTAATGTTATTGCACTTATTGTTTTATACAGCATAAGTATGGGAACAGGCTTGTATTTTGAGGCTGCCTTGTTGATAGCTATGTTAGGGTTTGTAAGCACTGTTGCGGTGTGTAAGTATTTACTACGTGGCGATATAATTGAATAGGGTGGCAAGATGATTAT
>NZ_JAWJYL010000314.1:0-275 GCF_046566945.1 Cobetia sp. SIMBA_158
CTGGCGTGTAGTCGCCTACAAATACAGAGCCTGCATTTTTTACTTTATCTAAATAAGGTGTTGAATCTGCTAATTGCAAAATTAAGTGCTCAGGGCCATATTGCGCTGATACGGCAAATGCTTGTTCAACAGAGTCTACTAAAATAAGTGATGAATTAGCCAGTGCTTGCTCGGCTGTCTCTTTTCGGCTTAAGTTTGCAAGTTGGCGTGTAAGCGCCAGCTGCGTTTGCTCAATGATACTTTCGCTGTTACACAATAAAATAACTTGTGAGTCG
>NZ_JAWJYL010000315.1:0-275 GCF_046566945.1 Cobetia sp. SIMBA_158
CCAGCATCCGGGAATGAGCTTTGGCGCACGTCTGCCGGAAAATATCACTGCGGAATTTGTCCGTGATGAAGTTGCTGCCGGACGTGCGATTATCCCGGCCAACATTAATCATCCGGAATCGGAGCCGATGATTATTGGCCGTAACTTCCTGGTAAAAGTTAACGCCAATATCGGCAACTCAGCGGTCACCTCTTCCATCGAAGAAGAAGTGGAAAAGCTGGTATGGTCCACCCGCTGGGGAGCGGATACGGTGATGGATCTCTCCACCGGTCGCT
>NZ_JAWJYL010000316.1:0-275 GCF_046566945.1 Cobetia sp. SIMBA_158
GTGGCTTGCAGCAACGAATCCGAGCCGACGACGTCGATCAGTTGCTTCGGATAATGCTCGCGCGAAATCGGCCATAGGCGTGTGCCCGAACCGCCGGCCAGGATGACCGGCAGAATCCGGGTACGCGGCAGCGCCGTCGACTGATCGACGACCGGACGGGACGCCGGCTGCCGCCCTTCGTCGATGTCGCACCTCTCTGCTTGCACTGATGACATGGTATCGCTCCGCTCTCGAGGAACACGCCACCGTCTCCTGCGACTGAAGCGCATTCAGAC
>NZ_JAWJYL010000317.1:0-275 GCF_046566945.1 Cobetia sp. SIMBA_158
CCAATTTTCAATGGAGTTAATAGGGGGAAGTTCATTTAATTGAGTCAATTTCATAGTATATTTTTTCCCCTTATATGGAATTGGCTCAAATGAATGAGATTATCGAATCGTAACGGGTTCCATTTGGGCTTCCTTGGATTGGTTCATCACCAGTGATAACGCTTCTTCCATACTATATAACCCTCGTTCTTTCCCCATGATCCATTTCGCTGCATAAATTGCCCCTTGTCCAAAAGCTGCTCAATTATGGGATTCGTGAATGATTCGGATGGTTT
>NZ_JAWJYL010000318.1:0-275 GCF_046566945.1 Cobetia sp. SIMBA_158
GGCTGCTCTGCTATGAGTTGTAAGAAGGAGGCTCAGCCTCAACCGAGATCTATTGACAGTATCAATACCGGAGACAGTATGGTTACCGGTACAGCACAGGTGACACCGGATTCCGGTGATACTACGCTTCCTATGGACAGTACAGCTTACGATGTAGATTCTATTAAAATAGTAAGTAACCTCACTGTAAGCTACTTTTCCACCCACAGAATCAAATTCTGGAGATTTCTATACTGATCATTTCCATTGTATTTCACAGGAACCTTTTACGCTAT
>NZ_JAWJYL010000319.1:0-275 GCF_046566945.1 Cobetia sp. SIMBA_158
GGGTGGACGAATGCGCCAATTTGCGCTGCATTCAATTTTTACGAAGCAGGGAAGTAACTTACATATAGATGTTGATGAATCGCAAAAACACCTAGATACGCCTATGCTTCGTCAAAAACTTGATGCCGCATTATCGAGTATTTACGATCACAATGTGTCGCTGAGTATAAAATTTGCTCAAGGGGTTATCGATTCGCCTTATTTAATTCAACAAAAAATAGATGCAGGGCGCCATCAGCAAGCAATAGATGTGATCACAAGTGACGAAAACATAG
>NZ_JAWJYL010000320.1:0-275 GCF_046566945.1 Cobetia sp. SIMBA_158
GTAGAAATCGCTCGCGTAGAGCAGCGAGCCGGCCGTCGCGAGCCCGGTGACGACGTCGATGCGCGGCTGGTTCGTCGCGGCGGTGACCTGAATGAGCTTGTCGCGAAAGTGCGTCGCGCGGTTGTAGCGCCCGACTGCGCCGCTGCCGTAGGTGCTGCCGGGCTGCAGCGCGACGAACAGCGACGTCGCGTTGCCCGTGATCGCGCTGCCCTGGAATTCGGAATGCGCGCCCATCGAGCCGACGCTTTTGCCGTCCTGGGAGATCGCGACGCCGC
>NZ_JAWJYL010000321.1:0-275 GCF_046566945.1 Cobetia sp. SIMBA_158
CTGCAATTCAGCGATTTGCCGAAGACGATTTCGGGCAAGATCCGCCGCGTCGAATTGCGTCGCCGCGAGATGGATCGCACGCCCGACACCGCGCGCCAGCCCGACGAATACTGGGAAGAGGATTTCCCCGAACTGCGCGGTTAGGTCCGCGCCTGCACGGAGTCACGCCATGATCGAATTCGAATACGTGCACGAGGGCGCGGTTGCGCTCGTCACGCTTACGCGCGCGCCCGCGAACGCCTTCACCGTCGATGGCTTGCGTCAGCTTCAGCAGG
>NZ_JAWJYL010000322.1:0-275 GCF_046566945.1 Cobetia sp. SIMBA_158
TGAGAAAAGTCGATCAGGTGCTCGTGCCTGTTCGACTTTTTTATCGTCAAAGAGATCTTCCGCACGCTCAATCGTTTTTTCTAAGATAGCAAAAGCGAGTATGCGTCTGCCATCTTTGAAGGGCTAGTAGCTGCGATGATAGAAGGAGCACGTTCTTTTGACATATGTACTGACTATTGATAAAATTTAACGCATTAAATCCTCTAAGTAAAGTGTGTTTTATTGATGTAAAAATAAGCATGTCATAGATAGAGAGAAACAGAGGAGATGGAATG
>NZ_JAWJYL010000323.1:0-275 GCF_046566945.1 Cobetia sp. SIMBA_158
CGGTCATTTGCGATCAACGTCCGGTTTCGCACACGCCGTGGAAACGGGGGTTTGCCGTGCGTCCGCGGGATCGCGAACCCGCCGAACCCGACGTCATGCGTCATTGGGAGCCCGTCATGTATCTCGCGTATGTCCGTCGCGTATCGCAATGTATCTGGTGAACCGCGCGTACGACGCGCCGATCGCGCAATCGTCCCGAAGAACGTTCCGCGGTCTATGAGAGGCGTTCACAAAAGAACAGATCATCTGGATCACTACACGATTTGATGTGCGTT
>NZ_JAWJYL010000324.1:0-275 GCF_046566945.1 Cobetia sp. SIMBA_158
CATAAAAGGTGATACGGAAAATACTTTTTTAAAGTTCACTTTTTTTTCTAGTGGTATCAAGTAGTAGTGTCGCTCATTCCATGGCGTATTACTAACTTCAGCCACCATGTACTTAAATTCACTGTCGCTATGACCATAAAAGAAGAAATTTACTGGGCTAAAGTAAATACCAAAGCAACGGAGCTGTCCTAGCATGTATACATGGTTAAAAGTCTCAGTTACACCAAGCGATAATAACTGATGATTTGCACGTTCAATGATTGACGCATCATTAT
>NZ_JAWJYL010000325.1:0-275 GCF_046566945.1 Cobetia sp. SIMBA_158
ATATTTTGGTGGGTAGTGACAATAGTATACCTACAGCGATGCAGGCTGCGGATGCAATAATGCCGTTAATACCAAATTTCTCATTAAACCCATTAGATATGATAAGTGTATGGCCTGTAATTATAAGGCATATGCCAAGTACAATAGATGTTTTAGGTACTCTAATAATCGTTACATGCGACATAATGCCTCCACTGGTTATGGTGCCAGTGTAATAGGCTATGTGTTTTGTATATTGATGCAGCGCAATAATAAGGCAGTTATAAAAAAGGCCT
>NZ_JAWJYL010000326.1:0-275 GCF_046566945.1 Cobetia sp. SIMBA_158
GGACGAGAGACGAGCGTTTCAGGCCAAAAGGTCACTGGATTTGGGATCGTTTCGATGCAAGCTGGTCCGGGAGGAACTCGGCCCGGCGGGCTTCCCCACCGGGTTGAGTACCGTATCTGTCAACTTTTCCGACACACGATGTCGTGCTCTCGCACAGACGCGACGGCGGCCTTGAGTCACCTGGTCGCTTGGTATACAGTTACCAACCGACCAGGTTCCCTTTTTACGTGGGTCATATGGCAAGAAAAAAGGCCGACGCCGGCGATGCCGACAAG
>NZ_JAWJYL010000327.1:0-275 GCF_046566945.1 Cobetia sp. SIMBA_158
GGTCGTGCTCGACGCGGACAGCGACTACGAAGCGGTGCGCAGGCAGGCAAAGGCCACGCTGTCGGTTCGGCACGGGAAGGTGATCATGCGGCGGGAACCGGAGCGCGACACGTATCCGGAGTGACGGGGGCGTGTGGGAGGCGGCACGCGTCCGCGGGGCTGCGCCTTGATGTGCTCATGCATGAAATACATCAGTTGATTAGAAAAATACGTTTGTCTCATGATCGATGGAAGCCTACGATTCGGACCTGACGGCGGCGTGCATGGTGCGCGCC
>NZ_JAWJYL010000328.1:0-275 GCF_046566945.1 Cobetia sp. SIMBA_158
CTTGATTTACAATCAGGTTCAGGCGGCACTGAAGCTCAAGACTGGTGTAACATGTTACTTCGCATGTACCTACGCTGGGGCGAAGCAAAAGGCTTTAAAGTTGAGCTAGTAGAAGCAACCGATGGCGATGTGGCCGGAATAAAAGGCGCAACAGTTCGCTTTGTTGGTGAATATGCTTACGGTTGGTTACGTACAGAAACAGGCGTACACCGTTTAGTTCGTAAAAGCCCATTTGACTCAAGTGGCCGTCGTCATACATCGTTTGCCTCTGCGTT
>NZ_JAWJYL010000329.1:0-275 GCF_046566945.1 Cobetia sp. SIMBA_158
GTTACGTGTTGCACCTAAACCAATGTTATGTGGATATAAAGTAGCACCAATAAATTTGTTATTGCCGTGTACTGCATCAATGCCATATGTAACGGGAATAGCTAAACCGCCTTGTGATGTATCCATTGAGGCTAAATAAAGCTCGTCCATAAAAGACACCCAATCAGATACACTCGCATTACGGTTATTGTGTAAAAATGTTCCACCACCATTCAAAACCGATCCTAAATGATATTTTTTTACATCTTGAGGCGTTACCCAGGTTATTTCTGCTT
>NZ_JAWJYL010000330.1:0-275 GCF_046566945.1 Cobetia sp. SIMBA_158
CAAACTGCTTGTAGTAAAAGTCAACAAGGCGTTGATCTTCAGCGCTTAGTGCTGCTTGGTTATCGTAGATTGTTTGAACGCGCTCAAATAAAGCACCGTTTAAATAAATGTCATCAGAGTGAGCCGATAATACTGGCGCCATTTTTTTACTAATGCGCTGGTATTCGTCATCTGAAATTAAGCCCGATAAGTTATAAAATGCCGTTGATACACGGTTCAATAACTCACCAGATAGTTCCATTTCAACTAATGTGTTTTTAAATGTTGCTGGCTCT
>NZ_JAWJYL010000331.1:0-275 GCF_046566945.1 Cobetia sp. SIMBA_158
GCACGAAGAGATACAGCCCGAAGAGGTTCGTGCTCCCCTCGACGGGCAGCCAATCAATCCACCCGTGCTTAGCAACAAACCGACTGTCCTCAGACAATGCCGGCTCGTATGATTCAGTCCTGCAAAGTCCAGCGGCAACGCGCAAGCCCAAGAAGAACGTCACTCGATCGTCGAAGAGACCAGAATCCGAGTTTCTCTGAAGAGTAATCGCCGCACGATCTGAATCAAACTCGGAGAATCCATCCTTGCTCCTCCCTGGATGGACATCGAAAACG
>NZ_JAWJYL010000332.1:0-274 GCF_046566945.1 Cobetia sp. SIMBA_158
ATATGGCTGGCGAGTTGGCTCAGATCGGCCTGTTGATCGGCTGCGAGGATCGCCAGAACATGTTGATTTACGCCATTGCCTTTGACTTTACATACCAGTGCCTTAGCTCCCTGGCCTAAAGCGGTGCCACGAATTTCTGACACCGCTTCACATTTACCTACCGCTTCATGGGTAACGACGCGGAAGTTAGCACCTTCTTGTGATAATAAAGCGATTAACCGCTGATGCGTCACGCTTCCTTTAGCCATTTCAGTCATTTCACGCTCCTGAGATT
>NZ_JAWJYL010000333.1:0-274 GCF_046566945.1 Cobetia sp. SIMBA_158
CTGGCAGAACCTGCTGCCGCTGTATAACCTGCGCATGAGCAACCTCTCTGCCGTGGTGATACGCCCACAGATCCCTGAGCTTGCCCGCCGCGTTGCCGATGGGCTGAAGAACCACGATTATGTGGCCGCGAAGCTAAACGCCCATGCCAATTTCCACGTGCCCGCACCGCTGGCGCCCGAGCGTCGCGCGCCGGATTCGATCCAGTTCAATCTGGTCGGCATGACTGATACGCAAATCGCAGATTTTGCGCAGGCTACGGCGGACAAGGGGATG
>NZ_JAWJYL010000334.1:0-274 GCF_046566945.1 Cobetia sp. SIMBA_158
CTAAAAGCGCCCATAGAGCTAACAAGCGCCTGTGCTGCAGGTTGAATATCTGCGCTAATCACTATAACAATGGTTTTTTGATGCTCTTGCTGCAGCTCTTTTAACACTTCAAAGCCATCCATTTGTGGCATTTGCAAGTCTAAAAACAGTACCTCTGCTAACCCGGCATGCACAGCATCTAGCGCTTCAACCCCATTTTTGGCTTCGTGAATTGTAATATCCCAATCTTCAGGAAGTGCGCGTTTAATTGTTTTTCTTGAAAGTGCTGAGTCAT
>NZ_JAWJYL010000335.1:0-274 GCF_046566945.1 Cobetia sp. SIMBA_158
CATGCTTGATCAACGTTACAAACGTTTAATGTCGTTTGGTTACTGCTAATAAAAGTAACTATTACATTAAATGTTAAAAAAAGCCGCTTATGCGGCTTTTTTGTTTTAAAATACTTCTAACACAAATTTTATAGCGTATTGCATGCAATCATCAGCCATCTATCAACACGTTAAACACGCTCTAGAGCACTTTTTTAAGCAACAACAGTTTAATTTTACTGTTGCGCTTTCGGGTGGGGTCGACTCAGTTGTATTGTTACATGTAATGCACGTG
>NZ_JAWJYL010000336.1:0-274 GCF_046566945.1 Cobetia sp. SIMBA_158
CTTACGGGTAACTTATTTAAATGTGTCGTTTAATTAAAAATATGTTTAAGCGATTTATATTCTTTTCTTATACTTTCAATGAGCAAGGTTATTTTTTCTGGTTTATGTCGCGTGTAAGGGTAAATAGCAAACACACCTAGTGAACGTGCTTTATATTGATGTAGCATTTGTACTAATGAGCCATTTTTAAGCTCTTCGTATACGCTGCACTTCGGAACATAAATCAAACCTACATCATTCAAAGCTGCTTTTTTCAATGAAAGGGCATTATTAG
>NZ_JAWJYL010000337.1:0-274 GCF_046566945.1 Cobetia sp. SIMBA_158
GCCAGCCACCAACCCACACAAATACCGCCGTCGCCAGCAGCAACCATTTAAACTCGCCGCTCTGCATTCCGGCTGGAATATCGATCGCCGCGCCCGCCAGAATCCCAGGCAGGAAGTAAAACGGTGGCCACAGCAGGCAGCCGATAATATTCGGCGTAATGAATTTTGCCACCGGCAGATCCAGCATTCCCGCCACCATTGGCACCAGCGGACGCGTCGGGCCAACAAAGCGACCGACCAGAATGGTGAACATGCTGTGTTGATGCAACGCATG
>NZ_JAWJYL010000338.1:0-274 GCF_046566945.1 Cobetia sp. SIMBA_158
ATTGAAAAATCAGGAAATGCAGCTCCATTAGCAAGTCTAGTAGGGATTTCTATTGCATTTATTGGTCTTCTAGGTCTCCTTATTTTAGGAAGGCGATTTTCAAAATACACGTTCGTTGGGTATAGCAAGTTGATCGTTGGAAAAGTATTCGGGAATCTTTTCATAATTTTATTTTTAATCACTGCACTGATTTTAATAGGATTAGAAACAAGGCAATTTGCAGAAGTTTTAGTCGGTGGGTTGTTACCAGATACGCCAATTCAGCTTTCCATCT
>NZ_JAWJYL010000339.1:0-274 GCF_046566945.1 Cobetia sp. SIMBA_158
GTGATGCTCTTTAAAAAATATCAAAATCATGAAGAAGCAACCCAAACTAGGAAAAACAGTATTACTGAATAAAGATACCATTACGAAGCTTCAGGAGGACCACTTAAACAAACTAAAAGGAGGAGTACATGCGGGACAATTTATAAACCCTACCAATGATCTGGATCCGCAAGATACCTTTAGCTGCATAAAGAACAGTTGTAATAAATGTATGTAAATAAAAAGCAATTACCATGAGCAAAAAATCAGTAAAACTAGAAAAAAATATCACACT
>NZ_JAWJYL010000340.1:0-274 GCF_046566945.1 Cobetia sp. SIMBA_158
CTATTAGTCTAGGTGAATTTGCAACACAGATGAAGAACGCTGGTATTCCTATGGGAAGAAACCGATTCTTTGCATGGCTTAGAGAAGAAGGTTATCTGCTAACTCAAGATTGGAACAGACCGTCTCAAAAGAGTATGGATCTTGGTGTAATTGAAGCGAGGCAAAATATTACTGTGTTACCTGATGGGACTGAAAGGATCAGTTTCACTCCACGCATCACAGGTAAAGGCCAAGTTTACTTCATCAAGAAACTGAAGAAAGAGATGTTTATTGG
>NZ_JAWJYL010000341.1:0-274 GCF_046566945.1 Cobetia sp. SIMBA_158
TGGTTAGAGCAATACACGGGTAAGCCTGTTTTAGGAGTACTGCCATACCTTCACGATTTAACTCTCGACGCGGAAGATGCTGTTGCAATAAACAATAACGTTACCCATGCAACTATCAATATTGCAATATTATTAGTGCCGCATATTAGTAACCATACCGATTTTGACGCACTACGTTTACACCCAAATATTAATGTTAACTATATACGCCATACGCAGGTCATTCCTGATGTTGATCTTATTATATTGCCTGGTAGTAAAAACGTACTTGGCG
>NZ_JAWJYL010000342.1:0-274 GCF_046566945.1 Cobetia sp. SIMBA_158
TGGGCTTTAGCCAACACTCAGGTGTTGTTATTGTTGCCGATGGTACAGACGAAGCGAAAGCACGTGTTGGCCGCGTGCTTTGGAATGACCCCGCTACCGGTGTAATGCGCCATGCAGATGCCGGTTACGACATCGCAAAAAACTGTGCCAAAGAGCAAAACTTAGACTTACCAATGCTGAACGAGGAATAATCATGGTCGAACTAACTCTCACGCCCGGCTCGCTTGATTTAAATAGTCTAAGAAAGATTAATGCATCAAGTGTACAAATAAAC
>NZ_JAWJYL010000343.1:0-274 GCF_046566945.1 Cobetia sp. SIMBA_158
TGATGGAATTTCAGCAACAGATCTATTGCCTCTTGTTGCTCTGAATCATTTAAATCGAAAAACCAGTCACCACCGCTGGCAAGCCACATATTTCCATCGCCGGTCGCGAACGCATCCAGCGCCATTGCTTCGTGGTTGCCTTTAACCGGCGTAAACCAGGGCTGGTTTAGCAGGCGCAGCACGTTAAGACTCTCCGGCCCACGATCGATGTTATCGCCTACCGAAATAAGTAAGTCGGTTTCAGGGCAAAAAGAGAGTTGATGTAAGCGGGATT
>NZ_JAWJYL010000344.1:0-274 GCF_046566945.1 Cobetia sp. SIMBA_158
TCAGGAAGGTTGTACATGGTGTCACTCTCGATCGGTCGGCGCGCCCCGCGTTCGGGGGTCGCACCGTCTTGCATCACCGGGCGTCCGCTTCGCGCACCGCGCGTACGAACGCCGCCATCCGGGCGTGATCCTTCACGCCCTTCGCGCCCTCCACTTCGATGCCACTCGAGACATCGACAGCAAACGGGCGCAACTGGCGGATCGCATCACCGACGTTTTGCGCGCTCAAGCCACCACTCAAAACGGCCCGATGCGCAAGCTCTGCGGGAATAAG
>NZ_JAWJYL010000345.1:0-274 GCF_046566945.1 Cobetia sp. SIMBA_158
CTAGTAATTGGTGGCGTACTAATCCCTGGCGCTGCTGCTCCTAAGCTTGTAACAGCAGAGCACATCAAAGCAATGAAGCCTGGCGCTGCTATTGTTGACGTTGCTATTGACCAAGGCGGTTGTATTGCAACATCTAAAGCAACAACGCATGCTGATCCTACTTTCATCGTTGATGAAGTTGTTCACTACTGTGTTGCTAACATGCCGGGTGCTGTTCCTCGTACGTCTACATTTGCACTTAACAATGCAACATTGCCGTTTATCATTAACCTTG
>NZ_JAWJYL010000346.1:0-274 GCF_046566945.1 Cobetia sp. SIMBA_158
CGCGCTGTATCTTACGCATGCGCAGCGCTTGAACGACGAACTGCTTGCCTACGCGCGCGCTTGATGCCGCGGCCGGCCACATTGCGTTGACTTGAATCGCGCACGGTGTACCGCTCCGGGCGCCGTGCCCAATCGTTCCCATTCACCGGTTTCCCGTCCCGCTGTGGGCGTGCGGAAACCGGCTTGTCTCATGGCGCAGTTCGATGGGCGCCCCGACGGGCGCCGTGCGCCGTCACATTCATTCCGAGTACATCGCGTGCGCCGGCGTGCGGCT
>NZ_JAWJYL010000347.1:0-274 GCF_046566945.1 Cobetia sp. SIMBA_158
GATCATGATTTAGGATCACTTGCCGATACCGACGACCTTGTAAATAAAATGCTTAATGAAGAATTGTCTCTTCACGAAGTAGACCAACAGCTAGATATAATTTTTGATGCCCCTAACCCTTACAATAAATTAACGACAGGTATTGCATTTGCAACCTCGGGCGGCGCATTTGCAATGCTTATGGGCACCAGTTGGACCGATGTAATTTGGTCTGCGTTACTCACCCTTGTGGTGTATATGTTTGTATTGTGGTCTATGCGCTCTAAACGTGTAG
>NZ_JAWJYL010000348.1:0-274 GCF_046566945.1 Cobetia sp. SIMBA_158
GCAACCATTCTCGGCGCATTAATTGAGTTGTAACCCAGCCTGCTGCTACCCCTATTGTTAGACCAACTCCAACAGTTTTAACTAAAGCAACAATAGTATGGCTTAGTACCTCGCCTTGGCCTACTAACATTACTGCTTCAAATACCAGTACAGCAAACAATGCCCCGATAGGGTCAATAACAATCCCTTCCCAGCGTAGAATGCGGTCTATGTCTTGTGTGGGGCGCATGGAGTTTAGTAAAGGCGCTATTACTGTCGGGCCTGTTACCACAAG
>NZ_JAWJYL010000349.1:0-274 GCF_046566945.1 Cobetia sp. SIMBA_158
CAGCAGCTCAACAATCAAGTTATTATGAAATAGCAGGTTTCAAAGAAGCATTACAAAAATTCAGTGGCTTTAAAGATCTTCCAAGTGAAGCTCCTTACAACCTGCAAGGGGTAATCATAGTACCATCTAAGGCAGCTTTTGCAAGAAATGCCCATTATCAATACCTAGGACAAACCTACAGAAACAAGTCTTTTGTTTTCAACTTCCAGATCTATGGAAGCAGAGAAAGACTTGAAAGTGAAAAATAAAATACAAACCGCCCCGAAAGGCGGTT
>NZ_JAWJYL010000350.1:0-274 GCF_046566945.1 Cobetia sp. SIMBA_158
GACTATAGACAGCACACTCAAAAAAGTAATCAGCTGCCACTCACCACTGCTCAGTGCCATGATAGGCTCACGCAACACGATACTTTGAGCAATCTTTCCTAAGAAATAGCACATGTTACCGACTTTGGCGATAGTATTTTTATCGTCACTGGCAGACAATAAATACATCATCAGTATGGTCGACATTGCATGGGTGGAGCCGCCAATCACGCCTGCACCAAAACCAACGGCAATTAACATAGGCTTGGTGTTTGGTAGACGGATTTGCTTACCG
>NZ_JAWJYL010000351.1:0-273 GCF_046566945.1 Cobetia sp. SIMBA_158
TCCCAAAAGAAAACTGCTTTAAAGCGGTAGAAATAGTAAAAAATAAAGATGAACAGCTATTTAAACAATTGTATACACCTCTAGATCATAGCCCCAATGCAGATAAAGCGATCACCAAACATGTTGATAGGGCACATAAAAAATACTATGAAAAAGAGTACGATGGTATTAAAAACTTTCGTCTTGTCGAATCAAAGCTTGTTAACTACTCTGAGGATACTGAGTATAACGTTGTTAAAGGAACGTATAAAAAGTGGGGATATACAGAGCAAG
>NZ_JAWJYL010000352.1:0-273 GCF_046566945.1 Cobetia sp. SIMBA_158
GAGTAAAGTTTTATCAGGAAATTGATTAGAATCCAATATTTTTAATAGATTGGTAATAGAGTGATTTCGAAAAAATATTTTAAAAAACGATTTAAATTCATCCTATTTTTGTAAGAGTTTTGTAAGAAAGAATTAATTGCTAAGGGGAAACGTGATGTTTCATAATCTATTTAACAGTTACTGAAGTCTGTTCAGAAGATAATGCTCAAAAAGGGAAGGTACATGTATGGAAATGAATCCTACTGCTGCACAAATTTCAATAGCAAATCTGTG
>NZ_JAWJYL010000353.1:0-273 GCF_046566945.1 Cobetia sp. SIMBA_158
GTATTAGCTGATTACCTTCTAATTTAAACTGGCGTTCAAAATCAAATTCTCGTGTATTAGACCGATGAGTACCCTGCACCTTCCAACCTGCCTGTTGTGCATTAACACATAGCGCATGACCTAACCAGCCAGCACCCAATACAACTAATTTATTTACCTTATTTTGCATGTTGACACACACCTTCGCGTTAAGCGCACCATTGTTTAATGCTGTTATCTGAGCATAATTTTCTAAAGTTCACAAATGTAACGCCCCCCTTGTTTTTAATTTTT
>NZ_JAWJYL010000354.1:0-273 GCF_046566945.1 Cobetia sp. SIMBA_158
CCGGCATAATGACTTTATTTGTAGAATGCGAATGCCCGCGATCGGGACCTGAATTTACGTTAGGATTTTGATCGGCAGCCCATGCATCGGTTACACCTTGTGCTTTCATTTTAGCTTTTAAAAATTTAGCTACATCGGCATCGGTGGTTTTACCCGGAATAATAGTTTTATAAGCCTCTATTTGCCACGTTGCTGAAAGCATTGCGGCCTCTTTCATTATTTCAACTTCAGCAGGTAACTTAATTGAAAGCCATTGATAAACAACTTCTTCGG
>NZ_JAWJYL010000355.1:0-273 GCF_046566945.1 Cobetia sp. SIMBA_158
GCGGTAAAAGTAGCGATCCCCATTAAATAAAGTTGTTTAAAAAACTTTATTAATAACAAAATAACTGCAAACAAAAGGCCAACAAAAAAAGGCGCTAACAACCAACGTCCTTTAAAAATAAACGACTCCAATGCATGCTCTATTTTATTGGTTGATTGAATGTTTTTTTTGGGTGTAACGGGAGTGTTAGGTGTCATTTATTATTCTATGAATTTAAAAATGCGACATTAACGTATTAATTAAGCTTATACAAATAATTATAAAAAAACGGCT
>NZ_JAWJYL010000356.1:0-273 GCF_046566945.1 Cobetia sp. SIMBA_158
TCTCAACTCAGCCATCTGCTGCTGGTATAAGCCTTGGTGCTTCAAGTAATAATGGTTCAGGTGGCTCTGCAACTGTTAACTTACGTGGCATGGGGTCACAACGTACCCTAGTGTTATTAAATGGTCGTCGTATGGTTTCTTCTGGAACCGGTGCAGACTCTTCAGTTGATTTAAATACCATTCCTGTTGCAATGATCAAATCAATTGAAATCTTAAAAGATGGTGCATCAGCTGTGTATGGATCTGATGCAATTGCTGGTGTTGTTAACATTA
>NZ_JAWJYL010000357.1:0-273 GCF_046566945.1 Cobetia sp. SIMBA_158
TACTAAGCCAATACTTAAATCTGGCAAGGCTTCCTTCAATTGCACAGCACTATCTTCAGCTGCTTGGCATTGCAGTGCTTCAGACTCATCAATGAGTGTGCATACCCAATAAACTTGACGTTCTTGTTCATTGCAAGCAGATTTAACGCGAGTAATTATATCGTCACGACGCGTGTCTGGAAGTGCTATTGTAGTAATAGGTGTTCGCCCAGGTGGTAACTCATCAATAATTGAGACTTCTAAGTCGGCATAAGCTGTCATTGCTAAAGTACG
>NZ_JAWJYL010000358.1:0-273 GCF_046566945.1 Cobetia sp. SIMBA_158
ACTGCGTTTAGGGCGTTTTACATCGCTAATATGTTTAGCTGCCGCCATAGTTAATGCAACGCCGGCGCCGTCATCAAGTGCGCCTGTGCCTAAATCCCATGAGTCTAAATGTCCGCCAATTAATACATATTGTTCAGGGGTTTCAGTCCCGTTAAATTGGCCTATAACATTGTAACTAGTGCCTTCGCCAAGGTTTTCGGTTCGTACATTTATATTTACCGATACATTTTTACCTAAAGCGACTAAACGGGCAATTTGATCGGCATCGGGGTT
>NZ_JAWJYL010000359.1:0-273 GCF_046566945.1 Cobetia sp. SIMBA_158
GTTATATCTTCATTATTTAACTTATTACTCCAAGGAACGAATATGAAACTTTTTATTACTATTTTTCTACTCTTTTCACCACTTACCACTTTTGCTAATTCAAGCGTGCCTGCTAATCGCCATATTGCAGTGCAAGGTACTGCAGAGGTATTGGCAAAGCCTGATATGGCTCAAATATCTTTCGAAGTAATAAGCTTTAAAGACAAATCACTTGACGCTAAACGTGATGTGGATGACCGAGTGAATTTGTTATTTAAAGGGTTAAGCAAGTAT
>NZ_JAWJYL010000360.1:0-273 GCF_046566945.1 Cobetia sp. SIMBA_158
CAACTAGAGGCATTAAATACAGCTATTGAGCTTCAAAAAAATAATTTAAACCCTGCCGATATTGATTTATGTATATCGCAACTTGAACATACTATGCAGTTACTGGTGTCTGCCAATAGCGATTTAGCGTTTATTAAATATCAGTTTGAGCAGGTAACACAAAGCCGCCGTGAGTTTTTACAGAGTTTACGCCATAAAGTAGATGACATTGAGCCTGCAATTAACCAAGACCCTGACATAGAGCTATTTTAGTGCGCTTAAGCTCGCTGGTTG
>NZ_JAWJYL010000361.1:0-273 GCF_046566945.1 Cobetia sp. SIMBA_158
ACAAGCTCTATCGGAAATTGAAAAAAAGGCTAGAATTGCATGGGAAGGCATCTGGTTAGAAGCGACAGATCGGATGAGGTCTACAAGGGTTGAAGAACTATTTGGAACAATTTCCGTTCAAAAGAAAATTGAAATGCATGATAAAGAATATATTTTGGAAGTGGATTTTTAGGTTCTGCTTCCAGAAACAAGAGACGGAGAAACATATATAGACGTCTTATATACTGGCTTTGAGTTGCAAAACTAAAGAAAGGAGAATAACAAAATGTCATT
>NZ_JAWJYL010000362.1:0-273 GCF_046566945.1 Cobetia sp. SIMBA_158
CTACTTTGTCTGTCTCAATATCTACTAAGTTCTGATCACGAGTTACCTTGTCGCCAACACTTACATGCCATGTAGCAACGTTAGCATCTGCAACCGACTCAGGAAGAACAGGAACTTTAATTTCTGTGCTCATCGCTTATCCTTTATTTTCTATAGTAAGCGCGTCAGCAACGAGCGCTTGTTGTTCTTTAGTATGTACTGACATGTAACCACACGCTGGTGATGCAGATGCTTTACGCCCAGCGTATTTCAACTTAGCACCTTGTGGAATTG
>NZ_JAWJYL010000363.1:0-273 GCF_046566945.1 Cobetia sp. SIMBA_158
GACGTAAAACTGAACTCCTTAGAACCCTTTAAATATAGTCTGTTTAGCGTGTTATGACAGTTTATTTACACTTATTGCATAAGCTTATCTATATGTTGTTTAGCTTCAGTAAGATAGTGCCCAGCAAAAATATTTGCATGATTTAAAATAGGGTATAGTTGGTAAATATGTTTACGTTTTTGATAGCTTGATAGAAGAGGATATTGCTTATTATAGGCAACATAACATTCATCGGGTAGTGGCGCAAATAGCTCGCTCATTGCTATATCAACT
>NZ_JAWJYL010000364.1:0-272 GCF_046566945.1 Cobetia sp. SIMBA_158
ATGTTCATGTTTTCCACTTAGAATAGACTTGGGAGTGTTTTTTTCAAGTCCATCAGCATACATCTCAGCACCGATTTCCAACGCTGCTTTAGCTGCTTTGTTTGTTTTTTTAGCCATTTTATTTAGGTTTCTTTGCAGTTCATCAAAGCTTTCCAATCCATCACTGGCCATCACTTCACCAACTTTGCAACAATAGTTTGCAAATCAATTCTTTTTGATGTTGGGAGTATGTCTTCTATGGAGTACAATCTATCTTCAAACAATATCTTCAT
>NZ_JAWJYL010000365.1:0-272 GCF_046566945.1 Cobetia sp. SIMBA_158
CTGGTATCTACTTTGTCCCATACTGCTTGGATACGTGCTTGAACATCGTCTTCAAGTTCTTTGTAGTTTTGAAATAAGTGTCCAGCATCATCAAAACGCGGCGTTTCACCGTACAGGTTTTCGGTAAATAAACCATGAATTTGCTCAATGGTGCCTTCGTATGTTCCGTCCGCCTTCATTACCTTGAATAAAGCTGAAATATACAATGGCATAATTGGTATAGCAGAACTCGCTTGTGTTACAACAGCATTAAGTGATGAAACATACGCTTG
>NZ_JAWJYL010000366.1:0-272 GCF_046566945.1 Cobetia sp. SIMBA_158
CCTCTTTTCACCGGGGACGGCCCCAATTCTCCGGAGCCTGATTTGTCCTGGATTGTCTTTGTTATTGCTGGGCTGCTGGAAGTGGTGTGGGCCGTTGGCCTGAAATATGCCCACGGCTTTAGTCGTTTGACGCCGAGTGTTATTACTGTGACGGCGATGATTGTCAGTATGGCGCCACTTGCCTGGGCGATGAAATCGTTACCAGTAGGGACGGCTTATGCCGTGTGGACGGGTATTGGCGCAGTCGCCGCGGCCATCACCGGCATTGTACT
>NZ_JAWJYL010000367.1:0-272 GCF_046566945.1 Cobetia sp. SIMBA_158
GCGCTGCCGCAGCCTGGAATCAGCACCGTACACGGCGCGCGGCGCTGCGCGAACGCGCGGAACCCGTCGGGCACGCCGCCGAATTCCCACGGCGTCACGCCGCGCGCGAAGCGCTCGTCCCAGAACGAAGCATTGGCCGGATCGCGCGTCGCGAAGTCGGCGGCGCTCGGCGGCGGCGGTTGGGTCGGGTTGGACATCGCTCGGCTCCTGTCGGTCATGCGCCGTACGTGAGCGCGAGCAGCACGCGCGCGACGAGCGCGCCGACGCCGACG
>NZ_JAWJYL010000368.1:0-272 GCF_046566945.1 Cobetia sp. SIMBA_158
GTATCATCCATGAGATGCATTTTACCGTTTACACTAAACGCATTAAATGCATTTTCTTTAGCGTTTAAGTCTACCCCTTGCCAAGTCGCTAGCTCTTTAACAGAGTCGCCACTTAGCGCTAACTCGCCTTTTATATCTTTACCTTGGCGAGCAATACTGCCGTTAAACGTAAGATCGACCAAGCGAGAGTCTACGCTTTGAGTAACCTCAAACGTCGCCCCTTCAATTGCCTTTGCAGGCGTATCAAGTTTTGCATCTAGTTCAAATCGCTC
>NZ_JAWJYL010000369.1:0-272 GCF_046566945.1 Cobetia sp. SIMBA_158
TGAAGAGGGCACTTTTCTGGGCCATGCGCAGCGCAAGCCCCAAGGTGCGCTCTACCGTAAACAAAAACGCCTGCGGGGCATGGCCGAGTTGCGCGCCCTGCCCCTGCACCTCCTTCGCCTGATCTCGGGACGCGCACGGCTTGTGCGGGTCACCTTTGCGGATCGGGCGCTCACCGACGACAGCGCGGCGCGTGCCGCCGAGGCACAAACCGCATAATCGAAAGGAAAGGACATCATGGCAGTCCTCATCGACGAAAACACCAAAGTTATCT
>NZ_JAWJYL010000370.1:0-272 GCF_046566945.1 Cobetia sp. SIMBA_158
TGTGCCGAGCAGCTTAAGCAAGGTAATAAAGATTTCACTTCGCTTAAAACACATGCTAAGCAAAGCCTTGAGCAAGCAGGCTTAAAGCCAGACTATTTTGAGATAGCTCAACGAGATACCTTAAAAACTGCTACACTCGATGATAACCATTTTGTTATTTTAGCCGCCGCCTTTTTAGGCTCTGTGAGATTAATTGACAACATGCAGGTCGATATTTAATTTATTGAGCTTACTTTAAGGATTAAAAATGCATATATTAATAAAAACAAGCG
>NZ_JAWJYL010000371.1:0-272 GCF_046566945.1 Cobetia sp. SIMBA_158
CCACTATCGGTAGGCTTAAGCCTTGGGTTATAGGCTGCAATAACGTTAATACAATTAGAAGTATTGGATAAAGTCCGACGTATCCTACTAATATGCGCATAAGTTTGAAGAGCAACATTTATGCGTGACGGGTTGTGGAAATACCTTTGCAACAGAGCCATTGACACTGGTGCAGTCAGTTGTCCATCTACCCGAGTGACCTGAGGGCTTTTTTTATCTTGATTAAAATGCCATTTTGTCGATTCAAAATGCGCTGAAGGAAACCTCTGCAT
>NZ_JAWJYL010000372.1:0-272 GCF_046566945.1 Cobetia sp. SIMBA_158
GGGCGGGTTCCAGGTGCTGACGCTCGGCCTGCCGGATCACACGGCATTCTCGAACATCCCGCTCGCGCCCGGTTACGATCCGACCGCGCGTCCGTGGTACAAGCAAGCGGTCGAGGCCGGCCGGCTGGTCGTCACCGCGCTGTATCAGGACGCGTGGACCGGCAAGCCGGCTTTTGCATTCGCGGTGCCGATCATGCGCGGCGGCGCGCTGAAGGGCGTGCTAGCGGCGAGTCTCTACATGGACCGTGCGAGCGCCATCCTCGCGTCGATGC
>NZ_JAWJYL010000373.1:0-272 GCF_046566945.1 Cobetia sp. SIMBA_158
CTAAATGGCAGCTATTCGCGTGGTCGACAGGTTTAGTTTTGTCGGCCCCGTTGTTCTTCCTTCTTTTTGAATCGCTACAAGGCAACTCAGAGGTTTTTACTCACCTTTGGGACACTGTGCTTTGGGATTACATTTCTAACACTGTACTACTTATATTAGGTGTATGTGCACTCAGTAGTGTTATAGCGTTGCCACTTGGTTGGCTAACTGCTTATTGTAACTTTCCCGGTAAAAAACATTTTGAATGGGCGCTCATGCTCCCCCTTGCTATG
>NZ_JAWJYL010000374.1:0-272 GCF_046566945.1 Cobetia sp. SIMBA_158
TCCCCGAAGGAGTATTTTATTTATATGAAATAGACATAAACAATCAGCCACCTCTGTTTATACGCTTAAAGCTAATGCCCGGCTGGATCAAAGTATCTATTGCAATTATTGCCTCTTTAATTTTGAGCTTTTTGTTTAGTCGTAACTTAATTGCACCAATTAACAGCCTTAAAAAAGCAGCTATAAAACTATCTTCTGGCGATTTAAGCGCACGTGCTGCTATTTCAACTAATAGAAAAGATGAGCTAGGGGTACTTGGTCGAGACTTTAAC
>NZ_JAWJYL010000375.1:0-272 GCF_046566945.1 Cobetia sp. SIMBA_158
CCAGCCCGCGCAGAAAACCCATCATGTCAAAGCGCATTCCTTCTGCAGTTAACCAGCGCAATCCTCGCCAGTGAACCCGGACGATATAATCAGCTTCTCCAAAAGCAAGTGAGCGGATACATTCGGGACGCGAACCGAATCCCCGGTCAGCAATGCGTATCTCCTCTGCCGTTTGCGCAAATCGGTCCAGCCGTTCAGCGTCTCTGCTGTCGGTTAGCTCAAAATCAGTGAACTGACAGGTATGAGGATCATATCCCATATGTAGTCGCCAT
>NZ_JAWJYL010000376.1:0-272 GCF_046566945.1 Cobetia sp. SIMBA_158
CGTAGATCTTGCGCACCGACTGCACGCCCGGATCGTTCGCGCCGCCGTCCTTCGCGTCGTCCCAGTCGGCGCCCTTGGCCTTCTTGTACCAGTCGTAGATGCGGCCGACGAACGGCGAGATCAGCTGCGCGCCGGCTTCGGCGCACGCGGCGGCCTGCGCGAGCGAGAACAGCAGCGTCATGTTGCAGCGGATGCCTTCCTTCTGCAGCACTTCCGCCGCGCGGATGCCTTCCCACGTCGACGCGAGCTTGATCAGCACGCGCTCTTTCTCG
>NZ_JAWJYL010000377.1:0-271 GCF_046566945.1 Cobetia sp. SIMBA_158
TGGTGTCGGCCCAGGCGACGTTCTCGATCCAGATAACGTCCGCACCCCATTCTGCGAACATTTGCCCGGCGAACGGCCCGGCGATTTCGATACCGGAGAAGACAACGCGCAATCCGGCCAACGGCCCGAATTTCGGCATGGGTAGATGATCCATTATTAGCTCCTGAAAAATTTATGTAGCGCATGACTGCCGGATGCGGCGTAAACGCCTTATCCGGCCTACATTCGTGCTCCCGTAGGCCTGATAAGACGCGTCAGCGTCGCATCAGGC
>NZ_JAWJYL010000378.1:0-271 GCF_046566945.1 Cobetia sp. SIMBA_158
TGATGTGCTCGCCCGCGAAATCCCTATGCTGTTAAAAGGAGAGCTCTATGCCATTACCTGTATTGCGGGTGGTATTGTTTATACACTTAGTGTGTATTTTTCATTTGTGACTGAGCTGGCGATGGTATTGGCAATGTTGATGACATTATTCTTACGTTTTTCAGCAATAAAATGGAAAATCACATTACACGTTTTTAAATATCCTGACTAAACTTACTTAATCATAGGATTGATTAGGATAAGGAATGTCATTAGCTCGTATATATTCTCG
>NZ_JAWJYL010000379.1:0-271 GCF_046566945.1 Cobetia sp. SIMBA_158
GTAAAAGAAGACGGAGAGTTCGCTAACACGCAAACAGGCAAGTACTGTGGTGATGAGCAGACACTAAAAAAAGCGATTTCATTATTCGAACTGGAAAACAAGGTAAAACTCATCCCAGGTGATGCGCTAGTCACTATTCCCGAATACGAAAAAGAAAATCCACACTCTTTAATTTCTTTCGCTTACTTAGATTTTGATTTATACGAGCCAACTCGTGCTGCATTAAAGTTACTTTCGGATTCAATTAGTGTTGGTGGTGTAATTGTTTTTG
>NZ_JAWJYL010000380.1:0-271 GCF_046566945.1 Cobetia sp. SIMBA_158
TGAACCAATTTCCACCTTTTGTTCCTTCTTTGTAGAAAGGTAAGCCCATTACTTGCTGTGTTTTTTCACCAGAAAGAACCTCGGTTCCTTTAGGTAGGTTCATTAATGTGTCTGTAGATGGAGACAAGCCCATGCTTCCGTCAGGCGTGCGGAATAATTCAGGCATACCGCCATCTCCTAAAATTGCAAGTCCTCCAGGATGACCACCTGTTCCTTTTGCATACTTAGGTGGAGTCCATTTAGGTATTTGACTGTCTTTTGGTACGCCCAC
>NZ_JAWJYL010000381.1:0-271 GCF_046566945.1 Cobetia sp. SIMBA_158
ACATAATAGTGTTGTAAAATACTTTTTTCATATATCTCTTCCTTTACATTATTTCTTTTAACTCAATTATAAGTTAAAATTTGAGATAAATGAATAGAATTCGGAGGAACTATATGCTTGAAGATTTACTTAATGACAAAACCTTATCGTTGGAGCAAAAGTTTAAGCAATATCGCAATTTGATTTTTTTGGGTGTCATTTTAGCTATTGTAGGAATGCTCTCTCATATTGTTGTAATTGCTACTGGTTCGATGGCCAATCAACCTGCATT
>NZ_JAWJYL010000382.1:0-271 GCF_046566945.1 Cobetia sp. SIMBA_158
GTCGCGCTGGTCGTTCCAGTGACGCTCGCGCAGCTCGGCGCCCAGTGCCTTCAGCTCGTCGCGCGACGATTCGCCGTTCCAGTAGCGCTCGAGACCGAACTTGAGTTCGCGCTTCGCGCCGATGCGCGGAAAACCGAGGTTGTGTGTCGTAACCATGAAGCTGCCGTCCAGAGAGAAATTGAAGATCCGGCAGCCATCATAGGGATTTCATCCCATGAAATAAAATGGCATTATTTCATTCATCCATTAAATTTGTTCATGTATTTGTGGG
>NZ_JAWJYL010000383.1:0-271 GCF_046566945.1 Cobetia sp. SIMBA_158
TGCTGCCGGACGGCGTCGGGAAGAAGATGCCCGCGCGCTGCGCGGCGTTCGCGATGTGCGTCTCGATCGCGGTGCCGGCCGCGGCCGCATCGCGGGCGATCAGCGCGTCGACGATCGCGCGGTGCTCGTGCCACGTCGACAGCAGCAGCTCGCGCCGGTAGAACGGCATGCGCTGGCTTTCCTTCATGATGTCCGCGCTGCTGCGCAGCACGGACTCGATCGCCGCGTTGCCGGCGAGATGGATGATCCGCATGTGGAAGTCGAAGTCGAG
>NZ_JAWJYL010000384.1:0-271 GCF_046566945.1 Cobetia sp. SIMBA_158
GTCACGCGTTTTTATTTTGTAAAAACGCAATTACTTTTGCTAAATCTTCAGCGGTATCAACACCTGCATGCGGAGCTACTTTTGCCTGCTCTATTTTAATACTATAACCGTGATATAAAACACGCAGCTGCTCTAATGACTCTAATAACTCCAAAGGTGAAACACTAAGTGCAATATATTGATTAATAAACCCTGCTCTGTAAGCGTAAATACCCACGTGGCGTTGAAATGATGAAAGCTCTAAATCTCTTTTTTCTTCTAACATCGCATG
>NZ_JAWJYL010000385.1:0-271 GCF_046566945.1 Cobetia sp. SIMBA_158
GATTCAGCGGGTGAACAACTCAGCCTACTTGAGCGCCGTCACGCTCTGCCCCGCCGAGTATTGCTTGCGCCGCACGCCAACCTACCGTTTCCGCAAATTATTGCCGAAACATTAACACCCATTTTCGTCCAGACTGTCTAGGGTTGCCCTCGAACGCGTGGGTGTGGTTGGCCGGTGGATATATCGAGTGTGCGCTGCCATCCAGGAGAGAGAATTCCCTGGCGCAGTGGAGCAAAACCTCTCCGCAGCAGCTGATCGACAACGATCTTGG
>NZ_JAWJYL010000386.1:0-271 GCF_046566945.1 Cobetia sp. SIMBA_158
GATTTGCCTGAAAGTCCGGTTTTTTTACGAATAAATTATGAAGGTGGTATAAAGGAAGTTCTTATGACTACGTTATGGAATGCGGATAAGCCTATTGGTTTTTTACATATTTATTCTGATAAATCTGAAAGTTTTACGCAACAATTTAGGGAAATTATAAAGGGAATCACTCCACAACTATCTGTAGCAGTTTCTAATATTATAAAAAATGAAGAGCTTGAAAAAAAGGAAATTGAAAAATCATTCCTGTTAGACTTTGGTTATGAAATAG
>NZ_JAWJYL010000387.1:0-271 GCF_046566945.1 Cobetia sp. SIMBA_158
GTTTTATTTCACTTTCTTTAGGTTTACTTTGATTTTTAAGATAGCCTGCTGCAAGAATAACGCCAGTTCCCACAATTATAATTACATAGGATACAACGCCATGTGGCATATGAATTAAATTATTTAAACTTTCATCTTTTAAAGTCATTTCTACTGCTGTCCAAGAAAGAATACCAGCACCTACATAGGCAATCCAAGCGTACTTTTCCATCACTTTTACAATAAATTTTGAACCAAAAATCATGATCGGAATACTGATTACAACACCAAG
>NZ_JAWJYL010000388.1:0-271 GCF_046566945.1 Cobetia sp. SIMBA_158
GTTTCCGTAGACGGTCGACGCCTGCACGACCACGGCGCGGTCGATCCCCGCCTCATCCATCGATGCGAGCAGACCTTCGTAATCGACCGGTCGTTTGGCGGACCACTCCGATTGATGGCCACCCACCGGCGCGAGCGGATAACGTTGCGTATCAGGCGAAATTGCGTGTGTATGCGTGTCGATCACGACGGACATGAAGGTGCTCCTGGCTGAAAATGTCCTGCTGAATTGAACGTTACTGTAAGTGAGATGCCGCGCCAGGACTCAATAC
>NZ_JAWJYL010000389.1:0-271 GCF_046566945.1 Cobetia sp. SIMBA_158
TTAATAATTATCGTTTTATATGCCTTCTTTAAATAATATCTTCCACATATTTATATATCGGATTATTTAATACCAACTTTAACGTTCATCTCCTATACCCTTACCATCTACTATGTCCCCAGCTTTTAATAACGTTCCTACTCCCTCCCCCTCTCCAATCCTCCTCAAACCCTTCTCCCACTTGACTTCTCGCCTCCTTATCCCTTAACTCTACTCTTGCTTAAAGAATAATAACGTTCCCGCTTTTTTCACGCTTTCCCCTCATTTATGT
>NZ_JAWJYL010000390.1:0-271 GCF_046566945.1 Cobetia sp. SIMBA_158
TTCGAAGAACGTGAAATGTTTTCTTCTCAGCTTAAAGGCACACATAACTTTCCAGAGCTAGATAATTTATTCTTTGATTGCTATGGTGGCTTAAGTAGAGCTAACCGTAACGCACCAGGCGGTTTAGATGTTGTTTTTCAACAAAACTATAACGACGGTGTATTTGAGTCAGAGCAGCTTCAAGATGTTGCAGCAACTAATATTACGCGTGAATACCAGGTACTTCACGATGACGTAGAAACATTTGGTTGGAACATGAGGTTACCTTTTT
>NZ_JAWJYL010000391.1:0-271 GCF_046566945.1 Cobetia sp. SIMBA_158
ATTAAGATTAAAGAGAATAGAGAGACATTTGAAGCTAGTTGATGTAGCTGAAGCAATAGGGATAAGTAAGAATTATATGTCTGAGATAGAGAGAATGAAGAAGCTTCCTTCAGATGAAGTTATAGAGAAGTTAGCAGAGTTTTTCGGATTTGAAGAAAAGTATTTATATGATAGATTTCAACGTATTCCAAGTAGTGTAGCTAGTGAAATAATAGGTAATGAAAAAATTAGTGGTGTACTATATGAAATTTCTAAAAATGATGAATTAAGT
>NZ_JAWJYL010000392.1:0-271 GCF_046566945.1 Cobetia sp. SIMBA_158
CTGAGCGTATGATGCTACAAGCATTGATTGACAAATCACAAGAATACGTCAACGGTACTGTACGTGTAAAACTGTATAAAGGTAGCGTGAGCGTTGTTGGTCGTAAATCTGACGATTCATTATTTGATGAAAAAATCGCCACTTTCGAAGATGATGCGGGCGCTTATGATCAAAAAGACGCAGAAGGCTTTATCCGTCTAAATGGTCTACGTTTAGCTATCGAAGCTAGCCGTGGTCGCGATTTATCTAAGTAATTTTTTAGGCTACTTAT
>NZ_JAWJYL010000393.1:0-271 GCF_046566945.1 Cobetia sp. SIMBA_158
GGTGTCGTCTACCGTAAATGTGTCACCGTTAGGATCGTTATCATTGCTAAGTACCCCATTTTCTGCAGAGATAACAAGCGTATTATCTTCGTTTACGTTATAACTATCGTTATTAGCAACGGGGGCCGAGTTAGTATTGGTGCTTACAATAAATACAGTTGCTGTAGCTTCACCGCCTTGGTTATCAATAACTTTATATTGAAAGCTATCTTCACCTTGCATATTTGGTTCGCCTTGGTATTCAAAGCTACCGTCAGCAAATAAGGTTAGC
>NZ_JAWJYL010000394.1:0-271 GCF_046566945.1 Cobetia sp. SIMBA_158
CTAGACAAACTAGACTCTATTTTGTATGGCCCCAAAA
Source organism: Cobetia sp. SIMBA_158 (assembly GCF_046566945.1). NCBI lineage: Bacteria > Pseudomonadati > Pseudomonadota > Gammaproteobacteria > Oceanospirillales > Halomonadaceae > Cobetia > Cobetia sp. SIMBA_158. The sequence goes on from NZ_JAWJYL010000394.1 coordinate 38, forward strand.
GCCCGCTTAACTTTTTCACCAAACGCTGGCACATGGAAGTAGACAAACACCAAACCCTAGGCGAAGGCCAAAAGTATTTAGTAAGCGACTCCGCAATAAGCCTAATAACGTTAGATAACGGCGACTTGTCCCGCTATCAACTCATCCACGGCGACGGCCACACCACTGAATTCGACTTAGAACACAAATAAAGCCCGGCATTGCCTTTATTGTAGAAGTAGAGCTTGCTCACGT
>NZ_JAWJYL010000395.1:0-271 GCF_046566945.1 Cobetia sp. SIMBA_158
GTCTAAACGGGCTGAGGTCAGTGCGGTATTGATTGAATTAGCTGAACAAATCGAGCGGCATTTAGGTTTTAATCCTAACGCTGAAAGGTAGCGTTAGGATTAAATATCAGTGCAGGTCTAAAAAATATAATCCAAAAAATTCTGTTAAACGATCCCATCAGCTTTTAGCTTAGCGATCATCTCACTGTCATAACCCAAATCAGCAAGCGTACCATCAGTATGCTCGCTTAACTGCGGTGGCGGCGTACGATAGCTGACTGGTGATGCAGAT
>NZ_JAWJYL010000396.1:0-271 GCF_046566945.1 Cobetia sp. SIMBA_158
ATTCTTCGGAGACGATCGCGATGATGTCCTCGTCGAAGATCTCGGCCTTGCGGTTGCGCACCGACTCCGCGTCGAACGAGTTCGGCGGCTCCATCGCGATCATGCCGAGCAACTGGAACAGATGGTTCGGCACCATGTCGCGGAACGCGCCGGTCGGCTCGTAGAAGCTGCCGCGTCCTTCCACGCCGATCACTTCCGACGCCGTGATCTGCACGCTGTCGATATATTCGCGCCGCCAGATGGGCTCGAACATCGCATTCGCGAAGCGCAC
>NZ_JAWJYL010000397.1:0-270 GCF_046566945.1 Cobetia sp. SIMBA_158
CGCTTCATGCGCCCGGAAGTCGCACGGTTGCTGCCTCGCTGGTGGACACTGACGAATTGATGCGGGATGCGAGCGTGATGTCGCCACCATGCGCCGTGAGGGCACAAAGCCTGCACATCAATGGAGATGTGATTGTGTGTACATTTCGCACTTGGCTTCACTCTTCATTACGTTACGTTAGCCATCCGCAAGGAAGCCGCACGATGCCAGACACCGACAATGCCCCTGTGGGGCGATGAGTATCCGCGTGACCTGATCGGTTATGCCGAC
>NZ_JAWJYL010000398.1:0-270 GCF_046566945.1 Cobetia sp. SIMBA_158
CGTGGGCAGCCGGCCTGCGCACGCACATGCTCGTCTGTGTCGGCTCGACGCTCATCATGATCGTGTCGGCGTTCGGTTTCGCCGACGTGCTCGGCAGCAACGACCACATCGTGCTCGACCCGTCGCGGATCGCCGCGCAGGTCGTGTCGGGCATCGGTTTCCTCGGCGCGGGCTCGATCCTGCTGCGCGGCGAGATCGTGCGCGGGCTGACGACGGCCGCGAGCTTGTGGTCCGTCGCCGCGATCGGCCTCGCGGTGGGCGGCGGCCTGT
>NZ_JAWJYL010000399.1:0-270 GCF_046566945.1 Cobetia sp. SIMBA_158
CGCGGCGTCGAATGTTCCGACGAAACCTTGCCGCGCGCATCGTAAGCCGGAGGCGGCGCCCGACGCCGGCAGCGACGTTACCTGAACCGGCCAACCGGCACGCTGTCCGACATCCGGCCATCGCCGCCAATCCTTGACGCTCATCGACCGTCACCGACGCCCGACTCCGTATTTGCCTATGCCCAGGATGCTCCTTTCTTCCGTGTTACGAACGCTGCGGCTGCCGCGCGGCGCTGCCCTGCTCGCCACGTTTGTCTGGATAACGGCGCT
>NZ_JAWJYL010000400.1:0-270 GCF_046566945.1 Cobetia sp. SIMBA_158
GTTTCAGTTCCAATTGATTCTGGATGAAACTGCAATCCAAATACTGGATATAGTTTATGTTGAATAGCCATAATTTCCCCATCATCAGCGGATGTCGCAACAATGTCAAAATCCTCGTGAAGTGTTGTAGGCTCGATGACTAATGAATGATAACGCATAACTTCAATCTCACCATTCAAATGTTCAAACAATCCTTTTTGCTCGTAATTTAACGTAGAAATTTTCCCATGCATAATGTTTTCTGCACGAATAATTGTTCCTCCAAAGGCT
>NZ_JAWJYL010000401.1:0-270 GCF_046566945.1 Cobetia sp. SIMBA_158
CTTTCAGGTCGTGAAACGCTTTCTGCGCGACCAGCGCGGCGATGTCCGTGGCCATCGAGCAGCGCGGATTCGCTTCGTCCACCACCACCACGCGACCCGTGCGGCTCACGCTTTCGAGGATCGTGTCCTCGTCGAGCGGCGAGGTCGTGCGCAGATCGATCACGTCGGCTTCGATGCCGTCTTTCGCGAGCTTCTGCGCCGCGTCGAGCGCGTAATGCACCATGCGCCCGTAAGTGACGATCGTCACGTCGTCGCCATCGCGCACGATAT
>NZ_JAWJYL010000402.1:0-270 GCF_046566945.1 Cobetia sp. SIMBA_158
GGTATTTATTACGGAATTTCGAATGAGAATTACCACGCGGGTCCCGGTATCAGTAAGTCTCAGCTCGATGACATTGCTGATACTCCGGCACTATATTTGTGGCGTAAAAATGCCCCCGTGGACACCACAAAGACAAAAACGCTCGATTTAGGAACTGCTTTCCACTGCCGGGTACTTGAACCGGAAGAATTCAGTAACCGCTTTATCGTAGCACCTGAATTTAACCGCCGTACAAACGCCGGAAAAGAAGAAGAGAAAGCGTTTCTGATG
>NZ_JAWJYL010000403.1:0-270 GCF_046566945.1 Cobetia sp. SIMBA_158
TGAGTGGCGATACCCACCCGCGTCTGGCGATGCATCGTGGTGCGAAGCATGCCAAAGGTGAATATTTCGGCCCGTTCCCGAATGGCTATGCCGTACGTGAAACACTGGCGCTACTGCAAAAGATTTTCCCCATTCGCCAGTGCGAAAATAGTGTTTATCGCAATCGCTCGCGTCCGTGTCTGCAATATCAGATAGGGCGCTGTCTGGGACCGTGCGTTGAAGGACTGGTGAGTGAAGAAGAATACGCTCAGCAGGTCGAGTATGTGCGCC
>NZ_JAWJYL010000404.1:0-270 GCF_046566945.1 Cobetia sp. SIMBA_158
CTAACAAATTCACCAACACGCTTTGAGTAACCATAGTATTCGTTACTGCTTTATAAACTAGCTCACCTAAGCCATCAGCTGCCTTAGACAACACTTTATCGCCAATTTTTAGTTGTTCTATTGGTACTAAACCTTTTTCTGTATGTACTAAAGTGCCAGCAGTGAAACCTGAAAAATCTTTATCCATATTATTCATTCACCAAAATTATGTCTTGTCAGGATTATCGCCATGCACCCAAATACCAGTCTCACCGACAAAGTAAGTGTGCG
>NZ_JAWJYL010000405.1:0-270 GCF_046566945.1 Cobetia sp. SIMBA_158
ATTTCAATAAACAAGTAAGTCATTGTGTCGTTTATATAGTCTGAGTAATCTTTATTTTCATTAAGTAAAATGGGTGATATATGCTGTAAAACCTTGTCATGAAAATACGCTTTAAGCCAATTAAGATGAAAGTCTGTTAATTTTTCGGGGCGATCTACATGGATATTATGAGTGGTTAAATCGTTTAAAATTTGTTGGTGTATTAGGTTAAATTTTTTGCCTAGCTGCAAAACTTTTTGTTGAATTTGACTTAATAAAGCTTCGTCTTCT
>NZ_JAWJYL010000406.1:0-270 GCF_046566945.1 Cobetia sp. SIMBA_158
CTGTCTGCGTCTGTTAAAGAGTCGCCATAACTTGCGCTTAGGGTTAGCTTTGGAGAGTGGCCCGCTCTTGCCAGTTTAATTTGATCTTGCGCTATATCTACGGTTACTTTAGCAACTTGCAAGCTAATATTTTTATCTTTAGCAATATTTAAAAAGTCGCTAGAGTCTCGAGCTTGCTTAGTTGTAGAAAATGTCTCTGTATTTAAAAAGTCTAATTTAGCATGGTATTTACCCGTAATTTCTCGTAGTTGCTCACGCGCTGTTTCTACT
>NZ_JAWJYL010000407.1:0-270 GCF_046566945.1 Cobetia sp. SIMBA_158
ATGGATATTGAATTGCGTCATGGCATTGATAGCCAGTTACTTCAAAATCGTCTCGGGTAACCCACGTTTCTATGTCTTCAAGTGACTTTATATTTGGATTAATTGTAAGTGTAGGCGATTCAAATGGTTCGCGCTTGAGCTGGACGTCGCGCATTAATTCGAGCTGATTTTCGTAAATATGAGCGTTAGCTATTTTATGATACGCCTTACCCGGTTTGTGGCCGGTAATCTGAGCGACCAATGCAAGCAATACAAAACATTGAATTTGAT
>NZ_JAWJYL010000408.1:0-270 GCF_046566945.1 Cobetia sp. SIMBA_158
GTGACGCATCGCGCGACGGGATGCCGGCGCGGCACGCGGCGGTGCCCACGGCCGGCCGCGACGACGGTGCAGCGCCGCACGCCGTCGCGCATCTCCATGCGCTGATCGCGGCTGGCCTGTCGCGCGGCTTCGTCACGCGCGGCGACATCATCGACGCACTGCCCGACGATGATGCGAATGACAGCGGCGTCGATGCGGTGGCGGCGGTGCTCGACGAACTCGGCATCGCGGTGTGCGACAGCGCCGATACCGCGAGCGGCTGGACGCTCG
>NZ_JAWJYL010000409.1:0-270 GCF_046566945.1 Cobetia sp. SIMBA_158
GTTGAAACCGATAATAGTTGTGTGGAGAACTGTTTAAAAGGGAAGTTTAAAGAGGTAAGGCCGCGTTATTCTGTATTGCCTGATATATTCACACCTATAAATTTAGGGCTATTTAAAAACTGCCAAGACTGGTCTAATGATTCTTTAGAAACATGTAAGATGAAGTGCTCCGGAAATAACATTGGACGTTTTATTAGATTTGTATTCACCGGAGTGATGTAATGAAATATATTATTTTTTTATTCAGAGCTATATGGCTGGCTTTATCGC
>NZ_JAWJYL010000410.1:0-270 GCF_046566945.1 Cobetia sp. SIMBA_158
TGACACTTCTAGATGAACATCATTATATACCTGCTTTCCCAGTAGAGGCTCGCATCAATAATGTAGAGAATTTTATTTATGTGGCGGTTCCGAGTACAGAGTCGAAAGAAAGAATGGAGCAATTAAAAGAACTTTTAACATACATTTCTTCAAAATATGGTGATCATTTTAAAATGCGCATCACCCAAATTGACATGAAAGCCCGCGAACAGCAATTGCGATGGGGAGGAAATATTCACGCTATCGGTAGTGCATTAATGGAAAATAAGG
>NZ_JAWJYL010000411.1:0-269 GCF_046566945.1 Cobetia sp. SIMBA_158
TCCAGAAGCGGCTGCGATGGTTAGCGCACAAGTGATTGGTAATGACGCCACAATTACCGTTGCTGGTCAGTCTGGTAACTTTGAACTAAATGTTATGCTGCCCGTTATTGCCTATAATATTTTGCAAAGCATAGAGCTACTAACAAACAGCGCCAAAGCTTTGGCAGAAAAAGCCATAGCCACATTTATCGTAAATCAAGCTAACATTGACCGCGCTCTTGCCAAAAACCCTATTTTAGTGACTGCACTTAATCCGGTGATCGGTTACG
>NZ_JAWJYL010000412.1:0-269 GCF_046566945.1 Cobetia sp. SIMBA_158
GCAGCAGGCTGGTTTTGCCGCTGCCGTTCGGCCCGATCAGACCGACGAATTCGCCGGGCTTCACGTCGACGTCGATGGCGCGCAGCAGGGCACGCGCGCCGCGTTCGCTGCGCTCATCGTGTGGCGACCAGTCGAGTCCGTCGATCTGCAATGACGTCATAATTCGGCATCCTGAGGAAATGAATCAGAAACTCAACGTGGCCGTGACCCAGCCCGAACGCGGCGCGCCCAGCAGCCATTGGCCGCCGTCGTTCTGCGTCGTCACCGCG
>NZ_JAWJYL010000413.1:0-269 GCF_046566945.1 Cobetia sp. SIMBA_158
CGAATGTTGCTACGACCTGATTCAATTGATGCAACGCTTGTGGTTCAATTTTTAAGGTGCATGTGGATTCCCCTGTTCCTCCATAAACAAAGTCATTGTTGAAAAGGTTTTTGTCAAGCACACAAGGTAAATCAAAATCAATCATTGGAACACTACCAACCTCAAATCCTGTTATTTTTTGAATTTCCTTTGGCGAAGCTAGTTTTACTTTCTTACACCCTACTCGTTCGGCTAGTTTTTCAAAGTCGAGTTTGTCACGATTACCGGAT
>NZ_JAWJYL010000414.1:0-269 GCF_046566945.1 Cobetia sp. SIMBA_158
GACCTGCCGGCCGAACGACTGTTCGTGCGAGCCCATGCCGGGCGGGGTGTACCGGCGGCCATCGTCCCGCCAGCGCATGCCGCGCCGGGGCGCTCCGCCTCGCGCGACGCAACCACGGTGTCCCTTGAATTACGATTCGCAGCCCGCTTCGTCCCCTGCCACGCTTGCCGAGGCGCGCCGCTCGGCGTGTCCGGGGCTCGTGCGCGTCGTCGCGGCGCGTGACGGCGGACTGTGCCGCATCCGTCTGCCCGGCGGCGTGCTGAGCGCCG
>NZ_JAWJYL010000415.1:0-269 GCF_046566945.1 Cobetia sp. SIMBA_158
CGCGCTACACGCCGCGCGACTTTCTCGCGCTGCTGCGCCAGCATCGCGTGAAGTGGGACGAGAAGCACAAGGGCCAATTGTTCTGCGACCAGTCGAGCGAGGCGATCATCGACGTGCTGCGCGCCGAATGCGACGCCGGGCGCGTCGCGTGGCGCCGTCCGCTGCCGGTCGAACAGGTCGGCCACGCCGACGAAACCGGTTTCGTGCTCGGCACGCCGCAGGGCCAGATCAGGGCGAAGGCGCTCGTGATCGCCACGGGCGGCCTGTCG
>NZ_JAWJYL010000416.1:0-269 GCF_046566945.1 Cobetia sp. SIMBA_158
CGTTGTTGCCACCCCAATTGGCAATTATGACGACTTAAGTCAGCGTGCTATCGCGACATTATCGCAGGTTGACTTAATCGCTGCTGAAGACACTCGCCATACAGGTAAGCTCCTTAGCCATTTTGGTATTAAGGCAAAAACATTTGCATTACATGATCACAACGAAAAACAAAAAGCACAGCAAATTATCGATCAGCTTAATCAAGGATTAAATATTGCTTTAGTATCGGATGCAGGCACGCCACTCATTAGTGACCCTGGATATGCGG
>NZ_JAWJYL010000417.1:0-269 GCF_046566945.1 Cobetia sp. SIMBA_158
CTCGCAGTTCGTCGGTCTGCTGCTGCATGAAGCGGAGGTGGCGGGCAAGCGACGCGCGCTTGAAACACTTTGGGGCGACCTGCATCCCATGCAAGCCGGCACGACCTGAAGCTGAAACGCTGCGTCACCCTTTCGGCGTGCACTCATTGTTAAGGATGCCGAATATAATCCACCAACGCGACCATATACTCATCCGGTTTCCGATCGAAAAGACTCACAACGATCGCCACCAGAAACCCCGCCGGCACCCCAAACACACCAGAAGAAAT
>NZ_JAWJYL010000418.1:0-269 GCF_046566945.1 Cobetia sp. SIMBA_158
CTGACACATCATTTGTTTACATGGGTACGTTGGTTCACCCTAATTCATTACTGACACACATTCATGAACGTGCAGACTTTAAGAGTAAAATCTACTCAGCTATAACTTCCTATCCTGAGAGGGCAGACTTGTGGGAACAGTTTGAGAATATCTATCGGAATCAGGAAAATCCCAACCGTATGGAAGATGCTATAGCTTTCTATGAATCAAATAAAACTGAAATGGATAAAGGTGCTAGTACTCTTTGGGAATCACGCTTCCCTTACTAT
>NZ_JAWJYL010000419.1:0-269 GCF_046566945.1 Cobetia sp. SIMBA_158
ATTGCGTGTCGTCACCAAAGTGGACCCAACGCCTTGGTTTTCCATACCATTCACCCCGCCCTTCACTTCGTATTACCCAGTGGGGAAAAATGGCTTGGTAAAAGCGAATCATGGTATCAATGTTTTTAACAACTAAATTTACGTGTTCTAAATACATACTGTTTCCTTGTGAGTTAATTTAAACACACAATAAAACCTCAAGTTAACTTTAGGTAAAGCGCTTTTTTTAAATTTTTAGTGGGTCATTAAAAATACACTTTTGTTTTAAT
>NZ_JAWJYL010000420.1:0-269 GCF_046566945.1 Cobetia sp. SIMBA_158
TGATACATATCATCGACAGAGCGTAGCATTTTGGCTCTTGATAGTTATCGACAGCTGTTTCATATTAGTAGCCATTCTTGTCATTTATTTGTCAATTACTTACTAGACCGTTAATACTAGTACTTAAGAGACGTAGAACCGAGCATTTAGAGATTAACAAATCATTCGATTTACTTGTAAGACAGTAAATGGCAAGACAAAAAATAATTATAGTTAGCTCTTTCATTTACGTACTTTTCGCATTTTTTATTCAGCGCTTTAAAGGAGAT
>NZ_JAWJYL010000421.1:0-269 GCF_046566945.1 Cobetia sp. SIMBA_158
TATCATTAAGGTCGCCGTTAACTGACATTGAAAATGAAAGTTCTCTCGATTGTGATGATTCACTTACGAATGCCTCCCCTCCCTCACCACGCTGATAACTACTAGCAGACTGAGATTTAAACGCATCGGCAAAACTTATTGTTACTTCATCACCTTCTGCGGTTGTGAAACTGTACTGAGCATTATTACTTAAACTTGCGTATTGTGCTTGAGTTACCCCCACACTAGCGGGCATTGGGTTGAACAAGTTATCTTCAAACTTATCAAGG
>NZ_JAWJYL010000422.1:0-269 GCF_046566945.1 Cobetia sp. SIMBA_158
CTTCATGCATAAATTAGGTGAACAAATTATAACTTTTCATTTGGCTTCTTAATAGAATATGGAGAGATCAAAGAAAAAGTAGAAAGAACGAGAGAAAAACACTTCAATACTGCCAACAGCTTCATGGTGGGTGAAAAAGTAGAGGAAGTTTTTTCGCTCGATATTGAGCTGGGCGTGAGGGGAGAAGAACATACATGTATAGGGGAAAACGTATTTTAGCTTTGATACCAGCTTTTCATAGGCAGCAAGATCATCATGATGAATATATT
>NZ_JAWJYL010000423.1:0-269 GCF_046566945.1 Cobetia sp. SIMBA_158
GTTGAAAACCTTCTTCCACGGAAAGTTGTATTTTTCGAATGCCAAAACGCTTTGCCAACACATCAAATTGAGCTTCATGTTCTGTACGGCGTTTTTCATAATTTGTTAAAACTCGGTTTGTAACGGATACATTTACTTCACGAGACGTCTCTGAATCAATAAAACGCACATCACCACGATAGCTAGGCTTCAATTCATTTTCTGTGACAATTTGAATACATCGAATATCCCCAGCAAATCGAGGGACTTTTTTAAAGAATTGCTCCCAT
>NZ_JAWJYL010000424.1:0-268 GCF_046566945.1 Cobetia sp. SIMBA_158
CCATCGTCAATAAACCACCCAGCAACGCAATCCCTCCTACCAGCGGGCTGGCGAGCAGAAAACGAAATCCTGCCAGTAATGATTTCAACGGATGCTCGCGCGGCTGCGGTGGCGGTGGCAACGCCGGAAGGCTTAACAACGGTAGCAAGGTAATAAACGTGCCCGCCGCCGCCAGCCCGTAGTTCCAGGCTACGCCGCCGGTCGCCAGCAATAAACCGCCAATCATGGGCGAAATCACCGACCCCAGACGCACGGTCAACATGGTGAT
>NZ_JAWJYL010000425.1:0-268 GCF_046566945.1 Cobetia sp. SIMBA_158
TTGTGAGCCCACTGGATCGATTCATCGATCACGCCATACAGGGTCACGCTGCTTTGAGCGTGTGCTGCGCCCGCTGCGGCCAGCAGGGCCACGGAAAGGGTCGAGAGTGCGATTCGTTTCATCCAGTTTTCTCCACGCAGATGTTTGGTTTAATTGTTGCTGTTGCGCGATGGAGAATAACGCAGGGGTGCAATTCCCTTGAACTGAAAAAAAATCAGTGTCGCAAAAAGCTGACACCACCCCAGGAAGCCTTGTGAGACGGGCTATT
>NZ_JAWJYL010000426.1:0-268 GCF_046566945.1 Cobetia sp. SIMBA_158
CAGTTCGTCATTGCTCAGTTTGTTACCTGCCAGCAGCATGGCAACGGCGTCCGCAACCGGACGATAATTTTTCTGCTCTTCAACGAACTGCGCAAAATCGTGGAAACGGTTCGGGTCCAGCAGACGCAGACGGGCGAAGTGGCTTTCCATCCCCAGCTGTTCCGGGGTCGCGGTCAGCAGCAGAACGCCCGGCACGTGCTCTGCCAGTTGTTCAATGGCCTGATATTCACGGCTTGGCGCATCTTCGCTCCACACCAGGTGATGCGCT
>NZ_JAWJYL010000427.1:0-268 GCF_046566945.1 Cobetia sp. SIMBA_158
TACTTCGTAATCCCGGCGTGTTGAAGACTGATCCATATCTTCCCTTAATATAGTTAATGGCCGCAACAGCATTATGAATTGGGTTCCAAATGTCATTCATGCCCTTACCTTTATTGGAGTTAAACGTTGGCCCAATGGTTTGCATTAAGCCTTTAGAAGGTGTTCCCTTTTTGGCGTTTGAATCCCATAAGTTGATCGCTCTCGGATTTCCATTTGATTCGTGCTGAGCGATTGTCATCAGACCTGGAAGCCAGCTCATCGATGTGCC
>NZ_JAWJYL010000428.1:0-268 GCF_046566945.1 Cobetia sp. SIMBA_158
CGGATCGAGTTTCGCCTGCCATGCGGCAGTGGCCATTTCGCGACGAATCAGGTTGTAGGCGATCAGCGCCCCCCATATTTCCTGATAGACCCCTTCGACGGTCCGGCTGCGCAAGGTTAGCTCCGCACCGAGCATCGACTGCTTCAATTCCCGGTAGCTGGTTTCGATTTGCCAGCGGCGCCCATAGCAGGCGACGATATCGGCCGGTTTGAAGCGTTGGCGATCATCCAGCGAGGTCAGCAGCACGCGTTCGCGCCCGCGCGCATCG
>NZ_JAWJYL010000429.1:0-268 GCF_046566945.1 Cobetia sp. SIMBA_158
GTGTATTGGTAAGTATTAATTTTATCTTTTTCGAGACCGTCCGGAAGTTTATCAAAATGGCCATCCGGAAGGAGAATATTAAAGCTATTTACATTTAAGCCTTTGATTTCATCATAAAGTTCGTGAGGAGAGATTTTTAAATTAACAACCGACAATACACCATGTAATCCGTTATCAATTCCCAACTGAATAGCTTCCCGCACTTCATGATAAGAGCCTTTCCCGTTATGAAAAACACGATACTCGTCATGATATTTCTGAGGACCAT
>NZ_JAWJYL010000430.1:0-268 GCF_046566945.1 Cobetia sp. SIMBA_158
CATCGCCACGTGAGTCTGCTGCATGATAGATTGTTTTCATAATTCGTCCTTAGCTATCAACAGATTAATCCTCTATATACTTCTTATCGATTAATCTATTTAAACAATAGGCTTATTATAATTATTAATTCTACATAGATAAACAAGAGTAAATGCAATTAACTATTCGTGTTGATAGAAGAATCAGAGCGGTGGTAACGTAATATAGATTTTTTACATATATTAGCACAGCTAACTTTATATAAATTACTTTAAGTTATGCTTATAT
>NZ_JAWJYL010000431.1:0-267 GCF_046566945.1 Cobetia sp. SIMBA_158
TATGCAATACATCTTTCAGTTCCATATACTTATGATGAACAATCAATCTATTGCTGCGATTACTCTTTCCTTCTTCTTTGCACATAGCACATCTAAAATGACTTTCAAGCAACTTAGCTTCTCTTAGTCCTTTCCACTCTTTTGAATGGTAATAGCTGTACTGTTCTTTATTGTCTCTGTTATACCTCACATCTTTGTTGTATTGCTTTTGCTGGTATCCTGTATGCTCATCGCAATACTTAGATGACCAATCAATTAAAACTCTAC
>NZ_JAWJYL010000432.1:0-267 GCF_046566945.1 Cobetia sp. SIMBA_158
ATAATTTGATTATATCAAATGAAAGAAATTAAAGGTAATGATATCCATCGGAACAACAGGATTTCCAATAAAAGAAGACTTTTAAACAAAAGGGAGGAAATTATGCAAGAGACTGTTTTGAAACGTGTGAAAAGATTTATGGAAGAAAACGGGATCGAATGTGAAGAAGCAATATATCAAACAGACGGAGTCATTGAGAATGCTTACGAGTTTATTGAAGATTTGTTTTTGCTGATTAAGGAGGAGGAATAGCTATACACAAAGATT
>NZ_JAWJYL010000433.1:0-267 GCF_046566945.1 Cobetia sp. SIMBA_158
CTCATGTATCAAATGAGCAAAGCGGAAGTGTAATCATTAAGCAGAAATATTGGACGCTTGATGGATCAGTACCGCTAGACGGTTCAAAATATCTAGCTGCCACGTCCAAACAAATAGATTTATAAAGGAGGATCATAATGGCTGATCAATTAACCGTTACAACGCTTTATGCTCGGCAACAAATGGCCAAGGCTAGAGCAGAAGGAACGAAGCTCACAAAAGTGGTTAAGATGGCTTTTGGGAATGGTGGAACTAAGGACGGAATAC
>NZ_JAWJYL010000434.1:0-267 GCF_046566945.1 Cobetia sp. SIMBA_158
TGAGCTTGATAACACATTTGGTACTAGTGGAGTTGGTTATTACCAAGCTAACCTGTGTACAAATTCACTCGTATTTTCCTCGTTGATTCTACAAACTGACACGCAAATAGCCTTAAGTAGCACTTGCGATAATGGTGACTCAAATAATATCAGTGTATCTAAGTTTGATTTTTATCCGGATGGAGTTGAGCCATAAATGAAAGTCGAATTATTTGGGGTAAGAGGCTCAATGCCTACACCCGGTAGCGATACCCACCTATATGGTGG
>NZ_JAWJYL010000435.1:0-267 GCF_046566945.1 Cobetia sp. SIMBA_158
ATTTAGAACTTATTTGTTCGTAGTGTCCACACAGATGATTGTTAATTAGTTAAGCCACTGGCTTAGTTAATTAATATGCTCTTTAAAAATTTGGAAAAGCTGATAATAAAATTCGTATGAATAACATTGTTATTTGTACAGAGTTTTCAAAAGTAAAAAAGAATGATAGCAGTATCATTCAGTGCCATTTAATCACTCTTTGAGTCGATTGATTGGTATCTACTTTAGTATTCAATATTAACTTCTGGCGAAGTTAAACTGTCACAA
>NZ_JAWJYL010000436.1:0-267 GCF_046566945.1 Cobetia sp. SIMBA_158
GCGTGTTCTGGGTAATGGCGCTGGTGGCGCTGCCGGCAATGTTTTTGCGCCCGAAAGTTGTTCCCTCATGCTGATTCGAGCATTTTGCGGATCTGCTCCTGTTGATGTGTTGTCAGCGTCAGGTCCGTATAGATCAGCGGTGGTGAAAAGAGCGGTAATGGCATGGTATAAGGCGCAATAATCAGTGCCGCGCCACGCGGAGCGCCTGTCTGCAAAAATGCCTTTACCGACATATGCTTAATGTTGAGCGGCAGTAACGTTAGTTCG
>NZ_JAWJYL010000437.1:0-267 GCF_046566945.1 Cobetia sp. SIMBA_158
CGCTATTTGCCGTCGGTGCCGGGTTCGATCTGGTCGTTCAATCCCTTCGCGTGGCAGGCGATGTTCCTGCTCGGACTGCTGTGCCGTCTCTATCCGGTCACTGACGCGTTCCAGATCTCGCGGCTCGGTCGCCTCCTCACCGTGCTCGCGATCACACTCGTGGTCGCATTCGCGGTCGTGCGGCTCTTTATCGAAGTGACGCCGCAGCCGGGCTACATGAAGCAGAATCTCGCGAGCCTGCGCATCGTGAGTTTTGCGGCCGTTGCG
>NZ_JAWJYL010000438.1:0-267 GCF_046566945.1 Cobetia sp. SIMBA_158
GGCGTGAAAGTGCCTGACGTGAAAACGCTGGTCGAAAAGCTGAAGACCGAAGCCAAGGTGCTGTGAGGAGCGAATCGAAAATGACGAACCTGGTAATTGCAGAACACGACAATGAGTCGATTAAAGCCGCAACGCTGAACACGATTGCAGCGGCGCAGAAAATTGGCGGCGATGTGCATGTGCTAATTGCTGGCCACAACGCGAAAGCGGCTGCGGATGCAGCGGCGAAAATCGTCGGCGTTTCTAAGGTGCTGCTCGCCGATGCGC
>NZ_JAWJYL010000439.1:0-267 GCF_046566945.1 Cobetia sp. SIMBA_158
GCAGCTGCGCTATGACCTAAATCATAAGCAAGACCCGCCTCACCCACACCACTAATGCCTTCATCAGTATGAATGCGAACGAATACAGGTGTCCATGCTGGGCGCTCTGGACAATGAATATCAAATACTTCTACGCGATTTACCTTCATAAAAATTCCTTATTAACCTGTTAAGGTTATTTTGCAAAACTGGGATCAAGCCGATACGCTTTACGTAGCATAGCAGGCCAAGCAAGCTGGCCTCCGGTGCTGCCGCTATGAACCACAT
>NZ_JAWJYL010000440.1:0-267 GCF_046566945.1 Cobetia sp. SIMBA_158
CCAAGGTCTCCAGCTTCAGTATAGATAATAATTTTTACAGGCTCCTGCTTAGAAAAAAGAGAGATGAAATTTTGAGTGAATTTGTTTAATCCCTTGACCTCTCCTGTGATGATTTTGTCAATCTCAGCAACAATTTCATTAACTGAGTTTACGGCACTGGTACTAAAGTGCGATCTATCATCGTATATATGAAGTATTTTCTTTTCTGGTTCATAGAGATAGTTAAAGTGACTTTTCTCGTCAAAACCTGCTTCGTAGATAGTACCT
>NZ_JAWJYL010000441.1:0-267 GCF_046566945.1 Cobetia sp. SIMBA_158
GTAATCAAGCCGCGCGCCCGGACGGACGCCCGGCGGCAAGTCGAATCAGATAAGCGGCGGCAGCGGCGGTTCCGCCACCACGGCAGGCGTTTCACGCGCGGTGCGCAGTTCACGCTTGAGGCGGCCGTTCTCCATGCGCAGCCGGAAAATCGCGGGCAGCGCGGACAGCAGGCCGGCCAGCAGACCGACGACGAAAAACGCGAGGCCGATCAGAATGAGCGGAGCCTGCCACGAATATCCGGCAAGAAAGTTCAGCGTCGCGGTTTG
>NZ_JAWJYL010000442.1:0-267 GCF_046566945.1 Cobetia sp. SIMBA_158
CTTGGTGGTAAAGTTAACGACAAGCTTCGTACTTATGCATCGCAACTGCAGTTTGACTGGGATAGCGAATTTAAAGCGCTAGTTCAGCCACAAGAATACGCAGAGGCAGCATTAAAAGCCATAGCTGAGGGTTACGATGCGGTTAAGGTAGATCCAATTCAATATGATAAAGACGGTAATACCTATTACGACCGAACTAATATTATTTCACGCCCAGAAATGAAGTTGTATCGCGCGCGTATGCAAGCTATTCGTGAAGCCGTGGGT
>NZ_JAWJYL010000443.1:0-267 GCF_046566945.1 Cobetia sp. SIMBA_158
TGTTCTTTCAACCAATTTATTAAAAACTGTTCGCATTCTTTAGCGGGAAAAAGCCATTTTGTACCGACTAAATTTGTGTTTTCACAAAGGCTTGATAAATTTTTATAAAACGCTCCGCCTTACTTAATGCCAACCATTCTTTTGGCTTGATTTTCATTTTTCTCACCTCTCTCTTTTAGTAGGGCTTAATGTCTTGGCTGTTCAGCCAACCAGGTTAGTAAAAATTTTTTCATTTCCTCAGCAGGAAATCTCCATCGAGAGCCAACC
>NZ_JAWJYL010000444.1:0-267 GCF_046566945.1 Cobetia sp. SIMBA_158
TACGTCCCAGGAGGGAATTTATTATTAATATGGAATCTTGGTATTACTAGCTTTCCAAAAAATATGTGTAGAAAAAGTGTAGAATTATAATATTATTTGTTCTAGAAATGCAAAACACGTAAAATTCATGAACCTTTTCGCACACAAAATGTAAATGTGTGCTTTATCTGTAAAACGTCATGTACGTCTGCTAAAACTGACTGAAAAGACTTCGCTAGTACAAGTGGATAATATGAAACAATTTATTAAACTTGGCAAAGCACGTTT
>NZ_JAWJYL010000445.1:0-267 GCF_046566945.1 Cobetia sp. SIMBA_158
CTAGCATGTTGATTTGCGATAGCAAGGCATTAAGCGCACTAAAATAATCTTAGTTTAGCTTAAATACAATTTAAGCCATTTTATGCATAGTTTTTAAATATTAAGGGCGCTTGTAAATACAAGCACCCATAAATTTTAATCACTAAAGTGTGTAACTAAAACTTAATTTTGCATTACGCTCTTCACCAGGCATACCGCCTAAAAACATCGCTTTAGAATAATACTGTTTGTTAAATAGGTTGTTTAAATTAAGCTGCATGTTCCACT
>NZ_JAWJYL010000446.1:0-267 GCF_046566945.1 Cobetia sp. SIMBA_158
CCAGCGTGCGCCGCTCGATCCAGTTCAGCAGCGGCACGGAAAGCAGCGAGCCAATCGGATAACCGAGAAACGAGAGCGCGACGAACAAGGTGCTGCCGGTGACGTCGAAACCGCGGCTTTTCACCACCACGCCCGCCAGCGTGCCGAAGCCGTAATAGCCGAACGCCTGGAACAGATGAAACACGGTCAGCATGAAATAGCGCTTGCCATACGGTGCGCGGCGCAGCAAGCCAATGCGTTCGCCGAGCGTGAGCGCATGCTTGCGCT
>NZ_JAWJYL010000447.1:0-267 GCF_046566945.1 Cobetia sp. SIMBA_158
GCCCGCGCCGTTGGTTTCCTGACCAAGATAACCATGACTTAATGGAATACGTTCATCCAGTTCACGCGCCGGTAATTGGCCAACGCGCAGTTGGGTAGTAACGAAATCAGCATCTTTCAATGCTTCGCGGCGATCCAGCGTTTTATAAAGCTTCATCGGGACGCCAGCGTTATCAATCATCCGTTGGCAGAGATCGAAAATAATATCCAGTTTCGCTTTACCACCTTCGACATCCACCAGCCATAATTCGCTGACCGGCAATTCGTG
>NZ_JAWJYL010000448.1:0-267 GCF_046566945.1 Cobetia sp. SIMBA_158
TCGATCGAAGCGGATTCGATTGAAGCAATGTCGCGAGCGCTCGACGCCGCGCCGCTCGATCTCGGCTTGCATACGCGCATGCTCGCGGCCCTGCGCGCGGCTCACGACGTGGCGGGCAGCGCCGCGCACGAACTGGCGCTCGCCGCGTTCGGCATGCTCGGCACGACGCACGGCGATCATGCCACGCATCAGCCCACCCCGCAGCACGCGCTCGTGCTCTACAACATCGCGACCGTCTACGCGATGAACGGACGGCGCAAGGAAGCG
>NZ_JAWJYL010000449.1:0-267 GCF_046566945.1 Cobetia sp. SIMBA_158
GTTATAATGGAATAATTCATAACTTTCATTTTGTAGTTCATTCAAACGTTCACTAATTTGCTTTAACATATGATCCGTTTTTTGTTTTCCAAGCGATTCATTAAATTTTTTAAAGCGATCTAAGTCGACTAATAACAAAGCGATATTTTTATCGTCTTTATAATCAGCATAGTGTTCAGACCATCTCGCATTCAGTGCACGTCGATTTAATAATCCAGTTGTTTCATTATGAAAAGTGACTAAACTAAACGGACTATTGTTATGTAC
>NZ_JAWJYL010000450.1:0-267 GCF_046566945.1 Cobetia sp. SIMBA_158
GGTGTGGTCAAGACGCTGGCCGTCGAAGCGCCGGGCAAGTTCGAAGTAAGCGATGCGGCGAGTGTTCTCGCGACGTTGACGTCCTGATCGTGCGGTGCGCCGTTGCCTGCCGGCAACGCTGCTCAACGCCGTCGGGGCAGTTGTAACACGGGCCGATGACCGGAAACGCCTCCGTTCCGGGCATCGGCCCGTCCCGTATCGACGCGGGTAAACAGTCGAAACAGATTGATACGCAGTTTCAAACAGCGTTGAATAGGGAATTACGCT
>NZ_JAWJYL010000451.1:0-267 GCF_046566945.1 Cobetia sp. SIMBA_158
CGCATGGACCGCACGCTCGGCGACTATCTGCGCGACGAAGGCGTCGTCGCGATCGCCGGCATCGATACCCGCAAGCTGACCCGTATCCTGCGCGACAAGGGCGCGCAGAACGGCTGCATCCTGGCTGGTTCGGACGACGAGGCAAAAGCGATCGAGCTCGCGCGCTCGTTCCCGGGCCTCGCCGGCATGGATCTCGCGAAGGTCGTGTCGACCACGAAGCCGTTCGAGTGGAAGCAGACCGAATGGCGCCTCGAAGGCGGCTACGGG
>NZ_JAWJYL010000452.1:0-267 GCF_046566945.1 Cobetia sp. SIMBA_158
CTGGTATCGTAAATTTTCTCAGCTTTTCTGCCACCTGTGCGGGAGTCCGAGAGGAGTTATTTGTTACAAAAAGGTAGGGAATATTTTTTTCGTTTAATCTTTTTATAAAATCCGCCGCTTCCTCAATAAGCTCAGTTCCTCTATACATCGTTCCATCTAAATCAATTAAATAGCCTTTATATTTTTTCACCATTCATCACTCCTATGAAATAGATTGCCCCATCTTAAGAAGCAAAAATACAAAAACGCCCCTACTTGAGCGTTTTG
>NZ_JAWJYL010000453.1:0-267 GCF_046566945.1 Cobetia sp. SIMBA_158
CTCGTGATCGACAAATAAGCAAACAAGCCATCGGCTGTCCGGGCGCGTCGCGTCCGGACAAGCATCCGTCGGAAAAGAACGATACCGCGGATTTGTGGTTGAAGAACCTAGAGAGGCAACGCGCGGTGAGCGCATATCAAGGAGATCGACCATGAAGCTGTTCGGAAAACTGTTGTGGACGGGCGCGGTGTCGGCCATGGTGGCGCTGAGCGCGTCAGCACTTGCGGATACGAAGCCGACGCTGAAAATCGGCTACGTCGAAGGCTG
>NZ_JAWJYL010000454.1:0-267 GCF_046566945.1 Cobetia sp. SIMBA_158
GGCCGCGCCAGGCGGCCTTAGGGAATTAGTTGATTTCGATACGGCGCGGTTTTTTCGCTTCCGGAATCACGCGTTCGAGATCGATATACAGCAAACCATTTACCAGGTTAGCACCACGAACATGAATGTTCTCAGCTAACTGGAATTTGCGTTCAAAGTTGCGTTCAGCGATGCCCTGGTACAGATAGGTGCGCTCTTTTTGTTCGTCGGCATGAGCACCTTTCACCACCAGCAGATTATCCTGGGCGGTAATTTCCAGTTCGCTCT
>NZ_JAWJYL010000455.1:0-267 GCF_046566945.1 Cobetia sp. SIMBA_158
GTCTTGTGCGCCGAGAACGACATCAGGTCGACCTTGAGCTTTTGCAGGTCGATGGGCGCCTTGCCCGTCGATTGCGCGGCGTCGACGTGGAACACGATGCCCTTTTCGCGGCAGATTTCCCCGATCGTCTCGATGTCCTGGATCACGCCGATCTCGTTGATCACGTGCATCACGGAAACGAGGATCGTGTCCGGGCGAATCGCCGCCTTGAACGCTTCGAGGTCGATCAGGCCGTTTTCCAGCACCGGCAGATACGTGACTTCATAG
>NZ_JAWJYL010000456.1:0-267 GCF_046566945.1 Cobetia sp. SIMBA_158
TCAGTGAGCACTGCGATATTTCCCCTCCTCAACAAATCTAACCTAATTATACACGTATGTTGATTTTTGTATAATTTTTTATTCTATTAAAAGTGATGGGTGTTTCTCTTAGATTAACTGTGTTTTTTTCTAGACTGACATGCATTTGATATATTCATTATAATTTAAAAAGCCAAACCCCTGCCATCTTACGGGGGGCTTAGCTGGAATCTATTGAATTCTTATGTATGGAGGCGGTGGGGGTAGAACCCGCATATAAAAACTCTT
>NZ_JAWJYL010000457.1:0-266 GCF_046566945.1 Cobetia sp. SIMBA_158
GCGAAAAAAGAAATAGAAAGAGGACAGCAGCTTGATGGCTCAAGTGTAGATACAAAAGCAGATGATTATAAGCCACCATTGTATGTGGCGGATGGAGAAGATGTGGAAAGAACAGATCAAAAAGAAACGGGTGCAAGTGCTTCTAATCTATTACCAAAAGTGGATATTGAAAGAAGCGAACAAGCGACTAAAGATCAACTTGCAGAGGAAAGTCGTAATAAGACAAATGTTTCTAATCAAACACCAAAAGTTGATATAGAACGAAG
>NZ_JAWJYL010000458.1:0-266 GCF_046566945.1 Cobetia sp. SIMBA_158
GGATTTGACGCACTTCTCTTTCCTGCCTGCTCTGCTGGAAGTCGGGGTTTTAGTCGCCCTTTCTGGCGTCGTGCTTGGTGGTTTGCTGGATTATCTGGCGCTACGAAAAACGCATCTGACGTAATCTGTAAATATTATTTAGCTGTAGTAATCACTCGCCGTAATTATTACGGCTAAATAAACATCAGTATCGCTTAATAATATTTGTTCTTTTGTGCGGCTTAGCGTTTGGAAATTATTGACGCAATTTATGAATTCTATTTTTT
>NZ_JAWJYL010000459.1:0-266 GCF_046566945.1 Cobetia sp. SIMBA_158
CTAACAAATGTTTACAATTTAGTGTAAAAAGGCAACATAGTATAAAAAGCATAACAGTGGCCCCACAAGGGCGTGTTGGCAGCAATGGTATAGAACAAGGTTTTTTAGGTGTAGCACCTGTTGTTCAGCAATGGCCAGAGGGGTACGTACAATCCCGAAGTTTTGGACCACTTGATAGTATTGTTCGTGGTACAAAAGAAACTTGGCGGTTGATTACGCTGAGCTTTGACATGATTGGTAATTTAATTACAGGTCAGGTTTCGGTT
>NZ_JAWJYL010000460.1:0-266 GCF_046566945.1 Cobetia sp. SIMBA_158
GCATCCACAATGAGCAGACCGTGGAAGTGCTGGACAGCGAGCAGGTCGAGACAGCCTTCGACGAGCTGCCGCTGCACTGCTTCAGCGATCGGATCCAGGGCCGTCACCCCCTGGCGCTGGTCAAGGGCACGCCGGACGCCGAGTCTGTGACCACCGTGCGCGTGCACGTGCAGGACCCGATGCGCGACCTGCTGACCCTGCGTCAGCCGGGTAGCAGCAGCCGGGCGCTCAATGATGCGCTCGCCGAAGTCGCCGCCGCCGATGCC
>NZ_JAWJYL010000461.1:0-266 GCF_046566945.1 Cobetia sp. SIMBA_158
CTATCTATGGGAGCAGCTATATCAAGGTGGATCATAGTGCCTGCATTTGCTCTACTTGGTGCTAGGCGCAAACCAACGCCTACATTTTTGAGAACATGATTATTTTCACCATTTGTTTGGTCATTAAACCATGCTCTACCAATATCTATAAAGCCTGCGCCACCTACTTTAAATAGTTGAAGCAAATCGTACTCCCAGTAGTAGCGTTTTTCTAGGCTCACTAAAAAGCTACGGTCGCCATGTTGGTAATCCATAGGGTAACCACG
>NZ_JAWJYL010000462.1:0-266 GCF_046566945.1 Cobetia sp. SIMBA_158
GCAGATCACGATGTCGCCTGCCGACGCGCAGTTGCTGGAGTCGCAGAAGTTCAACGTGGAGGAAATCTGCCGCTGGTTCGGTGTGCCGCCGCACATGGCAGGTAGCACGTCGAACTCCACGTCGTGGGGATCGGGCTTGGAGCAGCAAACGCTCGGCGTCCTCACGTACTGCCTGCGTCCGTGGATCGCGCGCATTGAAGACGCGATCAAGCGCGGCTGCTTCACGCCTGCGGAGAAGGCGAAAGGCTACTACGCCGAGTTCAGCG
>NZ_JAWJYL010000463.1:0-266 GCF_046566945.1 Cobetia sp. SIMBA_158
GTGTATAAAATACCTCTCTCAAAATGTAAAACATGCTCGATCTCATGAATGATATAATGACCATCAATTCTTTTTGGTTTTACTGTTTGTTTGCAGTTAGAACAAAATTCTTCACTCATAGTTAGGTTTAATTTTGAATGCAAAAAACGATAAATGATTTTAAATAAGCTTTACACTTTAGTGTAGTTTTAGAGGATATTTATCCAATTGAAATGAAAGAAACTCGTAATTAATGGAAATTTCATTTAAAAAGAAGAGTCTCGAAG
>NZ_JAWJYL010000464.1:0-266 GCF_046566945.1 Cobetia sp. SIMBA_158
GACTTCTATTTCATCCAACGGGAAGTCGCAAATCGCCGTGGAAATGAAGAGCACTTATCGAAAAGAGCAACTTCGCCAAATTTGGGATGAAATGCGTCGTAAAATAAACGATCTTTCTCCGTCTTTACCCAGTGGTGTTTACCCAAGCACAATTTTAGATGACGTTGGCGATGTATATGGTGTTTTATATTCTGTTGTAGGTGACGGCTACTCTTACGATGAACTAAAAGACTACACTGACTATTTAAAGCGTGAACTGGTATTAG
>NZ_JAWJYL010000465.1:0-266 GCF_046566945.1 Cobetia sp. SIMBA_158
CCTTTTACGCTGCTGTCTCCTGTGATTTTGAAAACTTTATCACTTCGTTGTACAAAAGTACCTTCAATACTTTCTTTTTGTGCTTCCGGCTTGTCCTCTTTTGTCTTCCAATCAGTGGATGGAATCGAGAAACGGCCTTTGACTAACCACACATGACGAACATTGCCGTCTTCTTTCGTTCCCGTGAAGCCCAATGCAATATATGGCGGGATAGCGTCTTGTTTCCATGCAATAACACCATCTACAATCTTTTGACCGGTAATGTG
>NZ_JAWJYL010000466.1:0-266 GCF_046566945.1 Cobetia sp. SIMBA_158
GCCTGTATAGGCACGTAAAAAGCGTTCAAGCCAATATACGGCATCTAAATCAAGATGGTTTGTTGGTTCATCGAGTAATAGTAAATCAGCGTTTCGAATAAGTGCTTGGGCAAGGTTTAAACGCATGCGCCACCCCCCTGAAAACGCACTAACGGGGTTTTCTATTTGGTTATTAGCAAATCCTAACCCATGCAACAGCTCGCCAGCTTGCGATTCAATGCTGTAGCCTTTCATGTTTTCTAGCTGAATATGCACTTTGGCTTGGG
>NZ_JAWJYL010000467.1:0-266 GCF_046566945.1 Cobetia sp. SIMBA_158
TCGCTGGGCGGACGTTGGGCATTTATTACTGCCTATACCTACTGGTTCGTAAACCTGTTCTTTTTCACCTCACTGTTGCCGCGCGTTATTGCTTATGCTTCGTATGCCTTCCTCGGATACGAATATATTATGACGCCGGTTGCCACCACCATTATCAGTATGGTGCTGTTCGCCTTCTCCACCTGGGTTTCCACCAACGGGGCGAAAATGTTGGGGCCAATTACCTCCGTCACTTCAACGCTGATGCTGCTGTTAACGCTCTCCTA
>NZ_JAWJYL010000468.1:0-266 GCF_046566945.1 Cobetia sp. SIMBA_158
CTTCTTGCAGGAATCCGGCTTCGTTGTTAGCGTCGGAATAGACGGTATCGAACGCCTGAATACCCGCAGAGCGCGCGGCCTGCAAAATGGAACAGCGTGCGAACAGCAGTTCAGTTCCTTCCGGGGAGCGTTCTGTACGCAGGTTGCGCACATAGTCTTCTGCACCGAGGGCGATACCGATCAAACGCTCGGAAGCGTGAGCGATTTCCACTGCGCGGGTAATGCCCAGCGGAGATTCAATCGCCGCCAGCAGGCCGGTGCTGCCG
>NZ_JAWJYL010000469.1:0-266 GCF_046566945.1 Cobetia sp. SIMBA_158
CTTCGTTTATTAGTTTCATGAGTGCAAAGTTAGTGGCAAATATTTTAGTGTTTGAGGCTAAGTCGAATAGAGTATTGGTTTGCATAGGCTCTGGGCGCAGTAGCATTAGTTCGTTTTGCTGGTACTGCTTTGCATCACCATAAGCTGTGAGTTTTATTAGCTCGCCATTTTTAACAACCGCCAGCACCGCACCAGGAAACCCCGCTTTAATATCACGCTCAATCAGTTCATCAACGTCAGTAAAATCAACTGGCTTGTTAGGCGTT
>NZ_JAWJYL010000470.1:0-266 GCF_046566945.1 Cobetia sp. SIMBA_158
TTCTAATTCGTACTTCCTTTAGAATTGAATATGCACTTACTGTTAGATGGATGGATATCAAGAAAGTTGATGGTGAATTGTATAAAGTTGAAGCGTTGAACAAGGGTTCGTATGTAGTTTCAACTGGCCTTCATGAAAATTTTTTGAATGAGCTGCATCAATTAAAAAAACAAAACAGCATGGATAACGATTTAGTATTTGGTGGATTGACATCAAGATCTTACAGAGAATCGTTCAACAGAGCTTTGGATAGATTAGGAATACCT
>NZ_JAWJYL010000471.1:0-266 GCF_046566945.1 Cobetia sp. SIMBA_158
GAGGCCAAAACGCTAACGGGCGCAGAGCATTTAATCGATCTGGTAGGCCAACCGCGGCTGGCAAACAGCTGGTGGCCCGGTGCGGTGATTAGCGAAGAGCTGGCAACGGCGGCAGCATTGCGGCAGCAGCAGGCGTTGCTGACACGGCTGGCAGAACTGGCCGCAGACTCCAGCGCCGACGATGCCGCCGCCATTAACGCCTTACGCCAGCAAATTCAGGCGTTGAAAGTGACGGGCAGGCAAAAAATCAATCTTGATCCCGATAT
>NZ_JAWJYL010000472.1:0-266 GCF_046566945.1 Cobetia sp. SIMBA_158
CTACTTTCTTAGGCTTAGATTTAGAGAAAAGTCGTTTAATCATATTATTTATCATCGATTATAGGCAGCACTTAGCTGCAAAGAGGTTGTTTTAAAATGGACAAATATGCGGTTTTTGGAAATCCAATTAAACATTCAAAATCCCCCGCGATACATAAACAATTTGCTATCTCGCTAGGTGAGCAAATCGACTATCGCGCAATATTAGCACCTATCGACAGCTTTGAAAAAACAGTATCGACATTTTTTGAGCAAGGTGGAAAAGG
>NZ_JAWJYL010000473.1:0-266 GCF_046566945.1 Cobetia sp. SIMBA_158
CCACCGGTGAGCGCGAAGTGCCGAGCAAGATGATTGGCAATCTGGTGATGGAGCAATTGAAAAAGCTCGATAAAGTCGCCTATATCCGTTTTGCCTCTGTCTACCGCAGTTTCGAAGATATCAAAGAATTTGGCGAAGAGATCGCGCGCCTGGAGGACTACGCCGTGCAGGACGAGTATTACATGGCGCGGGCGCTAAAGCTGGCGCAACGAGGACGTTTTACCACGCATCCCAACCCGAATGTCGGGTGCGTCATTGTCAAAGAT
>NZ_JAWJYL010000474.1:0-266 GCF_046566945.1 Cobetia sp. SIMBA_158
GTTTTTAATGTGTTCTCCCGTACCACAGAAAGTACAATATTTAATTTGTTGATTATTTTATATGCAATCTTTTGAGATTATTCAATATGGATAGTGTTTTAGTCTGTTTGACCAAATTAAATTGGGGATTAATGAGGAAATGACAATTACGACGCGTCAAGATGGTAGGGTATAGTGTTTAAAATGGGCACGCATGTATAAAAAGTATGACATTTCATAAATTTCCCGCCGAAGTTAGTTCGACGTTTATGAAATGTCTTATTTGT
>NZ_JAWJYL010000475.1:0-266 GCF_046566945.1 Cobetia sp. SIMBA_158
GGAGGGGAAGTCTTATTTTACGGAAATCCCTCGAATTGCGCCTGACGGCTGCCGGCCCGGAATAGCGCAACCGGTCCGGCTCAAGCCGAGCGTTACAGGCCGTTCGATGCGAAGGCCGCGTACGCGTCGCCCGCACCGGACGAGCTCTCGTTTTTGATCACCACATAGCGGCCATAGAAGAACGGCATGCCGAAATCCATGCCGCTATCGACCAGTCCGTACACGGCGATATCGTCGAACGCATAGACGCCGCTGGTGCTCAGCAG
>NZ_JAWJYL010000476.1:0-266 GCF_046566945.1 Cobetia sp. SIMBA_158
TGTTATTCTCCTTATAAGACTATATTTGTTTTGTCTGAGTATGTACTCACCACTATCCTAACATTTATTATATGTATTTATATAATGAGTTGTTATGAAATAGTAGCTATAAGGTTGCTTGCTTGTACTATCTGTTAAATAAGTTAAAAGTAATGGATTTCTAGCTTATAAAGTTAAGTTGGTCAGCTGTATCGACAGGTGGCCACGGACGATCAGCATCACTTTTGATCCATTCAGCTACGTAACCCGTTGGCGGTAGATCCCAG
>NZ_JAWJYL010000477.1:0-266 GCF_046566945.1 Cobetia sp. SIMBA_158
CGAGTAATAACCAGGTAGCGTTTACCATCAACTAATTCGTAACTTTCTGTCTGTTTACCTAGTTGTGTTAGCAGTGCATCTTCCATGCTCGGTGTACTTAAACTACCATCAAGTAACTCTTTAGCTAAGTATAGTTTTAGTGTGTAAACGCCTGCTTCTTGCACATAGAGTGAATTGCTAGAAAGTGATGTTTTTACAAAAATGTCGTTATTATTGTCAGCGTTTGCAGCACGTTTTGTCACGGTTAAATCAATTGGCTGCGAGCT
>NZ_JAWJYL010000478.1:0-266 GCF_046566945.1 Cobetia sp. SIMBA_158
CTTGATTTCCTGGGCTTAAGCACGAACTCAGGAACAGCCCTACAATAGCGGCTAGAAGCTTTTTTGGAGAGTTCGAATGAACGCTGTCACCGAGACCCCCGTGACTGAAATGCCCGGTCCCCTCGTTTTTACCGACGCAGCGGCTGACAAGGTCAAGCAACTGATCGACGAGGAAGGCAACCCGGAGCTGAAGCTGCGCGTGTTCGTGCAAGGCGGCGGCTGCTCGGGCTTCCAGTACGGATTCACGTTCGACGAGACCGTCAACG
>NZ_JAWJYL010000479.1:0-265 GCF_046566945.1 Cobetia sp. SIMBA_158
GGCGCTTTTTCAGGCTGGAAAAGCTCTTGCGGTTGAGGCTCAAAGGTCATAACCGCGGAAGGCACACCCAACTGCTGAGCTTTTTCCCGAACCTGACTCAGCACCGCCTGATGCCCCAGATGAACACCATCGAAATTACCTATGGTCAATACGCAACCACAATGTTCAGCTCTGAGATTATGAGTACCGCGAATCAGTTCCATGCCCGCACAATCTTAATGTTTTCCGGAAAAGACGCGATTATAACTGATACCGAGGCGATAAT
>NZ_JAWJYL010000480.1:0-265 GCF_046566945.1 Cobetia sp. SIMBA_158
AATCCCTTAACGTGAGTTTTCGTTCCACTGAGCGTCAGACCCCGTAGAAAAGATCAAAGGATCTTCTTGAGATCCTTTTTTTCTGCGCGTAATCTGCTGCTTGCAAACAAAAAAACCACCGCTACCAGCGGTGGTTTGTTTGCCGGATCAAGAGCTACCAACTCTTTTTCCGAAGGTAACTGGCTTCAGCAGAGCGCAGATACCAAATACTGTCCTTCTAGTGTAGCCGTAGTTAGGCCACCACTTCAAGAACTCTGTAGCACCG
>NZ_JAWJYL010000481.1:0-265 GCF_046566945.1 Cobetia sp. SIMBA_158
GCTCGCGGAAGCGGGCGGCGACGTGCGCGCGAAGGGCAAGATCGTCATCGCGACCGTGAAGGGCGACGTGCACGACATCGGCAAGAACATCGTGTCGGTCGTGCTCCAGTGCAACAACTTCGAAGTGGTCAACATGGGCGTGATGGTCCCGTGCAACGAGATCCTCGCGAAGGCGAAGGTCGAGGGCGCGGACATCATCGGGCTGTCGGGGCTCATCACGCCGAGCCTCGAGGAAATGGCCTACGTCGCGTCGGAAATGCAGCGC
>NZ_JAWJYL010000482.1:0-265 GCF_046566945.1 Cobetia sp. SIMBA_158
GCCCGCACGATCGCGCCGTTGCCGAGGCTGTCGCGATGCGCGAGCGCGCCGTCCAGCACGTAGGTGACGATCTCCAGGTCACGGCGCGGCTGCATGCCGAAGCCGCGCGTGGGTGCGATCCGGTCCTCGCTCAGCAAGCGCAGCGCGCCGAATGGCGGATGTGTGGCCCCGGCATGGCCGGCGAGCGGGAAGCTGCTGCTCGATTCGAGCCAGCCTTGACGCGTGTGGCAACGGTCGGCGGCGCGGCGAATCTGGAACATGGGGG
>NZ_JAWJYL010000483.1:0-265 GCF_046566945.1 Cobetia sp. SIMBA_158
CTTGAAATAAGCAGGTTTATCGCTTAAAATGAAAAATACTAAAGGCTTAAATATATAGGCGATGGAGTTCGCCGTAATTGCCATCGTGCTAATGACTCCTACCCACTTTATAGATGGGTAGGAGTCTATTTTTTTGCCTAAATGATTGAAAGAGGTGGTATAAAATGATTTATTTGTTAGTGGGAACAGGCGGAATAATTGGCAGTCTGCTTAGATATTACTTGGGAGTGTTTACCCATTCTTGGTGGGGATATGATTTCCCTTT
>NZ_JAWJYL010000484.1:0-265 GCF_046566945.1 Cobetia sp. SIMBA_158
CTTTAGCGCCGCTATTATGACGGTGAGCATCTCACTGATAATAGGCGTGCCACTGGTCATCGGTGTGTTTATCTTGCAGCAAGAAGCTTTGAGTTTAATCAGTAATTTGATTTATCGTATCAAGGTAGGTTACTTAGATGTGCCTGACTCCCTCAAAGATTTGCCTATCATCGGTCAGCAAGTCAAGGATGTACTGTGGCGCATCAACAAAAATCCAGAAGGGACGCTAGAAGCTTTTCGCATTTGGGTTCAGTCGCATTTATAT
>NZ_JAWJYL010000485.1:0-265 GCF_046566945.1 Cobetia sp. SIMBA_158
TGAGAATATAGCTTAAACATCATGAATTTTGATCTGTAATATTTATAATCCAATTCGTTAATTGGGACTGTTTGATATTCATCAATTAACACAGCAACTTTACCTAATTTTCTTGAATCGTAAATCATTTGTTCAACATTTTCTCTACTATTTTTGAAATTGCTAACAAATATTTGTGGAAGGATTTCATTAAGCTTTTGATTGAACATACTTTTAAATTTGTTGGAGTTTTGGAGGGTTTCAATTATCGAAGAAAATTTTGTCG
>NZ_JAWJYL010000486.1:0-265 GCF_046566945.1 Cobetia sp. SIMBA_158
GAAAACGGAAGACAACAGCTACTCGTTTGACGTTTTTATTGATGCCCGCGGACAACGTCCGCTTAAAGTGAAAGATATCCCTTTCCCTGGGCTACGCGAGCAATTACAGAAAACAGGGGATGAAATCCCTGATGTTGGCGAAGATTATACGTTACAGCAACCCGAAGATATTCGTGGGCGCGTAGCGTTCGGCGCGTTGCCCTGGTTGATGCACGACCAGCCTTTCGTTCAGGGACTTACGGCATGTGCAGAAATTGGTGAGGCG
>NZ_JAWJYL010000487.1:0-265 GCF_046566945.1 Cobetia sp. SIMBA_158
ATTGTATTGAAAACACATGGCACCAAATGTCAGTGGTATTAAGCGCAGCAAGCTGTTTAACCTGGGTTACTCAATTAACCGGTTTTGAAAATGAAGGCGCACTTCTTGAACAAGTGAGTAAATGCGACTTTAGCAAACCAAGTTCAGTGATATTTTTACCCTATTTAACTGGCGAACGTACACCGCATAATAACCCCGATGCCAAAGGCGTGTTTTTTGGTTTAGACAGTGATACCGATGCAGCTGCCCTTGGCCGTGCAGTACT
>NZ_JAWJYL010000488.1:0-265 GCF_046566945.1 Cobetia sp. SIMBA_158
CATCTTCATCTTGTCCGCGACGGGCTAAAATACCGCCGTGAATTTTAGGGTGAAGGGTTTTTACGCGGCCATCCATGATTTCAGGGTGACCGGTGTGATCTGAAACTTCAGTCACTTTTATGCCGTTATCAGCAAGGAGTTTACATGTACCGCCAGTTGATAAAATATCTACACCTTGCGCTTCTAGTGCGCGGGCAAATTCAACAATACCGGTTTTATCAGACACACTTAATAGTGCGCGACGAATGGGACGATGAGTATCCAT
>NZ_JAWJYL010000489.1:0-265 GCF_046566945.1 Cobetia sp. SIMBA_158
GGATCAATTCAAGACGCAGCATGGGCAATCTAGATGAGCCAGCAGCTATAGTCTGTCAATAAACGAGGTATCTGATAGTTATTTGGAAAGTATCCAATGGTTACTTAGGAAATATCTAAAAAGTAGTTAAAAACCCGCTCACATCAAAAGTCTGACACATTTTTATCTAGGCACATCTCTATCTAGGTACATTGCCCAGTGCTTATCATTTGATAAGCACTGGCCTCGTTTATGCGTGGCTCGGCTCTAGCAACGTGCAAGCCGT
>NZ_JAWJYL010000490.1:0-265 GCF_046566945.1 Cobetia sp. SIMBA_158
CGTGCAACTTCACCCAAAGCTTCCACCCAATCGCCTTCTACAATCTGTTTCATTTCCTGAAGCTCCTTCCGCATTTAGTGCAAATTGGACCGTTAAAAACCCGAGTGCTAAAATCCAGCCAATAACCACGTTGCACCGAAACTATGTTTATACATTTGAAGCAAAAGAAGTGTTTATGATTGAAGAAAAACTTGATTTTATTAATCATCTGACTATCCTCCATCCTTTCCTGATCCGACTGAGCAGTTCATATTTTTTAAGTGGT
>NZ_JAWJYL010000491.1:0-265 GCF_046566945.1 Cobetia sp. SIMBA_158
GCGTGTCGCCTCGTTGCACACGCTGCAGTTCAGTGGCAAGCTTAATACGCTGTGCCTCACCGCCTGATAATTCGGTGGCAGGCTGACCCAAACGTAAGTAGCCAAGTCCAACCTGTAGTACCCCAGCCATCCATCTCTACAGATTGACCAACCAAGTAATTGAGCCAAAGTGGCGTCACTAATGGTGCAATGATGGTTGATACGGTGGTCATACCTACCGAAAACGCCACATCACCTTTGGCAAGGTAGCTCATAATATTTGAAG
>NZ_JAWJYL010000492.1:0-265 GCF_046566945.1 Cobetia sp. SIMBA_158
GCTCAAGACGCGCCGCTTCTGGGGCATCGGCATTCCGCGCATGCTCGCCGAGCCGGCATGGCAGACCTTCGGCGCGTGGATTCCGCTGTACATGGTCACCGTGCGCCACATGAACCTGAAGGAAATCGCGCTGTTCGCGTGGATGCCGTTCCTCGCCGCCGACCTCGGCTGCCTGATCGGTGGCTACCTCGCGCCGCTGTTCATCCGCTGGTTCGGCTGCTCGCTGATCACCTCGCGCAAGCTCGTCATCACGACCGGCGCGGTG
>NZ_JAWJYL010000493.1:0-265 GCF_046566945.1 Cobetia sp. SIMBA_158
GCACGAACAGGTGATTAGTCCGCTACACAGCCACCTGACACGCCTGATTGCCGCCTGGACCGGCTGCGACGCCAATGACACCCGCATGATCCTTCATACCCATGCGTTGATTGGTGAGATTCTGGCGTTCCGTCTTGGCAAAGAAACAATTCTGTTACGTACCGGCTGGACCGCGTTCGATGAAGAAAAGACCGAACTGATCAACCAGACGGTGACCTGTCATATCGACCTGATTTTGCAAGGATTATCGCAAAGGAGTTTGTAG
>NZ_JAWJYL010000494.1:0-265 GCF_046566945.1 Cobetia sp. SIMBA_158
ACCGCAGCAACGCCCAGTCGCGTGTACTGGAAGAGGCCCGATTACAGGCGAGTATGCCGTACCGTATTTACGGCGGGATGCGCTTCTTCGAACGCCAGGAAATCAAAGATGCGCTCTCGTATCTGCGCCTGATTGCCAACCGCAACGACGACGCGGCCTTTGAGCGCGTAGTGAAGACACCAACGCGGGGTATTGGTGACCGGACGCTGGACGTGGTACGTCAGACATCGCGCGATCGCCAGTTAACACTCTGGCAGGCATGTCG
>NZ_JAWJYL010000495.1:0-265 GCF_046566945.1 Cobetia sp. SIMBA_158
CTTTTAGTATATTTCTTACTATTATTCGTAAGCGCCAATTTCGGGCATTGCTATATAAGGTTGAGCATCATGCCTGCTATAGAAAACAATACGGACGTATCTGCAGTTTTCTGTTTGGGCAAATGCGGTATATTGCTTGTCTATGGTATTTGTTAGATTAAAAGTCCCTTGATGTTTCCAGCCGTCATTTGTGGTTGCTCTTGTATATATTACAGTTGTTTTTGCGGTACGAACAAGCCCTTGGTGCTGGGTGAATGATAATCCG
>NZ_JAWJYL010000496.1:0-265 GCF_046566945.1 Cobetia sp. SIMBA_158
AAGCCGATGCCAGGGAGATTTAAGGACTATATTGCGATGCCAAAGCCGAACATGTACCAATCCCTTCATACAACCGTGATTGGTCCAAAAGGTGATCCGCTTGAAGTCCAGATCCGTACATTTGAAATGCATGAAATTGCAGAATACTTTAATGTACAAATTATTGGTGGTGATACCACTCAAGGGCCACTCACCATTACTATTTGTGCAAAAGGTACCGTGCCGGAAGGTAAGGCACTTCGTAGAAGTGGTGCAAAAGTAGGTG
>NZ_JAWJYL010000497.1:0-264 GCF_046566945.1 Cobetia sp. SIMBA_158
CTGGTAGGGTTGATACTGTTAGGCCAATTTCTAGCTGTACCATTAACGCTTGCGCAAGCGTTGATACTATATAAAGCGGTAACACCACAGCAATAGTCGCTTTTACGCTTCTAAAACTCAGTAAGCATAATGCAATAACGGCACCGTATACATATAACATCATTGGTATTTGGGCCTCGGACACTGACTCGTTTGTAGCGGCCATTACGCCGACAGGACCAGACGCTAATTTAAAGGCAAGCTTTTCTGTCCCTTCTTCATTTG
>NZ_JAWJYL010000498.1:0-264 GCF_046566945.1 Cobetia sp. SIMBA_158
GCTCCTGTTTATTCTCCTGAAAAATGTTCTTTGTCCATGAGACAAAAGGAAGGCAAAAAAGTGATTTCACTCGTTGTGATGAAGCGGTTACGAGTATCTAATATGAGCAAAAGCTCTTTCTCACCCTTCCGATCTTTTTTTATCTCTACATCTTGCACAGTTTTAACATCATTTATCCCTAAAACGTCTGCGTTCATTTTTCAAACGACCTCTAAGGAAAACTCCTGCATCGCGAGCGACATGGTTACGACAAATCGCTCCTCT
>NZ_JAWJYL010000499.1:0-264 GCF_046566945.1 Cobetia sp. SIMBA_158
CTGGCTCTGGGTTATTAGCAATTGCTTGAATTTGAGTTGTATGCTCTGCAATACCCGCGTCGAATACAGCTTCGTAATCTTTAGTACCAAATTTATCAAACTCAGGTGCCATGTATTGTAAAGGACTTGGTTTGAATAACACATTGCTTGCGTTTACGTCTTGCACTTGTGCTGCGCTTTCTTTTGCCATTGTTTGTGTTTCTGATTTATTTTCTGAACAGGCAGATAGTAATAATGCACTAGCAATTGTAGTGGCGATTAGGG
>NZ_JAWJYL010000500.1:0-264 GCF_046566945.1 Cobetia sp. SIMBA_158
CTTGCAAGATGATCCATTCAAACAATTTGAAACATGGCTTGAGCATGCTGTGGGCAATAATATCCCAGACCCAACGGCCATGGTGGTCGCTACGGTTGATGAAACCGGGCAACCTTCACAGCGTATTGTATTGTTAAAACATTTAGACGATAACGGGTTTGTATTTTTTACTAATACCGGCTCACGTAAAGCACAAGAGCTAAAAGGCAATAACAAAATATCGCTGCACTTTCCGTGGCACCATATGGAGCGCCAAGTGATTGT
>NZ_JAWJYL010000501.1:0-264 GCF_046566945.1 Cobetia sp. SIMBA_158
GCTTTGGTGCGGTTTTGTTCGCGCGTGAGATCGGAAAGCAGCGCCATAACGGCGGCGGCAATTGCTCCAGAGCCTTGTAGCGCCCGGCCCAGAATAATTCCCCAGATGGAGTCGGAAAGCGCAGCGATAACGCTACCGGCGGCAAACACCGCCAGCCCACCGACAATTAATGGTTTGCGACCAATGCGGTCGGAAAGCAGGCCAAACGGAATCTGAAAAACGGCCTGAGTCAGACCATAAATACCAATGGCAATACCGATTAAT
>NZ_JAWJYL010000502.1:0-264 GCF_046566945.1 Cobetia sp. SIMBA_158
CTGCAATCCCGATCCAACAATCAATGTAGAATTTTCCGAGCGATTAGCGTCCCTCGCCAACCATACACCCGCGTCAACATACAGCGTTGGCATTACCCTTACCTCACCTCCCACACCGATCATTCGAATATCGAACGAATTATCTATCTTGTACTCGACCACAAGCAACTTTGCTGATGCAGCCCCGAAGTCGTAACTCACACCGACCATCTTTCCCAGGAATGGAACTCCGTCAGGAACCGGGGATGTAATTTGCGCCCCCGG
>NZ_JAWJYL010000503.1:0-264 GCF_046566945.1 Cobetia sp. SIMBA_158
GGTGAGCTAAAATTGCAAGCTGCCAAAGCATTTGTTCAAGACGACTCGATTAATACGTTTCAAGGTAACGTTGAACGTACTTACGAAAATTTAGAGCAAAGCCTACTTGAATCAGATGGCATGAAAAGTATTGTCAGTGAGTTTTGCCAGCTTACCGGTATTGATGAAGATCGCGATATTGAAATACATCAATTTAGAATGTTAGCCATTGATAGCGATACGCCAGCAGCGCCAGAAGGCGTGCATCAAGACGGTTTTGATCAT
>NZ_JAWJYL010000504.1:0-264 GCF_046566945.1 Cobetia sp. SIMBA_158
TCTAATTTTCAGAAGGAGCCACCGTGGTAGCCGCGGTCGCGGACACGACATACCCTGGCGCTGCCGCGGAGGCCTTCGCCGTCCAGATGCCGAGCCGCATCAGACTCAGCCCGAAGTGGGGAAATGCATCCGGTTCGCGGCGCCGGTGAACGCAAGGCGCAGATCGCGCGCGATTACGGGATCAGCCGCGAAACGCTGCACCAGTACCTTCGCTCGTTGAGGTGAACCGTGCCACATCGCGTTTGAGCGACGAAATCATTACGA
>NZ_JAWJYL010000505.1:0-264 GCF_046566945.1 Cobetia sp. SIMBA_158
ATTTAGTCTATGGCCAAAATGATGCGTTCTACTCTAAATGGATGCACAGCGCTAAAACTTCATTAGGTGCATTTTGCTCTGGTGGCACGGTTGCAAACATTACTGCGCTTTGGATTGCTCGAAATCGTTTGTTAAAAGCCGATGGTGAATTTACCGGTATTGCAGCCCAAGGGCTAGTGGCTGGTATGCTGCATTATGGATACAAAGGCTTAGCGGTATTAATTTCAGAACGTGGTCATTATTCATTAGGGAAATCGGTTGATT
>NZ_JAWJYL010000506.1:0-264 GCF_046566945.1 Cobetia sp. SIMBA_158
CTATTCACTGCGTCACATTGTTCTGGTTGGCATTAATGTAAACCAAGTGATGGCGCCTGTTGTATCAACTTATCAGAGTGGAAGAAACAATCTCTATGGATCCAACTCCTCAGTCACAATTAAAACTTCTGATTCAAAAAGGTAAAGAGCAAGGCTACTTAACTTTTGCAGAAGTAAATGATCACCTTCCACAAGACATAATTGACTCAGATCAAGTAGAAGATATCATAAGCATGATTAATGACATGGGTATTAAGGTTAGCG
>NZ_JAWJYL010000507.1:0-264 GCF_046566945.1 Cobetia sp. SIMBA_158
TCAGCTTTTGCTTTATTAACGGCGCCGGTGACAAAGTCGAGTACATTTTTAACTATTGCTTCAAAATCAAAAAGGGGCTTATCTGCTTTTTTTTCTTGAACAGGCAAACCAAGCTGCTCTGCCATTTTATCACCTAAAACTTTAGCAGCTAATTCTTTACCTCGTTGCTGATAGCTGTCTTGCGGAGACGCGATGGTAGGTTGTTGTACATCAGCTTTGTTGTTGAATTTGTTTATGTTCTGGCTTGGTACAAAGCCATAATTG
>NZ_JAWJYL010000508.1:0-264 GCF_046566945.1 Cobetia sp. SIMBA_158
GTTCGAGACCGAGCCCGGTCGGCAGATGCAGTGCGATTTCGTTGTCTTCCGACGAGGCACCGACCCGCTTTACGCCTTCACCGCCACGCTCGGCTTCAGTCGTTGGCGCTGGGCACACTTCACCACCGATGAACGCGCCGAGACGCTGGTTGCCTGTCATCATGCGCTGTTCGAAGCCTTGGGTGGCATTCCTCGCGAGATCCTTTACGACAACGCCAAGACCATCGTTGTCGAACGCGATGCTTATGGCGACGGCCAACATCG
>NZ_JAWJYL010000509.1:0-264 GCF_046566945.1 Cobetia sp. SIMBA_158
GGAAAAGAACATTTCATACTTTAAATCCTGCCATGTTATTAAAAGAGGGGAAGCCTGCTCTTATTTATGGAACAATGGGTGGAGAAGGCCAACCACAAACGCAAGCTGCACTAGTTACGAGAATTGTAGATTATGGCATGAATGTGCAGGAGGCTATTGAAGCACCAAGATGGCTTTACGGCCGAACATGGGGAGCAACCTCGAATCGTTTAAAGGTAGAATGTCGAATCCCTCAAGATGTATGTAATGAATTAAGAAGCTTAG
>NZ_JAWJYL010000510.1:0-264 GCF_046566945.1 Cobetia sp. SIMBA_158
CCCGTTAGGACACGATCGTTTGGTTCAGACCGTGCGTGGTGCAGGGTACCGTTTTTCAAGTAAACTATAACCTACTTAAACACCAGCTTAGTTTTATACGTGTATAACTACTCTAAGGTAAAGTGAGTGTATGTATCGAGTTGTTAATAAGCAGGCGTTAATAAAACGTCTGTTTATCTATTTTTTACCCTTACTATTAATTGGTGTGCTAGTTGGCGCACCTTTTTTGCTTTTATTTTTAGGCTCTTTTTCACTTCTTGTTTG
>NZ_JAWJYL010000511.1:0-264 GCF_046566945.1 Cobetia sp. SIMBA_158
GGTTGCTGGCATGCAAAGTCAAACTCACACTCATAAAAAGTGCAAACAATACGGCATTACTAAATATGCGCTGTACTACGTTTGACATAACCATTACAACCTTTGCTAATCCCACATTAAAATTATGTGCGAGCTATTTATATATAGCCTAATGCGATAATTTAAACAATCAAAAGTTAATATGATCTGAATCAAATGCTACTTAGCCGTTTTTTGATACTCAATTGAGTTTATGTACCACTCTTTTTTTCCCTGCGGTGTCAT
>NZ_JAWJYL010000512.1:0-264 GCF_046566945.1 Cobetia sp. SIMBA_158
TATATTTATAAACAAGATAAACTGCAAAAAAAGCTAAACTGTCAGTATGAGGGCGCTGAGGGTGCAGCGATGAGTTATAGTTTTAGACAGGTCTCCTATAACTTGCCAGGATTTGGCAAAATGGCAACCTCTACCAGCGCAAACTATAATGACCGTAATGAAGTGACTGGATGGACGACCACCGTCAATGACGAGCCCGCGATCATCAGATATCGTCTACCAACCAATCAGCGTATCGTCAGTGATGCCTATGCGCAGTCTGGT
>NZ_JAWJYL010000513.1:0-264 GCF_046566945.1 Cobetia sp. SIMBA_158
CTGGTACAAAGTTGGCAAAGGTTTTTTCTTCAAGTAATGAAAATTTATAAAATACAGTAAGCGCTGTGAACATAGCCGACAATGTTTGTTGGCTAGCCGTAGATTCTTTAAGCATAAAAGGGCGCCAGTTTTTATTTAATCGGCGAATGCCTTGCTCATCTTTATAACGCCACTGAACAGAAGTCGATGCCCACTTTTTATCGGGTTCAACCATAAAATCAACATAGGCTTCAATATCTTCACGTTTTAATTCGAATACTGACT
>NZ_JAWJYL010000514.1:0-264 GCF_046566945.1 Cobetia sp. SIMBA_158
TGGTTTGCTGATGAATTCCCATTTTCGCCAGCAGCGGCTCCAGCACCCGGCGGATAAAATCCGCAGGTGGCGCCGACGGGTTATCGGTACCGCCGCTCACTTCAACACGCGAAGGTCCATCGGCAAACCACAGCGCGGGCAGCACAGTTTGCAGCACCAGCGTACAACTTCCGGCGCTACCGATAGCAAAGCGGTAATCGCCGCCCCGCACGGTGCCAGGCCGGAAGAGCAGACGCTGCGATCTCAGCTCCGCACCTTCCACCG
>NZ_JAWJYL010000515.1:0-264 GCF_046566945.1 Cobetia sp. SIMBA_158
TGAGAGAGTCGATTGATCCAAAACAGCCCGCATGCTTGACTACTCCTTCCCGTATAACGATTTAAATCTTGTGATAAATCGAGAACGTTTCCCTTTTCGATTAGCTGGCATGTCCAAATCACCAGTTAGTGTATAAAAGCATTTATCTGCCTCATACGCCTTTTCACTGTCATATTCAATTTCTAATTCATAATCTGTGATCCCAAGATAGCTGCTTTGATCCAAGTCCACTTTTACGCCTGTCTCAATGTAAAAGGTTGTGCG
>NZ_JAWJYL010000516.1:0-264 GCF_046566945.1 Cobetia sp. SIMBA_158
GCATGATCGGCATCCATGCTCAGCGGCAGATGGGGGCCGTGCTGCTCGATTGCACCGCAAGGAATGATGACGCGATCGAACTGCGTGGCCAATGCGGCCGCCACGTCCTCATACGTCATGCGTGCAAGATGCAGCATTTCCGGCAGTTTGAGATTGCTCACGATCAGGCCTTCTTGTTGCGGTTCAGAAATCTGGATCTCGCGTCCGCGGTCCGCGCGTTGCCGAGATATCCACGCAGGTCATCGAGCGTCATCTGCAGCAGAG
>NZ_JAWJYL010000517.1:0-264 GCF_046566945.1 Cobetia sp. SIMBA_158
GAAAAAATAAGAAGTAATGAGCTGTTTTTCTTAACCTTCTGTGGTCACGGTTATTATATGAAAGATCTTCTAAAGAAAGAAATTGATGGCGAAGATGAGATGATAGTCCTGAGTGACAGGTATTTTCTGGATGATGAAATAAGAAATGCTTTGTCATGGTTTCCCAAAGACTGCTATGTTTTCATCATATTTAATTGTTGCTATGCCGGAGAGTATTTTGATAATCTAAAGGTATTTCAAAAAAAGATTAAACCTATAAAAGAC
>NZ_JAWJYL010000518.1:0-264 GCF_046566945.1 Cobetia sp. SIMBA_158
TTATGTTTTGCGCTAGTTGCCAAGATGAGAAGTTTTGCATATCTCTCATTATAAATCACCTCGCTTCCAATTAGGTGTAAATTTTTACGCTGAATATTTCCCATTAAAAATCGGTCTCCATCCCTCTACAAAGCTCATAGCTTCATCGAAATCTTTTTGTGAGATGTTCGAGTAGGCGTTCACTCTGTAAGCATCCTTTAAATTTTTCCATAGGGCTGAGTAAACTCTTCTTGGTTTTTCGTAAATAGATTTATCAATCATGCC
>NZ_JAWJYL010000519.1:0-264 GCF_046566945.1 Cobetia sp. SIMBA_158
ACCAACAGCAACTGGGACAGAAGTTCGGCGTCCCCGGTCGCGTAACTCAAAATGGCGCGGTCTGGCGGATCCAGCTTGGCCCATTCGCCAGCAAAGCCGAAGCCAGTACCTTGCAGCAACGTTTGCAAACCGAAGACCAATTACAGTCATTTATTACCACCGCGCAGTAGCGTAAAGCAGGCATCTGATGTGTCAATTTCTGTAAATGACGTTAACAAAGTCACGCTGAAAGTCAGATGCCTGCCGGTAGTGCATTTGCTATAG
>NZ_JAWJYL010000520.1:0-263 GCF_046566945.1 Cobetia sp. SIMBA_158
AAGCAGTGTCACATGGAATAATTATAGTAGCTGCAGCAGGTAATACATATGGAACTGGTGTAGAGTATCCAGCGAAATACACAAATGTGATATCAGTTAATTCTATTAAAAAAAATCTTAAAAGGCCAAGCTCAGCGGCAAGAGGAAAGATAGATTATATTGCACCAGGAGTTGATATACTCTCTACTAATCATAGGGGGGAATATAGTTTGTTTACTGGAACCTCCTTTGCAGCCGGACATGTTACTGGTGTAATTTCACTG
>NZ_JAWJYL010000521.1:0-263 GCF_046566945.1 Cobetia sp. SIMBA_158
TGTTGTAATCCGCCTGCAGGATTTTCCCGTCTTTCAGTGCCTTGTTCAGTTCTTCCTGACGGGCGGTATATTTCTCCAGCGGCGTCTGCAGCCGTTCGTAAGCCTTCTGCGCCTCTTCGGTATATTTCAGCCGTGACGCTTCGGTATCGCTCTGCTGCTGCGCATTTTTGTCCTGTTGAGTCTGCTGCTCAGCCTTCTTTCGGGCGGCTTCAAGCGCAAGACGGGCCTTTTCACGATCATCCCAGTAACGCGCCCGCGCTTCA
>NZ_JAWJYL010000522.1:0-263 GCF_046566945.1 Cobetia sp. SIMBA_158
CACTAACGCAAGTATGGTAATTACATCCAGGAAATTTTCTTTAAACTGGCTTAGTAAATCTTGCCCTTTATCAGGAACATATAAGGTATCCCCTGCTCTTAGGACTGGAATATTTGCTGAGTTTGGCGATTTAATAAAGGCTTCTAAATCAAACACTCTTGATTGCTCTTTACAACAAGAATGATTAACCACAACTATTTTATCAATGAGTGCAGAGTTTGAAGGGCCGCCGGCCTCAGCTAATACATCTAAAATGCTCATTG
>NZ_JAWJYL010000523.1:0-263 GCF_046566945.1 Cobetia sp. SIMBA_158
GTCCTGAAATCCAAGCCCTTGCCGAAGAAACTGGCGGTTGCGTTGCCGACTCTTTAGAAATGGCGCGCTTTGGTGCAAGACACGACGCTAATATGATCATCGTTGCAGGCGTTCGTTTTATGGGTGAAACTGCTAAAATTTTAACGCCAAACAAAACGGTTGTTATGCCAACACTTGAAGCAACTTGCTCGCTAGACATCGGTTGTCCTATTGATGAGTTCTCAGCATTTTGCGACCAGCACCCTGATCGTAAAGTGGTGGTG
>NZ_JAWJYL010000524.1:0-263 GCF_046566945.1 Cobetia sp. SIMBA_158
GGTCAGGGTTTTCTCCTGCCAGTTCAGGCCGGAGGTGAAGTCCATCACCGATACCGTGGTGTCATCAATCTTGATGTTGACGTTGTCCAGTGCCACCCGTGTTAGGGTGATGGGATACGGCGTGGAGAGATCCAGCGGACCGCTATCTTCCTCTTCTTCAACCTGTTCAGAAGGGGGCATTTTTTTGCTGTCGATATTGACCTGGATGTTTTTCAGCGCCAGATCATTAATACAAACACTGCTGTTCCACAGGCACTCAAGCC
>NZ_JAWJYL010000525.1:0-263 GCF_046566945.1 Cobetia sp. SIMBA_158
GGGAACACTTAATTTAAAAAGCGAGTTGGGTGAAGGGTCAACCTTTACGTTTGCCGTTAACTTAACAACAACAGAGCCTGATATAGAGCCAGAAGCCATATCAAAAGATATTGATATTACGTCTTTAAATATTTTGGTCGCAGAAGACAATCCTGTGAATCAAATGGTAATAAAAGCGATGTTGGGATCTTTAGGTATCATTCCTCACTTGGTTGAAAATGGTGAAGAGGCTGTAAATATAATCAAAGAACAACATTTTGATT
>NZ_JAWJYL010000526.1:0-263 GCF_046566945.1 Cobetia sp. SIMBA_158
GTATGCTCAGGAAGGGATAAAAACCTTTAAAAATGAAAAGGCATTAAGACAAGAGTGGCTCATGACTATTCAGTATAAAAATGATCGGAAAAAGCTCTTTTTAGTTGATAGTCGGAAGCAGGATAAGTATGTTTTTCAATTAAAAAAAAGAAGCTCTTCTTACTTCTCAGCAATTATTCACAGTAAACACTACGAAACAGAAAAGACAGCATTACGTTCTGATTACAATGAGTTATTTACCCAAATAAGAAAACAAAAAGTAG
>NZ_JAWJYL010000527.1:0-263 GCF_046566945.1 Cobetia sp. SIMBA_158
GGCCACCCTAAAGGACTTTCGACATTGTTCTTCACTGAAATGTGGGAACGAATGAGTTATTACGGTATGCGAGCTATGCTCGTATTATTCATGACAGCAAGCTTACAACAAGAAGGCCTTGGCTTTACGGTTGCATCAGCGGCTGCAATTTACGGTTTGTACACAGGTGCAGTATACTTTTTAGGCTTACCTGCCGGTTGGTTAGCAGATAGATTATTTGGCGGCCAAAAAGCGGTTTGGTACGGTGGTATTATCATTATGTG
>NZ_JAWJYL010000528.1:0-263 GCF_046566945.1 Cobetia sp. SIMBA_158
TAATACGCCGCACTCCATATGGTGCGTGTAGGGGAACTGATCAAACAGAGCCAGACGTTCGACCTTGTGCGTCTGGCTTAATGTTTCCAGATTCTTGCATAACGTTTCCGGGTTACAGGAGATGTACAAAATACGCGGATACGCCTGCACCATTTTCTCGGTTTCACTGTCCAGACCGCTGCGCGGTGGGTCGACAAAAATGGTTTCGCACTGATAACTCTTTAAGTCGATCCCTTGCAGGCGGTTAAACTCGCGCACACCAT
>NZ_JAWJYL010000529.1:0-263 GCF_046566945.1 Cobetia sp. SIMBA_158
GTCTATGTGAAAAATAATATTTGACATTGGCATAACCCCATTCTCTTGTCTACCTATATTTTGAATCAGTTCAGAATGAATCAATCATTACAGATTCCCTTTTATACTCAATTATACATTGATTTGATTCACCTTTCCTCAAAAAAAACCTTCTCCTAAGAAAGAGAAGGCTCCACGTTCATTTAAACTTTTTCTTCAAGTATACCATTTTGATATTGAATATCCTCATATGTTAACACTTCATTTTGACTATGGTAGAAATG
>NZ_JAWJYL010000530.1:0-263 GCF_046566945.1 Cobetia sp. SIMBA_158
GATGAATTGACCGCGACGATGAAACTGAAAAGAAATTTGGTTGAGAAAAAGCATCATGCTCTCATCGACTCTATGTACTGATCTAACTCTTTAACACAGTTCAGCTTAGCACCGTTCAGCTTTTTTGAAATCGTCTCAACCTCGAAAGTATTAATCTCAAGAGCATCAAACTAACAGCGACGGAGTCGCAAGGAGAAAGGCAATGAAATGGACATTCAAGATGACGCTACTAGCACTCACGGTCGGTACGATGGGTCTAGTAG
>NZ_JAWJYL010000531.1:0-263 GCF_046566945.1 Cobetia sp. SIMBA_158
GGGCATTCCAGCGTGGTTATAACTTTGTCAACGAGCCTGATGGCATACATTATTTAGCCAAAGACCGAGTCGGCGTTTATGGTAACGGTTTACCGCCAAAAGACGCAAAAGCCTGGCATAACTATATTTCAGCGTTCATAAAGCACTTAGTTTCAACCTATGGCGAAGAAAAAGTAAATAATTGGCGATTCAGAATTGGCTCAGAAATAGATACTCGGCCACAGCATTGGGCCGCCACTCAAGAAGAGTTTTTTAAACATTAT
>NZ_JAWJYL010000532.1:0-263 GCF_046566945.1 Cobetia sp. SIMBA_158
GCCTCGAAGCCGGCCACCGTGCGGTCGATCAGGTCGCGGATGCGGTCGTAGTCGGCGATCAGGTCGAGCCACGCGATCTTGCTGGCCGGCAGCGTCGCGTGGGCGATTCCGGCGACGATCGCGGGCTCGGAGCGCAACTGGTCGGACGCGGGCTTGAGCTTGCCGGCCGACGCGTGGACCATCGACATCGAATCCTCGACGGTGATCGACTGACGGCCGCTCGCCTGCATGTCGAGCTCGGTGCGGCCGAGCACGGGCAGGAT
>NZ_JAWJYL010000533.1:0-263 GCF_046566945.1 Cobetia sp. SIMBA_158
GGGGTACGGTAACTCATCATGGAAAATGGGCGACCGAAGTAGTCATTCGGCTTTACTACGTTTATTACACATGCATGAAACAATGAAATCACCCGTGCCGCTTTATATTTTAAATGAAGGTGAAAGTATTAAATTTTAAATTGCCCACCAGCTGAAATACATCAACATAATTCGTAATAACCCTCTAGCTGAACTATCTTTAATTAACTAAGCAATGTGGGGTTATTATGTTTCTAGTACGACTAATTTACGCAAGCAAAATT
>NZ_JAWJYL010000534.1:0-263 GCF_046566945.1 Cobetia sp. SIMBA_158
GAAGTGTGGCACCAGATGAGTTTATCCCTATTGCAGAAAAAACAGGCGTGATCATATCTATTGGTGAGTTTGTTATCCCCGGCTTACATGCTTGGTTAGTTGTATACCCTAATGGTGAAATTGAAGGCAAAATTGATACTTATGATCCATCGACAATAGTCACGAAGCAAAGTATGCATAAGTTGGGGAGAATGATAAAAGAGGCCTTACTTGCGAAAGGAGATGAAAGAACGGGTAAGAAGTTTAGTTTAAGTCTGGTAAAT
>NZ_JAWJYL010000535.1:0-263 GCF_046566945.1 Cobetia sp. SIMBA_158
CTCAAAAACAATTAGCACATACATACATAAGCAAGGTTAATAAAGCCAGCATACCTATTGGCATCTGTGAAGAGATCGGAACAGAGGTAAGGTGGATGAAGAAGAAAGTGAATTATACATACTACATAAATAAGATGTGCGAGAATTTAATTTCAAGGAGGTGATGCATATTATTGACAGGGATCAGGATAAGTCTCTGTCTTTATTTTTGTTATAATATTTACAACTAATAATAAAAATGTGTGGTGATTAAATATGAACAT
>NZ_JAWJYL010000536.1:0-263 GCF_046566945.1 Cobetia sp. SIMBA_158
CTCACCCCGCGCACCTTTAACGCATCAGCCAACGGCTCAACGTCTTCCGGCGTGGCGCTCGCCCAGCTTTGCGCCTCGCCATACACGCCGTGGGCATGAAACGCGTTCAGGCGTACCGGAACATCGCCGAGTCCCTTGATAAACGCCGCCAGTTCTTCGATGTGTTGCAAATAATCCACCTGGCCAGGGATCACCAGCAAACGCAGTTCCGCCAGCTTGCCGCGCTCTGCCAGCAAATAGATGCTGCGCTTAATCTGCTGATT
>NZ_JAWJYL010000537.1:0-263 GCF_046566945.1 Cobetia sp. SIMBA_158
GCTGAAGATAATTCAGTCTGGCAGGGTACACACCGTCGCGGCCCTCTCTCAGGAACGCCCCCATGCGCGACTGGCAGGCGCGGCCAACCGGATCGCCGGCTTCCTCAGCCTGAACAAGGACTGGGATGGCGTGATTTGCCTTCCTGGCTTTGACACTACGGTCTGGGCGCTGATCAGTGCGGACGAAGTGGTGAGCGTTCTGGCCTTTGCAACCGTGCCATTGGTCGAGGCCCTGAGCCCGGTAGACATTCACCAGACGATGC
>NZ_JAWJYL010000538.1:0-263 GCF_046566945.1 Cobetia sp. SIMBA_158
GGTGGCGCCGGTCGCGCATTATCCCGATCTGCTGCTCGAAACGCTGCGCGCCTGCGCGCCCGCGGGCGTGGACGATCCCACCGTCGTGCTGCTCACGCCGGGCATGTACAACTCGGCGTATTTCGAGCACACGTTTCTTGCGCAGCAGATGGGCGTCGAACTGGTCGAAGGCAGCGATCTGTTCGTCGAAGACAACTACGTGTTCATGCGCACGACGCAAGGCCCGCGCCGCGTCGACGTGATCTATCGACGCGTGGACGACG
>NZ_JAWJYL010000539.1:0-263 GCF_046566945.1 Cobetia sp. SIMBA_158
CAATAATGGAGTCACAGATGAAAAATATTACTGAAGCGATGAACTGGCGCTATAGCACAAAAGAATTTGATACCAATAAGAAAATCTCAGCAGAAGACTTCCAAAGTCTAAAAGATATTTTGCGCCTCAGTCCTTCGAGTACCAACATTCAGCCTTGGCATTTTGTCATTGCTGATGATGAAGCTGGTAAAGCCCGAATCGCAAAAGGCACGGAGGGCATGTACGAGTTCAACGATGCCAAAGTAAAAGGTGCCTCGCACGTT
>NZ_JAWJYL010000540.1:0-263 GCF_046566945.1 Cobetia sp. SIMBA_158
GAGATTGACGCCAGATTCAATGACCCATACGTCCTCTGGATCGGGCCAAGCTCTCAGCCCCATCTTGCCTTTAGCAGAATAAATTTGATAGTTTCTGCCGGTTTGCCGCTTCGTTTCTTTCAATGCTTTCAGAATGATGTCATACAAGCTCGTGTCATTTTTAAAGACCAATGATTTCATGACATGTCCTGTATTTGCGATGGAGGTCATTGGAATTTGAAAGTCAGTTCCAATCCGTCTCAAGATTTGATCTGCTCTTTGAT
>NZ_JAWJYL010000541.1:0-263 GCF_046566945.1 Cobetia sp. SIMBA_158
CTCGGGCAGTTTTACAGAAGAGAAAGGACTGCCTGAGCTGTTCGCCGCCATTGCAATTCTGAAGCAAAAGCGGCAACAGATTAACGTAAAGCTCTCAGGGACGGGCGAAACGGATCAATGGGTCGAACTCGTCCGGAAGCTGGATATCGAGGATCGGATTTCGTTTGTTGGCTGGCTATCCGGTAACGAATTGATGAACTTCTATCGTGATGCGTTGGCGTTGTGTTTGCCCAGTCACGGGGAATCGTTCGGTATTGTGACCC
>NZ_JAWJYL010000542.1:0-262 GCF_046566945.1 Cobetia sp. SIMBA_158
CAACGGTGACGGCTTTTGCTGCACCTACGATTTCAGTCGAGCTAACCATCACGGTCTCTGCCTTGTTCTTGGCAACGCCGATGATCAGGTTGCCTTCACCCATGTTGAGCGCATCCGGGAGGCCAAGCTTGCTGGTCATGTCGCCAATCGCACTGGTAAACTTCTTGAAGGCAGAGGTTACCGCGGACTGAAGCTTGTTCGGCCCCACCATCACCGTCATGTTGCCGCCGATCACCTCGTGATGGTTGTTCCCGACTTCGAT
>NZ_JAWJYL010000543.1:0-262 GCF_046566945.1 Cobetia sp. SIMBA_158
CAGCGGGGCGAGACTCGGCAGCCAGGCAGACAGCACAACGCCGGAGGCTCGGCTCCGGCGCTTGAAGATTCGGGGGCGGTCGCCCAGCCCGAGCGGCTGGCTCGGGCTGGGCGAGAGGCACGACGCACCGAAGGGTGCGCCATGCAGCCTGCTATCAGGCCTCGGCATAATCGCCCAGCACCTTGCCATCCATCTCTTCCGGCACCGACTGGCCCATCCTGGTCAGCAGGGTCGGGGCGAGATCGCACAGACGCCCGTCGGC
>NZ_JAWJYL010000544.1:0-262 GCF_046566945.1 Cobetia sp. SIMBA_158
AACCGCCAAATGGATTAAGTTTTAAGGAACAAAGCATAATTGTTAAACAAATGTTTTATAAATATGGGGGAAATCTAGATATACAAAAGTCTAGAGTTAAAGCTATAGTTGTTGATGGGAACGTAATTGGTAAGGGTTTAATCGATAGATTATTAGAAGATGTGACTGATCCTGAAACTAATGAAGAACTAGGATGTTTCGATACAATTAATACAACTCAGCAACCAGATGTTACATCAGCCCCGAAAATCATTTACGATTT
>NZ_JAWJYL010000545.1:0-262 GCF_046566945.1 Cobetia sp. SIMBA_158
GGGTGAGAAATAATGGCAAAAGTGCGGCGCTTCGCCACCTCTTGCAAATAAGGAGACAACGTCATAATTCTTTCTTCTTGAGTAAGCGGCATCGCGCCGCGCTTGTTGAAAACGAAAAATTGCGGCTATTTTACCCATCAACGGGGGGGAGGCAATCAGTGTTTACACAGGAGCTGCTCCAGTTCGTGCAACGAAGAAACGGTCCAGGTGGGCGCGATGCCTTCTGGTTGCTCGCGATGGTGTGCATTCAGCCAGCAGGTCG
>NZ_JAWJYL010000546.1:0-262 GCF_046566945.1 Cobetia sp. SIMBA_158
GTTTTCAGGTTTTAAATATTGATCACCTGAAAAAATTAGGAGTAGCTGTCAACCGTGCCAAATATTTCATCGACTTTGATGCAGGCAATGCTTACCTTAAATATTTAACAGATAAAAATTTCAGAAAATTACTCGTCGGCGGAAGTTCTTCCAACTCTCACAACCAATTTTCACAGCAGCTAAGTTTATTTTGATGATACCCCAGAAAAAGCATGAACTTCGATTTGTATTTCACCTCCTATTTTCAGACTGGAAGAAAGAT
>NZ_JAWJYL010000547.1:0-262 GCF_046566945.1 Cobetia sp. SIMBA_158
CCAAAGGAATGTCGCTAGTGATAGCCAAGTCACCAACCTGTATCTGCTCGACGATATAATCATCAGCTTTGTCGAACCCTGATGGCACGACAGTCATAACAAGTAGGGGCGACTTGCGTAGCTTGATCGGCTGATTGGCCACAAATATAGCCATGGTCTTGGTACGTTCAGCCGTCTTAATAATCAAATCTTTGGCAATCAATGGCACCGAGTCTGCGTCCACCCATATCTGCATTATTTTTTGGCCTTCTCAGGTTTTGCT
>NZ_JAWJYL010000548.1:0-262 GCF_046566945.1 Cobetia sp. SIMBA_158
GATAGCGTTATTAATACTGGGCTTTATATTCTTTAACTAACTGAATAAAAAAGGTTTAAGCCGTAAATTTCAAGATCAATATACACCATGTTAAACACGGCTTTTTAATTTAATTCTTTCTAAGGCTAAAAAATAAAATAACAATAAAGCTTGGTGTATTATCAAACATGCTGTTATCCTGCTCGGCATCGGGTTGATGAAAACCCAGTTTATTTGTAAGTACCTCGTTGATATTAGTAATAATCCTTCGCGTTATCCTCAG
>NZ_JAWJYL010000549.1:0-262 GCF_046566945.1 Cobetia sp. SIMBA_158
CTAAGAAGAACATACCCACAAAGGTTGATTCTAAAAAGAATGCCATTAACCCTTCAATAGCCAGAGGGGCACCAAATACATCCCCCACATAATGTGAGTAATAAGACCAGTTAGTGCCAAATTCAAACTCCATAGTGAGGCCTGTGGCAACACCAATGGCAAAGTTAATACCAAATAACTTACCCCAAAACTTAGTCATATCACGATAAATTTCGCGACCAGTCATAACATAAACTGATTCCATAATAACTAAGATCCAAGT
>NZ_JAWJYL010000550.1:0-262 GCF_046566945.1 Cobetia sp. SIMBA_158
TTCATCTTTTGCATATAAATTACCCAGGATTAAAAATCCAAGTAATGTGATACCTATACTTATGAGCCAACTAAGTCTGATCATACTGAACCTCCATTTGAACTCTATTAACTGTATTATAAACTTACAATATAATAAAACCTTTTATTTAATATATCATAGTGAATTTAATATAATTTAAGGTGGAAGAGATTTCAAAACAAAGGGGAAATGATCATGTTACAAAAAGAAGATACAGTACTTGTCCTAATAGATATTCAAG
>NZ_JAWJYL010000551.1:0-262 GCF_046566945.1 Cobetia sp. SIMBA_158
GGCACGACGATGATCGCGTTGTCGCCGCCCGACACCGTGATCGAGGCGATGCCGGTGGCCTCGCGGCCGGTGCTCACGTGGCGGATGTCCACGCCTTCGCGCGCGAGCGTTGCCTTCAACTCGTTGCCGAACGCGTCGTCGCCCACGCAACCGATCATCGTCACGTCGGCGCCCAGACGTGCCGCAGCCACCGCCTGGTTCGCGCCCTTGCCACCCGGATGCGTCGAGAAACGCGTGCCGAACAGCGTCTCGCCCAGGCGGG
>NZ_JAWJYL010000552.1:0-262 GCF_046566945.1 Cobetia sp. SIMBA_158
TTTTAAAACTTTATTTAGATAATCATCCAATTGAAGAAGTGTTAAAGTTTTTATCAAAAGAATTTCAAATGGATGTTGAATTAAAATGCAAAGAACAAATTGAGAATCATCTGATACAAAATCAAATCTCCGAAATCACAGAGCAACCTGCCATTGTAAGATACGATAATGGAAAGTTTTTGCAAATTGTCCCGATAAGTCCGTTATTAAACCAAGTACCATACATTGCCCTGTTTCATTCAAAAAAATTAAATGCAAAACC
>NZ_JAWJYL010000553.1:0-262 GCF_046566945.1 Cobetia sp. SIMBA_158
GTATATAGAGCGCATAGTTTTCCTGTCAGATAAAAGGCTTCAACGGTAAAAATTATTTGTTTTTATAGGCGCATAATTTAAAAAAGAGCTACCACACTTCAAATAAAGCCGTAAGCAATCTAAGAATATTCAAATTAAGCCCTGCATTATACCCAAGTAGGTTGAAGATGCTAGGCGTGTTTGGTGTGTTGGTGTTAATTTAAAGCAGGCGCTGTTGGTATTTGCTACACTGGCGCCACGATGTAATTTATCAGCTATTTCT
>NZ_JAWJYL010000554.1:0-262 GCF_046566945.1 Cobetia sp. SIMBA_158
GTTCGGATTTAGTAGTAACCGCTATTTTTGAAGGCCGTAACGCAGCTGAAGGTATTATGGATTATTTAAAAGTTTAATTTAATATTTTCAGAAATCGACAATTTAAAAGCAAGCCAAGTGGCTTGCTTTTTTGTGTTTGAAAAGAATTAGCTTCCATTTATTTTTAACCATTTTAATTTCGATGATAATTTGGTCGTATTACCAAGCTACAGTCACGAATAGTTTTAGGATTCATAAAGTTAAAACTTTCTAAAAAAGGTAC
>NZ_JAWJYL010000555.1:0-262 GCF_046566945.1 Cobetia sp. SIMBA_158
GGAGTCCATTTATCGTCGGACAGATAGCGCAGTACGTTCTGCATGAAGTGCTTCATGTCATCTGAATCACCGCTGAGCGTACACTGCCCGTCTTTATTAACGCCCCCGTTCCAGCTGTAACCGTTCGGACAACGCAAAATGCTGTTGTAGTGCGGGTTACCGATAACCATCAGTTTGCCCTCACCGACTTGCCCCAGCGAAATAAACGGCAGGTTAAAGGTGGCGGTATCGCGCGTAACGTTTTCCGGCTCAACAAGAGAAG
>NZ_JAWJYL010000556.1:0-262 GCF_046566945.1 Cobetia sp. SIMBA_158
TGGTCAGTAAAAAATTTATGGAATAGGGTGTAGTAAACAGAGTATGTAGAAGAAGATTTTTCACTCAGTAATCTTTCCGAGTGAAAATATGAAATGAGCTCAATTTTGAGCCGGTCTCATTTGAAATGACACCGGCTTCTGAATAAAATGATGTTTTTAATAAGAAAGAGGAGCATATAAACAGCTCCCCTTTTCACACAATTTACTTACGAAGGCCATTAATTGAATTTCTTTTTTAATCCATCCATCATATCTGCAGCAT
>NZ_JAWJYL010000557.1:0-262 GCF_046566945.1 Cobetia sp. SIMBA_158
GGTTGTTGAATCACAGCTCCGGCTGCTTTAGCGCCAAGTTGAACTGCTGCCGCAATTGACTTACCTGAAAGTCGAGCGCCTAAATAAACACCATTAAAGGCATCGCCCGCTGACGTTGTATCTACCACCGTCTTGACAGGTATTATTGTGTGGCTTTGAAGTGTGTTGTTTTGTTGTGTAATAACAGATTCTGGACCATTTTTAACCACAATCTCATTAATTCGATATGGCTTTAAGTACTCTATTACCGCCTCAACGCTGT
>NZ_JAWJYL010000558.1:0-262 GCF_046566945.1 Cobetia sp. SIMBA_158
TTTGTTGAGGCTTCTTTACTTCACTCAGCTGATTGGGATGTACTGTTGTTATCTGAAATTGAAGGTAGCTGTGAAGAAGTTCCAAGCAATATATTAGACTACGCAATTCGTGATATGCGCTGGGTACAAGGCAATATTCAACACCTTGGTTTATTGTCATCAAATAAATTAAAGCTTATGAGTAAGTTTCATTTTTTACTGGGTGCCACAGCATATATATCGTCGCTTATTTGGCTATCAATGCTCGCATTAAGTACTATTG
>NZ_JAWJYL010000559.1:0-262 GCF_046566945.1 Cobetia sp. SIMBA_158
GAAAAAGTAGCGACGCGTAGTAAAGACATAACGCAAATTTTAGATGTGATCAGAACCATTTCAGAGCAAACTAATTTACTGGCACTCAATGCAGCCATTGAGGCAGCAAGGGCTGACGAACACGGCCGAGGTTTTGCAGTTGTTGCTGATGAGGTACGAGCACTTGCTTCTAAAACCCGTTCATCTACTGATGACATTAGCACTGTCGTATAGACGTTCGTACACAGTCCATCGCAGTATCACCACCACCTAATACAACGAC
>NZ_JAWJYL010000560.1:0-262 GCF_046566945.1 Cobetia sp. SIMBA_158
GGCGACGTCGCGCACGGTGAGCACGACCTTGCCCGGATCGTAGGGCGCGTGCGCCTTTTTGTAGAAGCCCGAAATATCGCGCCCCACCATCATGCTGACGAGGCTTTCGGCGCTCCGCGCGTCGCGCATCAGCGTGCCGACGTAGCTGCCGTCGCGGAGCACCGAAACACGATCGGACAGCTCGTAGATGTCGGCCATGCGATGGCTGATGTAGATGATCGCGAGACCGTCTTCGCGCAGTTGCAGGATCAGCTTGAAGAGG
>NZ_JAWJYL010000561.1:0-262 GCF_046566945.1 Cobetia sp. SIMBA_158
CGAGAATGCCATCGGCCGCTATTCGCTGGGCGACCGCACGCGCGGTCTGCGTCTCGACGACGGCGGCTTGCGGATCGCGATCTCGGCAAACGAACCCGCCGATCCGGTATTGCGCGCAAACTGGCTGCCCGCGCCGCCGGAGCGGTTCTATCTGGCGCTGCGCCTGTACGTGCCGCGCGCGGTGCATCTCGAAGGGCGTTACGCGTATCCGCCGGTGGAGCGGCAGCGCGGTTGAGCGGATCAGCGATCGCGCGAACGTGAC
>NZ_JAWJYL010000562.1:0-262 GCF_046566945.1 Cobetia sp. SIMBA_158
GTTCATAGTTTTTATTTCTGATTGTATATATTCATTAAATGTTTTTAAAGAATTAGAAGAATTGACCTTCAAATCGTTCATCCGTTTAATTATTCCACCGTGAAGTATATATATATGTTCAGCAAG
Organism: Cobetia sp. SIMBA_158; assembly: GCF_046566945.1. NCBI lineage: Bacteria > Pseudomonadati > Pseudomonadota > Gammaproteobacteria > Oceanospirillales > Halomonadaceae > Cobetia > Cobetia sp. SIMBA_158. Next base: position 127 of record NZ_JAWJYL010000562.1, read on the forward strand.
GTGCATAACAAAGGCCATATCATGAGATGTGATGAGAAGAGTCTTACCATTTTTTTTAAACTCCAGAATTTTAGATGTTAGATATTGTATACTCATTACATCTAAGCCGATTGTCGGTTCATCCATATAGATAACC
>NZ_JAWJYL010000563.1:0-261 GCF_046566945.1 Cobetia sp. SIMBA_158
CGCTATCTTCTAAACGTTTTTCAATTCTTAGCTTATGTGGGAGATTAATAATTTCTACAATCTTTCCCAATCGTACTTTAATCATTAAATTTCCATAAAGATAAACCTTACCTAACAATCCTTGTTTAATAATTCTTTCAGGTTCTCTTTCCTGTAAACAGATAATGTGTCTATTGAGTTTCTTTTGAATCTTCTCGTCAGAGAATGTGCTTCGTCCTTTTACTGTCTTTCTGTATGTATCAGCAGCTGTTTTACTTACTT
>NZ_JAWJYL010000564.1:0-261 GCF_046566945.1 Cobetia sp. SIMBA_158
TTTTGACGACAATATAATAGCGTGTGACTTTGATAACGGTAAAGCATTGAAGCTGGCTGATAACCGAGTGTTGCTTATGGTTGATAGTCAGTTTGCAATCCCTGATAGCGTTTTAACGCTTGATAACGATGCCCCATGGCAGCAAGCAGCAATTTTAGCTGGCGAGCCACAGCTTAGCAGTGATGCAATTGGCGAATATGTACCGCAAATGGTTAACTTACAAGCCATTGGTGGCATCAGCTTTAAAAAAGGCTGTTACAC
>NZ_JAWJYL010000565.1:0-261 GCF_046566945.1 Cobetia sp. SIMBA_158
CATAATATTCACATTGCATTGGTACTAAAATAGAATCTGCAGCGGCCATAGCATTAACAGTTAACATGTTTAATGAAGGCGGGCAGTCTATAAATATAAACTCGTATTGGTCCTGAATTTTTTCAAGTGCATTACGAAGACGCACTTCACGGGCAAATAATTCCATTAGTTTAACTTCGGCAGCGGTTACGTCTCCGTTTGCTGCAATCATATGGTATTCGCCAGATGTTTCTTTAATGATCACGTCTTCAATGGGCTTAT
>NZ_JAWJYL010000566.1:0-261 GCF_046566945.1 Cobetia sp. SIMBA_158
TTCTTTCGCGAACTCGGCTTCGCGTGCAATCACAACGATTACTACGACCCCGATAACAGCCACCTGAACGCGGTGCTGAAGCGGCGGCGCGGGATTCCGATCTCGCTGTCGGTGCTGTACCTCGAGCTCGCCGAGCAGATCGGCGTGCCGGCGCGCGGCGTCTCGTTCCCCGGCCATTTCCTGCTGCGCGTGACGCTGCCGGACGGCGACCTGATCATCGATCCGACCAACGGCCATTCGCTGTCCGAAGCCGAGATGGTC
>NZ_JAWJYL010000567.1:0-261 GCF_046566945.1 Cobetia sp. SIMBA_158
GAGCCGATCAGCCGCTTCTTCAAGCTGGCCCGGGGCGGTGTCTCCAACACGTTGCGGGCGGGCACGGATGGGGCGCGCGGTGCCTTCACCAGTCCGCGCCCGATCCACTACAAATACGACCGCTGCGTCACCGTGCGCGAGATGGCGCGGCTGCACGGGTTCCCCGACTGGTTCCGCTTTAACGCCACCAAATGGCATGGTGCGCGTCAGATCGGCAATTCGGTGCCGCCGCCCCTGGCCCGTGCCGTGGCGGCTCAGATG
>NZ_JAWJYL010000568.1:0-261 GCF_046566945.1 Cobetia sp. SIMBA_158
CAGCCGCCGTAGGTATAGTTCAAACCTTCCGCAATTTGCGCGGAGGAGTAGTCGCCGTAATGGTTCAGATAGCCGCCGCAGCAGTTCATCAGCCGCGCGACCAGGGTATTTCCCGGCGGCCAGGAGCGGGTCATGGTGCCGCCCAGCGTACCGGTGCCATAGTTCAGATAGATAGACTCGTTGCCGTACTCTTTGATCAGGCGCTGCATATTGGTCGCGATGATGTCGTAGGCTTCTTCCCAGCTAATGCGCTCGAATTTG
>NZ_JAWJYL010000569.1:0-261 GCF_046566945.1 Cobetia sp. SIMBA_158
GTTGTTGATGCAGCTTTTGCCATTTTAAGACAGCTACTTGACCTTTTAATGTGCGCTCTGTTGCTTTAAGTTCACGGTATCTTTTAGCATCAAGTGACTGAACAGCCAATTTATCGAGCTGGCTTTGCAACTCTTTACGAACATCTAATAAACGTTCTAAATTTTCACGGGTACTTTTAATCCGCGTTTGCGTTTCGCGGCGACGCTCTTTGTATTTAGATACGCCCGCAGCTTCTTCTAAAAACACGCGAAGTTCATGAG
>NZ_JAWJYL010000570.1:0-261 GCF_046566945.1 Cobetia sp. SIMBA_158
CTTATATCAAGATGGTCAAAGCACCCATTACGGTCAGACGATAGAGCATTTTGATTTAGCGACCATCATGACCAAACTGGCAGACGATTGCGACTATGACAATCGCCGTCAACAAATCCTAGAAGCAAACCAAAAAGCTGCAAATGAAGGCAGTGATAAACGCTTAGGGCTTGCGTTGACGCCAGTAAAATTCGGTATTTCATTTACGGTGCAGACGCTTAATCAGGCAGGCGCATTGGTACATATTTATACCGATGGCAG
>NZ_JAWJYL010000571.1:0-261 GCF_046566945.1 Cobetia sp. SIMBA_158
GCTTTGGCTCTGGCTTGGTCAATATCAAACGCATCAACTGGGCCAATTACCGCGCGCCTTGTTTTACCATTAATCCATGCCTGAAAAACATAGGTCTTTTTACCCGAGGCAAATGCACGTATTGCTAGGCCTTTACACTCGTCGTCCCATAAAAAAGACTCTTTTTTACCTTCCTCACATTTAAATGTTTTTACACGTCCTGCAGTAAAGTTAACTTTGTTAGTGGTATTATTTGCTTTAGCCACTTGAACCCCCTTATGG
>NZ_JAWJYL010000572.1:0-261 GCF_046566945.1 Cobetia sp. SIMBA_158
GGATTCATCGCTTAAAACAGCATAAATAGCTCCTTCTTGTCCATTTATAAGCTTTGCCTTACTTTCAACAACAAGGATTGCTTCTTTTCCAGCTATGTGTTGTATGGTTTGTAAGATTAAATTCAAATTATCACCTCATTTCTATCCAAAACATCTCACCATGATCTCGAACAAATTCGTATCAACTGGGTTATTGAGGGTTATTATGTTTTTATCGGTTTTTACATAAGAGGAAGGGGAGCACTCAACTCCTCCAACAAT
>NZ_JAWJYL010000573.1:0-261 GCF_046566945.1 Cobetia sp. SIMBA_158
GATTCGAAGCTAGCTTCACTTGATCGCGATCCGGTTGTGACTGGCTGGGTCCGGTCTGCAGATATCGCAAATCCATTTCCTCGGCCAATGAATCATGATTGAGGTTCATGCGCACGATGCTTGCGTAATGAGGGTGAAGAATAAATCGAAGATTTGGTTGCTGATCCTCTCTTTCGTGCTGGTATTTCCCCGTGAGTCAGTTGCCGGTGTTGCCACGATTTTTGAAGGCTTGAATTTTGTGACCTATCAAAGTCACGATAG
>NZ_JAWJYL010000574.1:0-261 GCF_046566945.1 Cobetia sp. SIMBA_158
GGATGAAGCAACCCATGAGTTTTTTAATCACTTAGGGTTCCCAACAGACCAACTCATGAAGGACAAACTGGCTACGCCGTTATACACATTTTTTTATAAAATGCAATTGTATATAATAAAATATATAAATTATATGGATGAAAGGAAATACACAATGACTCATTCGATTTTATGTGTCGGTGAATTATTAATAGATTTTTTCTGTAAAGAAAGAAATGTAGATCTTCAACAAGGACAAACCTTTATAAAACATGCTGGGGG
>NZ_JAWJYL010000575.1:0-261 GCF_046566945.1 Cobetia sp. SIMBA_158
GTATTGACTTTACTCAAGAAAATGCTATTTCGAGTATCACTGATGTAGAGTTAAAAGCGAAGCTCGAGCAATTAACCGAATCGCAAATTAAATCCCTAGAAAGTTTAACGGAAGAGGATTTAAAAAACTTTAAAGATTTAGCCGAAATGAATATTGCTCGGAAAGATTATTTAAATGCTAAAGAAGAATACGAAGCTGCCGAGAAGCGTGTTACAAATGCTAATAACACATTAACAACTGCACATTTAAATGTTCTTGAAG
>NZ_JAWJYL010000576.1:0-261 GCF_046566945.1 Cobetia sp. SIMBA_158
CCTATTACTTTATGGCTGACTACTTTTTTGAAAATACATGGCGTATTACCGGCGGTGTTCGCTGGGAAGATTTCAAACAAGTATCGATTGGCTATCAGGCACATTCAAACTTATTCGAAAACACGCTTGAAGAAATTCAAGACGTTGTCATTAACGAAGATACTTTTTTTCCATCACTTGCTGTTACGTACATCATGGATGAAGAAATGCAGTTTCGCTTAAACGTGAGTGAAACCACTATTCGCCCAGACTTACGTGATG
>NZ_JAWJYL010000577.1:0-261 GCF_046566945.1 Cobetia sp. SIMBA_158
GGAGAAGCGTGCGGCGCCGCGCCGGAACAGACGCGGCACCCAGTCCGGATACCAGCCGCTGTGGCGGATCCACTGGCCGCAGAAGCTCGACAGCCGGTCGAGCGCGTAGACTTGCGCGCCGGGCGCGCGGATGGCCGCACGGATCGACTGCGCGAGTTCGGGGCTGACCACCTCGTCGGTGTCGAGCGACAGGATCCAGTCGGTGTCGAGCGCGGCGAGCGCGCGGTTCTTCTGCGGGCCGAAGCCGGGCCAGTCACGCTC
>NZ_JAWJYL010000578.1:0-261 GCF_046566945.1 Cobetia sp. SIMBA_158
ATTACAGCCACACCGGATAACGGCAAGCCGCATTTGAAACTTGAGCAGGTGAAATACGGATGCCGGACAGCACGCCGCCGTCCGGGTCCCGCGGCGCAAAAGCTGATCGACGAAGCGAAGACGTAGTGGCGGATGTCGCGGCGCTTCCCGGCACTTCAGCACGAAGGCGCTGGGCCCGCCGTGCAATAGCCGAGCTGCGCTCGCCGGGTATCGACCAGGGGCAGCGCGGGTGCGCGCACGGGCAGCGCGATCGCACCGCAC
>NZ_JAWJYL010000579.1:0-260 GCF_046566945.1 Cobetia sp. SIMBA_158
TGTTTTATGAGCAAAGGCAAGCGTTATACCCAAGAGTTTAAATAAGCGGCTGTTAAGCAAATGACACAGCATGGATATTCAGTTGCGGAAGTCGCTGAACGATTAGATATTTATACCAAAACGTTATATCACTGTCGGATCCAGTTATCAGATAAATCTAAGTCCGTTCAATCATCTGATGAAAAATTGAATATCGCTAATTTAGAAGCGCAATTGAAACGTGTCACGGAGGAATGGGATATTTTAAAAAAGGCTGCAAG
>NZ_JAWJYL010000580.1:0-260 GCF_046566945.1 Cobetia sp. SIMBA_158
TACAAAAGAGCTCAACACCTTGATGAATGTGCAATTGGGATTGTTAAATGGTGAGCCAATCGCCAGCTTATTTAAACAAAATGCCATTTGGAAAAATCAGCAAGGGCCGGTGCAAAATGCCGTTAATCGCCTAAATATTACTGTACTTGAGCAAATTAATAGTGACATTGCTTTATTTGATGCAAGCTATAAACAAGGCAACTTAATTGCTCCTTATCAGGCACTTGCACATATTTGTATTAAGTTTTGTCAACCGCTCG
>NZ_JAWJYL010000581.1:0-260 GCF_046566945.1 Cobetia sp. SIMBA_158
GAAATTAACTGGGTGTGAGAAACCAAGTGTTAAGTCTAAAACTTTACCCTTAGCTGCAGCACGGTAACCAACGCCTACTAACTGAAGTTTCTTCTCGTAACCTTCATGCGTACCAACAACCATGTTGTTGATTAGAGCGCGAGCAGTACCTGCTTGTGCCCATGCATTTGCTACGCCTTCACGAGGTAAAGTTGTAATAACGTTGTCGTTAACTTGTACTTCAACTGCGTCGTTGATAGTACGAGTAAGTTCACCGTTTT
>NZ_JAWJYL010000582.1:0-260 GCF_046566945.1 Cobetia sp. SIMBA_158
CTTTCCATGTCGATGATCGAGTGGTGGATGTGCATCGCCGAACCCGGCTCATCGGCGATCGGCTTGGCCATGAAGGTGGCAAAACAATCGTGGCGCAGCGCCGCCTCGCGGATCAGCCGCTTGAAGTAGAACACCTCATCCGCCAGCTTCACCGGGTCGCCATGGCGCAGGTTGATTTCCAGCTGACCGGCGCCGCCTTCCTGGGTGATGCCGTCGATCTCGAACCCCTGCGCCTCGGCAAAGTCATAGATGTCGTCGAT
>NZ_JAWJYL010000583.1:0-260 GCF_046566945.1 Cobetia sp. SIMBA_158
GTTAGAGCCCCATACTGGCGTCTCGAGTATAAAGTTTTTAAGCTTTTCAAACTCAATATGATTACCAAAAATTAGTCGGCTTTCGAGCAAGCTGGTGGCAAAAGTGACGTCTTCGCGTTTTTGCTCTATTGCTTGATCAATTGTACGAACGCTGTGGCCAATCTCTAAGTTAAGATCCCACAGCATAGTGACAAATTGACCTATTTTTTCACATACCGCTTCATTTGGTTGCTCTGTTACAAGCAGTAAGAAGTCGATAT
>NZ_JAWJYL010000584.1:0-260 GCF_046566945.1 Cobetia sp. SIMBA_158
GGTGCAACGTTCTTAATGTTTATGGAATACGCACGCAATGCGGTTCGTATGGCTGCATTAATGAAGCAACCAAGCATTTTTGTATACACGCACGATTCAATTGGTTTAGGTGAAGATGGTCCAACTCACCAACCAGTAGAGCAAATTGCCAGCATGCGTTTAACGCCTAACCTTTATAACTGGCGCCCGTGTGACCAAGTTGAGTCAGCAATTGCATGGCAACAAGCTATTGAACGTAAAGACGGTCCTACATCGTTAAT
>NZ_JAWJYL010000585.1:0-260 GCF_046566945.1 Cobetia sp. SIMBA_158
TATGCATTAATACTAAAAAGCCCGCTTAACAGCGGGCTTTTTGTTTATACGCTTTAAAGTGCTTACTTAAACAAGCGATTTAAACCATTTAATGCTGCAACTCGATAGGCTTCTGCCATGGTTGGGTAGTTAAATGTGGTATTTACAAAGTAGTCGATATTATTGCCACCATTTTTTTGCTCCATAATGGCCTGGCCAATGTGAACAATTTCAGAGGCACGTTCGCCAAAGCAATGTACCCCAAGTACTTCTTTGGTTTC
>NZ_JAWJYL010000586.1:0-260 GCF_046566945.1 Cobetia sp. SIMBA_158
GCCACCGCTGGCAGGCCAAAAATAACGAGAAACAAAATCGTATTCATCACTAGACGCAGTGGCAACTACATCGTGTGGCGCTAGCGTTTTTAAGAGTTCCGAGTCGGTATTTAAGCTCTTTACTTGCTTAGCCGATTCATAAACAGCAAAGTAAGCTTGACGATTTTTAAGTACCTTAATAGGTTGTATAGACAAGCCATTTAACAGTGCCTGTGGCGGGTTTTTAACCTCTACAGGTGCTTGTTTAGGGAATGTCATAG
>NZ_JAWJYL010000587.1:0-260 GCF_046566945.1 Cobetia sp. SIMBA_158
TTGTTGAGCCTCAGCAGCATTAATTGCATCAATTTTGCTGCTAATCGGTAAGGCCCATGACAAAGCTGCGATAAAGATAATAATAAGACCAATGACTGTCACTTTTACTGGCAATGGCCAACTGCCATAATTTTCTGAATCTAACGATTCAAAGCTACGGCGAAACTCATTTAAATCAAATTGCTTTTTTGGTTTTAAAGCAGATTTTTTGGTTTTAGTGAGGCTTTTTTTACGGATAAGCTTCATAACTCACCTCCAAG
>NZ_JAWJYL010000588.1:0-260 GCF_046566945.1 Cobetia sp. SIMBA_158
GTGGTGAATATTTAGCTGCGCAAATTTTATTAGTCTGCGAAAATAGTGAGCATGCACTTACATTTACACAATTACAGCAAGCTAAAGACAACGGTACGCTTTTAAATGTAGTGCAAAAATTTGCAGAGCCCCGTTACCAAGAAGGTTACGAAAAGGGCATTCACGATCATGACGCAAGCGCAATAATAGAGTCGTTACTTAATCAAAAAAGCACCCTTGATTTACTCATTTACCCAGTGAGTTGTAGGGTAGTAGCGCAG
>NZ_JAWJYL010000589.1:0-260 GCF_046566945.1 Cobetia sp. SIMBA_158
CTGATCAGCAAGCTGCTGGCTGGCGGTAACGTCCAGCACCACTAAATCATCATACGGATGGGCGCGCATCCACAGGAACAACGACTCTTCATCCTGCTCAACCGCTTCATCGTTGAAGAAGGCTAACGCGCGGCTGGCGTCCAGCCCGTCATAGCTCAACAGGCTGCGGCGGCTGTCCACCACACCTGCCAGCACAAACTCAAAGCCGGTACGTGCCGAAAGCGTGCTCTGCTCACGGGCGAACAGTTCCAGCCAACGGG
>NZ_JAWJYL010000590.1:0-260 GCF_046566945.1 Cobetia sp. SIMBA_158
CACGGTGGCCTTTTCCCAAATGGCATTACGGGCTTTTTATTTGCCTTCCAAATGGTTGTCTTTTCCTTTGTAGGAGTCGAAATTGTGGGTGTATCTGCAGCGGAAACGTCCGATCCGAAGAAAAACATTCCTTCTGCCATTAACAAAATACCAGCACGGATTTTGCTATTTTACATAGGTGCCATCTTCGTCATTTTATGTATCAATCCGTGGACAAGTCTTAGTGCTGAAAATAGTCCCTTTGTCCAAGTATTTAGTCT
>NZ_JAWJYL010000591.1:0-260 GCF_046566945.1 Cobetia sp. SIMBA_158
CTTAAAGCAACCCTACTCATATTTTGGAAGTTTTTATATTTTTCGAAACCTCTTTTAAGATATTGATAAATCCCTAACATTTCGTCTAAAGGAAATACAAATAAAATGGCATTTAGAAGGTAAATATCATAATAATACAAATTATTATTATGAGATAATCGTTGCCAAATTTGCCTCGCGTATAGTCTTCCTGATTCAAATTCTCCACTTTCTAATAAAGGTGCTAATGATTTACATAAGGTTTGTATATCTCTTATCAG
>NZ_JAWJYL010000592.1:0-260 GCF_046566945.1 Cobetia sp. SIMBA_158
GTGCGCGCGGCGTACCTGCACGCGTTTGCCGGATCGCTGCATGTGGTGTATCTGTCGGCGGCGGGCGTGATCGCGATCGCCTTCGTGCTCGCGTGGTTCGTCGAAAGCGCGCCGCTGCGCACGCATCACTGATCGACGGGCGGCGGCGTGGCACCGCCGCCCGCCGGCCGATCGCCACCGCGACGCGACTCTCGTCACGACTTTCGGTCGCCGCACGCATCGCCGTCACGGCACCAGCACCACCGCGCCCGTCGTCTGAC
>NZ_JAWJYL010000593.1:0-260 GCF_046566945.1 Cobetia sp. SIMBA_158
ATTTGGTGTAGCAATGGTTCCTAAAATAGTATTAGATAACAGCCCACTAAAAGACAAAGTACAGATACTCACACCAAAAATGCAAGCCCCTGAAGGCTTTGACATTGGCTTAGCAGTTTTAAGAAAAGAGCTCAACGACCCCGCTATTAGTGCTTTGTGGAATATTGCACAAACTTTAGACGCAAAAGCGATTTAGATTTTTTTACCGTTAAATAAGTTCATAAAATAGTATTATTATGGCTTGCGTAAAGGTTTACTAT
>NZ_JAWJYL010000594.1:0-260 GCF_046566945.1 Cobetia sp. SIMBA_158
TGGAGCGAAAAAGAGTTCAATCGTCTGCAAACATTTACGCAGATCGTTTCTGTCGTCACCGAACAAATCCAGAGCCGCGTCGTTAACAATGTCGACTATGAGTTGTTATGCCGGGAACGCGATAACTTCCGCATCCTGGTCGCCATCACCAACGCGGTGCTTTCCCGCCTGGATATGGACGAACTGGTCAGCGAAGTCGCCAAAGAAATCCATTACTATTTCGACATTGACGATATCAGTATCGTCTTACGCAGCCACCG
>NZ_JAWJYL010000595.1:0-260 GCF_046566945.1 Cobetia sp. SIMBA_158
GTATTTATTTTGTGGTATGAGGAAGTATTTTTGTGATATCTCTTAAATTAAAAAGTTGCCTACAATAATGTAGACAACTTTTGAGATCATAATAATATGGAGTGGTGTGGTTTATTTATTCAATTATTATGCTGTACATATTTGTTTTAGTGTGTTGTTTTAAATTTAATAAGTGATAAAAATAGATTAGTGTGATGTTGTTTTATGCCGTCAATCATAAACATTTAGTAGGAATATTTATATTTTTACGAACAGTAATT
>NZ_JAWJYL010000596.1:0-260 GCF_046566945.1 Cobetia sp. SIMBA_158
CATTTTGCTTTTCCATACGCTCTAATAACACAGAACCAACCATGCCACGCCAACCGACTAAACCTACTTTTTTCATTGTTTTATCCACTGTTTTGTTCATAAAAGATGCCTTAATACATTAAAAATTAAATTCATTGCGTGAGATTCAATTTTCAAGTTAACAAACTAACACTGCTAGACGGCTAAAACTAGTTAATAAAACAGAACTTAAAAATTTTTCATGCGTAATTAAGGTATAAAAAAAGCCCTGCATTTAATAC
>NZ_JAWJYL010000597.1:0-260 GCF_046566945.1 Cobetia sp. SIMBA_158
GGTCTTGTTGAGTAAAGCCCATTGACGCGCGACTGATACTATCAGCACCAACGTTCGTTGTCATAATAACGATGACCTGTTTAAAGATTGCTACACGACCGTTGTTAACGGTCAATGTACCATGGTCCGTTACTTGTAGTAACAGGTTGAATACATCCGGATGCGCCTTTTCAATCTCATCAAGCAACAACACACAATGTGGATGCTGATTGATTTGTTCGGTGAGTAAGCCGCCTTGATCATAGCCAACATAACCTGGA
>NZ_JAWJYL010000598.1:0-259 GCF_046566945.1 Cobetia sp. SIMBA_158
TTTTACCGTCAAGATAAGCCCAGGTAATAAGAAAAAAGCCACACAAACAAACAACAAGTAAGGTAAACATAAATGCTGTTTGTCCGTACTGTTGATAAACTAAACCCGGTAATAGCGAGCCACAAGCCCCGCCACTGTAATAAAACGAGACATACCCTCCGTCTGTCACGCTTGGTGGTGCTTTACTTATTTGATTGACCAGTGGAGCTGCGGTTGAATGAATAATAAACATAGCCGCACAAAATAGCGTGAATGCAGT
>NZ_JAWJYL010000599.1:0-259 GCF_046566945.1 Cobetia sp. SIMBA_158
CCAACATCAGTTTTAACACCTGACACCATTGCCGTCATTGTGCCTGCTGAATCAGGTGTTTGTGCATCTACGTTGTACGTTTTAACAAAGCCTGAGTAAGGCATGGTTTCAAAACTAAGTTGGTAGTCTTCACCCATGCCGCCTTCAAGCTGACCCGCTAAAATACGTGCAGCCGTAACGGTAGAAATACCCATACCGTCGCCTACAAATAAAATAACATTTTTCGCCTTGCCCGACTCTGTAACCGCTTCGGTATTAG
>NZ_JAWJYL010000600.1:0-259 GCF_046566945.1 Cobetia sp. SIMBA_158
ACGCTTTGGGACAGAGATTATAGGTATGCGGATCAATATCCACGAAGTCGACCTGAGCTCCACAATACAAACCACCGTTGGCGGAAGCCACAAAGGTGATCGGGGTAGTCCATAGCCAATCGCCCCGCTCCAAGCCCAATGCCAGGCAGGCCATATGCAAGGCTGATGTGGCGCTATTCACAGCCAAGGCGTGGCGTGGCCGCACCTTATTAGCGACCGCCTGCTCAAAGCGCGGCACCATGGGGCCCTGTGTCAGAAA
>NZ_JAWJYL010000601.1:0-259 GCF_046566945.1 Cobetia sp. SIMBA_158
GCCCGGCCCATCCTGAAAGCGCATGGTCTCAGTGGCGTCCACGATGCCCGGGCCGCGTACGCCTGTGCCCGCTATGCCGTGACTACGGGCCACCCTGCGCCTGCCGTCAGCGGCTCACTCTCACCCCGCAAACCTCAGGATCAGTTGGCACGTCGACTGATCAGCCAGGAACTCGGACATAACCTCCTCGATGTCACCGTGGCGTACCTAGGAGGTCGCAAAGGATGTTCTACGCAAACGGCACCCCGATTCAGGGCGA
>NZ_JAWJYL010000602.1:0-259 GCF_046566945.1 Cobetia sp. SIMBA_158
TCAAGCCTTATGGATCAAAACTTACCACCCAGTGGTTGGCTAAGCCCGGTATATAACGTTCAAAAAAATAATGATGCACCTAGCAGTGAGTTTACTTTAAACATAGACATAGATGTGGGGTTAGAGCTTGTTGATATAACCTCTAAACATCACCGTATTAATTTTAATAATCCCGCGTTTGGGCAATATAAAATAGCACTGAACGATACAAATGGGGCTAATCGTGACTTTGTTTTAGCGTTTAAGCCGCTTCAAAAAG
>NZ_JAWJYL010000603.1:0-259 GCF_046566945.1 Cobetia sp. SIMBA_158
CGCCTTGTCGACGGCCGATAGCAGCAGGTTCGCGGTGTCATAGCCCTGCGCCGCGTAGATCGACGGCAGGCGGTCGTATTTCTGCTGAAAGGCCGCGACAAAAGCCGCGTTGGCCTCATTGTCCAGATCCTTGGACCATGTGGAGGAGTTCTTGACCCCAACAGCCGCCTCGCCCACCGCTTGCAGGATGCCTTGATCAAAGCTGAAGGCCGGGCCGACCACGGGCAGATCGACGCCGCTGTCGGCATATTGCTTCAGG
>NZ_JAWJYL010000604.1:0-259 GCF_046566945.1 Cobetia sp. SIMBA_158
GACCGTACGAAACGTACCCTGCGTAAACGGATGCAGGGTGAAGCCATCGACATTAAAGCGGTCTGATAGCCATTACGCCACGGTTACTTTATGTACCGTGGCGTAATGTTTTATGAATGAAGTATTAAGTTGCAATTGTCTGGTCAATATTAACGGTGCGTTTTTGCTGACTTTAAGGCAGTATGTAACGATGCAACAGTAAGTTAGCCTTAGTGAATGTGGGCTTTGTCACGAGCACACAGACGGTCTTATACTGTAT
>NZ_JAWJYL010000605.1:0-259 GCF_046566945.1 Cobetia sp. SIMBA_158
CCATGACCGCGGCGCATAAAACATTACCTTTACCTAGTTTTGTTCGCGTTACAAACACGCAAAATGGCAAGTCAGTAATTGTACGCGTAAACGACCGTGGGCCTTTTCATGATGACAGAATTATTGACCTGTCATATGCGGCTGCATACAAGCTAGGCTACTACACACACGGTACAGCAAAGGTTAAGCTTGAAGCGGTTACGCTTTCGAATTCTGCTGCTAATAAAACGTATATTCAAGTAGCTGCAGGCAGTACATT
>NZ_JAWJYL010000606.1:0-259 GCF_046566945.1 Cobetia sp. SIMBA_158
CGCGCGAACGCGAGGCCGAATCCGGTCATCAGCGCCGGGCGCAACGCGGGCCATACGACGCGCCGCAAGGTCGCCGCGCGCGAAGCGCCGAGCAGGCCTGCTGCTTCTTCTTCCTCGGTGCCGAGTTCTTCGATCACGGGCTGCAAGGTTCGCACGACGAAGGGCAGGCCCACGAACGTGAGCGCGATCACGATGCCGCGCGCGTTGAACGCGAGGTCGAAACCGTGCGCCGCGAACCACGTGCCGATCCAGCCGTTCG
>NZ_JAWJYL010000607.1:0-259 GCF_046566945.1 Cobetia sp. SIMBA_158
CCACGAAGGATCTGCCGGATCAAAACTGATTAAGGCACATAAAATAAATATTGCAGCAAAGGTACTGATAATCAGCCCTGTTTCTAATAGTCTTTGCACACCGTTTAGGCGCATAACTTCCTATCCCTCTTATTATTCTATTTATTACACTTCAACAGCAGTCAAATACCTTAGCAGGAAATGCAATTTGATGCACTTTATCTTAATGTGTATGGCCTGATTATGAACACGTTTTTATAAATTTGAGCCTGTTTACCTT
>NZ_JAWJYL010000608.1:0-259 GCF_046566945.1 Cobetia sp. SIMBA_158
GCCTCTGCCAGCATGACCCGCGCCACGTCTCTCGCATCAATGGATTTCCAGTTACCTGGTAACAAACGGAACAGCGGCGCAAAAAGCGTTTCGTTCATCCGCTGTTTGCTACGATCGCCCAGTAACATCGACGGGCGAGCAATGGTCAATTTCTGCCAGTTCTGGGCAATTAATGCTTCTTCCATCTCCCCTTTGACGCGGTTATAGAAAAACGGCGAGTGGGCATTGGCCCCCATAGCACTGACCACCAGCATATGCT
>NZ_JAWJYL010000609.1:0-259 GCF_046566945.1 Cobetia sp. SIMBA_158
ATCAGCGGCAAGTATTGGAATAACACTTCTTGATTGAAAGCGGGCATAACAAATTTTAAGCCGTTTTCTGTCCCCTCGTAGATTCCTACAAGATGATTCGCGTTAAAATAGATGGTTGCCCAAATGGCTGTCCACATGAACCCGCCAAATATTTCAAATTTTGAAATTACTTTTTTCTTCGGGATATATGGAATATTTTTCAATTCATCCGCCGTCCATTTTCCAGCGCTTAGTGTTAGGGGCTCTTCGTTTTGATTGT
>NZ_JAWJYL010000610.1:0-259 GCF_046566945.1 Cobetia sp. SIMBA_158
GAAGTACGAGTAGTTGCCGAGATGGTTCGCGTGCCACACCTCGACGAGCGCGTTCGCGATCGGCGCGCCGTCCTGACCGAGCACCTGGCCGCGCATGATCAGCGTCTGGCCCGGATCGGTGCCGTCGTCGAGGCGCGCATGGCCGACCGATTCCGGTGCGCCCGCGACATACAGCGGCCCCTCGATCGTGCGCGGCGTGCCGCCCTGGAAGCCGGCCTTCTCCTCGGCCTCGTCCATCCGCACGTCGAGGAAGCGCTCG
>NZ_JAWJYL010000611.1:0-259 GCF_046566945.1 Cobetia sp. SIMBA_158
CTATGGCGAACTCGCCGCGCGCGCCTCGCGCGTCGCGGCGGCCTTGCTGGCCGCGGGCGATGCCGGCGAGGAGCCGGTCGCGCTGCTCTATGCTCATGGCGCACCGATGATCGCGGCGCTGTACGGCGTGCTAGGCGCGGGCAAGTTCTATGTGCCGCTGATCGCCGCTCATCCGCTAACGCATCTGCAGGCCGTGGTGCAGGAGTGCGGCTGCCGGATCGTGCTTGCGGCCCCCGAGCATGCGGCGCTGGCCGCCTCG
>NZ_JAWJYL010000612.1:0-259 GCF_046566945.1 Cobetia sp. SIMBA_158
GGCACTTTTTAGCAACTAAAATTAAATCTTGATTACGCATAATTTTGCTAACCGCTGCCGCCATTTCGGGAGTTATAGCAGACCTGACGCTAGCCAGTACCGCTGGGGTTGCAAAATCACTCAATAGCCAATTACGAAAATCTCCGACCGTTAAATGTGAAATGGTCAAAAATGCATTCGCATCGTGCTCATCCATAATTAGGCGTGTTATTTCGTCATCTTCGTAAGGAATTAACGCATCATTTAAAAATGTTTTAAG
>NZ_JAWJYL010000613.1:0-259 GCF_046566945.1 Cobetia sp. SIMBA_158
CTGGAGACATCGTAACGCGTCATCCAGCTATCGTCTTGTTTTTTGAGCATACGCACACCTGTGGGTGCGGTGAATAAAATATTAACTTTGTTAGCTTCAACGATACGCCACCAGATACCAGGGTTTGGCATATGCGGCAAGCCCTCATACATGATACTGGTCATACCCGCCAGTAACGGCGCATAGATCGTATAAGAGTGCCCGACGGCCCAACCAATATCAGATATCGCCCAGAAAGTCTCGCCAGCCTTGCCATCAT
>NZ_JAWJYL010000614.1:0-259 GCF_046566945.1 Cobetia sp. SIMBA_158
GGCCGATTTACTTATACATGACGCTCAACTTATTGATGCTGACTTACCATTAAAACATGGCTGGGGCCACAGCACTATTGACCAAGTTGCTCAACTTGCAATAAAAGCGAAAGTCAAAAACATGGTGATAATCAGTCACGATCCATCAAGAACCGATGAGCAACTTACCGAAATAGAACGTTATTTACAAACAAGCTACGGCAAGGATGTGCGTATTGAATGTGGTAAAGAGGGGCGCGTTTTTGAATTTTAAATGCGC
>NZ_JAWJYL010000615.1:0-259 GCF_046566945.1 Cobetia sp. SIMBA_158
GTAGCCTATACCTATTTCCACTTTACCGCGCATTTTGGGGTTGGCAGTTAAATTTTTGATGGTATTTTTATACACCGTAGCATTAGGGATTTGAATGTGATTACCATCGTAATCAACAAGCGTTGTGGCACGAGCCGTCACTTTTTTTATAACGCCTAAACGTCCATCTACTTCAATTACATCGTCTATTTTAAACGGGCGTTGTACACTTAAAAGTAAGCTTGCTATAAAATTTTCTGCGATGTCTCTAAAAGCAAAG
>NZ_JAWJYL010000616.1:0-259 GCF_046566945.1 Cobetia sp. SIMBA_158
CTAATAATATCCTCTATGGGTTGGCCAACTTGTAAAAAACATTCAGGGTATTTAAACATGTCACTGTAGCGCTTGTTCCATGCGACTAGCTTTAAGTTTTTTTCAACAACCGAAATACCATGGCTTAAGTTTTCTAAAGAGGTAAATAATAGGTTTTGGTTAAATTGTAGGGCTTGTGTGGTTTCATCAAAAAAGTTAACCACTTCTTCAAATGCCATGCGCTTGCCCGATGACACCGTATGAATAAGCGCCTGTGCAG
>NZ_JAWJYL010000617.1:0-259 GCF_046566945.1 Cobetia sp. SIMBA_158
GTATAGAAATTTCTTCTATCTTACGCCGCAATGGGGAAAAAGAACGGAAACTCTTTCTCGGTGCCAATCGGTATAACTCTGTTGACGAGAACCACGCGACACGAGGCCCGCCGATGAATGCTCCCTTCGACCCCGCGCTGCTGGACGCCGCCCCCGCCGCTCACGCCGCGGCCGTCGCGCGCCTGTGCCGCGCGCTGGACGACGCGTTCGACGCCAGCGCCCATGCCCTTGATGCCGACGAGGCGATCCACAGCGATCC
>NZ_JAWJYL010000618.1:0-259 GCF_046566945.1 Cobetia sp. SIMBA_158
GATCATCGTGCTGCTGATTCCGCTCGCGCTCAAGGGCGTGAAGTACCGGCCGCTCGGCGCGGCGATCCTGCTGCGCCGCAATCTGCTGGTCTACGGGCTCGGCGGGATTCTCGTGGCGTTCGTCGGCATCAAGCTGATCGACATGGTGCTCGCGGCGTTCGGTTGGGTTTGAGGTGCGCCTTGCAAATGCGCTTTGCAATTGAACAGGAAGCCAAAATGAAATCGCAGTTTCGTCCTCTGATCGTGATCTTTGCCGTGC
>NZ_JAWJYL010000619.1:0-259 GCF_046566945.1 Cobetia sp. SIMBA_158
TGGGCTAACTTTAAGTAATTCCCCACTGGACTCGTCGGTGAGAACGTATAAATAACCGTCGGGTCCAGTGCGAACATCACGAATTCGCTGCCCTCTGTCCGTTAAAATACGGCCATCCTCTGTCACTTTGTCGCCGTTGACGCTCATCACAATGACATCTTTATCTTTCAGCGCGCCAATAAATAATTTTTGCTGCCACTGGGGGAATTTATCGCTGTTATAGAAGGCCATGCCGCTCACAGCGGGCGAATCTTTCCAG
>NZ_JAWJYL010000620.1:0-259 GCF_046566945.1 Cobetia sp. SIMBA_158
ACCGCCGGCTGCGAGTTCTTACGAAGCAAGCTTGGACAGGTCCGCGAGCTGGACGTGTTCAAGAAGCAGTCGGATTGACGAAGGAAAAAGCCAGCAATCGAGTATCTTTTCCACGTAGCCGTGATAGGTCATAACTCAATGTCTAAAGACCCAATCATCACCGAACTGGCTGTCTCCCTATGGCAAGACATCGACAGGAGCAAGCTATTTCCGCAAAGCCGGCCGCTGCTAGCGCACTACACGTCGGTCGACAATCTGC
>NZ_JAWJYL010000621.1:0-258 GCF_046566945.1 Cobetia sp. SIMBA_158
TCAAAAGAAGTAGCTCTTGAAACAGCCACTACGATTATCAATAAGCCAATTGTAGCAAAATACAATGAGGTTGATTCCATTGGAACAGCAACTGATTCATTTGGGTCTCACGAGATGTATTTAAGCACTGATAAACACGGTGATTTAGAGGTGAAGATGGATACCGCAGCAATCGGTGTTTTCACAAGTGAGGGCTACATCATGGAAATGGTAGGCTCTAACGGAGAAAAGACTGAAGTGCTCGCTGCTGATGCCATT
>NZ_JAWJYL010000622.1:0-258 GCF_046566945.1 Cobetia sp. SIMBA_158
GTGCCAAGGCCTCGGGACGAGATCGCTGCGAACTGTTTGCTCAGCAGGAGCAGCAGGCGCTGGGCCGAGCCTTCGCCGGCTAGCGTCGTGGTGTCGCCGTGGTGGGGTCGTGGAGTCTGAGACGAGAGCCCAAGGGGGGCGTGCGCTCACGTCTCGTGTGACAGCCCCCGCTGCTGGCGAAGCCACGGCAGCATGATCTGTTCTGCCTGCTGCGCCCGTGCGCCGGGGTGGACCCGATAGAATCCCTGCCCCTGATCC
>NZ_JAWJYL010000623.1:0-258 GCF_046566945.1 Cobetia sp. SIMBA_158
AAGCAGAGCCAGTAAAAGTATCTTTTTTAACATTAATTTGTCCTTTTCAGTCAGTGCAAAAGTCGAGTAAAAGGCATAACCTATCACTGTCATAGGTAAGAGCTTAGATCAGGTGATTGCCCTTTGTTTATGAGGGTGTTGTAATCCATGTCGTTGTTGCATTTGTAAGGGCAACACCTCAGCCTGCAGGCAGGCACTGAAGATACCAAAGGGTAGTTCAGATTACACGGTCACCTGGAAAGGGGGCCATTTTACTTT
>NZ_JAWJYL010000624.1:0-258 GCF_046566945.1 Cobetia sp. SIMBA_158
GGGCGGTGATGGATTATACTGGTTCTCAGTAGCTCTGTTTATTGGTTTGCTTGCGGGTACTTACTCATCGACTTATATTGCCAGCTCGATTCCGCTGCGCATGGGTCTGTCGCGTGATGACTTTATCGTAAAAGTAAAACCAGAGTTTGAAGAAGAAATCGTTACTTTCAACGATCCAAAAATGTTTGAGCAAGACAACGTTTAGTAAGGTATATTAGATGGATTGATACGTTGAACTAGCGTGTTATCACACTTTAT
>NZ_JAWJYL010000625.1:0-258 GCF_046566945.1 Cobetia sp. SIMBA_158
GGCAGAAATTGCTGCCATCGCGCTTAACCCGCAAACGCCTGATTTCAACAATACTATTCTGGCACTGGAACAAAGCGGAGAATTACTTACCCGCGTTACCAGCGTCTTTTTTGCGATGACTGCGGCGCATACCAATGA
The DNA here is from genome assembly GCF_046566945.1 of Cobetia sp. SIMBA_158. Classification (NCBI taxonomy): domain Bacteria; kingdom Pseudomonadati; phylum Pseudomonadota; class Gammaproteobacteria; order Oceanospirillales; family Halomonadaceae; genus Cobetia; species Cobetia sp. SIMBA_158. Next base: position 139 of record NZ_JAWJYL010000625.1, read on the forward strand.
TGAATTACAGCGTCTTGATGAACAGTTTTCCGCTGAACTGGCGGAACTGGCTAATGATATCTATCTGAACGGTGAATTATTCGCGCGGGTAGATGCTGTCTGGCAGCGCCGTGAATCTCT
>NZ_JAWJYL010000626.1:0-258 GCF_046566945.1 Cobetia sp. SIMBA_158
GACTCGTTGCGTACAGGTTCAATTGGTTAGCTGCGGCGAAGACAGCAGCGGCCCCGGTGTTCGTAATCGTGTTGGCGTTCGAAGTGACGTTGGCACCGATCACGGTGCCCGTGTTGTTCAACGTCGCGCTGTTGGTCACGACGGTATCGCCTTCGATCCGGCCTGCGTTGTCGATCGTGCCGCCATTTGCGTTGACCGTCGTCGTCGCGGAATTCAAATCCGCGCCGCTCTGGTTGTCGACGTTCGCCGCGTTCACCG
>NZ_JAWJYL010000627.1:0-258 GCF_046566945.1 Cobetia sp. SIMBA_158
GTAGCATCAGATGAAGCCACATCAATTTCGGTCATGGAAAAACAGGATCGAATTTCACCATTTAATAAAGGAACTAACCACTGTTGTTTTTGCTCTTCTGTTCCATATTTCATCAACACTTCCATGTTCCCCGTATCTGGAGCATTACAGTTAAAAATTTCTGGAGCAATTAATGATCTCCCCATAATTTCACACAAATGAGCTTAATCATAATTTGATAATCCCTGACCATATTCCTCATGATCCGTAAATAAATTC
>NZ_JAWJYL010000628.1:0-258 GCF_046566945.1 Cobetia sp. SIMBA_158
GTAAATGTCACCCAGCGACACCACTGGGTTACTGACTCCGCATCGACAATCTGCAGAGTATCTTCAAATTCGCTATAAATAGCCTGCTCTGAAAGCTCTGGCTCCATCTCCTGGAAATCAGCCAATGATTCGCGTTCGCCTACCAGAATGACTTTCAGCTTCAATGGCATCGAAGGCACAGAGACGGGGAGAGGGCGCGACTCATCAAACGCAACCCAGTCAAAACGCTCGCGGTTAACGATATTTTTCAGCCGCATC
>NZ_JAWJYL010000629.1:0-258 GCF_046566945.1 Cobetia sp. SIMBA_158
TATTTCTTCACTTTCCCAGGTATCAGAATTCACACGCCGAATGTATAGGGAGTCTGCTTTTTCAAAATTAATTTTATGGTATTTCGCTTTATTATCCTGTCGGGTAAGATAATCCATACCATGATCAGCATGTTCTTTTCTAAACGTTGCCTCTGAAAGATCAAAATGAGTATTAATGGAGTCCGGCTTCAGGGAAACCACACCCTGTGCCAGCTGAAACGTTCCCGTTGCAAAATCCTCGGTAGTATAATCTCCCTG
>NZ_JAWJYL010000630.1:0-258 GCF_046566945.1 Cobetia sp. SIMBA_158
GGGCGGACCGCCGTCCACGGGATCGCCGAGACTGTCGATCACGCGCCCGAGCATCATGTCGCCGACCTTCACGGCGAGCGGCCGCGCGAGCCCGATCACGCGCGTCGAGCGCGAGATGTGTTCGAGTCGCGCGAATGGCGAGAGCAGCGCCACGTCGCGCGTGAAGCCGATCACTTCCGCGTGCTGCAGCAGCTCGCCATTGGGCGCGCGCAACTCGCACAGTTCGCCGAGCGAGAGGTCGAGGCCGCCGACCTTGAT
>NZ_JAWJYL010000631.1:0-258 GCF_046566945.1 Cobetia sp. SIMBA_158
TTTTAGATACAGCAGGGGAGTTTATTAATTACTTGTCCAGTAGTTATAAAATGAAAAACTATGATCCTGCTTTTATGTTAGAGCTTGCGCATTATGAATGGGTAGAGCTTGACGTTTCAATAGCAAACGAAGACCCCAATGAGAGAAAACTACAACAAACAGCGTTAACTAAAAGTCCATTATTTCTATCAAGCGTAGCGAGAAATTTGAGTTACCAATATCCAGTGCAAACTATAAGTGACCAAGTCCGGCCAAAAG
>NZ_JAWJYL010000632.1:0-258 GCF_046566945.1 Cobetia sp. SIMBA_158
CTGTCGATATTATGTATACCGGGACAGATTTATACGTAGCTGAAAAATCAAATAATGTAGTTATGCGTTTTAACAATATTTTAAGTATTGCCGGCGGTGATATTAGCGCCGATGCAAGCACAGCATTTACGGCACCTGAGTCAGTTGCAATATTACCAGCTTGGCTTAATCAATAGCGTTAACCTCACCATACCTGACCAATCACTTTGGTCAGGTATTATCGCATCCACACTTTTATATCGGCCAAACCATTTTTCT
>NZ_JAWJYL010000633.1:0-258 GCF_046566945.1 Cobetia sp. SIMBA_158
GTTTTAATCTAATGTCGCATGGGAAGGGAAAACTTGATAGAAATGCTATGACACAAACTAGTAGACGATTAAGACAGATTTTCGCTAAGTATGGTGTCGTAGGGATTGTAGTGCATCAAGTCAATGCCAGTGAAGAAAAAGAAAATAAGAAGAAGATTGATAAGATGGAAAGTCCTATACCACAACCAGCTTCAATTTTAGGCTATTCCGAAACTATTGCAGTAGTACAAGATGCTTGTACGATTCTTTCATTCGATG
>NZ_JAWJYL010000634.1:0-258 GCF_046566945.1 Cobetia sp. SIMBA_158
CTCGTATGGCCACATTCCTCAACACCTTTGTTCCATATCCAGATACTCCATTGATAAGGGAAAGGCACGTCTCCCAATCAAAAAATGGACGCAATCAAGCCTTAAAGTGCTCAATGATTAGCGTACGCAGGTTCTTCCTTCAATTCAGTTCTTATTGCTTGTTTTAAACGTACGATGATTCGCACTAAAAAAGTTCCCTTTTTATGCCCGTTTTTGTCGGTATGAAGTCCAATAAACATAAAAAACCTTGAAAGGCAT
>NZ_JAWJYL010000635.1:0-258 GCF_046566945.1 Cobetia sp. SIMBA_158
CACATCAAGGCGCTCTAACATCGACTCTTCAACTGATGCCTCGGCCACTGCGTTTTCACCAAACCACTCGCCTTGAATTATCTCGTTTTGAGCCGGTACATTTTTAAGCCACGTTAAGTTTAGCTCACGGCCAATACCCGAACGCGCTTCTTCGTCTTTTTTCTCATTGTCTTGAAGAGATACTTCCCGTGCAACCAACTCACCATTTACCGCGTTAACACGCCCTCGAATCATTGGGTAGAAGTCAGACACTAATAT
>NZ_JAWJYL010000636.1:0-258 GCF_046566945.1 Cobetia sp. SIMBA_158
GGGCTTGGTCTTTCCCCGCATGAATTTGTCCTACCACCACAGAATATGCGGCTTTTTTACTTGAGTCTGTTGCGCGTAATGCCACATGATCAACCTTCAACGTGGCTTCCATTTTTCCACCTACAGAGCCAAAGCGCTCAGAGAGTGGGTGAACAGCTAATGCAAAATTATTTTTTGAACTTTTTGTTTTTATTTTTGTGTTAGTACCGCGGATCATTTGCCTTAACTCACTGCGGGTGTTGGTAGAGTTAGCGCTGG
>NZ_JAWJYL010000637.1:0-258 GCF_046566945.1 Cobetia sp. SIMBA_158
CTTGATAACGAGCGCGATGCGGTTGAGCGCCAAGGCCGCGTGGCACTAACCGAAGTAGCCGCCACGATTAAGGGCTTGCGTGAAGATTTAGACCGCCTTCGCCGGGAAATGAACAGCTTTAATAAAGGCATAAGCCAGCACCGTATTTCTAACTTGCAAGCGTTTAAAATTAACGTAATACCGCGCAAAATGCTAGTTGATAGTATTGATACCATTATCAGTACGTCGCATCAGTTTGAGCAAGGCGACACGCTTGAT
>NZ_JAWJYL010000638.1:0-258 GCF_046566945.1 Cobetia sp. SIMBA_158
TTAGTTAAAGGAGGGTTTTGTCCCAGCCTCTTTCTTATACCCTAAAATTGTAAGTGTAAACTTAAATATGAAATACTATTTGACGTTAATTTTAATTTAATATATTATGAATTAGTAAAAAATGTCCCGAACTTGAACGGGAGAGGTTCATAGCAGAAACCCTCTATAAAAAACTATGGATACATGTCACTTACGCCATGTCCATAATTGGATGTGGCTTTTTATATGTTCTAGTATTTTTATAGATGTTTTGAAGCC
>NZ_JAWJYL010000639.1:0-258 GCF_046566945.1 Cobetia sp. SIMBA_158
CAGAGACTTAGGCGATGAAACCAATGCCGACGCTTCTTACTTAGCTGCACCGGTTACAGGGCGTGTTGATTTAACAAATGTTGATACAACCACACCGGGCTTTCACCAAGAGTCGTTAGTACCACTTAGTTCAGAAACCCACGCGGGTGAAGATGTAGGTGTTTACGCAATGGGCCCAGGTGCACATTTAGTAACAGGCACAAACGAGCAAAGCTTTTTATTCCATGTAATGGACTTTGCCGCAGACCTAGTTAAAAC
>NZ_JAWJYL010000640.1:0-258 GCF_046566945.1 Cobetia sp. SIMBA_158
CGCGACGCCTCCCAAATGATTCGTTCCTGATCCGTGCCGACGAGCCGCGCGGTGCCGGCCTGGATCGCTTCCGGGCGCTCGGTCGTCTCGCGCGTGACGAGCACCGGCTTGCCGAGCGCCGGCCCTTCCTCCTGGATGCCGTCCGAGTCGGTGATGATGAAATGCGCGCGTGACATCAGGAATACGAATGAAAGATATTCCTGCGGATCGATCAAGTAAATGTTCGGCACGTCGCCGAGCAGCGCACGCGCCGGCTCG
>NZ_JAWJYL010000641.1:0-258 GCF_046566945.1 Cobetia sp. SIMBA_158
GAAGCAATGAACCAGATGATGGGTTCAGCAGCCACTTCAATGTCAACCATTCTCAATAAAAAAGTAGATATTTCACCACCATCAATTTATTTATTGGATATTTTACAAAATGAAGGAAAAGATACTATTCCGAATGATGCCTTATTAGTAAAAATTTCATTTAGATTAAGAATAGGAGAATTAATTGATTCTACTATTATGCAGCTTGTGCCATTAGAATTTGGTAAGAAGATTGTGAAGACTTTACTTGGGGCGCCG
>NZ_JAWJYL010000642.1:0-258 GCF_046566945.1 Cobetia sp. SIMBA_158
GTTGCAGGTGCTTTGTCTTTTGCGGCAGGCTTGCTATTGTCAGTCGGGGCAGGAGCGTCTGCTTGAGTTAATGATGCTTTAGAATGTTCTACCATTGCTTCAATATCTTTTTCTTCGATACGTTGCATCAGTGGTTTGAACTTATTGATTTTATGACCCAGCAACCACTCGTTACGACTGGCAAAACGCAAATCATCAAGGTTCAAAAACTCTTTGGCATTATTAGTCAGTTCAGGCAATACGGGCGCGAGATACACC
>NZ_JAWJYL010000643.1:0-258 GCF_046566945.1 Cobetia sp. SIMBA_158
ACAGCTCCACTTGTCTCCTGCTCATCTGACTGGACCTCGCTTTTAATTTTTTCGATCTCTTCGATCTTGGCTTGTTACGTGGGATTATTGGTAATTGGAGCAATGGACGCTTCTGCTTGCTCCAAATCTTCTTTCAGTTTTTCAACGGCTGCTCTCGTAAACTTCTCTTTCATGATCAAAAGCTGAATCTTCTCATCAACCTCATATAACTCAGTCTGCTTATTGTCATATTCAATTCCTAAGTGTTTCCCCTTATCG
>NZ_JAWJYL010000644.1:0-257 GCF_046566945.1 Cobetia sp. SIMBA_158
GAACAGGCCATTGTGATGAATGTTCAGCGCCAGCCCGGTGCTAACATTATCTCCACCGCCGACAGCATCCGGCAGATGCTGCCACAGCTCACCGAGAGTCTGCCGAAATCGGTGAAGGTAACAGTGCTTTCCGATCGCACCACCAATATCCGCGCATCGGTCAACGATACCCAGTTTGAATTGATGATGGCTATCGCGCTGGTAGTCATGATTATCTACCTGTTTTTGCGCAATATTCCGGCGACCATCATTCCCGG
>NZ_JAWJYL010000645.1:0-257 GCF_046566945.1 Cobetia sp. SIMBA_158
TCGCAAAGGATGAAATAAACATCAAAATCCACGATAATGTCACTTCCACACATCGTGCAGAACTAGTTGAGATCAATATGACTGAAAAAACGTTTATCAAAGGTAAAGACCGCGATTTAGAATCGTCAATCTCTACCATGCAAAACAAGCTTAAAGCCCTAAATATTAATGTTGAAGAGGCGCTTTGGCTTAAACCTGTAGCTAACTGTTATTCGGTTCATATAAAAGATAGCGACTGCGGTGTTATGTTTACTAAT
>NZ_JAWJYL010000646.1:0-257 GCF_046566945.1 Cobetia sp. SIMBA_158
CACGTAACTGAATCAAATCCCCCATTTTAAAGTCCCTATCATTTTTTCGTATTTCAAAGCATTTGTGACCTGTTTTACAAGCCCAAAAGTATTGAGGTAGTATTTTTAATTCATGAAATCCTTCCTTCAAGAAAATCTCCCCTTTCTTATCCAAACAAAAAAGGACAGTCTTTTGACTATCCTTTAAGAACTCATCCCCCTAGTCCCCCGATTCTTCGGGGGACTCCCTCGCCGGTAGGCAGCTCAAAAGGTGTGAT
>NZ_JAWJYL010000647.1:0-257 GCF_046566945.1 Cobetia sp. SIMBA_158
GGTGACGGTACTGATACTATCGCGCCGGAACCTGACCTAGGAGTGCAACAGCCAGGTACTGGTGATGGGGGCGTTGAAACACCTGCTGCAGAATTAAATATTAGCAACAGTGGGCTAGTAGATGTAGATGGTAATACCATAACTTCTATCGATCTAGAAGGTGCTTATTATGAAGTACAAGTTATGGACGGGAATGATGAGCCTGTCGCAAATGCTAAGGTAACATTCTCGATTGATGCTGATGGTGTTGTGTTATC
>NZ_JAWJYL010000648.1:0-257 GCF_046566945.1 Cobetia sp. SIMBA_158
GACGAAAAGCGCAAATCTCTTTATTTATGCAGTGATTTACAGAATCCTCAGAGCTGCCAAAAGTATCAAGTTATTGCTGACGACGGTCTAATTTCAGCGATTAAAAGTTACTTTTAGCATTAATAAAACTAATCTGAAAAATGTAAAATTACTTGGTTGAAAGGTGCGCAAAAGATCACCATAATGGCGCTCCTTTTTTCAACAACTGAACTATTGAAACGACCATGCTAAACGAGCTAGATTGGCTTTTAAACACG
>NZ_JAWJYL010000649.1:0-257 GCF_046566945.1 Cobetia sp. SIMBA_158
GCTTGTGACAAAGGCTTCACAAGATATTTGGGATCAAATTCAGCAGGGCCACATTACAGGCTACTCAATGGCTGGGACGGCGGATATCGTGGCAATAGAAGAACAAGATCAGCTCCTATCTCAAGGCACGAATGAGAGAGGGCTTTTTTCTTTGCTGAAAAATTTCTTTTTGAAAGAGGAAGGTGCAAACATGTCACAACAATTTTGGAGCGTTTTAGACCATCTGCTGGAAACCTTACAGTCGAGTGATGGTGATG
>NZ_JAWJYL010000650.1:0-257 GCF_046566945.1 Cobetia sp. SIMBA_158
GTTTAAACCTAGCATGCACACTACTTTAAATGGCACGGCGCGCATGGGCATAAGCGTACAAAAATTTACTTGCCCTACTAAAAATCGCTGACCGACGCCTTTTTCTTGTATACCCTGTTTTATTAAATAGCTAACTATGCGCTGCGACACCGCTTGATTGTAGTCGCCGTTATCGTGGTGCTTTTGAATATCTTCAAGCACTTTTTGCAGCACTAATAAATCCCAACTGTCGTCGCTTTCACTCTCGTAAACAGCGC
>NZ_JAWJYL010000651.1:0-257 GCF_046566945.1 Cobetia sp. SIMBA_158
TAGCTTTGCTATTGCACAAACCAAAGTTATTTATAATGCTAATGGCTACACCCCGCTTTATAAAGGCAAAATGCAAAAAGGTGAACTTCAGCAATTTAGCACTTTAGTTATAAAAGATGGCAAAGTTGTAAAAGTAGGCGGCGACACACTAAAAGAAAGTTTTCCAGCTGCCAAATTAATAAACGCAGAAGGCAACACATTACTGCCCGGCTTAATAGATGCTCACGGCCACGTTATTGGGCTAGGAGATAACTTAT
>NZ_JAWJYL010000652.1:0-257 GCF_046566945.1 Cobetia sp. SIMBA_158
TCTGGTTATGAAAAGCGTGTAGCTCAAACGTTAACTGAACACATTAAAATCGAAGGTCTTGAAGAGAGCTTTGGTGAAATATTAGTACCAACTGAAGAAGTGGTTGAGATGCGCGCAGGTCAAAAGCGTAAATCTGAGCGTAAATTCTTTCCAGGCTACGTACTAGTACAAATGGATATGAATGACGCTAGCTGGCACTTAGTAAATAGCACTGAGCGTGTAATGGGCTTCATTGGCGGTACATCTGACCGTCCAGC
>NZ_JAWJYL010000653.1:0-257 GCF_046566945.1 Cobetia sp. SIMBA_158
GTAACAAATAACTTTGGTTTAGGCCGTTACGGTGAAGTTGAGCTTGCAACAGAACGTTTATACCAAGGCACACAAGTTGCTATGCCTGGCGATGCAGCTAACGCTGTTGAAGTAGAAAACCTAACTAAAAAAATCTTAGTTGATGACGGTTCAACTGTTCAAAACTCAGATCCTACTGCTTACCCGACCCCAGGTTTATCAGCAGAAAACACATTACGTACAGGCGATAGTGTGAACAGCGTAACAGGTGCATTAGC
>NZ_JAWJYL010000654.1:0-257 GCF_046566945.1 Cobetia sp. SIMBA_158
GCCGGCCGCTCGGAACGTTCCCGCAGATACGTTAGCGACGCCTCGATGTCGAGCACGTGCCCATAGTCGTGCGGGGCGCTCATGACCGGTCTCCGGCATCCGGTGCCGCGGGCAGTTCGGGCAGACCGGGCACAGGTGGCGTCTGCGGTTCGGGCGCAACGCGATTGACCGGCACGCGATGCAGGCCGTCCGGCACGACAGGCAACGGTTGCCTGCTGCCGCAGGCCGCCAGGCTCCATGCCATGCAGCCTGCCAGG
>NZ_JAWJYL010000655.1:0-257 GCF_046566945.1 Cobetia sp. SIMBA_158
CTGTTACAGCATTGCACGTAAATGATGCTGCAATTGGAACGGCAGCCATTCAAAATGCCGCAATCCAAAAAGCACATTTAGGCACAGCGATAATTGACACGGCGCACATCACAGATGGTGCCATTACAAATGCTAAAATAGCCAATTTATCTGCCGACAAAATCACAGCTGGCACGATTAAAGGGATTACTATTGAGGGTTCACTTATAAAAGGGGCTAGAATCGAACCAATCTCTCAAAACTGGAGATATAATTCG
>NZ_JAWJYL010000656.1:0-257 GCF_046566945.1 Cobetia sp. SIMBA_158
CTCATCGCACGGTCGATATCGACGCTCTTGCCGCGGGCAATTTTCGCCAGCGGTGCCTGGGTGACCGGATCAACGGTTTCAAAGGTTTCATTTTCCGCCGCAGCAGTATATTCACCGTTAATAAATAAGCGGTTTTCAATGGCGAGACTTAACGCTTTATCCTGCCAGTAAGCCAGATGATGAAAATTCATTATGACTCCTGTTTCACGTCTATCAGATATATGCAGTTTGTGAACGTCAGGGCGCAGAGATCCCCG
>NZ_JAWJYL010000657.1:0-257 GCF_046566945.1 Cobetia sp. SIMBA_158
GCATACCTTGCTCTATTTCACGCCTTGCATGGTTTAAGCTGTCGAGTTCGCTTGCGATACGCCTTGCTTGGTTTATATCGTTACTCAGTAAACACGCTATGCCCAAACTCATGTCGTCTAGGCGACCTGCTGCGTTTAAACGTGGCGCAAGTGAAAAACCAAAATCGCTGGCGCTCAAACGCGCTGCATTTCTGTTGGCCACTTCAATAAGTGCTGTAATACCTGGGCGTGTTTTACCACTGCGAATACGCGCTAAG
>NZ_JAWJYL010000658.1:0-257 GCF_046566945.1 Cobetia sp. SIMBA_158
TGGTTTTCCGATGATCATGATTAGCGGCTCCAGCGACCGCGCGATCGTCGACCTACAGCAAGGTGATTATGAAGAGCTGGACCAAATGAATGCGGCAAAACCGTATGCCAAAGCAGCATTTCGCGTTAATCAGCCGCAGGATCTTGGCATTGCATTGGCACGCGCTATCCGGGTCTCTGTATCGGGTCGCCCTGGCGGAGTTTATCTTGATTTGCCAGCAAATGTCCTGGCCGCGACGATGGAAAAAGACGAAGCGT
>NZ_JAWJYL010000659.1:0-257 GCF_046566945.1 Cobetia sp. SIMBA_158
GATCGCCTCGATGTCGGCGAGCTCGGTCAGCGGGTTCGACGGCGTTTCGAGAAAGAACATCTTCGTTTCGGGCCGCACCGCTTCCTGCCATGCGTTCAGGTCGGTCGGGTCGACGAAGGTCGTCGTGATGCCGAACTTGCTGAAGATCTGCGAGAACATCCCGAGCGTCGAGCCGAACAGGCTGCGCGAGCTGACGAGGTGATCGCCCGCCTGCAGCGCGGACATCACGACCGACATGATCGCGGCCATGCCCGACG
>NZ_JAWJYL010000660.1:0-257 GCF_046566945.1 Cobetia sp. SIMBA_158
CTATATTTTTATTTAATGAAAAAAGACTCATACGTAACTTTATTTTAGCTATAAAGGTCTTTTAATACAGTTTGTTGCGAATTTGATGCTTGAGCTTGCTCACTCTCAAGTATTTTTATAATAGCACCAAGGTCACTGTTTGTAGCTTTATTTCCATACAATTGCGCTTGTAATTGAATTACCTCAGTACTCAACTGTGAGTTATTAATCCGTCGGCATAACTCATCAATAGCGCCGGTATCCTGTTTGGTTATTTG
>NZ_JAWJYL010000661.1:0-257 GCF_046566945.1 Cobetia sp. SIMBA_158
CTCGGTTACTAAGTTACGGCCATCGGTACGATCCCCTTCAACTGCGCTGATTGCATCGCCTGAATTAGCCGTGGCATCTTTTGGTAAAAAGTGACGACGACCGCCACCCATTACTACGTCAATACCATCTACATCAATGCCTGCAAAGCGTGCTTCTAGGTTAGCTTCAAAGTTAACAAGTTGCGATGCAATGTCTTCACATGCGTCTGAACCTGCTGGCATATCAGAGTTATCTTCCCAGTTACGATCAGCCGACT
>NZ_JAWJYL010000662.1:0-257 GCF_046566945.1 Cobetia sp. SIMBA_158
GGTAGAGGCCGGGCGAATAGATCATGCACACCACGCAGGCAATGCATACAACGCGCTTAACGACACCATTGAATTTGCTAAAGCCGTTAAAGCCGCTATGGACAGCACTAACCCAGAAGAAACGCTGATTGTGGTGACTGCCGATCACAGCCATGTATTTACTATTGCAGGCTACCCAAAACGTGGTAACCCAATATTAGGCAAAGTGGTTGCAGTTGGCCAAACCGAGCCAAGCCTTGCAGCCGACGACATGCCAT
>NZ_JAWJYL010000663.1:0-257 GCF_046566945.1 Cobetia sp. SIMBA_158
CCGGTGCTGTTACTGCTTCGTCTGGCGTTGCTGCAACTAACTGTCGCTGTTGTGCAAGTTGCGCATCGTCTTGCTGTTCTATACTGGCACGGTTTATTTCTGCGCTGGCCTTTTCAATACCTTGGCTTGCACGGTTAAACCCTTCAACACCATTATTAAATACAGATCCGATTGACATGGTAAACCTCCACCACTTAAATATTGTTTAATTATCGCTCAGTTTATGCGCAAAATAAAGCTTTACGGGTCGCAATTAT
>NZ_JAWJYL010000664.1:0-257 GCF_046566945.1 Cobetia sp. SIMBA_158
GCGCAACCGTGGGTGCGTCCCGCGCTGATCGCCGGTCTGGGCGTGGCCGCGTTCACGCAACTCACGGGCATCGAGATGATGATTTACTACACGCCCACTTTCCTGCGCGATGCGGGCTTCGGCGACTCGGCGTCGCTCTGGGCCGCGCTCGGCGTGGCGCTCACCTATCTCACGATGACGCTGCTCGGCAAGTTCAGCATCGACCACCTCGGCCGCCGCGCGCTGAGTCTCGCGACGCTGCCGTTCGCGGCCGCAAG
>NZ_JAWJYL010000665.1:0-257 GCF_046566945.1 Cobetia sp. SIMBA_158
GAAGCGATGGAGAAGCTTCAGGGACAGCAGACGTCCGGAGCGTCGACGATTTCGCAACACGCGGCGTTGGCTGCCCTGACCGGCCCGCAGAACTTCATCGAGCTTTCGCGCGAGGCATTCCAGCGCCGGCGCGACCTCGTTGTCGAGCAGATCAACCAGGCTCCGGGCCTGCACTGTGCAGTTCCGCAAGGCGCGTTCTACGTGTTCGCATCGTGCGAAGACCTGATTGGCAAAACCATGCCGTCGGGCGTGCGTCT
>NZ_JAWJYL010000666.1:0-256 GCF_046566945.1 Cobetia sp. SIMBA_158
GCTTTTAGTCGTTACCTAATTACACTGAAATGGTGTTTTTTTGATGTGAATATCGAAATAGCTATATGTTATAAGTGTTTTTTGTTAAGCGTAGGTGGCCAAAGATTTATTCTTTTTTGGACACCTTTTTTTATTTTTTTAATAACGAATAATTGTTTATTACAATTAAATATTGTAGTATTGTGAGGGTGAATATTTAAACGTTAATAGTATATTGCAAACATTGTACCTAAAAAGTAGAATAAAGTTTTGTTAG
>NZ_JAWJYL010000667.1:0-256 GCF_046566945.1 Cobetia sp. SIMBA_158
CTTAGGCCCGGTACAGCCTGAATAATTCCACTTCGATATACTGCTGTTTGTTCAACAGTGTTGTTCATTGTGTACTGGTTAAAAATTTCCGGGATGATAACATCCTGAACTCTAGTTACTGCCATTTAAATTCTCCTTTATAATCCATAGATTGCAGGATTCCCGCCTGCTTGGATGATTAATTTTTTAGCTTGCTCTGGATCACTGCTTAAAATTTGACCCTGCTCAGTCAGGTTTGAATGGTCCTTACTGAATG
>NZ_JAWJYL010000668.1:0-256 GCF_046566945.1 Cobetia sp. SIMBA_158
AGTGTAAGTACTAAAAAGCTGGTGGATTTAATTAACGATTTACGCGCGATATACCGAGCTGAAATTCCTGATATGTTACAACTTGGTAAAAGCTTAAATAAATTAGAGACCAGTGTAGCTGATTTACGCTTGCAGTTTGGTGTCGATGGCAGTAGAGGTGATTGGCGAGAAAAGCTTAGCGAAAAGCAAATCTGTGCAGCACTGCATCGTGTCATTAGTGATTTGGACTTTGTTTATCAAGTACTCAAACTATGCT
>NZ_JAWJYL010000669.1:0-256 GCF_046566945.1 Cobetia sp. SIMBA_158
GTCGTGGAGAGCGTCATCGAAGCTGGTCTGATCGTGGCTTCCGTCGCCCACGCTGAGCACCTGAAATTCTTCTTGGTCGACCGTGCTAACCGCGCGTGCCGCCGCATGTTGTCGCGGCGTGGGCGTCGCCAACGGTGCTGTCGTCGCGGGCGCGGCGACGGCTTGGCCGGTCAATTCCTGACGCAACGCCGATTCCGCCAACGCCTTGAGTACGGCGGCCCTCCGGCGGGCCGACGGACACGAGCTCAGCCGCCCG
>NZ_JAWJYL010000670.1:0-256 GCF_046566945.1 Cobetia sp. SIMBA_158
CATACGGTTTGGTCATCCTCTTCTCCTTTCGAGAGTCAGTGGTACGTCTGAAATCGATCAGACGCGATGCATTGCTCTGAAAGCATAGACGGGAAATATGAGTTTGCTGTGACCATGAAATTTTTCGACTGAACGAAGCGTATGAAATTTGTGTTAGTTCAATAAAAACAATCAGATGAGACTAATCATCTCTTCAGCATTAGCGTTATGAATGAGTAATATAAATCGATAATACCGCCGCTGGGATATCGCGTAT
>NZ_JAWJYL010000671.1:0-256 GCF_046566945.1 Cobetia sp. SIMBA_158
GTTGAGCCAAGCATCTACTCAGCCTATTCTATTATTAGATGATAAAGACAAGCTATCATGGCTAAGTGATGGGCTCAGTGTGGCACCTGAGTGGGACAAGTTGCAGCGCCGTGTAGTGAGTGCTGGTCGTAAGTCTGAGCTGCTATTACAAGCCGCTAAAATCACATCAGATAGTACCGAGAAATCTATGAAAATAAACCACGCTTTGGCAATGGCGCTATCTGCATTGAGTGCTGGACTGCTGATCAGTTGTGTC
>NZ_JAWJYL010000672.1:0-256 GCF_046566945.1 Cobetia sp. SIMBA_158
GTCTGTCGAGATGGTGTCAGCGGAGGAGCATGAGCAGGTGCTATCGGAGGAGTTGGAGGTGCTCGAAAGCATCTATATTGAGGAGCTGCAGAGTACGTCGAGGTATGCTTACGAGTCAGAACTTTCACCGACGCATCTTCAGATCCGCGTTGTCCCAGAGGATTATGACGAGGCCAAGCAGGGTAGGTTTGTGTGATCTGACTGGATAGACCCCGTTCTGCTCTTAGATGTGCAGTATACGCAGGAGTACCCCGAT
>NZ_JAWJYL010000673.1:0-256 GCF_046566945.1 Cobetia sp. SIMBA_158
GGCCGCTCTCACCCCGAAATGACTGGGGACGCCTGGGCGTTCGCCATGTGGACGACACGCTCGCGCCGGGCATCCGGATCCAGCCCGGCGAGAAAGTCATCGTGGTAGGCACCGGCGAGTTCGTCTGGCGTCCTTTCCTGCTGGCGGAACGCCTGGAGCGATCGGGCGCGGATGTCCGCTTCGGTTCGACCACCCGGTCCCCCATCGCGCTGGGCCACGCCATCGAGCACGCGCTGTCGTTCTCCGACAACTACGG
>NZ_JAWJYL010000674.1:0-256 GCF_046566945.1 Cobetia sp. SIMBA_158
GTTGAAATCCTTACTGATGGTGCTTCTGCACTTTACGGTTCAGATGCTATCGGTGGTGTAATTAACGTAATTTTACGTAAAGACTTTAATGGTGCAGAAGTTACTCTAGGTTCTGGCCGTATTGAGCATGAAGGCGGCGACCGTGAAAATGGTTCTGTACTTTTCGGTGCTTCTTCAGACAACTCTCGTGTACTTGCTGGTGCATCTTGGAGTGGTCGTGACATTGTTTACGCTCGTGACTTCCCATGGTACAGCC
>NZ_JAWJYL010000675.1:0-256 GCF_046566945.1 Cobetia sp. SIMBA_158
CCCTAGAAGGTTTTTATCAGTACCAATGGCATGAGACTCGCTTGCCAGCTGCAGGTACTTATTTTTCTACCAATGACTTTGCAGCAGAAAATGGTTACCAACAAAACGTTCAGCTAGGCTTTACGTCTAACCCTGATATAGATGTTGCATTTTTAACTGAAAGTTTAAATAACTTAACTGCAACCTATGCTCAAGTAGCTGCGGCTCAGGGTATTGACCCTACAAGTGCAGAAGGCCAAGCTCTACTAGCTAATAT
>NZ_JAWJYL010000676.1:0-256 GCF_046566945.1 Cobetia sp. SIMBA_158
GGGGGCAGCCTGAACACAGAGCAGCTGAGCGGTGGTCTGGACCTGTCGGGTGGGTCTGTGACGAAGACGGGCGCGATTTCGGGGGCGATTGCGGTCTCGGGTGGTGCGTTGACAAACAGTGGGACGGTGACCGGGGATGTGACACTGACCGGGGGCACGGTGACGACCTCGGGCACGATCAGCGGTGCGACCTCGGTGGGCGCGGATGCGGTTCTGGTCTCGCAGGGCGGCAGCTTCAGCGATGATGTGCTGATCG
>NZ_JAWJYL010000677.1:0-256 GCF_046566945.1 Cobetia sp. SIMBA_158
CGGCTTTAGTCGCAGCTTAATTCAATCGCTTAACCAAAAGCGATTTAGCGATACGGTGTCAGAACAAATTTCTGCTGATGACTTAGGCGCATTGCCTGATATTTCAATGGCCGATGCACTGACTCGTTTACCGGGTATTTCAGCTGTGCGCACTGGCGGGCAGGCTGCACAAATTAATATACGCGGGCTGTCGGGCGGCTTTGTATTTTCAACACTTAACGGTCGTGAGCAGGTATCTACAAGTGGTAGCCGCAGT
>NZ_JAWJYL010000678.1:0-256 GCF_046566945.1 Cobetia sp. SIMBA_158
GTTGGTAGGCTCGATTGGACTCGAACCAACGACCCCCACCATGTCAAGGTGGTGCTCTAACCAGCTGAGCTACGAGCCTAGTGAAGCTAAGATTATATGGGGCGAGCGTTTCCTTGGCAAGCTATTTATGCGGTTGCAGCAAAATGACGGGGCGCGATCATGTGCGGCCGCGTCATGCCTTGCGTCCGGCCCGCACGACGCCCTGCACTTCGCCGAGCAGCGTGCATGCGCGCTGCACCTGCGCGGCATTCGACAC
>NZ_JAWJYL010000679.1:0-256 GCF_046566945.1 Cobetia sp. SIMBA_158
GTTTGATACACTTCGTTGTACGTTGGAATAGTAATTAGTTCAGCAATTAGCTCTTTAGTTTTTAAGAGCGTTTGTTGTACCATCAGCATGCGTTGGACTTTTTCTTCAACAAATTGCTCCTGTTCCGATAAAAAATCGAGTAACTCTGCAGGCGTTAACGACTGTGCATACTTAATACTTTCGAGGGGCGTACCGATATACTTTAACGATTTGATTAAATCGAGTTGATAAATTTGTGAGTCACGATAATAGCGAT
>NZ_JAWJYL010000680.1:0-256 GCF_046566945.1 Cobetia sp. SIMBA_158
GTCAGCAACGGATAGCGGAACTCCGCTTCTACGCGGGCGCGCAGTGGCGTGGGGCCGTGTTCGCCATGTGCGGGTTTGCGCGGACTGTCGCGACGCGTGCGCAGCACCTGCAGCTGATTCGACAGCAAGCCGTTGTAGATCGCCACGGCTGCCGCCCGGTTGGGCGCGCCGAGCTGCTGGAAGATGCTCGCCAGGTGAACTTTGACCGTGCCTTCGCTGATGCCGAGTGCGCGCGCGATCATCTTGTTCGTGCTGC
>NZ_JAWJYL010000681.1:0-256 GCF_046566945.1 Cobetia sp. SIMBA_158
GGGCTATTAACCCAAACAAAAAGGCCTTGAATCGCCTTGGCGCTTCATAGACCTCTAAGAGTTCAGACGGGGAGTAATGAAGCTCATGCATGCAGTAATACAGATACACAGCCTCTTTGTTCCCGTCTTTTATTAGTTTTTTGCTTCTGTTTCAAGGTCCTCAATTTCATCTTCAAAACCGTTGACCTCAATGGCTTTGTTTAACCAGTTTGCATATTCACCGCCGACAGATAGGACACGCTTTGCCACTTCGACT
>NZ_JAWJYL010000682.1:0-256 GCF_046566945.1 Cobetia sp. SIMBA_158
TGGGAAAAGACACATTTAATAGCAAGCTGACGCTTGAAGTTGCTGATTCTAAAGTATCCTTCGAAATCTTCTGGTGCTGTATTCCTAATGGGATTAATGCTATCCAATGTGGGTTACTACAATAAGCTCCTGTTGTATTGATATCCTGCGGTTACAGTAGCCCCTATGTTTAATTTGATAATGTTTTTAGTCTCTATTAATAACCTATAGGATTAATTGTAATAAATCAAAGATCCTTTTTTAATCAAAAAACTAT
>NZ_JAWJYL010000683.1:0-256 GCF_046566945.1 Cobetia sp. SIMBA_158
GTTTTTAATATGTTTGATTCGACTTTAAATCCGTTATGGCAGCGTTACATCCTCGCCGTTCAGGAGGAAGTAAAACCGGCGCTGGGATGTACTGAACCGATTTCACTGGCGCTGGCGGCGGCGGTTGCTGCGGCAGAACTGGAAGGTCCGGTTGAACGTGTAGAAGCCTGGGTTTCGCCAAATCTGATGAAGAACGGTCTGGGCGTCACCGTTCCCGGCACGGGAATGGTGGGGCTGCCGATTGCGGCGGCGCTGG
>NZ_JAWJYL010000684.1:0-256 GCF_046566945.1 Cobetia sp. SIMBA_158
CTGACATCGCCCGGGTGCTAGATCCTCCACGGGCGCCCTGGCCGCTCCTGTTGCGCTTCCCATTTCGCCCAGGAGCATCCTGCATGCCCGCGGCATCCCGTTCGTATGATGCCGATGTGATCGTGGCCGGGTCTGGTGTAGCCGCTGCCCTGATCGCACATCGGCTGCCCGAGGCCGGCAACTCGCTCATCATGCTGGAAGCCGGCCCGCGAATTCAGCCCCAGCAGATCGTCGCAAGCTTCCACAACCAGGCCAA
>NZ_JAWJYL010000685.1:0-256 GCF_046566945.1 Cobetia sp. SIMBA_158
AAAGTTGATGCTTTTGTAATAGCGCTTTTAATTGCACTAAATAAGCTTGGGTCTGTTGGAACATAACCACCCTCTTTATAAGTTATGCAGCAATTATACCCTGTTCCCACAAAGCTCGCTATGGCGTATAATTAGTGCAATTTTGCAGTTAAAAACGACAGGGAAAACAATGAGTGATCAAATAGCAACCTTAGGCCAACTTTTAGATGGTGCTGGCACGCAATGGCGGGCTTTTGATATTGGCAGGCACATTACT
>NZ_JAWJYL010000686.1:0-256 GCF_046566945.1 Cobetia sp. SIMBA_158
GCCTTTTACTTCACTCACGGTCATGCCGTTAATGCCCACCTCTGACAGCGCCTCGCGTACATCATCAAGTTTATACGGTTTTATAATTGCTTCTATTTTTTTCATATTAATTACTTTTTAAAGCTTTAGATGCCACGATTTTAGACAATCATAAGGTTCATAGCAAACAAAGCAATTGAATTACGGTGATAAATTAATCAGCCATGATATAATTTTGGCCATATAAGAATCGTAATATAAAAATTAGCTGTAAATG
>NZ_JAWJYL010000687.1:0-255 GCF_046566945.1 Cobetia sp. SIMBA_158
TTGATGATTATGTGAATAACAGAGGCATCACGCATCAAAATGAATATGACAAAGGCCAGTTAACCATTGGCGGAGCTTCTTTACCGGCTGAGTTAGTCATGAACCTGCAACATCATCTTGTCGAAGGAATCCCTTTTCAATTCATTTATAAAGATCAAGGAGACAATATTGAATTAGAGGGTCAATCTATTCACCTTCCGCTATTGGAAGCAGAAGCGCTACATGTTATTGGCTGTTCTTCTAATGGCAATCTAT
>NZ_JAWJYL010000688.1:0-255 GCF_046566945.1 Cobetia sp. SIMBA_158
TGCTGAGGGTACATTCGTGCTCCTCCGTTACTCTTTAGGAGGAGACCGCCCCCGTCAAACTACCCACCATACACTGTCCTCGATCCGGATAACGGACCTGAGTTAGATCGCCAATGATGTCAGGCTGGTATTTCAAGGTTGGCTCCACCGCATCTGGCGACGTGGTTTCAAAGCCTCCCAGCTAGCCTACACAGACAACATCAGCATCCAGTGTAAAGCTATAGTAAAGGTTCACGGGGTCTTTCCGTCTAGCCG
>NZ_JAWJYL010000689.1:0-255 GCF_046566945.1 Cobetia sp. SIMBA_158
TTCCTGGCCATCGGCTGCGGCATGGCCTGCAGCTCGTACCATTCGTCGATCAGTGCGGCATGCTTCATCTGCGAATCGTAGGCCTTGGCGAAGTCAGGATTGGTCTGCTTCTCTTCGGCCAGCACTTCACCCCCGGCTTCCTGCAGCGCGGTCATCACCGGCTCCGGGAAGCGCTTGACCTCGACACCCTGCTCCTCGAGCTCATGGATCGCACGTACCTGAGCCGGCGGCGCTTCGGCCATTGCCCACTGCAGG
>NZ_JAWJYL010000690.1:0-255 GCF_046566945.1 Cobetia sp. SIMBA_158
CCACAAGTGGTTCAAGACCAAGTTACTTATGTGCTTACTACTGCTATGTTATCGGTGCCAGGGGCTAAAACCGTAAGAGGCTTTTCATTTTTTGGCGACTCGTATGTTTATATTATTTTTGATGACAGCACTGATTTGTACTGGGCGCGTAGCCGAGTGCAAGAATACCTAACCCAAGCTGCAAACCGTCTGCCTGAAGGTGCAACGCCAGAGCTTGGACCTGATGCAACGGGTGTTGGTTGGGTTTACCTATAT
>NZ_JAWJYL010000691.1:0-255 GCF_046566945.1 Cobetia sp. SIMBA_158
GTTGGTGAGTCACCTATTATGGCAACATCTACTCTTTTTCGTACTAGCGCCTCAATGAGTTCTTTTTCCGAAGGAAAATCAACGCGTTTAAATGTATCAGCATTGTGATAATAATAACCCAATACTGTGCCTACATTTTTACCCTCAATATTGGACACATGTTGCCATTTTTTTGTGTTTTCGGGCAGCGTTACAAGCATTTCTGTTACTGTAATTAATGGGTCAGAAAATACATATTTGGTGTTGTTTCTTTCG
>NZ_JAWJYL010000692.1:0-255 GCF_046566945.1 Cobetia sp. SIMBA_158
CAAGCTTATAAACGTGACTATGTTGCGACTGCGTCTGCATATCAATGGTTAGATACCTTGAAGGATAAAAATGGGCAGTATTTGTTACAGCAAGATATCACTTCTCCTTCTGGTAAATCATTCTTAGGAAAGCCTGTAAGTGTTGTGGATGATGAAGTTCTGGGAACTAAAGCAGGAGACATGGTGATGTTTGTCGGTGATTTAAAAGCAGGAGTGTTCTTTGCTGATAGAGTAGATGTTACTGCAAAATGGATT
>NZ_JAWJYL010000693.1:0-255 GCF_046566945.1 Cobetia sp. SIMBA_158
GGCCAATCAGCATCTTCATACCTGACACTGTAAAAGACGACCAGCCGCTTTATGTTATTTATTTACTTGATGGTGTTGAGCACTATCATACGGCGTCTGGCGTTATAAAATCCCTTGTTGATTACGAGCAAATACCTAATGCCATGCTTGTTGCTATTGATACAACTAACCGAGTTCGTGATTACTTACCTCAAGTAGAGGGTGAGCCTAAAACGGAGTTTCAAACCTTTGTTAAAAATAAATGGCCTGACGCTG
>NZ_JAWJYL010000694.1:0-255 GCF_046566945.1 Cobetia sp. SIMBA_158
CTGTGTAGCCTTGTTTTATCGGGTTTTGCTATTTACAGCGGGTTAAGCGAAGTAAGCGCACAGCAGCAAACAATAGAGCGCTTAAAAGCAGCAGATCAAAGCGACCGCGCCAAAGTACAGAAAAAGCAAAGCGATGCAGGCATGTTGGCTTATTACAGCTTTCATTTAACGTACTCGCAGCCATCTAACCTGGCATTTGCTGCTTTAGGCGAGCGCGATATATTCCCTTGGAAACACCGCATTAATTTATTAGCG
>NZ_JAWJYL010000695.1:0-255 GCF_046566945.1 Cobetia sp. SIMBA_158
GTCGCGGCCGCCGCGCTTGCCGCCGTGCAGCGCAGCCATCCGGCGTTGCCCTTCCGAATCCATGTTCGCGAACACCTGCTGCGCGCGGGCGATCGTCTCGTCGTCGAGACGGCTGATCAGGCGCTCCGCGTCGCGCCACGCTTCGTCCTCGGTCTCGCGCACGATCACGTGCAGGCGGATGCCGAACTTGATCTTGCGGCCGCGCGCGTCGGCGCGGGCGCGGATGTCGGCGATCTTCTTCGCGACGGCCTCGGG
>NZ_JAWJYL010000696.1:0-255 GCF_046566945.1 Cobetia sp. SIMBA_158
CCTCGCGTAACCATTTCGGTATGGGTGAGCGAAGTGGGTTATCTGCTCGACAGAATTCGGGATACTACACAAAGTAGGGGGTGGATGTTGTCCGCACTGAGGTCTTGGAGGCCAAAATGCCAATCATCTTAATTTACGATGGCGAGTTCTTTGCCGATGAGGCTCCGTTGCCGCTGCTTTGCGAAATTGAGGGCAGCGTGACCCCGTACGGCAGGGAGCCTTTCGCGGGCCTGGAAGAAGCAGACAAGATACTTG
>NZ_JAWJYL010000697.1:0-255 GCF_046566945.1 Cobetia sp. SIMBA_158
GTCATAGCCCAGCACGGGAATCAAAATACTGGCTAGTTTTTCTAAGTAGGCCTCTTCGCGTTTTGGTTCAATTTGATACTCACGCGAACTTTTAGCCGCCAGTGCACTTTGCGAACCAGAGTTAAGCAGACGTCCGGCCTGGTCAGTAACGGTTACTTGCTCGGTACTGAGTCCGGTCACCGAAGAGGCAACCATGTCAACAATAGAGGCCACTTCTTCTTCGCTTAACGAGGTGCCACCGCGCACATTCAGCAT
>NZ_JAWJYL010000698.1:0-255 GCF_046566945.1 Cobetia sp. SIMBA_158
GGTGCGGATCGAGGCCTGGTAGGCACGGGGAACGGCGCGCGGTTCCGGGTAGGGCACGCGCCGACGCTGACCAATCCGCGATTTTACAGTAAGCCGACGATGCGCCCGGCATCGGCTTCTGGAGGATTCCTGTCAGGTTTGGTGGAGTCGCCGTAGGAATGCGGCGCACTGTTGCGCAATTCGGACTGATCTGATGGGCGGCCTTTGCAATTCTCCACAGAATTGCCGCCAGGTTGTCTGACATAGAGAGGTGTC
>NZ_JAWJYL010000699.1:0-255 GCF_046566945.1 Cobetia sp. SIMBA_158
CATCATTGGTTTGACAAAGTGATGCTTCTTGGGGGCGATGCTGATGTACAGTATGGGAAAGGAACGATGGTCAAGCCTTATCAAGTTGTATTTGCTGGAAAAGGAGCGTATGCATACGGCGAAGAGCCAATCCCTCTGAAGAAAATCCTATTTGATGCGGCCAAGGATGTGTTATCAGAAGTGACAACAGGATTCGATCCTGACGAGCATCTCGTCATTGACTGCCGAATCGTCGATCATCAAGGGGCTGGTCGT
>NZ_JAWJYL010000700.1:0-255 GCF_046566945.1 Cobetia sp. SIMBA_158
TTAAGCGCAAATCAGCCAAGCTAGCATGCGAATGCACTAAAGCAATAAACACATCGGCTAAAGCAATCGACTTAGCCCTCACATCGCTTATTTTTACGCTTTCCCACACATCAAGTGCAGCGTCTAACGCACTCATAGCAATCACACTTGGCGTACCACATAAATACTGATTAATACTTGCTGCACACTCGTATTGAGCATCAAACGCGAATGGCTTTGCATGCCCCATCCAACCACTCAATGGCTGTTTAACGG
>NZ_JAWJYL010000701.1:0-255 GCF_046566945.1 Cobetia sp. SIMBA_158
GCGCGCCAGGCGAGCGTGGTGCAGCTCGACAACGCGCGGCAGGACGCCAATTCCATACTCGGCGGCGCGGCGCTCGAAACCTGAGCGGCCTGCACAGCCTGAGCAAGCTGCGCTGCTCAGGTGGGCGTTCATGCGTGCGCCGCCGTGCGTCATGTTCAGACTGCCCGCTTGCTGCGGCGGAACTGGTCGAACAGCACGGCGAGCAGCAGAATGCCGCCGCGAATCAGGTACTGATAGAACGTGGGGACATTCATG
>NZ_JAWJYL010000702.1:0-255 GCF_046566945.1 Cobetia sp. SIMBA_158
GTCCCACTTCCCCCTTTTATTGAATGAGCGGCTCTAAAAATAGTGTTAATAGTTTCTAAGTCTTCCTCACCGGGTACCAAGTTTAAAAGCTCAGCTTCCATGGTATCGAGGCCTTCAACACTCTCTTCAAAGAAAACTTCAAAAAATTGACTTAAATCTATACTCACTTTGCGCTCCTTGACTAACGAATAACCTTTTTAATCACCGCTAGTAACTGCTCAGGATTAAATGGCTTTACTATCCAGCCTGTTGCAC
>NZ_JAWJYL010000703.1:0-255 GCF_046566945.1 Cobetia sp. SIMBA_158
TACAGATACATAATGACCGCAGTGAAAATCCCCAAAATATCTCGTAGTGTTAAATACGAAAAAACATTAAAACCACTAGAATACTGTGTTAAATACTCAGCCAGCCAAACTAACATTATGATACTCCATTGATGGCTTGTTGCTGGCCATTAACTAAATCGGTTACTAATAATTCCATGCGAGAATTGCGTGATCCTTTCACGACGATGGTCGTTTTTTTATTTACTTGATTAATTGTGGCTTGAATTTGTTGCT
>NZ_JAWJYL010000704.1:0-254 GCF_046566945.1 Cobetia sp. SIMBA_158
CTTGAATTGTATTTAATGCCAAAAATGCATTACCCACAATAATAGATAACACCACAACTATAAAAGCTGCCCACGTAACATTCGCTTTACCTTGTTGTTTTTGCATGCTTATTTAGTTTCCTGTTTGCGCATAAAACACGCTTTCATCATTGTGAATCAACAATTTTTTGTAAGCTTTCACTGCATTGTTGGCAATTGCTAATAATTTTATTTAGTGCCTCGAGTGCCTTTTCTTTTGGCATATCGTTTTCAAG
>NZ_JAWJYL010000705.1:0-254 GCF_046566945.1 Cobetia sp. SIMBA_158
AGCTTGAAGATATATGCGAGTGAATTTGAAAAACTTCCTCCGGCATCCAGCCCTACTGAATTTGAAGTGAAAATGAAACGTAACGGTGAAGGTCAGTGGAAAATTGATTTGAACGATTTTAATACAAAAGAATATATGAACAGTTTTATCATCACAGAATAATGTTTAAAAAAGGCGCGGAACCCTCAATAAGGTTACCGCGTCTTTTTTGATTACTATTATACAGTCGCCTCTTGCTCTTCTTTAACCGCTTT
>NZ_JAWJYL010000706.1:0-254 GCF_046566945.1 Cobetia sp. SIMBA_158
CTGCTCGTGGACATTGCCCTGACGCCAGATGGTCATCTTGAGCCCTTCGGATAGCGCGTTGACGACCGAGACACCCACACCGTGCAGACCGCCGGAGCCCTTGTAGGAGGTGTCATCGAACTTACCGCCTGCGTGCAGCACGGTCATGCTGACTTCCGCTGCGCTGACGCCTTCCTCTTCATGGATCTCGGCCGGCACACCACGACCGTTGTCGTTGACGGCAACTGACTCGTCGGCATGAATAACGACCCGGG
>NZ_JAWJYL010000707.1:0-254 GCF_046566945.1 Cobetia sp. SIMBA_158
GTTCGGCGAGCTGGGCATCCAGTGGGGGGATGCCGATGATGGCGCACGCGAGATCGTGCGCCCCGGCGAAACCGCACTGGCCGAGATGATCGCCCACTTCGGCGGGTCGATCGTCACGGCGCAGGGCGAGCTTGACCGCGCCGCGCTACGTGAGCGGATCTTTGCTGCCCCCGAGCAGCGCCCGTGGCTGGAGCGCTGCACCCATCCGCGTATCCGGGAGCGGCTCGTGCAGCATCTGGCGGCCATGACCAGTC
>NZ_JAWJYL010000708.1:0-254 GCF_046566945.1 Cobetia sp. SIMBA_158
CGATATTGTTAGCTTCTAGCTCGTCCTTAAACCCTTGAAAACGAGCAAAAAATTCCGGGCTGTGGTCAGAAGCATCGCCAATAAATGCACAATCTTGTCTGTTGTGAGCTATAAAATGAGCCGCAGCTTGTTTACCACCACCGTAATTGTCACAGCACACGGTTAAATCAGGTCTGTTATCTACCGTTGCCCCCCAACATACAAATTTAGTGTTTTGCTCAAGCAGTGTTTTAAATTTAGGCTGAAAATCAATG
>NZ_JAWJYL010000709.1:0-254 GCF_046566945.1 Cobetia sp. SIMBA_158
CTCATCATTACTCGATTTATAATGGCTACATCCAGTGAGAAGAAGTGCTACACATGTAGAAATAACACTGAGTGGTTTTATTATTTTTTTCATTGTTGTCACCTGTGGTCTACCGATTATGAGTCAAAATCATTTAATAAACTTCCATTTGATAAATATTGATTTAATGTGACTGAAAATGCAAGATAATAAGGTGAGTAGAGCCAAAATAGGTCAGCCATCATATAAGCTTATGATGGCTGAAGCGAAAAACT
>NZ_JAWJYL010000710.1:0-254 GCF_046566945.1 Cobetia sp. SIMBA_158
CTAAAAAGGTTACACTCACTGGTTTGGCGTAATGACGTGCATTTAAATAAAGCCACAGTACGCCTTGAGAATTTGTTTCTAGGTTTAATTGAAACGCTTGTCCATGCATTATAATTGCTGACTGCGACAAATTACCCTGAGAAAAATCAGCAATTAAACGAATTCCCTGTGTATCTTGCCAATAAGCAAAACCACCATCTAGGTAGTTTGCTTGGGGTAATACAAACCAGCGTTCTTCATTCAGAGTCGACACT
>NZ_JAWJYL010000711.1:0-254 GCF_046566945.1 Cobetia sp. SIMBA_158
GCGGATGCCCCGCGCGGATATCCATCTCGATCTGATCCACGAGAATCACCGAGTTGCGCATGATGATGCCGAACATGGCGATCACGCCGAGCATCGCGACAAAGCCGAACGGCTCGTTGAACAGCAGCAGCGCGACGGCCACGCCGATCAGCCCGAGCGGCGCCGTCAGCACGACCATCATCACGCGCGACAGACTTTGCAACTGGATCATCAGCAGCGTGAGCACGGCGATCACGAGTATCGGCAACTGCGCG
>NZ_JAWJYL010000712.1:0-254 GCF_046566945.1 Cobetia sp. SIMBA_158
TGTGATAACTGTGGTGAGTCACAAAAGATTGGATGTAGTTGTCGAGACCGTCATTGTCCGCGTTGCCAAGGCATGGCTACTGCTAAGTGGGTGCAAAGGCAGCAAGAGGATTTATTACCGTGTCGGTATTTCCACCTTGTTTTTACGCTCCCTCATGAGTTGAATATCATTGCGCACTATAACCCAAGCGCGTTGTACCAGTGTTTATTTAAAGCCGCATGGCAAACGCTGAGTAAATTTGCGAAACGAAAGAG
>NZ_JAWJYL010000713.1:0-254 GCF_046566945.1 Cobetia sp. SIMBA_158
CGTTCAATTGGTGATTCACCCGTTCCTATTGATATCATAGGTGGCGAAGAGCTAGAAAAGTCAGGTAACACTGACATGCTAGAACTTCTTAAAGGCTCAGTTCCTTCTTTCAACGTTCATCAAAACCCTATTAGTGATGCAGCATCACTAGTTCGCCCTGCTAACCTTCGTGGTTTGCCATCAGACAGCACTTTAATACTTTTAAACGGCAAACGTCGTCACCGTGCATCTGTAATCGCCTTTTTAGGTGGTGG
>NZ_JAWJYL010000714.1:0-254 GCF_046566945.1 Cobetia sp. SIMBA_158
CGATTTACCCAGGTTATATTCGCACTGAAATCAACGAAGGCTCTAAGCCATTACCATTTGAAGTCGATACAGATACTGGTACTAAAGCCATTGTCGCAGCTATTGAAGCGGGTGTGGATGAAGCCTGTGTGCCGAGCCTACCTTGGTCCATGGTCAGTCATGCCATGAAGCACTTGCCATTACAGGTAATGAATAAACTAAGCTAAGCAAATTGGTTTTCCTAAGGTAGAAAAGAAGAAGCCCACTATTATTGT
>NZ_JAWJYL010000715.1:0-254 GCF_046566945.1 Cobetia sp. SIMBA_158
GAACTGTCCTGGGTTTCGTTCCGTTCTACTGATTGAAGGAGAATTGGATCATGCCAACTGTCTATACCCAGGAGTTCAAGCAGCGGGCGTTGCGTTTGATGGAGGATCATCTTCACCACACGCAGTGCTCGCAGTGGTCGGCCGCCCAGGCGGTGGGAACGAAACTTGGGATCTCACCGCATACGATGCGCGGGTGGCTGAAGCAGGCCAGACGTGATGCCGGCACTGAGCCGGGTGCGACAACGGATGAGCTT
>NZ_JAWJYL010000716.1:0-254 GCF_046566945.1 Cobetia sp. SIMBA_158
GTAGGGAAAATTAATAGTATGTAGAACAAACACTACAACACGAATTTTTCAATATTAGTATAGTATATATAAGACTATATTGAAATAAATACTCATTATACTATTTAATAAAACTCTTTAAACAAATTTAATTTTTCGCTTTACTATATAACTTTACACTTTCTGATTAAAAAAATGCATCTAAAAAGGTGTCTCAACCTTGTGAGACACCCATTTATTTATCTATTGTTTGCTTCGTTCGCTGCTAATAAGCC
>NZ_JAWJYL010000717.1:0-254 GCF_046566945.1 Cobetia sp. SIMBA_158
CGCCTTGATCGTTGGGAACCGGAGCTGAATGAAGCCATACCAAACGACGAGCGTGACACCACGATGCCTGCAGCAATGGCAACAACGTTGCGCAAACTATTAACTGGCGAACTACTTACTCTAGCTTCCCGGCAACAATTAATAGACTGGATGGAGGCGGATAAAGTTGCAGGACCACTTCTGCGCTCGGCCCTTCCGGCTGGCTGGTTTATTGCTGATAAATCTGGAGCCGGTGAGCGTGGGTCTCGCGGTAT
>NZ_JAWJYL010000718.1:0-254 GCF_046566945.1 Cobetia sp. SIMBA_158
GTTTATAACGGTAATCTGGTCTCTTACGATAGCGTTCCAGTGGCAGATTTTAATAACCCATTAAAGATCTCCTTAAACATGGATTTCACGCATCAACCGAGCGGGTTAGTGTGGGCGAATACGCTGGCCTGGCAAGAAGCGCGTAAAGCTCGCATTATCCTTGGTAAGACAAATGCGCAATACATCAGCGAATATTCAGATTACAAGCAGTATGTTGACGAAAAACTGGATAGCAGCCTGACCTGGGACACCCG
>NZ_JAWJYL010000719.1:0-254 GCF_046566945.1 Cobetia sp. SIMBA_158
GTAATTAATTTATTTATTACAAAGCAAGGGTTGTTCTAGTTCTTTATTCTCTCCCCTGCTTTTATTTTAAAAGTGCCTACAAATATCGATTTGTAGTTTTCATATGATCATAGAGTTACGGAAATACTCACACTTTATGTTTATGTTTTTTGTGTACAGGGGCGATCCCAAGCCCCTGTTTTATTTAAACAAAAGATAACTCCACAATTTCTTTTCAAAAAATGTTCTATAATTTTTCCGTTAAAAATTAATTT
>NZ_JAWJYL010000720.1:0-254 GCF_046566945.1 Cobetia sp. SIMBA_158
GGTGTATTATCTCCGGATCCCAGCAATTGAATATTTACAATCCTATCCATAATGTTGAGATTTAGAAGACGAGAAAGTTGAATATTACTTGTAATCTCTAAATATTTAATTAGTTTTGTAGAAGCGATTAAACCAAGTTGTTCAATAGTTGTTTGAAAACTAGTAATACTTTCCAGTCGTTGCGCAATCGTTTTTTGATTTACAAATGTACCAATCCCTTGTACTTTCTTTACAAGCTGAGAGCGTTCAGCCAT
>NZ_JAWJYL010000721.1:0-254 GCF_046566945.1 Cobetia sp. SIMBA_158
GCTCGACGCGCTCGATGGCGTGGTTCGGCATGCAGGTGCCGAACGGGCTCAGTACCTGTTCGATCGGCTCGCGGCCCACGCTTCGTCCAACGGTATCGCAACGGCGCGCCTCAATATCACGCCCTACGCGAATACGATTGCCGTCGATCAGCAGCCGCCGTATCCGGGCGACTTCGATATCGAAGAAAAGCTTGCCGCCGCGCTGCGCTGGAATGCGCTGGCCATGGTGGTGCGAGCCAATCGCGCCTACGGGG
>NZ_JAWJYL010000722.1:0-254 GCF_046566945.1 Cobetia sp. SIMBA_158
GTGTCTTCTAAAATACCTAACGATACATTTTCTTTGTTACCCATCCAAATGCGCTGCTCTGCAAAGCTGTCGCCCGCTTTGTAAGGTGTAATTGTTTCAAAAAAGCGAAAGCCGTAGTTAAGTAGTTTTTTGCTTTCTACTTTACGTGCACGCTCGCTTGAGGTGCCCATAACAACAGCAATTAAACGCATACCATTTTTAGTGGCTGATGTAACTAAGCTGTAGCCAGCTTCAGATGTGTGGCCTGTTTTTAT
>NZ_JAWJYL010000723.1:0-254 GCF_046566945.1 Cobetia sp. SIMBA_158
GTTTGGTATTTAAGCTGATACGTTTGCGTTGTTAATGCTGGCTTTAACGGCATAGCCAAAGGTTCTGCTGCTTGTTTGGTAATGGCACAACCTGATGAAAATAAAACAAAAAGTAATACAACTAAAAAACGCATAAATACTTAACACCCACAAAAAGTACAATAATTTTTGTATTGTACGTTAGTCCAAAGAAAAGTTCATGATATTATGCATACAGAGGCAGTTAAAAAGATAAAGTATTAAAAAATGAAGCG
>NZ_JAWJYL010000724.1:0-254 GCF_046566945.1 Cobetia sp. SIMBA_158
AGTGTTTTGTTCGCTAATAAGTTCATTCGCTAACGCTGTTGAGGCCGACATAAATATTCCCAATATATAAATGAAATGTTTCATAGGTGCTCGTCTAGTAAATATTGCTTTCTACAGTTGCCATTTAAATGCTGTTTGTTGTTCCGAAAGCGTCCATAATTTTGTTAAAACCTTTTTATCTAACACAAATGATTCGAGCTTACATTCGCCTACAGGGCCGCCAAAGTTTAAAAATCCGGTTGGTCCGTAGTAGG
>NZ_JAWJYL010000725.1:0-254 GCF_046566945.1 Cobetia sp. SIMBA_158
AGCATGGCACCATTTGCAATGGGTCCTGGTAACATGGCAAAAAACGTATAAATAGAAGGAAAGAACGCGATGAAAGCTATTAAGAAACTTGCAATAAAATAAGGTTTCATACGGTTTTGACCTGTCAACTGAACAAAACTTGATGCTACTGTATAGGGAACAACCCCAACTACAGAGAAAATGGAGGATAAGATTGTATTGACCCCGCTAATCACTCGGAACTTCTTAACGTCCATTCCTTTCGTTGTTCTTGT
>NZ_JAWJYL010000726.1:0-253 GCF_046566945.1 Cobetia sp. SIMBA_158
GAGTTCAACTACCGTTTTGCCGATGCCAAAAACGCCTGCATCTTTGTCGGTGTGCGCCTGAGCCGCGGCCTCGAAGAGCGCAAAGAAATTTTGCAGATGCTCAACGACGGCGGCTACAGCGTGGTTGATCTCTCCGACGACGAAATGGCGAAGCTACACGTGCGCTATATGGTCGGCGGACGTCCATCGCATCCGTTGCAGGAACGCCTCTACAGCTTCGAATTCCCGGAATCACCGGGCGCGCTGCTGCGCT
>NZ_JAWJYL010000727.1:0-253 GCF_046566945.1 Cobetia sp. SIMBA_158
GCCAAAGTCTTTCGATACTGCACTGATAAGTTCTTCTTCTAGCTCTACAATGCGCGAACGTAATTTTTTTAAAATGGCAATTCGAGAATGAATAGAAGGATAAGGATTATCTAAAAACGCATTTTGTAAACTAGTAAAGTGCGCTGATAAAGAGGCTATTTGTGCTGTGTCTGTTGTCAAAATAGATTACTCGACTTTTAATGTTATTGTCGACTATAGCCTTGATCTGTTTTTCGAACAATAACACTAATTT
>NZ_JAWJYL010000728.1:0-253 GCF_046566945.1 Cobetia sp. SIMBA_158
GGCTTTCATAGAAAATTTTAAAATTCGGTTCATTTTTAACTCTTATTAGTAAGTATGAAAGATCATTCGCCGTGACTCGATTCTCGTGAGAAATTCCAGAACCATCTTCTAAGTACCAGTTCTCCATGTTTAGTCCAATCGCATTACCGTATGCTTTCAGAGCTTTTACACCATATTCCGTTCTACCTTTTCCATAGGCTTCTTTTCCCATTGTTTTCACAAGAATGTCAGCAATACTGTTATTACTTAGTTT
>NZ_JAWJYL010000729.1:0-253 GCF_046566945.1 Cobetia sp. SIMBA_158
GCTCTTGTAATAATAAGCTTGATTTTTAAACAAACTGTTGTAATCTAAATCAGGTACACCAAAATCATTACCATGGAGAGAACAATGAGAATAGCTAAAATTTTACCTTTAATTATAGCGTCGGCCTTATCAGCTAATTTGGCTTATGCAAATACAGACCAGGATACAGACGCACTTCCTTTGTGTGAAACTGCTGAATGTACATCGGATTTCAAAAAGCTCAGAAATTTTGCCATTAACGGTAGTAGCGAAG
>NZ_JAWJYL010000730.1:0-253 GCF_046566945.1 Cobetia sp. SIMBA_158
GTAATGAATCGGCAGAGCCATGTTCAAGCGTGTTTACATCAATAGTGTGGTCAATCTTTTTAACCACAGCCGATGTGTTTTTGCTGCCTAGTTTTAGGTTGTAGTTTTTACCTAGCACTAATGGCGATTCGTGCATCCATACAATTTTAGCCTGAAGCTGATTAGTAACAACGGCAGTTGAACTTGCCGGTACGATTACGTCGCCGCGGCTAATGTCTATTTCACTGTTTAGCGTAATAGTAATTGCTTGGCC
>NZ_JAWJYL010000731.1:0-253 GCF_046566945.1 Cobetia sp. SIMBA_158
CGGCATACTTTCATGAGTTCCTCGCTCTGCTCGAGTAATTCAGGCTGAGTGAACTTATCGGTTGCCGGTGGCGTGTCGTAATCAAGATTTTTTGCAGGTGAAATAACAGTGATCATAGTTAGCTATTGACTTGTAAATTATTTAATGTCAATTTCAACATTAAATGAAACGAAAAGCACGTTTTGTTTATATAAATCCTCCCTAAAAAACTCATACATTGCCGTTTTTTAATTGATAAGGACATAAGACCTAT
>NZ_JAWJYL010000732.1:0-253 GCF_046566945.1 Cobetia sp. SIMBA_158
GATATGTTCATCATTAATAAAAATTTGCGGTACAGTGCTTGCGCCACCGGCTTTAGTAATCATTTCATCGCGAAGTTCAGGTTGTACACCAATATCAAAATTAGTGAATTCAACGCCTTTGCTTTTTAAAAGCGCCATAGCGCGCTGACAAAATGGACAATATGCCTTGGTGTATAAAACAACGTTACTCATAATAAATCCTCTATCGGTTTAGCTAAACGAGATTAGCGACCTGTTATCGTTGGTAAGCTAG
>NZ_JAWJYL010000733.1:0-253 GCF_046566945.1 Cobetia sp. SIMBA_158
GATCGTCATCAGGGCGGTCGAGACTGGCTGTCGCCTGCGCCGACGCCCAGGCGCGGTAGAAGAGCGTGAGTGCCCGATGATGGAAGATGTCGAGGAAATTGCTCAACGTTGGATCCCGACGCAACTCTTCGCGCTCGCGCGCGATCTCCGAGACGTGCAGCGGAAGCGGACCATTCGGCCCGAGCATTCCGAGGCTGTAGAGACGGGTATGCAGGCGTCCTCTCTTCATCTTCGCGTCCGCTATCTCCCTGGG
>NZ_JAWJYL010000734.1:0-253 GCF_046566945.1 Cobetia sp. SIMBA_158
ATTTTTTATCTTTTCTGCTATTTCCAACCCACGTTGTGTACTTAATAATTCATTAACGTGGATCTTTACAAAATCAGGATCAGACAAATAACAATCTCGGTCCTTAAAGGCATATTTAATTGCTTCTACAAGTACATGGTAATAAGTAGAGGAACCTTCTTTAATTTCACCCATGTCAATATGATTTAATATATTTAAAATAGACAATGAAGCCATACCTTGAGTGTTTGGTGGCAAATTATAAGCTGTATAT
>NZ_JAWJYL010000735.1:0-253 GCF_046566945.1 Cobetia sp. SIMBA_158
ATCTTGGTCATGGCGGTGACGGGATCGGCACGGGCGCCGACTTCACGGTTGGCTTGGCGTGCGGTGACGATGACGGGCTGCTCCGGAGGGCGATTCTCGAGTGCCGTCATCACCCCCTCCAGCGGCAGATAGCCGAACTTGGCCATGTAGGTCAGCTCGTCGAGGGCCACCAGATCGACGCGGTCCTCGCGGATCAGGCGCTGTGCTTGCTGCCAGACGGCGTGACGGGCGGCGGTATCGGCGGAACGATTCT
>NZ_JAWJYL010000736.1:0-253 GCF_046566945.1 Cobetia sp. SIMBA_158
ATTTCTATTCGATTTCGTTCAATCTTGAAGAAGCAATTGCGATTGAAGTGCACTGTGAGAAAGTAGAGAAGATCTTAGTTAATGCTCCGAAGGATGCATTTGGTTGGGTTAAAGAATTGACTGAACTACTTCACTTTTACGCGAAAGTGAATGAAGGCGACGAAACTAAATAAGCTAACAAAACGAAAGAAAGCGCATAAGTTCACATAGATACGAAGCCTAATATAAGTAGAAGCTTTGTTAAAATACGTTC
>NZ_JAWJYL010000737.1:0-253 GCF_046566945.1 Cobetia sp. SIMBA_158
AAACCGTTATTTGGAACGAGTAGCAGATTATATTACCAATATCGGCTGAGAGCACAGCCTATCTAATTTAAGGGCAAATGTTTGATTTTAATCTATAATTGTCGAAGCCATACTCATTGGATTAGAGTTTGGATTTTGTTTTGGGTTGATGGAGTGTTATTGTTTTTTATGGAATGAAGGACAAAGCGATAGGAAAAGAGTGCTCGATTGACGTTCATAGCTGTGATGAAGGACAAATCGTGGGCAAAAGCGA
>NZ_JAWJYL010000738.1:0-252 GCF_046566945.1 Cobetia sp. SIMBA_158
TCGAATACATGCAGCCAGTCGACATGTTTCCGCATACGGCGCATGTGGAGTGTGTGGTGTCTTTATCCCTTAAATAATAAGAATTGACGGCTATGATGGACCAAAAACAGCAAATGCGGTCAAACGATTCCAACCATGCATGGACACAGCAGAATTGATGGACCGAAAACGAAAACAGCAATAGAAAAGGCACATTATCTAAATGAATAAAAGACCCTTCCAACAGGAGGGGTTTTACTTTAACTAACAATC
>NZ_JAWJYL010000739.1:0-252 GCF_046566945.1 Cobetia sp. SIMBA_158
CTACGGCCACGGTGAAATGAAATTTAATAACGTACGCGTACCAAAACAAAACCTTATTTTAGGGTTAGGCAAAGGCTTTGCCATTGCACAAGGGCGCTTAGGGCCTGGGCGAATTCATCATTGTATGCGCGCAATTGGCGCAGCAGAGCGCTGTTTAGAGCTCATGATTAAACGCGGGCTATCGCGCAGCGCTTTTGGTAAACCCTTACTTAAATTAGGCGGTAATTTAGAACGTGTAGCGCAAGCGCGTAT
>NZ_JAWJYL010000740.1:0-252 GCF_046566945.1 Cobetia sp. SIMBA_158
GCTTGGCAGATTATATTACCGCTGGCGTGTACCCTGACTTACTCACGCGAATTGGCTATAGCGAACACGCCGATTTAACTATGCTAAATGATGACTATTACATTGCCATAATGGATAAAAAAGGCGAATTGCATGGTCGTAATTGGCACGTAAACGCAGACAGTAACACCGACAACTCATTGCTAATAAAGCATAAGCAACTTCACGCGCACACCGATGAGGTCATACAGGTTAAAAGTCAGCTTGAACAGG
>NZ_JAWJYL010000741.1:0-252 GCF_046566945.1 Cobetia sp. SIMBA_158
GCTAATCTACTTCAAAGAGGTAAAATCAATAAATTATCTATGGTAGAATTTGAAAATGGCATAAAAAAAGTAGTTTACATTGACAACCAAAACCGAAAAGTAGCTACTTTATATGAAGTTTAAGTAGTCTATAACAAAAGAAGTCAGCTAATGGCTTCTTTTTTAGTTTCATTTGTAGAACCACTACTATTTATACTAGAATTGTAGAACTTTATCGATGTATCAAATTCCGTACACGGTGTATCAAATTCT
>NZ_JAWJYL010000742.1:0-252 GCF_046566945.1 Cobetia sp. SIMBA_158
CTTCAGAATCAAGCCGGAAAACGATTTAAAGAAGACGAAATAGATGCTTTCCTAGAGTGGATGGATGAGGAAATTAAGTCGGCTAAGAATATTATAAAGACTAGTACTGGAATGGGTACTAACTATGCAGTAAATGGTTACGAAAGAAAGAAACGCTATTTAGAGACTAAGAAAATGGGTAGTGGTGTTTTCATTAAGACACCATATGACACTCTGAATAAGTATCTTGATGGTGGATTTGAGTTAGGGGAT
>NZ_JAWJYL010000743.1:0-252 GCF_046566945.1 Cobetia sp. SIMBA_158
GAAGAACGAGGCATATTAAATAAACGTTCACGCTCTACATACGATTTTGAGGCATCAGGATTAGGGTCTACAAATATATGCATATGGTTAAATGCAACTTGTAAACGAATGTGCTTAGACAGCAACATGCCATTACCAAATACGTCTCCAGCCATATCTCCAATTGCAACTACTGTAAAATCAGTAGTTTGACAGTCAATATCCATCTCACGGAAGTGACGCTTAACAGACTCCCATGCACCTTTAGCGGTT
>NZ_JAWJYL010000744.1:0-252 GCF_046566945.1 Cobetia sp. SIMBA_158
GGGGGAGCGCGGCTGGCATCGTGTCGCGCAAGCAGGTGAGGAAGGCCCAGCAGAATACATCCGCACGGCGGTTGAGGTGCTGGGGGTGGAGCGTATGGATCACGGCGTGCGCTGCCTGGAAGATGCCGCTCTGGTGGCGGAACTGGCCGAGCCGCGTATACCGCTGACGGTGTGCCCACTGTCCAATGTCGTGCTCAAGGTGGTGGTGCGAATGGAAGCCCACCCGCTGCCGAAGCTGATCGAGGCGGGCCT
>NZ_JAWJYL010000745.1:0-252 GCF_046566945.1 Cobetia sp. SIMBA_158
CGGGTACCAACAGCGAAGACGAAGAAGCGAATCAAATATGGGCTAAAGGCCTAGTGATCCGTGATTTGCCACTGCTAGCAAGTAACTTTCGTAACGAGCAATCGTTAGATGATTACTTGAAAGAACGTAATATTTTAGGTATTGCGGACATCGACACCAGAAAGCTAACACGTATTTTGCGCGACAAAGGCGCTCAAAATGGTTGTATTATTGCTGGTGACGAACTAGACGAACAAAAAGCGCTACAAGCCG
>NZ_JAWJYL010000746.1:0-252 GCF_046566945.1 Cobetia sp. SIMBA_158
AGTCAAGTATTTAAGCTTGGCTTTTTTATGCCCAGAGTATCATTTTATTTGGAGAAGAGTAGTACAATTTATGAAAAGCTCTTCAGCCCTTTGAATCATGCGTTCATTAAACGCCATCTATTATTCATGCAATAGTTTGCTCTTTAGTTGCAATAGCAACTACTGCTGTAAAAATATCAAACGTAGCATTATCTTTTAAATTAAAGATTTAGCGAGGACAAATTAAGGTATTATCATGTGTAAAAACAGATT
>NZ_JAWJYL010000747.1:0-252 GCF_046566945.1 Cobetia sp. SIMBA_158
TTTTAAATGTTGTCATGAATTGATCAAGCAAGGCTTTATCACCATGAAAAGCCGCGAGTCTTAAATAAACACCTGCTAAGTATGGGTCTACTTTTTGAGGATTAGTCAAATACACTTGCGTTTGTTCTTTGGCTTTATTGATTACGTTTTGGTCTTCGCCATCAAAGCCTAAGCGTGATATAACGGCTGCACGAAGTTGCGATACTGCACCATCTTCGTCAATTTTTGCCTCTAAACCATATTTTTTAGCAG
>NZ_JAWJYL010000748.1:0-252 GCF_046566945.1 Cobetia sp. SIMBA_158
CATTGGGTAAAGACACTTACCCTATCGAGACGATACGCAATTGGATAGGAAATGGTTCACGACTGCTCGTAGAACGCGCTTTGGTTGGCAAGGTAGAAGTAGCAGATGGTGAGCTAACGGTTGAGGAAGCCGATCACGCAGAGCAAATATTTTTTGAGGCTTATAAAAACCTCAGTGGTAGCAAAACGGTTGCCTATCCAGATGTCGATGACGGACTCAAAAAGTTGCACGCTGCTGGTTATACGCTTGCTT
>NZ_JAWJYL010000749.1:0-252 GCF_046566945.1 Cobetia sp. SIMBA_158
CGCGAAGGATACGAAACAATGAAGGCAGTGTGTGTTTACTGCGGCTCGTCGTCCGGCGTGCGGCCCGTCTATGCGGACGCCGCGCGTGCGTTCGGCCGCGCTCTTGTCGATGCGGACCTGACGCTCGTCTACGGCGGCGGCCGTGTCGGACTGATGGGCGTGATCGCCGATGAAGTGATGGCGGCCGGCGGCCGTGCGGTCGGCGTGATCCCGGAGCTGCTCGTCGACAAGGAAGTCGGTCATACCGGGCTG
>NZ_JAWJYL010000750.1:0-252 GCF_046566945.1 Cobetia sp. SIMBA_158
TAGCTGGATTTATAATGGAGTTACGCTGAACTGTACCCATTCTAGGTAACAGAACCCCTTTTGTTGTAGATGCAATATCTAAAATTGAAGAATCATCAGGGGTGACTGTATTAATTCCTACTTGTGATAGTAAAAATAATGGTGTAAAAACAAAAATAGTATCATAAATTCGTTTAAAATAAATGTTTAATTTCATATTTTCAATTTAGTGTTATATAAAGTTAATAATTAAATTCTGAAGCTTATAATTTT
>NZ_JAWJYL010000751.1:0-252 GCF_046566945.1 Cobetia sp. SIMBA_158
GGCTGCCCGGACGCGGACAGCGCGCTGTTCCTGCTGCATTCGCTGTCGCGCTATATCCCGCATTTCATTTCGCTGTCGGCTTCGTCGCCGTACGTGCAGGGCGTCGATACCGGATTTCACTCGGCACGCCTGAATTCCGTGTTCGCGTTTCCGCTGTCGGGCCGCGCGCCGTTCGTGCTGAGCTGGGAGGAGTTCAAGGAGTACTTCTCGAAGATGGTGCACACGGGCGTCGTCAACAGCATGAAAGACTTC
>NZ_JAWJYL010000752.1:0-252 GCF_046566945.1 Cobetia sp. SIMBA_158
GAGATCGAACCGGGCCGCTTCCTCGTCGCCGAGGCCGGCACGCTCGTCACCGAAGTGCAGGCCGTGAACCGCCGGCCGCAGCACGACTTCGTGCTGATCGACGCGGGTTTCAACGACCTGATGCGTCCGTCGATGTACGGCAGCTACCACGCGGTGTCGGTGCACGCGCCGGACGGCACGCTGCCGGCCGGCCGCCCGCTCGTCGACATCGCGATCGCCGGCCCGTTGTGCGAGTCCGGCGACGTGTTCACG
>NZ_JAWJYL010000753.1:0-252 GCF_046566945.1 Cobetia sp. SIMBA_158
ATTAAGCGATAAAGTGCCAGTGTTTGCTGATGTACCGCAGGCTTACCATCAAAGTTACCCGCATGGTTAATATCGCGGTTCATATCCCATTTAATATACTTAATTGTTGGGTACTCAACCAAAATATCGTCAATGGCTTTGTATAAATATTCAACCACCTCAGTGCGCGTTAAATCAAGCACAAGCTGGTTTCTAAAGCTCAGTTGCTCGTTATTTTCTGAGCCTAAGACCCAATCAGGGTGAGCGCGGTAT
>NZ_JAWJYL010000754.1:0-252 GCF_046566945.1 Cobetia sp. SIMBA_158
GTATCATAAGCATACAGCGTATATTCTAGAAAATACTGACATGCCTGGTTTTTCGCAATCAGAGCACAGGTTAATTGTGGCAGTAGCCGATGCACATCGTTCTGATATACCAAAAGACAGCTTTAACGCGTTAGGTGCAAACAACCTTCTTGCGCAGTACATTGTAAGGTTACTTCGAGTGTCCGTTATTTTGTCGATGAGACGACAGGACGATGTTCTGCCAAATTTTGAATTAACCGCTAAGAATGAACT
>NZ_JAWJYL010000755.1:0-252 GCF_046566945.1 Cobetia sp. SIMBA_158
TATCGCGGTGCTCGGAGTGAAACCATAGATGGGAATCGGGGTGCGAAGCCTTGATACGCGTCGGACGGTGTCGCCAGACTCCGTGAACACACAGACGCTCGTCGCGCCGAGCACCATGGCCACCTCTAACGCGGCAAGTGTGAGCGCCCCACCCTGTGTTCTCGGTTTGGTGCGCATCGGCACGATGCGTTCGAGTGCGTGCTCCTCGGTCGACTTGATGATGCGTGACATCGTCGCCACAGCTTCAATCGG
>NZ_JAWJYL010000756.1:0-252 GCF_046566945.1 Cobetia sp. SIMBA_158
TTACAGCAACCTGTTCCGCCGCGTGTTTTATTGCGGCATGGCGACACACATAAACAAAGTGCTATTTACGGTTTAGGGCGTATAATTAGTATTTAAAATATACATTTAATCATTTTATTATTTGGAGAGAACCATGGGATTGGGCGGCATTAGTATTTGGCAATTATTGATTGTTTTGGCAATCATTGTACTTCTTTTTGGTACTAAAAAATTACGCGGAATGGGGGGTGACTTAGGCGGTGCTGTTAAGGG
>NZ_JAWJYL010000757.1:0-252 GCF_046566945.1 Cobetia sp. SIMBA_158
CGGCATCGATGAGAGCAGAATACGGCGCAGTGCGTTACCCAGAGTATGGCCAAAGCCACGCTCTAAAGGTTCAAGGGTCACCTTGGCGTGCGTCGAACTCACTTGCTCGATATCAAACAGGCGCGGTTTTAGAAACTCTGTCACAGAACCCTGCATTGTGTCCTCTCTTTGGTACTAAGCTTTACTTGGAGTAAAGCTCGACGATCAGGTGTTCGTTAATGTCCGCAGACAGATCAGAACGCTCCGGCTTAC
>NZ_JAWJYL010000758.1:0-252 GCF_046566945.1 Cobetia sp. SIMBA_158
ACCGGGTTCAACCGTTAAGCCACTGGCCATTTTAGCTGGGCTAGACTACGGCGCAATTCAAGCCGATGAACAAATTGACACCTACCCAGGTTGGATGCGTTTAGGGGGAAGTTTAGTCCAAGATACGCGTAACCATGGTGAAATGTCACTACGAGAAATACTAAAATATTCGTCAAATATGGGGGTGACTAAGGTTACTCAGTTGGTTCCAAAAGACTACCTCGTGGGTTTATTCCAAAAGGTCGGATTCGG
>NZ_JAWJYL010000759.1:0-252 GCF_046566945.1 Cobetia sp. SIMBA_158
GTGCAAGCTAATATCAAGCGGAGGTTGGCACGTAATGTCTAGTAATAACGAATCAATTGGCAAAACGCTAGCTGTTGTTGTCTCATTATGTTTGGTGTGTGCAGTAATTGTATCGCTAACGTCAGTGCAACTTCGCCCTTTGCAAAAAGCAAACAAAGCAAAAGATATTCAAAGCAATATTTTAGCAGCCGCGGGTATTAGCAAAGTTGATAACGTTGCTGAAACGTTTGAAGCTAAAATCGAAACACGCTT
>NZ_JAWJYL010000760.1:0-252 GCF_046566945.1 Cobetia sp. SIMBA_158
GCGCAGTTCTATGTCACCGGTTATGGTTTTTAATGAAGATGGTAGCTTACGTTTAGTTGTAGGATCTCCTGGTGGTAGCCGCATTATTGACTACGTCGCTCAAGTAGTTGTTGGCGTTTTAGACTGGAATGTATCGGTGCAAGACGCTATTAACCTCCCGCGTACTACTAATCGTAATGATTACACCAGCCTTCAAAAAGGCACCGCTATTGAATCACTTGCACCAGCACTCACTTCACGTGCTCATAAAGT
>NZ_JAWJYL010000761.1:0-252 GCF_046566945.1 Cobetia sp. SIMBA_158
AGACTGAATCTGGGTTAATATTCATCCAAAATAACAGCGGTCCATGATCCCACCACCATTTTTCTCTTGTTTCCCCTAGCTTCTCTTTGAAGGCATCAAATAATGGAATTTTAAAAGATACGTTTCGTGAAGACACACGATAATGCGTTTCCGGAATCATTTTTGATTCCATCCACATTTTAAATGCTTGTTGAACTTCCCTTTTCTTTTCAATGAATGAGGTATTCACCTTAGTAATGGTTGGTTGTTCTT
>NZ_JAWJYL010000762.1:0-252 GCF_046566945.1 Cobetia sp. SIMBA_158
GCTTCAAGTGTTCGAAGTTTCGGAAAGAGGTTACGACGCGCAGCTCAACGCTGGCAGGTCGGACAGAAATAGGTCGAGCGCTGCCCCTGCACGATCTGGCGAATCGGCGTGCCGCATACGCGGCAAGGTAGCCCGGCGCGGTCGTACGCGAAGCAGTCGAGCTGGAAATAGCCGCTTTCGCCGTTGCTGCCGACGAAATCGCGCAGCGTGCTGCCGCCGCGTTCGATCGCGTCGGCGAGCGTCGCGCGCACC
>NZ_JAWJYL010000763.1:0-252 GCF_046566945.1 Cobetia sp. SIMBA_158
CTTGTATGGCTTGAATTTGTGCAACGGTTGCATCAACGTCCATGGTGTCGGTATTAGTCATCGACTGGACGGCAATTGGGGCGCCGTCGCCAATAGGCACATTGCCTACATTAATACGGGTGGATTTTCTGCGTTTAATTGGTGATTCTGAAAACATAGCGACTACTCTGCTAATGGTAATGTAAATTTGGCTAAACGGTTCTTAGGAAAAGCCGAAATATCTATTGGCTCACCGTTTAAGGTAATGTTAAC
>NZ_JAWJYL010000764.1:0-251 GCF_046566945.1 Cobetia sp. SIMBA_158
TATGGGACACCAGCGTTCTATTATGTTGTCCTTATTAGTAAGATGCTGGTGATCAGTTTGTTAAATGGTATGTTTTTCGGAACAATTTTCTATTTGAACGTCACCTTTATCAATACTAAGTCTTCCAAGCAAAATCAATAATAAGTGAGCGGCCAAATGGCCGTTCTTTTTTGTTTAAAAAAATCGAACATCTTATAAAAGAGAAAAGAGATTACTTAATCTTTTACCTAACCATCAGATTGGAATTCTTA
>NZ_JAWJYL010000765.1:0-251 GCF_046566945.1 Cobetia sp. SIMBA_158
TAGAAAAATACTTTGCTTAATAAGTAATATTAAATGGGGGCCAAGTGCCCCTATTTATTAAAGGAAAATACAATGAAACAATTGCAAACCGACGTAGTAGTTATAGGCGCAGGTACAGCAGGCTTAAGTGCATACCGAAACGCTAAACAGTTTACCCCTAACGTACTTATGATCGAATCAGGTCCTTATGGTACAACCTGCGCACGCGTAGGGTGTATGCCAAGCAAATTATTAATAGCTGCTGCAGAAGC
>NZ_JAWJYL010000766.1:0-251 GCF_046566945.1 Cobetia sp. SIMBA_158
AAGACGTATTGTTCTTCATCGATAACATCTATCGTTTTACACAAGCAGGTTCTGAAGTATCAGCCCTTCTTGGACGTATGCCTTCAGCGGTAGGTTATCAGCCGACCCTGGCGGAAGAGATGGGCGTTCTGCAGGAACGTATCACCTCCACCAAAACTGGTTCTATCACCTCCGTACAGGCAGTATACGTACCTGCGGATGACTTGACTGACCCGTCTCCGGCAACCACCTTTGCGCACCTTGACGCAACC
>NZ_JAWJYL010000767.1:0-251 GCF_046566945.1 Cobetia sp. SIMBA_158
CTTCAAACTGAAAGATGGTGAAGATCCGGGATACACCCTGTATGACCTCTCTGAACGTCTGCGTCTGCGCGGCTGGCAGGTTCCGGCCTTCACTCTCGGCGGTGAAGCCACCGACATCGTGGTGATGCGCATTATGTGTCGTCGCGGCTTCGAAATGGACTTTGCTGAACTGTTGCTGGAAGACTACAAAGCTTCCCTGAAATATCTCAGCGATCACCCGAAACTGCAGGGTATTGCCCAACAGAACAGCT
>NZ_JAWJYL010000768.1:0-251 GCF_046566945.1 Cobetia sp. SIMBA_158
GTTATCTCACTAAACTAAGAAACGGCGAAGATACGCCTGAAAACATTGCTAAATTTAACGCAGTAAAAGATGACTTAGGCTACGGTTTGTTGCTTAAACGATATACATCTGATGTTGTTGATGCCACAGAAGAGCAAATTCAAAAAGCAGTGAAAGATTCGTTCCCAAAAGTAGGCCCCATGTTTTGGTCGTTTAGGATTATGGTTGCGTGTGGTGTCGCTATGCTTGCTGTGTTTGTATTAGCATTTTAC
>NZ_JAWJYL010000769.1:0-251 GCF_046566945.1 Cobetia sp. SIMBA_158
TTCTTTATTTTCTCCTCATTTGCTTTTTCTCCAGATTTTAGGTTATACATATCACAGTCAGTTTTTGTGTCTTCGGTAAGCTCAGTTTGTTTGTATTCCCAATCAATTGACACGTTACCGTAAAAATTATAGCTGCCAGCATAATCTGTGTAAGGATCAGCAGCATCGTAACAATTGCGGTAGTGATTAAGTAAAGTTTCACAATAAACACGAATCGCAGAAAGATAAACGCTCTTTTTCTCATATGGTGT
>NZ_JAWJYL010000770.1:0-251 GCF_046566945.1 Cobetia sp. SIMBA_158
GGTACACTCAGTGCGTTATCTTCACCTAACGACTCAACTAGTTCAGCTAATTTATCTTCACTTCTGGCGGTAAGAATGACTTTATGGCCGTTATTAACCAATGTTTTTGCACTCGCTTCACCTATGCCACTAGAGGCACCTGTAATTAGAACTACTTTTTCTTTCGCCATGATTATTTCTCCTATGTTTACATATTCAAAATGATAAGAACGGTTTAACTAATACGTGCTATTAACTGTACCAGTTCTGGG
>NZ_JAWJYL010000771.1:0-251 GCF_046566945.1 Cobetia sp. SIMBA_158
TAGTGAAATATGACTAATAGAAAATCTGACATCGATATGGATTAAGTATCGAAAGGATTATTTAGCATTAATTGTTTAAGCAAACCACAGAATGGATTAATAAATTTAATGAGTCATTATAAACTATTGGGGTAACCCCACAGTCAAGTAGTTTGCAATACGAGCTGGATCGAAAAGCGGTAATATTACAGTTTACGAATTAATAGATTACCGTCATAGTAAGCGTCGTCTCTATTAACAGCTAATAGAAC
>NZ_JAWJYL010000772.1:0-251 GCF_046566945.1 Cobetia sp. SIMBA_158
TGAGGTTTTCTTATATATTTGTGGTGGTGTTTTGAACACTCGGTAGCATTCTCATAAATATCATTCAGTGGTTTACGTACGTAAAAAATTGGTTATGCTGTTAAGAGTGGTTACTTCGTCACACAGCTTAAACCCGCCGTCGAGCTGGTTTTTCCATTTTTTGAGTCTCGATATTAGCTGATAACTCAATACCTGAGTTATTCACTGACTCCGAGTCTGTTACGTTTCTGCTTTTTTGCGATACGTTGTAT
>NZ_JAWJYL010000773.1:0-251 GCF_046566945.1 Cobetia sp. SIMBA_158
CTCTAAATTCTTTATTGTTCTTTTTACAGTAAAATTCTAATGAATCGTAAGCAGAAGGATGTTCAATATTAGTAGTGACTGCATTAGTTCCCTCAACATTTTCAATAATAGTTGAAACCATTTTAAACATTGTTTGAGATGCTGTTAGATCCGTTATTAAAGAACCGGATTTTGATCCGAACATTACATTCAATACATCATTCTTACATTTGTCCATAATGTCATTCAAATCTGTTGCTCTTTGATGATAT
>NZ_JAWJYL010000774.1:0-251 GCF_046566945.1 Cobetia sp. SIMBA_158
GCTGCGTCCTTCCGTGGAGAAAAGTATGCAGTTTGCGATACGAAAGATCGATATACATAGACCGTCAATTTTAATAAGTGAAAACTTATGGAAAGAACGGTTGCGAAAAGCGGCTGCAAGACAGCTGCGAAGCGGCCCATCTGATTGGCGCGCGTTGCGTTGCGAGTTGTTTATCGGGCGGTGACGGCGCGGTCGGGCTGGCGCTTCGGCCCATCAAGGCGTTCGCGGTGTGAGGTGTTCCGGAGTCGCCG
>NZ_JAWJYL010000775.1:0-251 GCF_046566945.1 Cobetia sp. SIMBA_158
CCAACGCTGTCTTTTGCCAGAGAAATTATGTCTCTGTTCGACAATTACCCCAGCACAAGCAAAAAGTCGCTTCTGTTTGCTGATGTTCGACACCGAGCCAATGAAGCCCAGTAATACCGGGCGTCTGATTGCTGATATTTTGCCTGATACCGTTGCGTTTCAATGGTCGCGTACCGAACCCTCGCAGGATTTGCTGGATCTGGTACAAAACCCGTATTATCAGCCAATGGTGGTCTTTCCCGCCTCGTATG
>NZ_JAWJYL010000776.1:0-251 GCF_046566945.1 Cobetia sp. SIMBA_158
CCATTGACGCAGTTATTTTAAAAAACTTAATATCAAAATTAGACCACTGCTATTTATTAGTAAAATTCAGTAGTTGCATCACTCTTGACAAACGAATCAGCACCCCCATTATGATATACTGCTAAAAGATAAGTGCCCACTATCAATACGCTCAGTTATTTTCTACTCGCTTATATTTGGAATATCTCAGTGGATTTTACTGCCTTTAAAATGAATGTTGTGGAAACAACTGGCCTTGCCAAAGATGCCTT
>NZ_JAWJYL010000777.1:0-251 GCF_046566945.1 Cobetia sp. SIMBA_158
TCGGCACGAACCGCTTGCCGCCGAAGAACGCGAGGTAGTCCGGCAGCTTGATGTCCTTGTAGCGGTTGTACAGCAGCCCCGCGACCACGCCCGCGATGATCCCGGACAGCACGCCCATGTTCAGCTTGGGATCGATGTCCTTCATGATCGCGGTTTCGATCAGGTAGCCGATCGCGCCCGCGAGCGCCGCCACGCCGTTGTTGTCCTTCGCGAAACCGACCGCCACGCCGATCGCGAACAGCAGCGGCAGG
>NZ_JAWJYL010000778.1:0-251 GCF_046566945.1 Cobetia sp. SIMBA_158
TGATAAGTCACGTCAGCGGCGCATCAGGCATCGGTTGTCGGATGCGACGCCATCCGTCTTATCCGACCTACAGTTCAGTGCACCTCGTAGGCCTGATAAGTCGCGTCAGCGACGCATCAGGCATCGGCTGTCGAATACAATCAACGGGCGTTTTTTATTTCACCTGGCTACGGGCAAACAGGTTGTCGAGCTTCTCTTCGTACTGGTAGTAGTTGATGCTTTCGTACAGCTCGTTGCGGGTCTGCATGGTG
>NZ_JAWJYL010000779.1:0-251 GCF_046566945.1 Cobetia sp. SIMBA_158
CGAGTAAAATATGCATTTCATTAAATAACATTTTAATATTTGGACGTAAAAAGAGTGCATAAGTCTCATTGTCCATTCGCACAGGAACACCAATTGTATTCGTTAATTCATTAGCAAAAAAACCAGTTACGAATGTTTCTTGAGGGAACTGTAACATTCCATGATAGATTTTTCCTTTTTGTACTGATGCAATCGTTTCGGGTGATAGTTCATGATGTCGAAACGGTGCTCCGTACAAAGTTCCGTCTGTT
>NZ_JAWJYL010000780.1:0-251 GCF_046566945.1 Cobetia sp. SIMBA_158
TACAATTTGAAATGAAAATGGTAACTCCACCTAACGCAACAGACGCTCAATGGTTATTTAAAATTGAATCAACTGGCGCTGCGTCTGCAGTGGAGCTTCCTCTTGCAGAAAGTGTTGAAGGTCAAGTACCGGTTATTGGTCAATGGCAAACGTACACATTTACATTGCAATCACTTTTTGACGCCGGTTTAGACATCAGTGATATCAACGTGTTAATGGTTTTCCCAGCATGGAGTACGGGTGAAGGCGCG
>NZ_JAWJYL010000781.1:0-251 GCF_046566945.1 Cobetia sp. SIMBA_158
GTTCGCAACAATCCGTTGAACAGGCGTATGCCGAAGCGGGGCAACCGCAGCATAAAGTGACGGAATTTATTGATGATATGGCGGCGGCGTATGCGTGGGCGGATGTCGTCGTTTGCCGCTCCGGTGCGTTAACGGTGAGTGAAATCGCCGCGGCAGGACTACCGGCGTTGTTTGTGCCGTTTCAACATAAAGACCGCCAGCAATACTGGAATGCGCTACCGCTGGAAAAAGCGGGCGCAGCCAAAATTATC
>NZ_JAWJYL010000782.1:0-251 GCF_046566945.1 Cobetia sp. SIMBA_158
AGGATAAGGCTGAAGATGTTGAAATGGGACTTACAGTCCTATTTTCCATAGGATTGTCTATATTAATATTTATGATTTTACCTAGTTTCATATCTAATTTCTTTAAAAACAGGGTAGATAGTCCTATAATTTTGAATCTTATTGAAGGTTTGTTTAGGGTAATTATATTTTTTATATATGTAATATGGATTTCAAAACTAGAGGATATTAAAAGAGTATTTCAGTACCATGGTGCAGAGCATAAATCTATT
>NZ_JAWJYL010000783.1:0-251 GCF_046566945.1 Cobetia sp. SIMBA_158
GACAGACCTCCTGAAACCTGCTGAAGCCCTCGTAGCCCAGCCGCTAGGCCAGACGCGACAAGGTCGAGGCCTTCACGCCGGTCCGCTCCGCCAGCTGGCTGATGGAAGACACCGCCGTGCGTTGCGGGGACTCGCTCAGCACCGCCAGCACGCGCCGGGAACTCGATCCGAGACGAATCTCCACCTCACGACGATCGATCGCCGCCAGCACCTGCTTCAACCCCTCCAGGGTCTCCGGCGGCGCGTCAGGG
>NZ_JAWJYL010000784.1:0-251 GCF_046566945.1 Cobetia sp. SIMBA_158
CTGTTACTTACTCTAAATCTTCACCATTACTGGCAATCACTTTTTTATACCACCAGAACGATTTCTTACGTGTGCGCGTCAGCGTGCCGTTGCCTGCGTCGTCACGGTCTACGTAGACAAAACCGTAGCGTTTGCTCATTTCACCCGTAGAGGCGGAAACTAAATCAATACAGCCCCATGTGGTGTAGCCCATCAGCGGAATGCCATCTGCAATCGCTTCGCCCATTGCGCGGATATGTTCGCGCAGATAG
>NZ_JAWJYL010000785.1:0-251 GCF_046566945.1 Cobetia sp. SIMBA_158
GTAATTGCTATACTAGGCTGAAGCCCACTGGTTCCTTTAGGAATTTCAGTAGGATACTGTACCACTGCTGAGCCTTGTTGATTAGCTGAAGGTGCGGAAATTAAGTTTATTTTTGATGCTGGATTAGCTATAGGAACGTCATTTACAGTCGTAGGAGTAAATGCGTTCGTTTCAGGGCTTTCAGGCTGCTTTATAACACCATTAATGTAATCCATCCCATTACCCAACAAAGCACGAAAAACAACATATCT
>NZ_JAWJYL010000786.1:0-251 GCF_046566945.1 Cobetia sp. SIMBA_158
CTCTCCACCACTTATTACAATAACTATGAGTACACTCTTACTTGTAGTTTATAGCACTTTAGGAGAGATGGCAGAGTGGTCGAATGCACCGGTCTTGAAAACCGGCATAGGTTTGTAGCCTATCTAGGGTTCAAATCCCTATCTCTCCACCATTATTTAAAAACCGCCTTATGGCGGTTTTTTGCTATCTGGGGTTTGATAAATGACAGACAAAGCAACTATTCCTATGAGTGCACAGCTTTTAAAACACA
>NZ_JAWJYL010000787.1:0-250 GCF_046566945.1 Cobetia sp. SIMBA_158
GTTTGCGCAGGGGAAGACGAAAAAGTAGTTGGCTTACATGGCCTTGGTTTTGCCGTTGATGAAATGATTCAGGGTTTTGCCGTAGCGATGAAAATGGGCGCAACTAAAGCTGACTTTGACGCTGTTGTTGCACTTCACCCAACGGGCTCTGAAGAGTTTGTGACTATGCGCTAAGCTATTTAACCTAAATTCTGGATAAAAAATCACTTAATCAGAGTTCAGGTTATTTATTAATTTAACAACGTTAAGC
>NZ_JAWJYL010000788.1:0-250 GCF_046566945.1 Cobetia sp. SIMBA_158
CGTGCAGACAAGCTACGACCATCACGTAATCGACGAACTTGGTATATCACCGGTTGGTTGATATCGCCACCACGCAAAAAATACCCATGCAGTGAGTGACAAGGTTTGTCTTTATCTAATGTATGCGCCGCTGCCATAATCGCTTGAGCGAGCACCTGCCCACCAAATATACGACTGCCCACATAGTCATGGCTTTTACCCTCAAACACATCAGGGGTAACTTCAATAAGCGCGATAGTAGCCAGCAGCT
>NZ_JAWJYL010000789.1:0-250 GCF_046566945.1 Cobetia sp. SIMBA_158
TAAAGCTCTAAAGTTCATGTCTGTTAAATATTGTACTTCGTCGTAATCATAAAAAATAATGCGCTTATGTTTACTTACACCAAAGTTTTTCAATAGCATATCGCCAGGAAAAATATTAACCGCTATCATTTCTTTTAAGGCTTGGCCGTATTCCTCTATTGCATCTGCAGCGCTTTCGTCGTCAGCATTTTCCAAAAATAAGTTAAGTGGCGTCATACGGCGCTCAATATACAAATGTTTTATGATCAGC
>NZ_JAWJYL010000790.1:0-250 GCF_046566945.1 Cobetia sp. SIMBA_158
CGACTTAGCTTCTCAATTGTGTATTCTCCAGTTGGAACTGTATTGTCTTTGTAATTTTTAATTTGATCTACTTTGATTACTTCATCTGCTTTTTCAAGCATCTTTCTGTACCAAGCCTGTTGCTCTGGAGACCATTTCTTATCTTGACTTTCAAATGGCAACGCAACAATATTTTTGATATAAGGATACTTCTCTTTCATAATATGTACACACCAAAACGCAGCAGTATCAGCACCTAAAGCACCGCCTG
>NZ_JAWJYL010000791.1:0-250 GCF_046566945.1 Cobetia sp. SIMBA_158
GCTATTCATTTGAAAGGAGGTCTGAATCAGGACGTAAAAAAACCGACTTTGCGTCGGTTTTTTACTTTCCAGCCCT
The DNA here is from genome assembly GCF_046566945.1 of Cobetia sp. SIMBA_158. NCBI lineage: Bacteria > Pseudomonadati > Pseudomonadota > Gammaproteobacteria > Oceanospirillales > Halomonadaceae > Cobetia > Cobetia sp. SIMBA_158. Next base: position 77 of record NZ_JAWJYL010000791.1, read on the forward strand.
GAGTTGGTGGCTCTGGCTGGAGTGAGAGAGTTCTTATCTAACAGCTCAATACTATTAGCCAGTGGCTAACATTGCAAGAATTAGCGATTTCTTCAGCTGGCGGAGGGAGCACTTCGGTATATATCGCAGTGACGATTTATATACTTTCACTGGGTCATCGTCATATTAAGCCTT
>NZ_JAWJYL010000792.1:0-250 GCF_046566945.1 Cobetia sp. SIMBA_158
GGCTGGAGTGCTTAACCGTAAGTCTGACGAAATCAGTATAGTCAATGGGAATGATGTCGTTCGAAATTTGACCAGTCAAACCGCGGGCAATAAGGTCTTCGTTCAGGGCATAGACCTTAATGGGGGCATTACGCAGACTTTCAAGGTAGCGGTTACCGTCAACTGCGGCAGTTACGCCATCTTGCAATAATAGCAGTTCGTCTCCTTCACTGAGCAGACGCAGCAGCGCAGCAAAATCCGTCAGCCAGGG
>NZ_JAWJYL010000793.1:0-250 GCF_046566945.1 Cobetia sp. SIMBA_158
GGTTATAAAATATATTGGCGTTACACAAGCGAGCCGCAATGGCAGTTTAGTAAATACGTTGGTAATGTTGCTGATTTCACACTTGAGAATGTAGTAATAGACAATTATTACTTTGGTATTTCATCCGTTAGTCATGATGGTTTTGAGTCGCCCGTTGTGTTCCCTGGGGATGTTGGTTCGTTTGACCATAATATAAAATAGCAATTTGTATAAAAACAAAGCAGTCAGAGTTTTTAAAGTGCAAGCAGCC
>NZ_JAWJYL010000794.1:0-250 GCF_046566945.1 Cobetia sp. SIMBA_158
GTTATGCTGGTTTAAAAGCAATGCTTGATCAAGGTGGTCCAGGCTTAGTTGTAAACCATATTGCAAATAGTTACTTAGGTGTATTTGGCGGTATTATGGCAATTATTGCGGTTGCTGTTTTCCCTATTACCTCAGGCGACACCGCATTTCGTTCACTGCGCTTAACGGTAGTTGATGCCTTTAATATTCCGCAAAGTATACGTAATCGTCTGTTGTTGGCTTTACCTATTCTAACTATTGCTTACTTTAT
>NZ_JAWJYL010000795.1:0-250 GCF_046566945.1 Cobetia sp. SIMBA_158
TTAAAAGTTTAGAGGCAAATTACCAAAAAGTAGATGGTATATCCGGTGCGACTATTTTGGGCGATGGACGGGTTTCATTGATAGTTGATATAAGTGGGTTGATAAAGCTTTCAGGTTTAAAAAAGCCGGGCAGCCAAGAGTTAAGTATTGAGTCGCAAGCTGCTTTGGAGGCGTTATGATTTCTGAGCTAAATCTGCAGCAGCAAAAGGGCGTGAAACAGTTTTTAACATTCATTATGGCTGATGAAGAG
>NZ_JAWJYL010000796.1:0-250 GCF_046566945.1 Cobetia sp. SIMBA_158
GCTAGCGAGCGCAGCAGGTGCGTCGTTACTCGATTCGATTGTAGAAATTAATGGCGTTAAGCTATTGGTTGCAAATGTTGAAGGCACTGAGTCTAAAGCGCTTCGCGGTATGGTTGACGACCTTAAAAACAAGATTGGCTCAGGTGTTATTGCCCTAGGTGTTGCCAGTGGCGACAAAGTAAGCCTAATTGCCGGTGTGACTAAAGACTTAACTGGCAAAGTAAAAGCCGGTGAGCTTGTAAACCACATG
>NZ_JAWJYL010000797.1:0-250 GCF_046566945.1 Cobetia sp. SIMBA_158
GTGTTCGCGAAGAGCTTCTACCGCGTGCTCGGCACGGCGGCCGGCCTGGTGGCCGCGTTGGCGCTCGGCGGCCTGTTCGCGCAGCAGCCCGAGCTGTACATGGCCGGCATCACGCTGTGGATCGGCAGCTGCATCGCGCTCGCGGTGCGCAACCGTCACTTTCGCTGGTACGGCTTCGTGCTCGCCGGCTACACGGCCGCGCTGATCGGCCTGCCCGCGGTGATGACGCCGCAGACGCTGTTCCAGTCGG
>NZ_JAWJYL010000798.1:0-250 GCF_046566945.1 Cobetia sp. SIMBA_158
TGAAAGAGGCGGAAGCCGGGCAAAGCGCGCTGGGGGATCTGGGTGAGGCCCGCGCCAAGGTCGAGGAGATCAAACACGGCGTCGAGGCCGCGCGGATCACCATGCTGACCCATCGCTCCGCGCTGGACGAGCTGCGCCGCGAGGGCGAGGCCCGCACCAAACGGGCCCAGACCGTGACCAAGGAAATCTCCGGCTGGCGCCATCGTCTGGAGACGGCCGGCAAGCGGATCGCTGAACTGGAAGAGCGCCG
>NZ_JAWJYL010000799.1:0-250 GCF_046566945.1 Cobetia sp. SIMBA_158
AAACTTGGTATTGTTGATGTAACCCAGGTGTAGTAGAAATAAATTTAGTTTCAATCCAACCTTCGCGGTCTTTATCGTCTTTTATTTTAATAAAGCCGTTTTCTTCGCTAGATAGTACGGTTATTTTTGTTCCTGCGTCTACAGAGCCAAGTAGTCGATAATTTTTGCTCGCGCCTGAACGCATAAATGTATACAAAGTATCAATAACGTAAGCGGTATTTGCATCTGATGAGCTCGCTGTTTGTGCTTC
>NZ_JAWJYL010000800.1:0-250 GCF_046566945.1 Cobetia sp. SIMBA_158
TAGGCCGAACGGCCGATGGGCTTGCCGTCGCCGGTCTTGAACAGCGGGTCGTCCTGCTGGAAGCCCACGATTGCGAACACGCTGAAGCCATAGGCGGTCAGGTGCTGGCCGTGAGCGGGCCAGAACGCGTTGATCGAGTTGCTTTCCACGCGCATCGGCTTTGCATCGATCAGTTTCTGGTCGATCAGGCCCGAGACGAAATCGTGCGCGGATTCCTGGCAGGTGAGCGCGTCGTCGAGGGCCGCGGCGC
>NZ_JAWJYL010000801.1:0-250 GCF_046566945.1 Cobetia sp. SIMBA_158
TTTGATATGTTCAATCTCTTTTATCATTTCATCATCAACAAATAGATCATCAATTAAATCGATTGCTTCCGAAATAATTTCTCTCTGAGCATAGAGACTTTCTAGATCAGTAGAATCTTTACGAAGGACATAAGAACGAAGATATAATCCTTGTAATGAGGTAGCGTTTTGAATTTTTGATGATTCCACAACTTTATAGACACGATCATCAATTAAATAACTATACTGATCATTGATTTGGGCCATTTCA
>NZ_JAWJYL010000802.1:0-249 GCF_046566945.1 Cobetia sp. SIMBA_158
TGTGGGCCTGGCGGCAGAAGTGTTCGAAGGTAGCATTACCGACCTGCCGAACCCGAAAGCGAAGAAGAAGTAATTTTTCGTTTGCCGGAACATCCGGCAATTAAAAAAGCGGCTAACCACGCCGCTTTTTTTACGTCTGCAATTTACCTTTCCAGTCTTCTTGCTCCACGTTCAGAGAGACGTTCGCGTACTGCTGACCGTTGCTCGTTATTCAGCCTGACAGTATGGTTACTGTCGTTTAGACGTTGT
>NZ_JAWJYL010000803.1:0-249 GCF_046566945.1 Cobetia sp. SIMBA_158
TTCGCTCAAACGGGGTGATTGCATCGTCGCTGTGATAAGACTGCACTTCGCAAATATGGCTGGTTAGTTCAAGCGCCCTTGCAAATTCTTTAACATATATGTCCCAGTTACTGCGTACTTCTAATAAGCCACCTAACTTAACAATATAAGGAAATATAGCTGCACCGTGCCATCTGCGTTGAATATGTTTAGATTTAGGCCATGGATTTGGATACAACAAATAGTGGTGGCTTGGCTGCCAATTTGCTG
>NZ_JAWJYL010000804.1:0-249 GCF_046566945.1 Cobetia sp. SIMBA_158
GAGCCGCCATCGAAAGTGGTGCCACTGTCTTCAGCGCCATAACGCCCCTGGGCATCTTCACTGGACTGCTTGAGATTGACGCGCGACTCGAGCGCTTCTGCGTTGTGGCTGGTGGCGCTGGCGCTGAGCGTATTGGAGAGCTGATAGGGGTTGGCCAATTGTTGCTGAGCGGGCGGGAGATCGAGCTGTTCGCCACTGGCGGCGATCTGACCCCAGTTGGTCAGCAGCAGGCCCTGATGCGCGCGGATT
>NZ_JAWJYL010000805.1:0-249 GCF_046566945.1 Cobetia sp. SIMBA_158
CCGACTTGACCTCACCATGCACGTCATCCGGCAGGCCATTCCAGAAGCGCGCCGAGGACAGCACCATGTAATCCAGCACGGCGTGGTTGGATTCGGTGATGTACGGCTGCACCTCGAAGAACTTCTGGGAATAGATATTGGAGTAGGTATTCGCCTGACCGTCGATGGCCTTGGTCTGCAGCAGGATGAAGACCTCGGAGAACGGCTTCGTCAGCGAGACGGCATCCACGGCGTCAAACTGGGCCTCGA
>NZ_JAWJYL010000806.1:0-249 GCF_046566945.1 Cobetia sp. SIMBA_158
GTCTGGACGTGCAGCCTGGCGAAACCAACGCCCGTCGCGGCGGCGGTAATGAACGCCCGCAAAACAACCGCCCGGCAGCCAAACCACGCGGTCGTGAAGCGCAGCCTGCCGGTAATAGCGCGATGATGGATGCGCTGGCGGCGGCAATGGGCAAAAAACGTTAAACGCCCGGACTGGCCCCTAAACCTGCGCGATAAGGCGTTCACGCCGCATCTGGCAACGAACGCCTTGCCTGACATAAAAGTGCCG
>NZ_JAWJYL010000807.1:0-249 GCF_046566945.1 Cobetia sp. SIMBA_158
GGTCAAAAGGCTGAACCAATAAGGTACGTGAATCTTCAACGTTAACGCTTGCCACTTGGTTCAATGGTGTATCAGAACCGTAGTAGCTGACCATCACACCTGACAACATACCTGGATGCGCACGACCAGTACGAACTTTACTGAAAGTGCTTTCAAGCGCTTCCAATGTTTTTTGCATGCGTGCTTCGCCGTCTTGCTTAATCTCTTTAATCATTGTGTATCCTTATTTATCGTTACCGACAAATCTTT
>NZ_JAWJYL010000808.1:0-249 GCF_046566945.1 Cobetia sp. SIMBA_158
GTCGGCGACCGCGCGTTCCACCGCGATCCGCGCGTGGTCACGCTGCTCGCCAAGAGCCTGAATCACGGCCTCGCGCTCGCGGGCATGGCGAACTGCGGCAAGCACTTTCCGGGGCACGGTTTCGCGACCGCCGATTCGCATGTCGCGGTGCCGGTGGACGAGCGTCCGCTCGAATCGATTCTCGGCGAGGACGCGCTGCCGTACGACTGGCTCGGCCTGTCGCTCGCGGCGATCATGCCGGGTCACGTG
>NZ_JAWJYL010000809.1:0-249 GCF_046566945.1 Cobetia sp. SIMBA_158
GTGGCAGATAGCCAACTTTGGTACCTGCTTGCGCGCGTGCTTCACCACTAAACTCAGTATCCACACCTGCCATGATACGGAGCAAGGTTGATTTACCTGAACCGTTAATACCCAAAACACCAATTTTGGCACCAGGAAAAAACGATAGGTTGATATTTTTTAGGATTTCACGCTTAGGGGGAACAAGTTTTGACACGTTGTTCATCGTGTAAATATATTGAGCCATTAACACTCCGATAGACTGCATAG
>NZ_JAWJYL010000810.1:0-249 GCF_046566945.1 Cobetia sp. SIMBA_158
GTACGCCCCCGTCGTCACGCGTCTGCTCACCTACGACGTGCCGATCGACCCCGACATCGGCGAGTACTGCATGCGCGTGCTCAAACAACCGTATGTGGCCGAATGGATCGCCGCCGCGAAGGCGGAAACGGAGGACATCGACGAGCTCGACATGGAGTTCTGAGCGGCGCGCCTTGCCATGCTCGCGTCGGCATGGAAGTTGCATCGGGCGTTCTGGCCCGAAACGGAAGCACGCGACCGCAAGAACCG
>NZ_JAWJYL010000811.1:0-249 GCF_046566945.1 Cobetia sp. SIMBA_158
GTTTTGATATTGAAAAAGATATTTTAGGACAAGATCAACAAGGTAATGATGTAACCCTTAAAGATTTATGGCCAACCGATGAAGAAATAGATGCAGTAATTCAACAAAGCGTTAAGCCTGAGCAATTTAAAAAAGTGTACGAGCCTATGTTTGACTTAACCGTAGATTACGGTGAAGACAACGACCCACTTTACGATTGGCGAGCGCAAAGTACCTATATCCGCCGCCCGCCTTATTGGGAAGGAGCAC
>NZ_JAWJYL010000812.1:0-249 GCF_046566945.1 Cobetia sp. SIMBA_158
AGAACGTGTGTACTTGGTTAAGTTGTAGATGTCGATACCCGCTTCGCCAGGGATGCGTTCTTCTTCATGTACGTTTACAACGATGCGACTTGCGTCGGCATACATTACTTCACCACCACGTTTTGCAACAATCGTTACACCAGAATCTTTCGCTAGTGTTAACTCAATACCTGTACCTACTAACGGCTTATCCGCTTTCAATGTTGGTACTGCTTGACGTTGCATGTTTGAACCCATCAATGCGCGGTT
>NZ_JAWJYL010000813.1:0-249 GCF_046566945.1 Cobetia sp. SIMBA_158
ATTAATCTGCTTTTACTGTAATAGTGATCAGGACAATTATAGAGTTTAAACATAGGTAAACCGAAATCTTCAATATCATGTTTATAATATAATTTATACCTATTTTTCTTAATATCTTTTAACATATCACACCTACCGTTATTTCATAATAATCTTACCATTTTAAAGGTTGATTTTATCTCTTAATCTTTTTTGTTAAGAAAAACAAAGTGAGAAAATTTATCAACAGTACCGTATTTATTTATTTCT
>NZ_JAWJYL010000814.1:0-249 GCF_046566945.1 Cobetia sp. SIMBA_158
CCGCCGCAGAAAGCGGATGAATAAACGGATGCATATCCGAGGTGTTCATATCGTCTTTTTCGTACCAGGTGGCGGTGGGCAGAACGATATCGGAGAACAGGCAGGTACTGGACATGCGGAAGTCGAGCGTCACCAGCAGGTCGAGCTTGCCTTCAATCGCTGCAGTTTGCCACTCGACTTCTTCCGGTTTGATCCCGTCGCTGGCACCGAGTTCCTCGCCCTGAATCCCGCTTTCGGTCCCCAGCAGAT
>NZ_JAWJYL010000815.1:0-249 GCF_046566945.1 Cobetia sp. SIMBA_158
GACTTCGTGAACAAGGTGTTTTATCAGACGCTACCCTCTCCTCCCTAGGTCGTAAAATCAACCTTGCTCAATCAGCAGCTCAAATTGATTCCCTTAAACAAAAAATCCGTACATTGGATGACAAGTCGTCTGCTGTAGCAAAAAACAATGAACTTAAACAAACGATTTCGCTGTACCAACGACAAGCGCAGCTCAATGCAAACAATTTAACAAGTAAGTATGGCAATAACCTTAGTAATCAAAGCAAGG
>NZ_JAWJYL010000816.1:0-249 GCF_046566945.1 Cobetia sp. SIMBA_158
GTGCCATTGTTCGTTGTGTAAAAAACAATCAGGTTCAAGCTCCAATTCAGCGACCATTATCGAAGCGCTCCATTTCAAATGGATAAAAAGTGACAATATAAAAAGTTGGCAAAAAGAGACCGGCTTTAGCTCACACTTTTGTACAAACTGTGGCTGTCCTGTTCCTAATGCCTTTGCAAATAAGTATTACTGGATTCCTATAGGTTTATTAGAGCTTGATAGTAAGTCGGTTGCTATAGAGGTCGTCGC
>NZ_JAWJYL010000817.1:0-249 GCF_046566945.1 Cobetia sp. SIMBA_158
CGTGTATTCGAGTAAATATAGTAGCGAAGCTGAAGCACGCGAAAAGCTCAAAGCGTATGTTGGCGATAAAATAGAGTCGTTAACAATTAGAAAAATCCCTATTAAAAGTGGCCATCGCTCACACTTTTGGCAGAACAACTGTGTTGCGGTTGGGCTTTCAGCTGGTTTTTTAGAGCCGCTTGAAGCCTCTGCATTGGTATTAGTAGAAATGTCAGCGCAAATGATAAGCGAACAACTCCCCCAGACCCG
>NZ_JAWJYL010000818.1:0-249 GCF_046566945.1 Cobetia sp. SIMBA_158
GGCTGTATTTAATAGATTAGAGGTCAATTATGAGCTTCAATATTGCATTAACAGGCATAGCTGCCGCACAAAAAGATTTAGACGTTACCGCAAATAATATTGCGAACGTTAATACAACCGGCTTTAAAGAGTCTCGCGCTGAGTTTGCAGATGTATATGCTTCTTCAGTGTTTAGTTCAGGTAGAACTAAAAATGGTGACGGTGTTCAAACTACTATGGTTGCTCAGCAATTCCACCAAGGTTCGCTGC
>NZ_JAWJYL010000819.1:0-249 GCF_046566945.1 Cobetia sp. SIMBA_158
GCACGCACAGCGGGTTTAGATAGCGCACCAAAGCTCATTCCCGATACGTTAAATAAAGAATTGGTTGAATAAGGTGTTTGGCAATAGGGACCAAGCGTTACTTCACTTGGCGCAAGCGCTTCTTCATCAAGCGTAGGGAAGGCGCAGTTCATAAACATTACTGTACCTGTGACCTCTAAGCTTTGTGTAGATCCAAATGCCGCGGTACGGTCTACATTTTTTGCAGCGCGATAAACCCAACTACGTTCG
>NZ_JAWJYL010000820.1:0-249 GCF_046566945.1 Cobetia sp. SIMBA_158
CAAGAATTCTTGGCTATCCGCAGCGCAAGCCCGTTATTTAGATTAACAACTGAACAAGATGTTATCGAACGTGTCGGATTTCACAATGGGGGTAAAGACCATGAGCACGGCTTAATTGTAATGAGCATTGATGATGGTGAAGAACTCACAGACTTAGACCCAGCACTTGATGCGCTTGTTGTGATAATTAACGCAACCGAGCAAACTCTTAGCCATACTATTGCCACTGCAGCGGGTTTTGAATTACAT
>NZ_JAWJYL010000821.1:0-249 GCF_046566945.1 Cobetia sp. SIMBA_158
GTATTTAGCGATAATTTGACAGTTAATTGATGTTTTTATTAAGAAATTAACAACTCGCTAATACTAATCAAACTATAAGTCCACTACCAAATGTATTCAAACCGTACGGCTACGTAACTGCAATTTGCCATTTCTATCGTGAGATTTCAGAAAAGTTCCATAACAACCCAGAGTACTTCGATGAAGTATTCGCTAGAGCGTGGTTCAAACTGACTCACCGCGACTTGGGACCGAAATCTCGTTACTTAG
>NZ_JAWJYL010000822.1:0-249 GCF_046566945.1 Cobetia sp. SIMBA_158
TTATCATCGCGGTCGTGATGCACAGGCCAGCGGGCAACAGTGGGGCGAAGCCGATCTGGCACGCATGAAGGCGCTTTCAGATATCGGCCTTGAGCTTTCCATTACCGGCGGGATTACCCCTGCTGACCTGCCGCTGTTTAAAGATATTCGCGTGAAAGCGTTTATTGCCGGGCGAGCACTGGCAGGCTCAGCAAATCCGGCGCAGGTGGCTGGCGATTTCCATGCGCAAATCGACGCTATCTGGGGAGG
>NZ_JAWJYL010000823.1:0-249 GCF_046566945.1 Cobetia sp. SIMBA_158
TGCTGTACCAAATTTGTTACTAATTGTTCACCATTGAGATGAATTTCTGCCGATTCAGGCGCTTCGTAAACGGAATCTATTCCCGTAAAGTTGCGCAGTTCACCGGCACGCGCTTTCTTATATAAGCCTTTGGGATCGCGGGCTTCGCAAATCGCCAGCGGCGTATCGACAAACACTTCGATAAAGCGCCCTTCTCCTACGCGTTCGCGAACCATCTGGCGTTCGGCGCGGTGTGGCGAGATAAATGCG
>NZ_JAWJYL010000824.1:0-249 GCF_046566945.1 Cobetia sp. SIMBA_158
GGTCTTTATTTGTAGCACTGCTTTAAATCAGATGTTTAAGATCCAGCGCTACTTTTATCTAAGTATGAAATATCTACTTAGATTTTGCCAACTAGGTCAAGACTTGGTTTCATTGTGTCGCCGCCTTGTTCCCAAGCTGCTGGGCAAACTTCGCCGTCGTTTTCACGAACATACCGTGCTGCTTTCACTTTACGTAGCATGTCTTTTGCACTACGGCCGATACCGCCAGCATGGATTTCAGCGACTTGG
>NZ_JAWJYL010000825.1:0-249 GCF_046566945.1 Cobetia sp. SIMBA_158
CTTCGACGAGCGGCGCGCTCACGTCAACGGGGGGACGTTTCGAATCGTTTTGATGGTTCATTGAAAGATGGCAAACAAGACGGGCGAGCGCAGATTGCAGATTCGCACATTCGCACATTCGGGCAAGAAACCAGGCACGTCTTCTGCTGTCGTATCGCTGGCGAAACAACAATGCAAAAACCGGAGTGCGCATGACGTCACCGCAACCCCAGCCCCGCGGCCCCGGCCGCACACTCGCCAGGATCTTCG
>NZ_JAWJYL010000826.1:0-248 GCF_046566945.1 Cobetia sp. SIMBA_158
GCTATTACTGAAGTAGGTAAACATACTACTGGCAATTTAAATTCATTAAAAATTAAAACAGTGGCGCATGGCGCTAAAGTGTCTGGTTCTGATATTGATAATTTCACATTGGTGGAACTAGGATTCAATTCAGACGGAGATCGTATTGCGAAAAAATTGTCTGATAAGACGAAAAAAGCTTATTTGATTGCGACTCCAGAAACTCGTTACATGGGTGAGTCACTAAGAGACTTTTACAATGGTGACGG
>NZ_JAWJYL010000827.1:0-248 GCF_046566945.1 Cobetia sp. SIMBA_158
CAGCATATGATTTTAATGGAGGTCTTTTAATAAATGAAGCTTATGCTGATGAGATTGATGATAAGCATTTCATCAAAAAAGAACAAGAATTAGATGGACGTATTTTCAAACAATTTAAGAAAAGTTCAAGCTACTTTAAGAAGTGGGATAAATTTATCAAAGAAAATAACCTGACTCATGCTATTAGAATGCAAAGTTTAAATTTTTTAGTGTTTGTATACGACCTTACTGGTGCTATTGAGTTTATT
>NZ_JAWJYL010000828.1:0-248 GCF_046566945.1 Cobetia sp. SIMBA_158
GGAGGAATGTAAGATGTTGGGGATTATAAATTTTGAGGTATTTTTAGTTGCTGCAATCTTGCTAAACTTAACGCCTGGAACTGATACTATGTATATTGTAAGTCGTAGTATTTCCCAAGGGAGAACGGCAGGCATTTATTCAGCTCTTGGTATTACTGCAGGAGTAGTTATTCATACATTTCTTGCTGCATTTGGACTCTCAATCATTTTAATGCAATCCGCCTTACTATTTAATTTAATAAAAATGG
>NZ_JAWJYL010000829.1:0-248 GCF_046566945.1 Cobetia sp. SIMBA_158
GATCGCGCGTACACCACGCTGTTCGTGCGCAAGGCATTTCTCTATCCAGTCTGTGTTAAATCCCGCTTCCTGCAACAGCGTGCTCGCCGTGCGACGTAGGTCGTGCACGGTAAATGATTCAAACTCGTCGCCCCTGTCATTGATCAGCTTCACCGTGCTATCGATCACCCGATTCAGGGTCGCTGCGCTAATCGGAGAGGCGGTCTCATATCTTCCTGGGTGCAGGTACATGCTAGCCCCAAAACAAG
>NZ_JAWJYL010000830.1:0-248 GCF_046566945.1 Cobetia sp. SIMBA_158
ATCTACACCCCATCACGGTACATGGATTTAGACACACGCACGCTTCGATATTATTTGAAGCTGGCGCAACAGTAAAAGAAGTACAAGTTCGTCTCGGCCATCGTGATATTAAAACAACAATGAATATATACACGCACGTAACCAAAACGGTTAAGGAAAGGACAGCAGAGCTGTTTCAATCATATATCGACATTTAAAAAGTGGGTGTTTTGTGGGTGTTCTTTAATTCCAAACAACAAAAAGACCCT
>NZ_JAWJYL010000831.1:0-248 GCF_046566945.1 Cobetia sp. SIMBA_158
GTGTAGGTAAATTTTACGCACTGTGGTTATTACTATTTATAACAAGTAAAAGCTTTGTTTGTTTCTGGGACTGCACCCTCCCTAACACAAAATTGTACCTCTGTGGTTGTTTTACCATCCTCGTCGCAATATTAAAGGAGCGTCTCATTGAGACGCTCCTTTAATATTGCTGACTTTGTTTTTTAGCTTGAAATTCTTTTAATGCCTTTTCTGTAATTGTATCATCGTTTGATTTTTCTTCTCTCCAC
>NZ_JAWJYL010000832.1:0-248 GCF_046566945.1 Cobetia sp. SIMBA_158
TGGGAAAAAGTCTCGGGCGCAAATTGAAGCTGCGATTAAACAATTGAATTATTCTCCGAGTGAAGTAGCACGTTCGTTAACGAAGAAACAATCGGATTTGATTGGATTAATTATCCCAGACATTAACAATCCCTTTTTCCCGGAGTTGGCTCGAGCAGTAGAAGATACAGCTTTTCGCCATGGATATACAGTCATTCTTTGTAATTCTGATGAAGACATTGAGAAAGAACAGCATTATTTACAAACAC
>NZ_JAWJYL010000833.1:0-248 GCF_046566945.1 Cobetia sp. SIMBA_158
GGTTCTTGAACAGCTTGGTTATTCTGATATGGCAAAAGATCTGGCAATAGCAATTTCAAACAATTATATTCCAGATCTACAGCATAATCAGGGATTTCAAAATCTTGCCTCTAACGAAAGACAGTTTATCGAAAGTTTAAATGATCTTAGATTCAACTATGAACAAGGACTTTTAAATACCAATGTTTTCAGTAAAGACGGCGGCCCTTTCATTGGCGGAGCAATCGGAATGGGTGTAGGATTCATGG
>NZ_JAWJYL010000834.1:0-248 GCF_046566945.1 Cobetia sp. SIMBA_158
GGCAGGACCAGCGTGGCGTTCTCCGCGATCGACAGATTGTCGGGCGTCACCGACAGCCCCAGCTCGGCCATCCGCCCGATCTCGGCCAGCAGCGCCTCGGGATCGAGCGCCACGCCGTTGCCGATCACCCCGCGCTTGCCGCGCACGATGCCGCTCGGCAGCAGCGCGAGCTTGTACGTCTTGTCGCCGACGACCAGCGTATGGCCCGCGTTGTGGCCGCCGTTGTAGCGTGCGACCAGATCGGCCTG
>NZ_JAWJYL010000835.1:0-248 GCF_046566945.1 Cobetia sp. SIMBA_158
CGCCAATCGCCACCAGAAACGCCCGTGGCATAATGACCTGCGGATCTTTCACTTTATCCGCCGCGTTCGCCATCATGCCAAAGCCCGCATAGGCAAGGAAGGTTATCCCGATACAGGAGAAGAACGCACCGGAGCTGGGGGGCGCAGAGACGGAAATATGCGCCGGTTGCAGCGACCAGACACCGGCAATAATCAGCAATAACAGGATCATCATTTTAATGCCGACGAGGATCACTTCCAGCCGCCCT
>NZ_JAWJYL010000836.1:0-248 GCF_046566945.1 Cobetia sp. SIMBA_158
GTAAATCATGCCATACCGACTTTAGAGCAAAAGACGAATAAGCCTTTATATTTATAGCAAGTAGACACGTATAAAAAAACCGCCATATCAATTGATGTGGCGGTTTTTTAATTTTCTGAATAATGTGGAAATCAAAGTTTCGAAACTAATTAAATATTTCACCGAGCGCACTACTCTGCCACTGTTTTATTCACGTCCACAATGTCTTGCTGCTCGTTCATTTTATTAACGATTGCACTTACTGAAGG
>NZ_JAWJYL010000837.1:0-248 GCF_046566945.1 Cobetia sp. SIMBA_158
ATATAAACCTCTAACTATTTCTTTCGATTGTTAAATAATGCCCTAAGCCAAGCTGATTAATGGTATGTGCTAATGCTGCACTACTGCCGACCCATATAATTTTGTGTTGGATGGTAAGCAAGTGTTTTTGAAGCGCACATAACAGCTGAATAGATGCAGTATCTGCAGACACTACATCGCTAATATCAAGACTGATATCGTCGTTGCTATTGAGTTCTTGTAGTAAGTCTTGGTGGAGCGTTTCAACT
>NZ_JAWJYL010000838.1:0-248 GCF_046566945.1 Cobetia sp. SIMBA_158
GGACCAACGCGACCAAATTCGTGATAAAAAGCACCAAGCAAAACAACGCCTGCTTAATTTAGGGTACCTTGAAGAAAAAATTGACTTAATTTGGAGCCGCTTTAAAGCAAACTACTTTACTGCATTTAGCGAGCAGCAAATATCGTGGCAAACCGAGCATTTAGTAAATAGCACCGATTTAAGCCAACCGAGTGTAATTGTGTCGAATGCGCCTATGCACGGCGGCACGCAAGTGTTTGTTTACAGTC
>NZ_JAWJYL010000839.1:0-248 GCF_046566945.1 Cobetia sp. SIMBA_158
GTAGTACGAATATCAGCAGCGCTTAAACCTTGTTCGTAACGCAAAAAGTTAGCGTATGACGCATTAATTGTATCGCTTGTTGTGTAGTCGATGCTGTTTTCACCGTACGTGTACGATAAATCAAGGCTTGAATCGTTATCAAACTCTGTTTTGTAACCAAAGTTATAAGAAATATCATCAATGGTAGTGTTGATTTTTGGTAAGAAACCAAGTGGGATTGTTGCGTCGCCATCTTGCAATACTGGATT
>NZ_JAWJYL010000840.1:0-248 GCF_046566945.1 Cobetia sp. SIMBA_158
TCTGAGCCTGCAATGGATCAGGCGCAAACCTTAGCATACTTACTCAATGGACAGCCGCTAGGAGAGGGGGAGGGAGCATCAAGCAACGCTATGCTTGCCCAGTTATTACTTTCTCAAGGGGTTAGTAGAAGTGAAGGGGTTGTGTCTAAGGTAGGTGAAACGTTTGGTCTTTCTGATGTTAGCTTAAGTTCGTCAGGAAGTGGTGATAGCACTAAGGTAGAAATTTCAGGCTATGTTGCGCCTAGCTT
>NZ_JAWJYL010000841.1:0-248 GCF_046566945.1 Cobetia sp. SIMBA_158
GGTGGCCCATCACGTCGAAAAAACCGCCGCTAAAAAGCCTGATGCTGGCGTGCGTGCTGAGGCTTTTGAAGCCAAAGCGACTGAATACGATGCGTTGAACTATCAGCTACATAAGTTGCCAATTGGTATCCAACATCGTGATGCTTTTGAAGGTATTACCGCTGTTATTCCACCAAAAGAAAAGCGCGGTTTGATTTTCCTTGATCCTCCTTATGAGCAAGAGCATAAAGATTTTACGCGTCTTATCG
>NZ_JAWJYL010000842.1:0-248 GCF_046566945.1 Cobetia sp. SIMBA_158
TTTATATTTGGCTGGTTATTTTGTTTGATATCGTGAATATGCATATTCAACGAATCAGCTTCATCGTAACCCGTGATGCGGCAAAAAGAAGGATTAACCGCGATTATTTTGCCTGTACTGTTAGTTATCACAACACCGTCAGCTGTACTCGTTAGTGCGTGAAAAAAGAGTTGATGTTTAGATGATAACTGCTTTAATTCTTTTTCTCTAACATCGAGCTCCATCGCTAAAGATTCTATTTCAAGCAG
>NZ_JAWJYL010000843.1:0-248 GCF_046566945.1 Cobetia sp. SIMBA_158
CGGCGAGGGCCGGCTGCTGACGGAAGAGGAACTCGCCGCGTCGCTCGCGCACACGATGCGCGATTGGGACGGCCGGCAAGACCTGTGGCTGTTCGGCTATGGGTCGCTGATCTGGAACCCCGGGCTGCCGACGGTCGCCGCCGTGCGCGGCAAGGTGCACGGCTATCACCGCGGGCTCTATTTGTGGTCGCGCGTGAACCGCGGCACGCCCGAGCATCCGGGCCTCGTGCTCGCGCTCGATCGCGGCG
>NZ_JAWJYL010000844.1:0-248 GCF_046566945.1 Cobetia sp. SIMBA_158
AGGATAAGCCGCGACTGAGTCACTCATAGGAAACTCTTTGAACTCCGTCATACGCTTAGACGAAATCAAATGTGCATTTTCATACATGGTACTGTGCGGATTGTCGATATACGATAGGCCCCCTACATCTGTATGTAGCTCAAAGCCGACAAAAGGAATATTGAGCTTTTGCAAATTTCGGGCTGCAGCGAGACCCATTGGACCTGCTCCAATTACTGCGTACATAAGCGCCACCTTAAAAATCCATT
>NZ_JAWJYL010000845.1:0-248 GCF_046566945.1 Cobetia sp. SIMBA_158
GGCCCGCTCCTGCTGCGTCATGTAGAACTGCAGCAGGCGATCTTCGGTCGGGCCGACATCCAGCGAGTTGCCCTGGGCGGTGACGCGGTGGCTGGCCGGGTCTCGCATCAGGCCCTCGCCTTCCACCGCCTCCTCGACCCGCTTTGGACTGGTGCGACGCAGGACGGCCTTGAGACGGGCGACCAGCAGGCGCGGCGGGAAGGGCTTGGTGATGTAGTCGTTGACACCGGCTCCGAGGCACAGAATCC
>NZ_JAWJYL010000846.1:0-248 GCF_046566945.1 Cobetia sp. SIMBA_158
CGAAAGCGGTGGTTGAGGAACTGGCGCGTCAGGGGCTGAAACGTGGTGAGAACGGGCTGAAAATCATCATGATGTGTGAAATCCCGTCCAACGCCTTGCTGGCCGAGCAGTTCCTCGAATATTTCGACGGCTCCTCAATTGGCTCAAACGACATGACGCAGCTGGCGCTCGGTCTGGATCGTGACTCCGGCGTGGTGTCTGAACTGTTCGATGAGCGCAACGATGCGGTGAAAGCACTGCTGTCGATG
>NZ_JAWJYL010000847.1:0-248 GCF_046566945.1 Cobetia sp. SIMBA_158
GTTTTGACTGACGCCTATGAAACTGTTTTTACACTCTTTAATAAATTAATTAATCCCAATAAGCCATTACACAATATAAGCCACCTACAATTATGCCAAAGTAAAACGCATAACTTTGTGGTCATTCGTCACACGAAAGCAATTAGTGATGAAGCAAAGGCTGTGGTAATAAAAGCCTGTACGCCTTACAAATACTCAGTTATTTGGCAAAGCGAAAGTGATGTAATTGACCATACTAATATTACTAT
>NZ_JAWJYL010000848.1:0-247 GCF_046566945.1 Cobetia sp. SIMBA_158
TCGCTCGCGGCAAGTGCTCACAACGAATTACCTGATCTTATTGCTGGCTTAGCCGGCAGTGGCAAGCGTGCTCATCATAGAGCGCGCTTCTCACTGTTCTCTGAACAGCCGCTCTTTAACAATGTGAATCATGCTGACGATAGATATGTGCGCCAAGCGCATGTCTATCAAAACGATATGTCGGAGAGGTCCGACAGATTCGTAATCCTTGACAGACCCCTTGGGGTTATATGGTCAAGCGATTAAG
>NZ_JAWJYL010000849.1:0-247 GCF_046566945.1 Cobetia sp. SIMBA_158
CCGCGAGCGGCGCACCGGTCTCGCGCAGCTTCGCCTTCACCAGCGAATGGCCCGTCTTCCACATCAGCGGCTCGCCGCCCTTCTCCTTCACCCACTGCGCGAGATGGCGCGTGCACTTCACGTCGTAGATGATCTGCGCGCCCGGATTGCGCGACAGCACTTCCTCCGCGAACAGCATCAGCTGGCGGTCCGGGTAGATGATCTGGCCGTCCTTCGTAACGACGCCCAGACGGTCGCCGTCGCCGTC
>NZ_JAWJYL010000850.1:0-247 GCF_046566945.1 Cobetia sp. SIMBA_158
GGCGGGGGCTTCAGGGTTAAGTCGCAGTAGTTATACACCGCCTAAGAGCCGTAGCAGTTACTCGCGATCAAGTAGCTATAGTAATAGCTCCGGTTCGGTTCGTGACAGTGGAAGCAGAACCTCTCGTGGCGTGAGCCGTGGTAAGTAAAGAATAAAGTTGGAGTTAGAATAATATGTATGAATTTAAGGGAATAACTACGTGGTCGCTGCAAGCTTTAGCGATAGACTTTGCAATAATTGTGCTGCT
>NZ_JAWJYL010000851.1:0-247 GCF_046566945.1 Cobetia sp. SIMBA_158
CTGCACGTTCTATTAAACTGGATTTGCCGCCATTTACGTTAATAGGCGCAACAACACGTGCAGGCTCACTCACATCTCCACTACGTGACCGTTTTGGCATAGTGCAGCGTTTAGAGTTTTATTCAGTAGAGGATTTATCGCATATAGTGGGCCGCTCAGCTCATTATCTTGATTTAGAAATGTGCGACGATGGCGCTAGTGAAATAGCTAAACGATCACGAGGTACGCCGCGTATTGCTAATCGTTT
>NZ_JAWJYL010000852.1:0-247 GCF_046566945.1 Cobetia sp. SIMBA_158
GTAAGCGTTAAAGCTTAACAAAATAATTAATAAACTAATGCACTTTTGCATAGGGGTTAATTTGCAAAAGTGCTTTATCATCATTTTTGCCAATAAGGCGCTATGTCATAAGAAGCAAGTCTACTTTGCTCCATTGCACTGACTAAATATTCAGACTTTTGCTCAAGCCAAGATTGAATTTTTGCAAGTTGCTCATCGTCTTGGCCTGCGCATAATTGCTTTAAGTACTCAAGGGTACTGAGTTCAT
>NZ_JAWJYL010000853.1:0-247 GCF_046566945.1 Cobetia sp. SIMBA_158
ATTTTAGAAAAACTACAAATGATCTACGATGAAACGGTTAGTAAGTTGGAATAAATAATTAGAAAATGAATCTTAGACAAAAGTCAAAATAGCATTTTTCTTTATAAGAAAAATGCTATTTTTTTGTTCTTAGGAAAATTGTAGAAGGACACACGAAAGCGAAATCTCCCGCGTACTGGTCTTCATAAGCCCAATGAAGGACACACGAAAGCGAAAACCCCCGCGTACTGGTCTTCATAAACCCGAT
>NZ_JAWJYL010000854.1:0-247 GCF_046566945.1 Cobetia sp. SIMBA_158
TGGTACTTCGCCTTTAAGTTCACGGCGGATAGTACTTACTGCATTCATTACATAACCAAGCTCGTCAGTTGGATCGAGCTTAGGTATTTTTTTAACATCTGCAAGCGACGAAATAGGACGTTCAAACTTAGGGCCTTCACCTGTTTCGAAGTACAAACCTAAACCCATTGCATCAGGAATCGTTAAAATATCGCTGAACAAAATGGCCGCGTCTAATGGGTAACGACGCAGTGGCTGAAGTGTTACC
>NZ_JAWJYL010000855.1:0-247 GCF_046566945.1 Cobetia sp. SIMBA_158
GGCATATTTAGCGCCAACGGCATAGGTTTTATTAATAGGCTTAACGTATTGCACGTTTAGCTCTGAGCCTAAATCATCAACGCTATTGGCGCTATCGTTGGCATCAAAGCTGTGATAAGCCACTAACCATTTACCGTCAAAGGCTTTACCATTTAAGCTTACATAAGTGTCATCAAGCCCTTGTGCAGGCGTTGCTAAAAACGTATCAGCCCAGCCATTAAATTTATGCATAGTGGCAAGCGGCGTG
>NZ_JAWJYL010000856.1:0-247 GCF_046566945.1 Cobetia sp. SIMBA_158
CTCATTGTTATTACACCTTAAAGCTGTTGCGTATTTGAGGTGCTCACATCAGAGCTTTCAGGTACCGGTTGCGCACCTGCTATTTTAACTTCCATTCCCTTTTGAGGGTATTCTGGTAACGTAACCACTAGTTTATCGTCAGCTTTTAGGCCACTACTAATATAGAAGTACTCGCCTTCTTCTCGTATTACCGTTACTTTTCTTGGTTCAAGGGTTTGGTTTTCACCAACCACCCAAACGGTTTGGT
>NZ_JAWJYL010000857.1:0-247 GCF_046566945.1 Cobetia sp. SIMBA_158
CGTCACACCCATCGCAGTGGGTGAAGTCTTCAACAGCATCTGGGACTGCAAACAACTGATTGAAGAGCAACTCATCGATTATATCCGCACCACGCTGACCCATGCAGGCGGAATTACCGGTATGCGCCGGATTGCCGATTTTGCTTCGCTGTATCAGGTACGTACTGGCTCACACGGTCCTTCCGATTTGTCACCAGTCTGCATGGCTGCGGCGCTGCACTTTGATCTGTGGGTCCCCAATTTCGGT
>NZ_JAWJYL010000858.1:0-247 GCF_046566945.1 Cobetia sp. SIMBA_158
ATGATGGCAGAAGTGGCGCAAGTAAAACTTAGCTACTCAATAATAAATGACGATAGCGCAACACAAAATTTACTTGTTTTAAATGGTGGAATCCAAAATGAGGGAATAGCCACTGAGCGACAAAGAATATTGCTAGACATAAATGGTAACCCATTACTGACAATGAATATTGAGCATCACCATCAAAGGTTGCCTGTGTTATTTGACTTGTATTTAATTATTATTTTAATAATGTTTTTTGTAGCCT
>NZ_JAWJYL010000859.1:0-247 GCF_046566945.1 Cobetia sp. SIMBA_158
GGTCCACAATTAGTGGTACCTGTAAATAATGGACGCTATGCAATCAATGCTGCTAATGCACGTTGGGGAAGTTTATATGATGCACTATATGGTACAGATGCAATCAGTGAAGAAGATGGTGCGGAAATCGGTAAAGGCTATAACCCGGTTCGTGGGGGAAAAGTTATTGCTAAAGCTAAGCAATTATTAGATGAAGCCATTGCTTTAAAAGATGCGTCTCATAGTGATGTTGTGAAATATGCAATCG
>NZ_JAWJYL010000860.1:0-247 GCF_046566945.1 Cobetia sp. SIMBA_158
CTCGTAGTTATCGACTAATTCGTTAGAACCAGACTCAATAACATTTGCACGGAACGCGATAGGTGAACCATCTAAATCACGTGTGTGATAGTTTAATAAAGCAGAAAAATCATCGCCTTCGTATAAAAACTGAATACGTGCTGCTTTTTCAGTATAACCGCCCTGTTGATCTTTAGCTTCAAAATTAGGTGCTTGGTTATCAATGTAATCATCTTTATCTTGCCATAATAATGAAACGCGAGCAGAT
>NZ_JAWJYL010000861.1:0-247 GCF_046566945.1 Cobetia sp. SIMBA_158
GTAAGTCACCTTCCGGTGTGAGCGAAAAAAGACCTGCCGGACAGGCGTTAATCAACCGTTCTGCCGTCTGGCGCTCAACGGAGTCAGCCGGAACAATGTGCGGCGCATCAGCAACGCGCCAGAGATTACGGGCTACAGACATCGCAGACTCCTGATAACATCGCCCGCCAGATGCCACAGGCCGTGACGACGTAAATGATGCCAGAATAACTGGCGCAGCGGTGGAACAGGTTTATCACCCTGATCC
>NZ_JAWJYL010000862.1:0-247 GCF_046566945.1 Cobetia sp. SIMBA_158
TATTAATACAGTTGCTAATATTGCCGACACGTTTGGCGGAATTAACCTTGAAGATATTAAGGCGCCAGAGTGTTTTGAAATAGAAAAAGCATTGATTGAGCGCTGCAGTATCCCGATATTTCATGATGATCAGCACGGTACTGCCATTGTAACTGCTGCGGGTATGTTGAACGCGCTTGAGGTGCAAGGCAAGTCTATCGAAAATGCGACTATTGTGTGTTTGGGTGCTGGTGCTGCTGCGGTTGCT
>NZ_JAWJYL010000863.1:0-247 GCF_046566945.1 Cobetia sp. SIMBA_158
CGGTGAATACTTCTGCCACGAAGAACGGCTGGGACAGGAAGCGCTGGATCTTACGAGCACGCGCTACCACCAGTTTGTCTTCTTCAGACAGTTCATCCATACCCAGGATGGCGATGATGTCTTTCAGTTCCTGATAACGTTGCAGGATGGACTGAACGCCACGCGCGGTGTCGTAGTGTTCCTGACCAACCACCAGCGGGTCCAGCTGACGGCTGGTGGAGTCCAGCGGGTCAACGGCCGGGTAGAT
>NZ_JAWJYL010000864.1:0-247 GCF_046566945.1 Cobetia sp. SIMBA_158
CGGGCATGCGCACCGCATCCGGCTGTTCCTGTCGCTGCTCGGGCTGCCGTCCGACATCGTCGACGTCGACCTCGCGGCCGGCGCGCAGCGCGAACCCGCGTTCCTCGCACTCAATCCGCTCGGCCAGGTGCCGGTGATCGACGACGACGGCACCGTGCTCGCCGATTCGAACGCGATCCTCGTCTATCTCGCGAAGCGCTACGGCGACGCGCACTGGCTGCCCGACGATGCGGCAGGCGCGGTGACC
>NZ_JAWJYL010000865.1:0-247 GCF_046566945.1 Cobetia sp. SIMBA_158
GTATGGGTTCGGTGAAAGAAGGTGATTAAGTTGTTGGTAACTAAACGCGCTTTAAAATTGTTAAAAACAAAGTAGCGCCTCCGTTTAAACAAGCCGAATTTATTATCATGTATGGTGAAGGTATTTCTAAGCAAGGCGAGCTAATTGATTTAGGTGTTAAGAACAAAATTGTTGAAAAAGCAGGTGCTTGGTACAGCTACAATGGTAACAAGGTAGGACAAGGTAAAAACAATTCAATTAAATTCTT
>NZ_JAWJYL010000866.1:0-247 GCF_046566945.1 Cobetia sp. SIMBA_158
ATCGGCAGTCTGCTGACCACCTGTATTAGCATCGCGATGGCAAGCGGTGCGATGCCCGGCAATGCGCTGTTTAGCGCGGCCATTAGCGGTTGGCTGTGGATCACCGTACTGTTCGCTAATTTCGCCGAGGAGCTGGCAGAAGGCCGCAGTAAAGCGCAGGCCAACAGTCTGAAAGGGGTGAAAAAAACTGCCTTTGCCCGCAAGCTGCGTGAGCCGAAATATGGCGCTGCGGAGGACAAAGTTCCCG
>NZ_JAWJYL010000867.1:0-247 GCF_046566945.1 Cobetia sp. SIMBA_158
CCCGCACTGCCATCTCGCGGAGGACACACATCGAATGGATGAACTGGACTGGATGAATCGTGCCACGCATGCTACCTGGCAAACCGTGACGGATCGCGTCGCCGGCACCACTCTGCGATGCGGCCCGCGTGCCGATCGCGTGCTCTCAGCAGAATCGGCAACGCTCCGAGAAACGCGAACCGTGCGCCGCCGACATCAAGTTGCCCAGTGACGCAGAGGTCGTTATCCGCAATGCGGGGGAAATGAT
>NZ_JAWJYL010000868.1:0-246 GCF_046566945.1 Cobetia sp. SIMBA_158
CCTGCCACTTCAATACCAATATTTTCTTGAGCTTCTTGAGTTGAACCACCAATATGCGGCGTTAAAATAACGTTATCGAAGTCGCGTAGTGGCGATACAAACTCTTCATCGTTAGATTTAGGTTCAACAGGGAACACGTCAATTGCTGCACCACTTAGCTTTTTCTCGCTAAGTGATTCTGCAAGGGCGTCAATATCAACAACGGTGCCGCGAGAGGCGTTAATTAAAATAGCGCCTTGTTTCATT
>NZ_JAWJYL010000869.1:0-246 GCF_046566945.1 Cobetia sp. SIMBA_158
TTTTCATCGGACTTAATAAACTCAATAATACTTTCCATAGCCTTTTTCCTCGTATTCATACAACACAAGCCTCCATTTTTAATTAGAATTGAATTATACTGTGTGAGCCTCTAAAATCACGCCTTGAAGTTGAACCCCATCTCTTTTTAGTTCAGATTCCCACTTTTCAAACATCGTTTTCCAATAATCAAATTCTTCATCAGTCAACATTTGACGATTTCTTTCTAACTGTACCTTATATGCAGG
>NZ_JAWJYL010000870.1:0-246 GCF_046566945.1 Cobetia sp. SIMBA_158
GTTAATACAGTTTTTTGTTATGTAAGTGCATTTTAGAGGGTCTTGTTATTAACTTTTACTTTTTAACAAGGCCACTCCATGATCAAACACACACTACTTAGTATTACTCCTCTACTGATTTTATCTGCCTCTGCTATTGCCGATACCCCTAACAAAGCAAAAAACTGGGTTGGTGGAATCGATCATTTAGGTTTAACTGTTTCAGATTTAGATTCATCTAAAGTGTTTTTTACTGATGTACTTGGT
>NZ_JAWJYL010000871.1:0-246 GCF_046566945.1 Cobetia sp. SIMBA_158
GGTGAGGCTGGCGCTTTGCGCGACCCATGCCGCGTGTGCGGGGACCAGCGTCTTCACGTCCGCGTAGACATGGCGGACGATCGAGGTACAAATCGCGTGCCGCGTCGCCTGCCGGCGAGCGCGCGATGCGCGCGAGCGGACGGTGCTGGCCGGCGTGCCCATCACACGCCCCCGTCCGTCGCCGAAGCGTCGGCGAGGTGCAAAGCAAGGTCGTCCAGGTTCGCCAACGCGTGCACCGCGTGACCG
>NZ_JAWJYL010000872.1:0-246 GCF_046566945.1 Cobetia sp. SIMBA_158
GATCTAGTCTTAGACATTTCGAGCGGTGACGGGAAAAAGTACACAACTTACCTATTTGCTGGCGGTGCTGTTGGTTATGCTCCGGGAATGCCTAAAACACCAACGGAAACAGATCGAAACTCACTAAAAGGTGAGGACATTCTGATCAATCGTAAGAAGTTTATTATGCATCCACGTGGTTTCAAATGGACTGAAGCTGATGTTGCTAAAGAAATGCCTACATTCAAAGAGTTAGCGAGCGCAAAG
>NZ_JAWJYL010000873.1:0-246 GCF_046566945.1 Cobetia sp. SIMBA_158
TAATGGCCTTTTGCTCTAGCCCTTGAAAATATAATGAATTTAGATTGTCTTTCGCCAATAATTTAAAATTTATTCCCTTAATTTATTTTTTGACTTCTGAAATTCATCACTAACTATGTAACAAACTTAAATGTTAATTATAAAGCATACTTTAAAAACTAGCTTGACTTAACAATATTAAATCAATTATGTTAGCGCTAACACTAAAGCAACATTTAAGTACATCAATTATGTATCTTGGTATAG
>NZ_JAWJYL010000874.1:0-246 GCF_046566945.1 Cobetia sp. SIMBA_158
TTTTGAGATCGTTCTTCCAGTTAGAGATGGTCGAAATCAACTGTTGCAGGAGAACTTTGTCATCTTCAATCAGCCCTTCGGTCAACTCTTTGAGCAACGCCAGCTGATCGGTATCGTCAAACAGCGAAAAGTTCGCCTTCATCCCAAGCGCCGCATACTCGCGTTTGATGATATCGAACCCCAGCGTGTGAAAAGTGGAGATCATCAGCCCGCGCGCCTCTTTGCGACCCAGCGTCTGCCCGACAC
>NZ_JAWJYL010000875.1:0-246 GCF_046566945.1 Cobetia sp. SIMBA_158
GAATAATTTTATCCTTACCAAAAATTCGACTAGAACAAAGAATGTCAGATACATTATTGATCTGTTGTCTTTTTAAAAAGGCTTCAATATTATCCTTTGAATTTGAAGAAATAATAGCAATATGATACCCATGAAGGCTTAATTGTTCAAATAAATCCTTGATTCCCTCAATGAGCTCAACTTCTTTTAGAGACGTTTTATATGTTTGATAAAACAATGGCATAACCATTGGTAATTTGTATAAAG
>NZ_JAWJYL010000876.1:0-246 GCF_046566945.1 Cobetia sp. SIMBA_158
CCAACATTTCTGAATTACTGGCACCAGGCGGCACCAGCGGCCAGACGTTCTCAAGTTCGTCGATTGAGACATGAAGCAGGTATGGCCCATCACTGTTCAGCATGGTGTCGAGTGCCGCTTCAACCTGGTCTTTACGGGTGATGTGTTGGCCAGGGATGCCGAAGGCGCTGGCTAACATGAGGAAATCGGGGTTATCGGTAAGGGTGGTTTCGCTATATCGTTCCTGGAAAAACAGTTGCTGCCATT
>NZ_JAWJYL010000877.1:0-246 GCF_046566945.1 Cobetia sp. SIMBA_158
ATCCAGGCTGCACGGCGGTACGTTATCCACGTGGTACAGGCACAGGTGCTGATATTGAGCAGCCAGCTCAAACTTATAAAGTTGCCCCAATAAAGAATGCTGGCACCAATACCGCCGCAAAATAACATGGACGCCCAAGAAGAATCTGAAAACTCAGGAGTTTCTTCTGGGCGGCCTAGTTTGATCTTACCGATGTCAGATATCACGATGTAAATGACGAACATCATGGCGAGAACACCGAACGCT
>NZ_JAWJYL010000878.1:0-246 GCF_046566945.1 Cobetia sp. SIMBA_158
GATACATTATATACTATTAACACTTTGGTTAAATAGTTAATTGCTCGCCTTAGTCAAAATCAACCCCAGTGAACATTTACAAACACTGAATATTTCAGCTAAGTTATCAAAAACATTAAAAATAATATTTTTATTATAAAAATATAAATAGGCATTTTTATAACAAATTTATTTCATGTTAATGTTATTCGTTTAATATTAGGCAATAATCAACACAAAAAAGGTTACATAATGTTCAGGCTTCTT
>NZ_JAWJYL010000879.1:0-246 GCF_046566945.1 Cobetia sp. SIMBA_158
AGTACTATTAAATTTCAAATTTTTATAATTAACATTTATAACCATAACTAAGGAAGATACTATGTCAAACTCTAATCCAAACGATACTAAACTTGAGCAACAACGTTCTGATTCAGCAGGAGCAGCACTTAAAGGTCAAACTGAAGACAATCATAGTGAAAACAGCGAAGCAGCAGCAGAACGTATCGCAGCTAACTTAGAAAATGCGAAAGAAGATAAGTAGGTTTTTAATATGCCACCTGTAAT
>NZ_JAWJYL010000880.1:0-246 GCF_046566945.1 Cobetia sp. SIMBA_158
CCCCAACAATTTATAGCTTGCCAATTACAGATAATAGAAACAGGCAGGTTTATGGTGTATGCGGTAGTTTGAGATTGCAACAGTGGAAAGAATTAACAACTCATTGTCTTATACTTATTGAAAAAACAAATTCAGATCACCTTCCAGTAGTCAGATTCTACATAGATGACCCCGGTTTGCTCAAACAGATAGCTGAAAAATATCAATTTTTAGTAGAAGAGCTTCCTATTAGAAAATTATCTCAAT
>NZ_JAWJYL010000881.1:0-246 GCF_046566945.1 Cobetia sp. SIMBA_158
AATTCTTCATTTACGGCATCTACAATGTCAATCAAAAAACGAATTCTATTTTCAAAGCTTCCGCCATACCCCTCCGTTCTGATATTAGAAAGGGGAGACAAAAACTGCGGGATAAGATAGCCATGCACTCCATGAATTTCAATCACATCCAAACCTACTTCTACAGCTCGCTGGGCTGCCTTTTTAAAATACTGTACTTGTTCTTTTACCTCATCACTACTCAATACGTGAGGCATTCTTTCTGAT
>NZ_JAWJYL010000882.1:0-245 GCF_046566945.1 Cobetia sp. SIMBA_158
CATTCGCTTTTCGACGATTTTAATGCGATAGGGAATCTCACTTGTTTTCTATTTAAAACAAAAATAGCGTTAGTAAAATACCATTACCTACGTTATTTATTAAAAAAACCGATATTCAGAGGTTTTGCCTCAACCTCTTCTTTTTTTACACGCTCACCCAGTAAGCTGCTCCGTCCGCTGTACGTTCCATCAAGCCGTACTCAATGAGGTATCTTCTTAGGGCAACGAAATCTTCATGTTTCTCT
>NZ_JAWJYL010000883.1:0-245 GCF_046566945.1 Cobetia sp. SIMBA_158
GAAGGGGTGCTTCTTAGGGTGTTAAAGCCCCGAGAAGCCGCAGTGAATAGGCCCAGGCGACTGTTTAGCAAAAACACAGGTCTCTGCGAAGCCGTAAGGCGAAGTATAGGGGCTGACGCCTGCCCGGTGCTGGAAGGTTAAGAGGAGCGCTTAGCGTAAGCGAAGGTGCGAATTGAAGCCCCAGTAAACGGCGGCCGTAACTATAACGGTCCTAAGGTAGCGAAATTCCTTGTCGGGTAAGTTCC
>NZ_JAWJYL010000884.1:0-245 GCF_046566945.1 Cobetia sp. SIMBA_158
TAGCATTTTTCCAATAGGTCAGACTGCCTTGAACCACTTTATTAGAAAGTTTTGACATAGCTAGCGCCTGTTGTACGACTAAATCAGCAAAAACATCCTTCAACAATGTTGTCTTCCCTGTTCCTGGTGGTCCGTTAACACTACGGATATCGTTTTTGTCGTTTAAAGCTAAATTAACAGCAGCTTGTTGCATAAATGAGAGTGCATAATCAGGGTTTGTTGGAAAACGTCCTAACGGATAATAT
>NZ_JAWJYL010000885.1:0-245 GCF_046566945.1 Cobetia sp. SIMBA_158
CACGTCAGGTTCGCGCCACTTCATGACAGATGCGTCACAGTCCCCGTACAGTGATATGACAGTCGCCCACGTGATCCGCGGCCGATGCGCCCCGGCACGGAGATCAGCCGCGTACGAACAGGCAGCGCGACTGCCACGCCAAGGAGAGAGCGAATGGTTGCGATAGCCGTCGAGAATGAATCACTGGGCTGGCAGGAAACCGAGGCCCCGCACGGGATCGCCTCGGACGAGGTGCGTATCGAGGT
>NZ_JAWJYL010000886.1:0-245 GCF_046566945.1 Cobetia sp. SIMBA_158
GTAGTGGCATCAACTTCAAAATCGGCAACGCAATCTTCGATAAGTTTGCTCACCGACAAGTGCTCTCCAGCGTCACTATCGTGATGCCCAACGCGCGAGAACTCCATAATCCCCTTGGTGAGGTCGTTCATTCGAATAACTCTTTCTCGGATCATGTCTATTTGCGACTTAATTTCCGTGTGTTTCGAAAGCGGACCAATTATCTCCTCAAGGTCTTCCTCTATGACATCTGCTAAGAAACCTAT
>NZ_JAWJYL010000887.1:0-245 GCF_046566945.1 Cobetia sp. SIMBA_158
GCATTGAAGTCGCTTGATAAGAAGATTGATGAGTTAAAAGCGTATGATGAATTACTTCACCATATGGCAGATAAGAAAATTACAATCGATTTAGATGATGGTGTGAAGCATAACTATGAATTATTTAAAGGATTAGTTGCAAAGATATAGAATATAATGAAGGTAGGAGTGTAGCTTTTGCTATGCCTTCTACCTTCTTCGTTTAAACAAAATAAAAACCCCAGCCCTGCAAAATGATAGCGAGG
>NZ_JAWJYL010000888.1:0-245 GCF_046566945.1 Cobetia sp. SIMBA_158
CCTGAATAGTGAAGTAGAGCTATTCGGGATTTTATCTATTGGATATGACCATTTCAATAAAAAAAGGTAGCTATCCCCAATATTGGACGTAGCTACCTAAAATCTATATAGAAAAGGGGATATCTACACTGGTATTTCAATATCTAATAGTGGTGCATATTGCTGAGAACCAAAGATATCGCCGTCCCCTGGGCTACCACTTGGATTTGTACGTGCAATCGTAAATTTAATTGCGTAAGCGGGAT
>NZ_JAWJYL010000889.1:0-245 GCF_046566945.1 Cobetia sp. SIMBA_158
ATTGCTACACCAAATCCTAGGCTAACCATAGAGACCATTGCCTCATGCCCCGCCACTTGTGCATAAATTTTTCCGTGAATATTGTTTTTTCGCCACCACATTTCTAGGCGCTGCCTAGAAAAGCCTTGTTCAGGCACAATAAACTCTAATTCAGACCAATCAAGCTCTGTATTGTTTGATGTTAATTTTTCAGTAATCGTACATTGAACTTTTGGCTCAATAAGTACTAATGGTGAATGGCCTAT
>NZ_JAWJYL010000890.1:0-245 GCF_046566945.1 Cobetia sp. SIMBA_158
GGATTTGTATCAAAACTACCTACTCATTTAATTGAGGCTTTTAAGGGGACTTTAGAAGAGGTTAAATATGCAGATTTGCTACTTCATGTTGTAGATGCCTCAAATAAGGATCTAGATATTCAAATAGAGACTACCTTAGATATATTAAAGGACTTAGAAGTATTAGATAAGCCTATAATTACAGTGTTTAATAAAATAGATAAAGTAGGAAATTCAAATATATTCTATAGCAATAATCTAATTGG
>NZ_JAWJYL010000891.1:0-245 GCF_046566945.1 Cobetia sp. SIMBA_158
GAGCGATAATTCCATCTGGCTTAATTTTTGCTGCACTTGTCCTTGGACGAGCATTTCTGGAGAAATAAAAATAAATCGATACTGTTCTAGCTCATGGATGACTCGATTTTTTTCTTCTTTATTCAAAAAAGAATTGAGCGCAATGACTCTTTTTTCGTTCAATAATCTCATTTGGTCCACTTGATCTTGCATTAAAGATAAAAGAGGCGAAATGACAAGGACCGCTTTTTGTAGAACATATCCCG
>NZ_JAWJYL010000892.1:0-245 GCF_046566945.1 Cobetia sp. SIMBA_158
GTGTTTTTATTAGCTTTTTGCGCTGAATAAATGCCCATACTGAAAACCCAATTGGTAACGGAGTTAAAATTGCGTATAACACTTGCTCAGGAGTGCTAGTTGCTTCAAAAACTAATGCATAGATACAAAATAAGCTAACAAATGCGCCAGCAACTAAGTCTAACCATGCTTTACTTGATTGTTTTTTTCTTGCCGATGTAATTTGGCCCAGTAGTGCGGCAGTATCCAGTTTTGGAGTCGCATTT
>NZ_JAWJYL010000893.1:0-245 GCF_046566945.1 Cobetia sp. SIMBA_158
TGCCCCAGCGCGAAGAGGGCATGACAGCCTACGAGATGATGCTGTCGGAATCCCAGGAACGCATGCTGATGGTGCTGAAGCCCGAGCTTGAGGCCGAAGCCAAGGCAGTGTTCGAGAAATGGGATCTGGATTTTGCCATCGTCGGCGAAACCATTGCCGAGGACCGCTTCCTGATTCTGCACAATGGTGAGGTCAAGGCGGATCTGCCGCTGTCGAAGCCCTCCTCCTCTGCGCCGGAATATGAC
>NZ_JAWJYL010000894.1:0-245 GCF_046566945.1 Cobetia sp. SIMBA_158
TTATTGGATTAGTGATTTCGTGACGCAGTAGGTCACCAAGATGTCCGGCCATAACGGCAAGTAAAGTAAGGGTGTTTTCTTTGAGAGCAAAAAACTTCACTTTTTCAACTAAGATAGCCCCATAAATTGTGTCGTTCACATCAATCAATGGAATAGCAATATGATACTTGCTATCACCCGACGAAGCCTTTGGATTTTTAAGTGACACCAGTTCTTTTTCGTCAAACATGGCAGCTATTAATGGG
>NZ_JAWJYL010000895.1:0-245 GCF_046566945.1 Cobetia sp. SIMBA_158
CTGCGGCTTCGCGTATTTTCATGCCGCACTTCCACATTAGCTGACCTCGTGCACTGGCAGTCATTGACCACCATACTTTTTGAGCTTTCATAGCGGCATCAGCGGCATCAGCAACAATACTTTTTCCCGCGTCACGATAGATTAGAAATACTTGGCCAGTCGCTGGATTAGTCAGATCGATGTTGTCTCCATTACCTGTAACTAATTCTCCATCAATCCAGCTGCCAAACTCAGAAGTACCTAAT
>NZ_JAWJYL010000896.1:0-245 GCF_046566945.1 Cobetia sp. SIMBA_158
GATTTTAGTGATGCTGTTTGCTTATCAAATTCTGAGCCATTGCCGTTGTTTAGAGACTTTTGTAGAGAGTCCATAATGACAGCTACTTGCTGTGAAAAGCTCTTAAGCTGTTCAGGACTTAACTTGCTGAAGTCCATTGTATTCAGGATGTCAGTTATGGACTTTTTAATATTAGGGTTAATATCAATGGAATTAAATGCACTTATTACGTCTAATACTGAAGCCTGAATTTCAGCATTTGCGCT
>NZ_JAWJYL010000897.1:0-245 GCF_046566945.1 Cobetia sp. SIMBA_158
CAAATTACTCGCTTTAAGTTATTTAGTTAAGCATCCACAAAAAGGCATGAAGCAACCAAAACTTGCCTATAAACCACTCACCACACAAATGAATATAGGCCAGCAATTCGATTTTTCGGTTATTGCTAAGCTGTCTGGAATTGGCTCAAAGCAGTTACATGCGATTAACCAAGGGTATTTAAAAAATCAAAGTTCACCAAACGGACCTCATACCTTACTACTGCCAATAGGCCAAGAGGCACTTT
>NZ_JAWJYL010000898.1:0-245 GCF_046566945.1 Cobetia sp. SIMBA_158
GGCAATTCGTTAATAATTTCAGATATCTTTCCACGTACAAATTCCTTCTTTTTAGAAGTGATTAACTGTAGATAATGATCCTCGGCTTTTATATAAAGAAGTTCATTAAGATAGACCTTTGCTTTATTTTTTAACACAATATGGTCTTCAATAATAAGCTGTTTTACTTTTTCCAATTCACGAATTGTCTGAGTGTGTTCTATCTGCAAAGACTCTTTTTCTTTTGCCAATTTCCGTTTTTTTAT
>NZ_JAWJYL010000899.1:0-245 GCF_046566945.1 Cobetia sp. SIMBA_158
CTAATGGGTTTGAGGGATTTATTGAAACTGTTAATGATGTAGTTGAAAAGTTAAATCCACATGAATGGTTTATTGTAGTAAAAAAACACCCATTAGAAGCAGGGTTTCCATCATCTATGAAGCAAGTTGATAATATGTTGCTAGTTGATAAGGAATATCATATTCATGATTTAATAAGTATAGCAAATAAGATATTTTTGATTAATTCAGGAGTTGGCTTGCTAGCTATGTTATTTAGGAAGCCT
>NZ_JAWJYL010000900.1:0-245 GCF_046566945.1 Cobetia sp. SIMBA_158
GTCGTAGGTCTCGTGCGCAATCGGTTCCTGGGCCGCGATGAAATACGCGGCGTCGATGAAACGCCGCGACGACAGGCCGAGCCCGTTGATCGCTACAAAAACGTTATTGCGCTGAAAGCCGATTTCCCGCGTGCTCTCGCTGATGGGCTGTCCGGACATTTCCTCAAACAGCCCCAGCGACATTTGCTGGGTCGTCGTCCTTCGACCGATGTCCTCCGACATTCGCGTGCTCTCTCCGTCGATAT
>NZ_JAWJYL010000901.1:0-245 GCF_046566945.1 Cobetia sp. SIMBA_158
CTAAATATCACTCCTTTAGTTTTGGAACGAAAAAGGTATAAATGATTGTCTATTGGAAATGGAGGCTTGGAAATGAAGGTTAATCGAATTGATCATGTGAGTATCAATGTTGATAATCTAGCAGAGGCGAAAGCGTTTTTTGTTGATTTGGGGCTTAAGGTGAAGGCGGAATGGGAATTAGCTGGGGAACAACTGGATAAAATCGTGGGGCTAAAAGGGGTTAAAACATCTTGTGTAGCAATGGG
>NZ_JAWJYL010000902.1:0-245 GCF_046566945.1 Cobetia sp. SIMBA_158
GGCAAAATAAAAAGCCCTTTTAGGCTTCGTACTGTTCTCCCGTTATTTCTTGATAATCTTCTTTGTTAATCCAACCGATTTCTACATAAAAGGCAATGTCTTCAGGACCGTAACACTGCCAGTCCCAAAATTGCTTTATATCCGCAACTGTTGGATATATCATGATTTTTCACCACCCTTCAACTCCTGAATCTCAGTCATGAGTTGGGCCAATTGTTTCGCCATCTGTGCTTCACGCAGTTTGG
>NZ_JAWJYL010000903.1:0-245 GCF_046566945.1 Cobetia sp. SIMBA_158
GCTGCTGTTAGGAAGTAAAATCCCAGTAAATATTGTTGAGCTGTTTGTAATATTTATTCTCAGAACACTTATAACATTGCCAATTATTTCGTTAATGGCACATTGGCTTGTTGGTTAAGCTTGTTTTTTAAATTAAAAGCCCTGATTTATCAGGGCTTTTTTGTGTCTTGTTTGTTTTTTAAGTGCGAGTCTGACTTTTTAAATTCCATATTAGCACTGTGTTTTATTAAGGCAATATTTCCTAT
>NZ_JAWJYL010000904.1:0-245 GCF_046566945.1 Cobetia sp. SIMBA_158
GTCGAGGTCATCGATTTGCAGGAAGCCGAGGACCGGGATGCGCAGGTCATGTCGATCACCGAGCGCGAACGGCTCGCGCCGATGGATCTCGGCACCGGCCCGCTGTTCCGCGTCAAGCTGCTCAGGCTCTCGGAAGTTCGCCACGTCTGCATCTGCACGATGCATCACATCGTGACCGACGGCTGGTCGACGGAGGTGCTGCTCGACGACCTGTCGAAGATCTATGACGCGTTGGTCCAGCGTCG
>NZ_JAWJYL010000905.1:0-245 GCF_046566945.1 Cobetia sp. SIMBA_158
GATTTAAATAGAAAAGCAACGACTCACGATTATCCGCTAGCTCCCCAAGAAGAATTGGATGAAAGAGATAATTACATCTCAATTGATGTTCATAGTAATCTCGATCTCAAAAAAACGCTTGAAGAAGATACATTTGATGACTTTATCACCACGATCTCTTCTTTAGTAGAGCATATGTACGATTTTCACAATGCTCATGTTTTTATTAAAACTCATGTTCATGACAAAATGGATTTAACTGATTT
>NZ_JAWJYL010000906.1:0-245 GCF_046566945.1 Cobetia sp. SIMBA_158
TACTTCGAACAGGATTTAAGCACAGAAAAAAAACATTTACAACCCATAATGAGTGCTTTAGTATTATATAAATCGAAAATAACACACAAAGAGCACCCAATATGACTACTATAAACAGCAGTAAAATTGATGCAGTCACAGCTTCATCACTTGCAGACCTTGCTACTAAAACACTTATAGCAAACGATTTAGGTGGCTATACAGTACCAACACATGGCCTTTACCCGTTTCAATGGAACTGGGAT
>NZ_JAWJYL010000907.1:0-245 GCF_046566945.1 Cobetia sp. SIMBA_158
TGACCGGCTCCCTGCTTCTCGTGTCGCGGGCCTTTGGGCTCTCCCGTTACCTCTCGCGGGTCTAGCTACTGGTGGCGGCGAGGGCCTCGGGGGTGATCATCAGGGTGATTGCGATCATCGCCATCTTCTCGGTACTCGCCTAACGCTTCGGACGGAACGCCGTCCGGACCATCACCTTCTGCCCGATGATCATGTGGTCATGGACCGGCGAGCGCATGTCGAACCTGTGTGAAGAGTAACGTCCC
>NZ_JAWJYL010000908.1:0-245 GCF_046566945.1 Cobetia sp. SIMBA_158
ATACCGTCGATTACTAAAAAGCGTCACACATTAAAAAACCCTTCAGGCTATGAAAAGTTAGCATGAAGGGTTTTTTATGTCTTTATTTTAAGTATCGGTAGTGACCAAGTTTGGACTGTCCGTTTGATTTATAACTTTATCACCAGAGAGGTTTTCGAAGAAACTTCTTTTCTCGGTTTGGTCTACTATTTTGGCACCCACTAAGTCACCAACGACATTGCCAAAGGTGAAGATCATATCGACCA
>NZ_JAWJYL010000909.1:0-245 GCF_046566945.1 Cobetia sp. SIMBA_158
CATGTATTGCTGCCATCCTACGGAAAAGCGGTGGATGCCGTTGGATTGCACCTTCTCAATGGAGTATCCGGTCAGGGCCGGACAGGTGTGTGGTTACGCAGGGATAACGGACGGCGATCTTGCCCCGGTGGCGGACAGCGTCCACTTCGAGATTTGTTCGGGCGAGAATAAGTGGGTGAAGCAGAGGAAGCCGCTTGTTCCGCTGAACAGTATCAAACCAAGTTCGTCGGACCAGGAATATGCGG
>NZ_JAWJYL010000910.1:0-244 GCF_046566945.1 Cobetia sp. SIMBA_158
AGCTGTCGGTGATGTCGCCGCCCGAGTGATCCTCGGTCTCGCCATCCTCGACGTAGCGGTAGGTAACCTCACCGGTGCCGGCGTCATAGCCGGTCACGCTCAGGGTGCCTTCGCTCCCCTCGATGACCACCGGGTCGGCCTCGGTCGCATTGGTGATGTCGACCGGCGTATCCGCATCGACGCCAGCAATGGTGACCGTGGCAATCCCGGCAGTGGCGGCGACCGTGAAGCTGCCGGTGACGGT
>NZ_JAWJYL010000911.1:0-244 GCF_046566945.1 Cobetia sp. SIMBA_158
CCTCGATAGCTCAGTTGGTAGAGCAAATGACTGTTAATCATTGGGTCACAGGTTCGAGTCCTGTTCGAGGAGCCAATCCAAGGCTTCCTGCCAATGCCGGAAATGACGCTGATAGATGAGTTCCTCGTCGTCAGTTTCGATATCGCCCTGATATCGATCGATATTTTGTTGTTCCTCGATAGCTCAGTTGGTAGAGCAAATGACTGTTAATCATTGGGTCACAGGTTCGAGTCCTGTTCGAGGA
>NZ_JAWJYL010000912.1:0-244 GCF_046566945.1 Cobetia sp. SIMBA_158
ATTTTTAGAAGCACTTGATCCTGCACAATTAGGCATTCGTATCACTAAGAAGATCGGTGAGATCAACTTGAATGCTCTTACTGGGGAAGGCTCAATAGCTGGTGCTTTGATCGCCAATGCATTTGCGCTCGCATTCCTTGGAAAAGTGGCCACTTTATTAAAGCCGCTTAAATCCATTCTTTCTGGCGCTTTTGCTGTCTATAAATGGGGCAAAGGTTTAAGAGGCGGGATGGGAGCAGGAACG
>NZ_JAWJYL010000913.1:0-244 GCF_046566945.1 Cobetia sp. SIMBA_158
TATTAATGTTTCTTTAGTTGATTTTACGTTTATTACTAAGCGCGAAACAACTGCTGAAGAAATTAACGAAGTAATGAAAGCCGCAGCAACAGGTTCAATGAAAGATATCTTAGAATACAACGAGCTTCCGCTTGTTTCTATTGATTTTAATCACAACCCTGCGTCATCAATTTTTGATGCAACGCAAACAAAAGCTGAAGGCAAACTAGTTAAAGTAATGGCTTGGTACGATAACGAGTGGGGC
>NZ_JAWJYL010000914.1:0-244 GCF_046566945.1 Cobetia sp. SIMBA_158
TTGATATTTTCAATCGATTCTAGATGCTTTTTCCAGTCAATTTGCTGAAGTGAAATAGACGAGATAATTCGGGGATCCTGTTGCTTAATTCCCGTTACATAGGCATGAATTAGTTCAAATGGGTCTGCTTTTGTAACATACTCTTGAAGTTTACCGGCTGCTTTCAAAATCATTAGGTTATGAGATATATCATAAGAATTTGTCCTGTGGGTCATACTTCCATAAAAATGAATGCAAAAATGAC
>NZ_JAWJYL010000915.1:0-244 GCF_046566945.1 Cobetia sp. SIMBA_158
CAGTTATTTAAGCAACATCATAAAAAGGGGAGAGTGAGATTTGTTATGTGGCAAAACGAGGAGAGCTTTATAAAAGGGATTGGGAAAATAAAGGAGGAGAAAGCGTTGAAGGAAAAGGATATTGAATTGATGCGAGAATGGGTAAGAAGCGGGATGATTGTTGATGATGGATTAGCAGAGTATGTAGAAGAAAGTCCGTATGAGACAGAGGACAGCTATATAGATAAATTAGAAAGAATGTCTG
>NZ_JAWJYL010000916.1:0-244 GCF_046566945.1 Cobetia sp. SIMBA_158
GAACGTCTTAAGAAGAATCGAAACAATAAACTGTATTTAGACTATGTACAGCATGCGGAAGGAAAAACCATTATCGCACCTTACTCTACAAGAGGCAATGAGTTTGGCTATGTTGCCACTCCTCTTTATTGGAATGAGGTTAATAGCAAACTAAGCCCCAAACTTTTTCCAATTCCATCCGTACTCGACCGAATTTCAACAAGCGGCGATCCTTTTCAGAACTTTTTTAAAACGCGACAGGAAG
>NZ_JAWJYL010000917.1:0-244 GCF_046566945.1 Cobetia sp. SIMBA_158
CTAGGATATACTAACTATTTGCATCACTAAACGCTTTACATGCAGCTTTATCATCACACTCTCCGTAAATATATAAAGAGTGGTTTGTTAAAGTAATACCGTTTTCTTGAGCTATTTCAAGCTGACGACGTTCAATCATCTCATCTTCAAACTCAACAACTTTTCCACACTTTAAACATACTAAGTGATCGTGGTGAGTACTGCCCGATAATTCAAATACCGACTTCCCGCCTTCAAAGTGATG
>NZ_JAWJYL010000918.1:0-244 GCF_046566945.1 Cobetia sp. SIMBA_158
CGTGCTGTTCGTGCCGACCGTCGTCGAACGCTTCCGCCAGGCCGCGCCGAATGCGACGCTCGAGTTCCACTCTCTCGGCCCCGCGTTCGACTATGAGCTCGCGCTGGAAGACGGCAAGCTCGACATCGTCGTCGGCAACTGGCCCGAGCCGCCCGAACAGCTGCACCTGTCGAACCTGTTCGTCGACGAAATCGTCTGCCTGATGAGCAACACGCACCCGTTCGCGAAGCGCGGCGGGCTCACG
>NZ_JAWJYL010000919.1:0-244 GCF_046566945.1 Cobetia sp. SIMBA_158
TACGCTCGCCGCGTTCGGCGTGACCGTGTTCCAGATGGGGCTGCTGCTCGCGCTGCCGGTCGTCGCCGCGCTCCTGATCGCCAACCTCGCGCTCGGCATCCTGAACCGCGCGGCGCCGCAGATCGGCATCTTCCAGATCGGCTTCCCGGTCACGATGCTGGTCGGGCTGTTGCTCGTGCAACTGATGATCCCGAACCTCGTGCCGTTCGTGTCGCACCTGTTCGACATGGGCCTCGACGGGATC
>NZ_JAWJYL010000920.1:0-244 GCF_046566945.1 Cobetia sp. SIMBA_158
GTGAGCTGCGCAAGCACGATGGCGACCTGCAGGCCGCCAGCGTCAGTGCTCACTCGCGGGGACAGTCGGGCGAGCTGCCCACTGTCATGCGGTGGACGGTCTTCCGCGCCAAGGGTCTCGAGTTTGATTGCGTGGTGCTCGCCGATGATCTGGCACTGCCAAGCGCGCGCCAGCCATTGCCCAATTAGGTGCTGGTCACCACTCTCCGCTACACCGCCGCCACGCGGGCACGCCCGCTGCTGGT
>NZ_JAWJYL010000921.1:0-244 GCF_046566945.1 Cobetia sp. SIMBA_158
GCCGGAGCCTGCCACTCCACGGTGTGCGTTTCGCCAGTGCGTGACGCGTCTGGCTGAGCCGCATCGAACGTGCCGCTGCTGATGGTCAGTACCGCATACGGCGTGGCAATGCGTTCTTCGCCAATCGCCAGACCACCGTAAACCATGTGTTTCACTGTCGCTTTACCGTCCTGTACGCTGACGGTGCTGGCATCGTTAGACACCGCCGCTTTAAGGCGATAACCCAGTTTTGCCGCCAGTAATT
>NZ_JAWJYL010000922.1:0-244 GCF_046566945.1 Cobetia sp. SIMBA_158
TACTGATTTCCGCTGGATTCAATTGTTGCATTGCCTTGTTTCCTTTAATTTATGATAACCCGCCCACTGACTTAATTGCTCTTATAATCATACAGTCAATATTTGACTGTATTGATGATTGGCATTAGGCAGTTAGCTGTGTTTTTAACTGTTGTAACTTGCCGCGCATCGAATCATCAATGACTTTGTCACCGACTTTGATTGTAGCGCCTGCCAATAGACTTGGATCAACTGATTCGTGAAT
>NZ_JAWJYL010000923.1:0-244 GCF_046566945.1 Cobetia sp. SIMBA_158
GCAGAAGCGCGCTCACGCCCACTACGCCGATGGCGAGCACCGCGAGGCCGCGGCCGAACCCATAGCAGTACTGATGAAAAAATCTGTTTTTCATGATTTCCTCCCGGGAAGCGATAGCGCGTTCGCGCTTCGCTCCTCGTGCCTTTGTGTCTGACGCCGCGCCGCTGTGCATGCTGTCTCGACGACCGCTGCGCGCGCCGACCCCCGCCATTCCCACGCCGCCTCGCGCCGGCGGCGTGCATCG
>NZ_JAWJYL010000924.1:0-244 GCF_046566945.1 Cobetia sp. SIMBA_158
GGCCTTGTGCAATAGCAGGTGCAACAGCCTTAAACATAGAAACTGCACTCTTAGGAATAGTTATATTAAACTTAGCCTGACGTTGAAGCTGCTTGATGATACCTGCAATTACAGTTAAAAATGGGTCGTCTGAATAGTCTTGCTGCCATGCATCAATATAAACTACAGGATAATTTACTATTAATTCTTGTGACCAACGCTTAAGAAAGTAGGTTTTACCTGCTCCCCATTCAGCGTTTAAATT
>NZ_JAWJYL010000925.1:0-244 GCF_046566945.1 Cobetia sp. SIMBA_158
GCCGATTTCCCCGACGTGCTGATGTGCATCCAGCGCCGCGAGTACTTCCGCGTCGATGCGCCGATCGTCGATCCGTTCCTCTGCCGCGGCAAGCTGCCGGACGGCGAGAGCTTCGTGTTCGAGGTGCATAACCTGTCGCTCGGCGGCGTCGGGTTGCGCACGGCCGACGAGCGCGTCGAGGCGCTCGAGGTCGGCACGCTGCTGCCGGACGTCGAGCTCGAGCTGACCGGCCATGGCAAGCTGT
>NZ_JAWJYL010000926.1:0-244 GCF_046566945.1 Cobetia sp. SIMBA_158
GATTTGGTAAGGTATGAACGACTTGTTGATTTTGTTCTGTTATTTTACCCACATACGGATGATATTCACTAAAACCAATTGCACTTTCATCAAAAAGTGGTGCGTAATAATTATAAAGTTCAACACCAGTTGGTTTATTTTTACCAAAATCCTTTATAATCCGTTCATTTGGGATGAGGACAGTTACCGGTACACTATCAGCAGCATCACTTGCTAAACCTAATTGAAAAATTGTTTTTCCTTC
>NZ_JAWJYL010000927.1:0-244 GCF_046566945.1 Cobetia sp. SIMBA_158
GCAGGTGTCCTACCTGATCCTCAATCCGCGCGCCAAGTTCCGTCCGGCCTTCATGCGCTATCCGCCGGAGCCTGCGGAGAAGTTCCCGATCACCCTGCTGTCGAGCACCATCACGCTGCCGCCGGGCACGGTCTCGGCCTATCTGACGCTGGATGGCCGCCCTCTGATCATCCACGCGCTGGATGTCGAGGCTGAGCAGGAGTTGATCGCCGAGATCCGCCAGCGCTACGAGCGTCCGCTCAAG
>NZ_JAWJYL010000928.1:0-244 GCF_046566945.1 Cobetia sp. SIMBA_158
CTGGTGCCGCAGGTGCAAATGCAATGGGGGCCAGTGCAGTACCACTGGTAGATGCGCTTAATGCAACAGGCAATAGCAGCTTAGCTACGACGGTTAATATTTTAGGTTTAGCGGGCTTGGTGGCGTCTTTTTTCTCTATTATTTATGGTTACAGCCGTTTAGTGTTTGCCCTTTCTCGTGCGGGTTATTTACCACAATCTCTATCAATTACTACAGAGCGCAAAGTACCAGCGCGTGCGTTAAT
>NZ_JAWJYL010000929.1:0-244 GCF_046566945.1 Cobetia sp. SIMBA_158
GCGGCATTTCGCGCATCGGCATCAACGGCTTCGTGATCGGGCCGCTGATCGCCGCGCTGTTCATCAGTTGCTGGGACCTGCTGCGCCGCGACCAGCACAATCAGGGCGCGACGGCCGCCGCCGAGGACGACGAACTGGTCTAGCGCGACCCGGTCTAGCGCGACCCGGTCTCGCGCGACCCAGACTGTTGCGAAGCGTTCAGGATGACACGTGCAGCGGCACGCCCGCGCGCCCCTGACGCGGC
>NZ_JAWJYL010000930.1:0-244 GCF_046566945.1 Cobetia sp. SIMBA_158
TGATGTGGATGATGGTCATTAGTACCAGTCTGAGTTCGTCCATGTTTGTCACCGGTGCGGCACCAAACGTGCTGGGTCTGGAGTTCGTCAGCAAAATTGCCGGTATCCAGATTAGCTGGTTGCAGTGGTTCCTCTGCTTCCTGCCGGTTGGGGTTATCTTGCTTATCATTGCGCCGTGGCTTTCCTACGTGCTGTACAAACCGGAAATCACACACAGTGAAGAAGTGGCAACCTGGGCGGGTGA
>NZ_JAWJYL010000931.1:0-244 GCF_046566945.1 Cobetia sp. SIMBA_158
GGGACAATCCTTTTTCATTTCGGGACAGATCGGGAAAACACGAATCTGCCCTGCAGGACGGACGCAGCGCCCGCTTCACAACTGCGATTCGATCGGAAACAGCCCCATGAACCACACGCCAACGCGCCGCAGCACCGAGGACTCGGGCTCGGTGGTCAGCGGGGCGGCGTCCGGGTACGATTCGGCGACCCCCGTCATCTGCCGATCGAGGCACGCGTCGTCCCCATCCGCCGGCCGTCCCACG
>NZ_JAWJYL010000932.1:0-244 GCF_046566945.1 Cobetia sp. SIMBA_158
CTAACGCAATACATCATTGTGCAAGAAAATAGTAATGATAAATACGAAGACAAAGAGTTAGGTATTTACTTTGAAGGTCAATTTGCCGTTATAACTGTCGATGAGCAAAACAAATTGGTAGATATGTATATAGGCAAGGGTACTAATCTACAATTTAAAAAACAGACGCTTACAACCTTTTATAAAAATTCAGCCTACATGAAAATGTAATAATAGAGGTTTCATCCTCAATTTAAATTGAGTG
>NZ_JAWJYL010000933.1:0-244 GCF_046566945.1 Cobetia sp. SIMBA_158
TTCAGCGCTCAGTGGGGATGAGTGATTGGCATCGCACGCCATGGCGATGCACGGGAAGGCTCAAGTCCTGTGTTCGGTCGTGAGCCTCAAGGACTCGCGTTTCTGACCAGCGGTTGTGCACTCCCGCCCCCTGACGTGTCAGGCGTGCCTAAAAGTCGCAGTGGATACCCCGGGATTCTGTCAGCGCGATCAGAGCCCCTCGCACCTCGCGTGATTC
Organism: Cobetia sp. SIMBA_158; assembly: GCF_046566945.1. Lineage (NCBI taxonomy): Bacteria > Pseudomonadati > Pseudomonadota > Gammaproteobacteria > Oceanospirillales > Halomonadaceae > Cobetia > Cobetia sp. SIMBA_158. The sequence goes on from NZ_JAWJYL010000933.1 coordinate 218, forward strand.
GAAGATCGCGGGTCTGCTGTCATTACT
>NZ_JAWJYL010000934.1:0-244 GCF_046566945.1 Cobetia sp. SIMBA_158
TTCTGGCTTGCCGTCCTGACTGCGCCGGTGACGCACGGACAGCAGGACGTCGGCATCAATCTGGATGACGCCGGACAAGGCCCGAGAGGCTCTACATGAGCGATTCCGCCACCCCACGCAATACCACCGAGAGCAGCCTGCTCGGCCGCAGCGATCCGGTCAGCTGGCAGCCCGGCTCGGAATATGGCCTGACCCCGGCGGCGGCTTAGCTGGAGCTCGCCATGCGAGGCATACAGCAGTTCTG
>NZ_JAWJYL010000935.1:0-244 GCF_046566945.1 Cobetia sp. SIMBA_158
GCGATGGTCGTTGCGTTTAGTACGTCAAGCAGTAGTGCAGTTCTTCCTGTTTCAATGGAAACTGCTCAAAAAAAGCTGCAAGTACCAGAGCCAATATCTAGCTTTGTGCAGCCATTAGGCGCGACAATCAATATGGATGGGACGGCGATTATGCAAGGGGTCGCAACGATCTTTATTGGTCAAATGTTTGGGATTGAATTGACACTCATGCAAATGACCACAGTTATATTAACCGCCGTATTAG
>NZ_JAWJYL010000936.1:0-244 GCF_046566945.1 Cobetia sp. SIMBA_158
GGTCTTTATTCCAACCGCCTCCCAACCCCATACATCCAAATACAAGTTTACTAACATTAGGTAAGTAGTGAGCTAATGGAGTGTGAAGCATAATGACTATCCTTAAAATTGCGAAGAGCCACCACTTTAAACAAAAACTTCAAAACAAGAAACCATTAACGAACAGAAGTTTCAGACAAAAAAAAGCGCAGTAAACTGCGCTCAATGGTTGGTTGAAATCTAAAATCAATTTAGCCAACAAGTG
>NZ_JAWJYL010000937.1:0-243 GCF_046566945.1 Cobetia sp. SIMBA_158
TTGTGCTTCTTCAATGCTAGAAATAGTTTCGCCAATCCATAAATATACATTCTCGTTTTGTGCTTCATAAAGTGTATTTAAAATAGTAAAACCACGCTTACGTTCAAATAGCTCCGGGCGGTAAGAGCCAAATACCGGAGGCAGCGAACCTGCTACCAGTATATTTTTATTTGCACTTTGAGCCGCTTTTTTTGCAATGATTGCAGCTTGGTTCGCAAGCTCGGCACCCTGTGCATCATAAAG
>NZ_JAWJYL010000938.1:0-243 GCF_046566945.1 Cobetia sp. SIMBA_158
CGGCGAACGATGCGATCTTCAGCCATGCGCTGCCGAGCCCGCAGCCGGACGCGCGGATGCTCGTCGGATACTGCTCAGGCGTATAGACGTACGCGGTGATGAAGCCCGACGCCATCAGCCCCAGCGACAGCGAGCAGAAGATCGCGACGACATACACCGACGACGCGTGATAGACGCCCGCCAGCGCCAGCGACAGCGCACACAGCACGAACGACCAGACGATCACCGGCTTGCGTCCGAGCT
>NZ_JAWJYL010000939.1:0-243 GCF_046566945.1 Cobetia sp. SIMBA_158
CTTTAAAAGAATTAGCGAATTTATTAGGTGGAGCAGTTGGTGCTTCTCGCGGTGCTTGTGATGCAGGATACTGTGATTACGCGCTTCAAATTGGTCAAACAGGTAAGGTAGTTACTCCAGATCTTTATATTGCTGTAGGGATTTCGGGTGCAATTCAACACTTAGCTGGTATGTCTAACTCGAAAGTAATCGTTGCAATCAATAAAGATCCAGAAGCAAACATTTTCAAAGTTGCTGACTATG
>NZ_JAWJYL010000940.1:0-243 GCF_046566945.1 Cobetia sp. SIMBA_158
TTTTTCGTAGGTACATTGTTAAACTTCTTTAACCAAAGTACATCAACGATTTCTTGTTCCATTGATAACTCACGATAACGTCTTTCTATCTGTGGTTTCGATAAGATAGGATACTCAGTATTCTGTACCTTACTGCGACTAACGTCTTTTAACTCGTCCTCTAATAACCAATCAGCCAACTTTATTAAGTCCTTACTACAAGGACGTTTTCCATTTTCTCTGTAATACCCTTCAATCCACGAT
>NZ_JAWJYL010000941.1:0-243 GCF_046566945.1 Cobetia sp. SIMBA_158
CCAAGGGACTCCGGCACAGATTCTCATGGAACCAGCGGGCGATTCCGTCACATCCTTCATCGGCGGGGTCAATCGCTACAAGGCGATCCGTGTCGGCCACGTGATGCGCGAGGCACAACCGCTGGCCATGGTGAAAGCAGGCGAGAATTTCAGTCAGACGCCACCCGCGGGCAATGAGATGGTGCGCGCGAGCCAGTCACTGGAGGAGATCATGCCATTGCTGATGGAAACGGATAGCGATCT
>NZ_JAWJYL010000942.1:0-243 GCF_046566945.1 Cobetia sp. SIMBA_158
GGGGGTTACAGCGCCGTTTTGCATTACCTGAGCAGTTAGCGAGAGAAGAGTCGCCAGCTCAGACGCAGGCCGGGAATAATAACCATGAATAATGAACAACGCGGCGTCGCGCTGCTCATTGTACTCATGTTACTGGCGCTCATGGCTGCTCTGGCAGCAGACATGACGCTCAGTTTTCACAGCCAGCTTCAGCGAACCCGCCAGGTAAACCATCATCTGCAACGGCAATATGATATTGAACTG
>NZ_JAWJYL010000943.1:0-243 GCF_046566945.1 Cobetia sp. SIMBA_158
GCAGATCGCGCAGGCGGCGCGCGCCCGCGAGCGCGAGGCAGGTGGGTGCGTCGATGCCGAGCACCGAGCCGATCAGCACGAAACTGCCTTCCTGTACGCCCAGACTGCCGGGCACGAGAAACGCAATGCTGCTGGCAAGCTGAATGAGCGCTTCGAATACGAAGGCCTGGGCGAACGTTGCATTCACACCCAATGCGTGCAACGCAATCCAGATCTCGAGCGCGAGCCCGCGGCATTGCAGCG
>NZ_JAWJYL010000944.1:0-243 GCF_046566945.1 Cobetia sp. SIMBA_158
TTTGTTTGTTATTTAAACTAACAGAAAGTTTATGATCAAACTTTTCCATATTGCTTTAACCATGTTGTTAAATCGTCAAAAAACAGTGGTTTTGAAAAGTAATAACCTTGGGCTACATCACAACCTATTTTTTTAACCCATTCACACTGCTCTAGTGTTTCTACACCTTCAACAATAATCGAAAAATCAAATCGTTTGGCTAAGTTTACAATCATTTCTAGGATGTATTGGTTATTAGCATTG
>NZ_JAWJYL010000945.1:0-243 GCF_046566945.1 Cobetia sp. SIMBA_158
GCCCTGGTAATTCTTTTCGGCCACCACGTTCTCAATACAATAGATAAATAGTGGATTGTCTGTTTTAATTCTCTCTTCATACATCAATACTTCTGCATCATCCCACGGGCTATTTAAAACGGCTCCATATTGTTTAACTTCTACACATGTAAAACCCTCTGCCTCTAACGACTCAATGATTTTTTCAGATAGCGCCGGATCATAGTTCACTTGAATGACATCGTACATTTGCGCACATTCAAT
>NZ_JAWJYL010000946.1:0-243 GCF_046566945.1 Cobetia sp. SIMBA_158
GGCAATTCAGTGTACCTGATGCAGAGATTTGAAAGCTGAGGTAGAAAAAGAAATTGAACGGATGGAAGAGGATCAGGATTTACTGATTTATTATCAATTGATGTGCTTTCGGCATCAGCTTATGCTTGATTATATCAAACATTCAGAGCAACGGTCTTTATCCATTGCAGACCTAGTGGATAAAATCGAAAATTCAAATCATAAATTATCCGGCATGCTGCATTATTATAACGCATTTTTTCG
>NZ_JAWJYL010000947.1:0-243 GCF_046566945.1 Cobetia sp. SIMBA_158
ATTATTTTTAGAAATAGAAAGTGGCGAAGAAGACGAGGTCTGCGAAATGGACTTTCCTATCGATGTACTTAAAAACAAACAAGCCATAGATGAAAGCGGAATTGTACCTACTTTGATTGTAACGTGTGACTATGATGGCATTAGTGGGGTAGGTGATAGAGTCGACTCTGAGTACGAACATGTAAAACTCAATTTTTTAGAGGGGAATAAAGCGGTTATAAGTGTAAAAGCTAAGCTTATGGT
>NZ_JAWJYL010000948.1:0-243 GCF_046566945.1 Cobetia sp. SIMBA_158
ATTACAGATTTTGTTTTTGTTTGGACTGGTTGAGAAGAATGCTTATCGCACGGTAATTAAACTGGTGGTCGCCTCAGGACTGGTCACTTGGGTTATCGCCCGCAGCGCAGCGTCCATGTTAAAGGCTTAGACCATATGATCAATCAGATGGGTCAAGCGCAAAAGCTACCATTAACTAAAGATTAATGAGTAGCTGCCTAACAGTTAAAAGATTGTTTAATAAAGCAGTGCTAGTTTAGATAT
>NZ_JAWJYL010000949.1:0-243 GCF_046566945.1 Cobetia sp. SIMBA_158
ATATTGCAGTTCCAAAACGCTTTACGTTGGGTGCGCGCGATATTTGGCACATCCAGCACCGTTTAGATAAACGTGCAGGCCAACGTGCGTACAGGTTAACGCAACAACCGCGCTTTAAAGCCGCTTACGACTTTTTATTATTGCGCGTTGATGCGGGTGAAACTGAGCATAAAGAACTTGCACAGTGGTGGACTCAATACCTTAGCCAAGATATTAACGGTCAAAAAGACATGGTTAAAAACT
>NZ_JAWJYL010000950.1:0-243 GCF_046566945.1 Cobetia sp. SIMBA_158
AGTTGATACATGTTTCTGTCAGACTCAGTTTCCTCACCTGGGTTATATCCAATAAATGAAGCAACTCTAATATTAAATCTAGTCATTGTGCCAACGATTGGTGAAGTTACATTAAAAACTAATTGCGCTTCAACTTCTTGTGGCTTCTTGCTTTCTTTTTTAGTGCGAGAAGATTCATTATCACTATCTTTATGAGACAGCTGAAACATTATTGTAGGGTGAACAGTGTTCAAAAACTTCTGT
>NZ_JAWJYL010000951.1:0-243 GCF_046566945.1 Cobetia sp. SIMBA_158
GCAGAACAAGGTGCTGCCGTACCTGGTTGGTAACGTGGTCGAGGTATGTCGCCGCTTCTGTCTCAGCTGACTCAGATCCTCGACATTGACCCGGACGTGGACGAGGACGCCGAGGAAGGCGCACACGCCGAAGAGTCCGAGCACCACGGCAGGTGCGCCGTGATCAAGACGTCCACTCGGCAGACGATTTTTCTGCCGCTCATTGGCCTGGTTCCGGCCGACGAGCTCAAGCCTGGCGACCTG
>NZ_JAWJYL010000952.1:0-243 GCF_046566945.1 Cobetia sp. SIMBA_158
GCGCGGATGCGCAAGCTCCCGCTGGGGGAGGTCGTGCCCCTGCCGACGGCAGCCCGCGCGGCCTCGGCGCTGAGCAGCACCTCCTTTGCATGGGGGAGAAAGGCGCGACCTTCTTCGCTCAGCGCCACATGCCGCGTGGTGCGATGCAACAGGCGCACCCCCAGCCTGTCCTCGAGCTTGCGCAGGTGGGAGCTGGCGACGGCGGGCGACAGCTCCAGGTCCTCGCCGGCCTGACTGACGCTG
>NZ_JAWJYL010000953.1:0-243 GCF_046566945.1 Cobetia sp. SIMBA_158
GCCGGCGCTGATCAAGGTGCGTCGCCATCTGTTGCGCGGAGCCCTTGAGTGGCAACCCGGCGTGATGATCGGCATCGATGGCCCGGACTTCAATCTGGGGCTCGGGCTGCGCCTGCGCAAGCAGGGCATCACCACTGCACACTACGTCCGCCCCTCCGTGTGGGCCTGGCGTCAGGGGCGCGTGAAGACCAATCGCCGCGCCGTCGATCGCATGCTGACCTTCCTGCCCTTCGAGGCCGCCTT
>NZ_JAWJYL010000954.1:0-243 GCF_046566945.1 Cobetia sp. SIMBA_158
GGATCCTATTGTTCAGGAAAAAGAAGTTACGGAAATAGACCAGAATATTCAATTACCGGCCTATGTTTTTGCGTACAGAGTACCTGGGAATAAAGAGAAAGATGCTTATACCCTTGATATGCTTTCTTCTTATTTAAGTGATCGAAAATCTTCAGTTTTAAAATATAAACTGATAGACCAAGATAAAAAGGCCTTAGATGTAGGGATTTTGAATACTACAATGGAGGATTACGGAGTTTTTAG
>NZ_JAWJYL010000955.1:0-243 GCF_046566945.1 Cobetia sp. SIMBA_158
AGGATTCATCCAAATGATCCACAAAGGCTTTCCCGGGCACTGGAAGTTTTTTTCATTTCGGGTAAAACTTTAACGGAACTGACGCAAACGTCAGGAGACGCCCTACCGTATCAGGTGCATCAGTTCGCCATCGCCCCGGCGAGCCGTGAACTGCTCCATCAACGCATTGAGCAGCGTTTTCATCAGATGTTGGCTTCAGGTTTTGAAGCAGAAGGCCGGGCGCTTTTTGCCCGAGGAGATTTG
>NZ_JAWJYL010000956.1:0-242 GCF_046566945.1 Cobetia sp. SIMBA_158
CGAAACGCCTTTCAGCATTTCGGAGGCTTTGGTTGGGTCAGCTTGCAGTGCAGAAGTGATGTCCACCCAGTCCAGCGCCGAAAGCTGATAGAAATGAACAATATGGTCATGCGTGGTGTGCGCAGCCAGAATGATGTTACGGATGTATTGCGCGTTAACCGGAACGTCGATATTCAGCGCACTTTCTGCCGCACGAACGGAAGACAGCGCGTGAGTGGTAGTACATACGCCACAGATACGTT
>NZ_JAWJYL010000957.1:0-242 GCF_046566945.1 Cobetia sp. SIMBA_158
CTCGTCAACGGTGTCGATGCCGTCGACCCGCCGGCGCCAGAGGTGGTACCAGGCGATGCCGAGGAGGAATGCGCCGCCGACGGCTACAGAACCGGCGAGCGTGTGCGTGTATGCAGCCCAGGCGGTGTTGTTCATCAGAACTGCGCCGACGTCGACCATCTGCGGGCGCCCGTCGATGATCTCAATGCCGACCGGGTGCTGCATCCAGGAGTTGGCCACGATGATGAAGTAGGCCGAGATCC
>NZ_JAWJYL010000958.1:0-242 GCF_046566945.1 Cobetia sp. SIMBA_158
CGTTACTGCCACAACAGTACCTTCGTAATCATGTAAGAAGCGCTCTAACCATGCAACCGACTCTGCATCCAAGTGGTTAGTTGGTTCATCAAGAATAAGCATGTCTGGTTTTTCGAGTAACAAACGACAAATAGCAACACGGCGGCGTTCACCACCTGAAAGGTGCTCAATTTTAGCATCCCACTCAGGTAAGCGAAGTGCATCGGCAGCGCGCTCTAGTACGTTATCGATATTATGGCCAT
>NZ_JAWJYL010000959.1:0-242 GCF_046566945.1 Cobetia sp. SIMBA_158
GTCTGGCGGCGATCAAGGCGTTGCCTGCCGCCATGGCAACGACGGCTCGCCTGGCGCGTGAAGCCGGGTTTGTCGGGGTACAGGTCCATGCGGCACACGGTTTCCTGCTCAGCCAGTTTCTGTCGCCCCTCTTCAATCAGCGCACGGATGACTACGGCGGCAGCCTCGACAACCGGATTCGCCTGATGCGAGAGGTGATCATTGCCGTGCGTGAGGGCGTAGGCCACGACTGCCCGGTACTG
>NZ_JAWJYL010000960.1:0-242 GCF_046566945.1 Cobetia sp. SIMBA_158
TTTTAAGTTTACAGTTATTCACTGAATTTGAATGGCTATTATTTTTCCACTTTTATGCTTATTCCAAGCACCACAGTAGTAGACAAGGAAGCTTATCATGACGACTTGTATCACAGGCACTGGTCTTTATATCCCACCTTACAGCATTAGTAACGAAGAGCTAGTTGAGTCATTTAACCAGTATGTTGAAAACTATAATACCGAACATGCTGAAGAGATAGCTGCAGAGACAGTGACGGCAC
>NZ_JAWJYL010000961.1:0-242 GCF_046566945.1 Cobetia sp. SIMBA_158
TTTTATTTTTTACGTATTCGTAAAGGAAATTTTTATGAATGCTTATTGATAAGAAAATAGAAAAGACATAAATGATTTTTTGTACATTTAATAACTTAATTTTAAATAAACTGAGTATGTAAAATAAAAGTATGGTCAACATAAAAAAAAGAAGATACATAAAGGCCTCTTGAGAGCTGATCTTATATATATCTTTATATTGTCTTGTAATTGCTTTAATTTCCAATATAATTATCCTAAAC
>NZ_JAWJYL010000962.1:0-242 GCF_046566945.1 Cobetia sp. SIMBA_158
GGGTTTGTTTATTAGATTTAGCTGATTTGTTTGGGCGTTTCTTAAAGGGTGGAGGCTTAGGCGCACCTGGTTTACAGCGTTCGTTGATTTTCCGCCATAACTTGGTCAGTTGCTTGGTTAATTCTTCATTAGACTGCTCGTCAATGCCATTTTTAACCATAAGCACAATATCAATGTTATCGATGTTGTGTTGATTTAAACGAAAACTTTCGCGAGCAAGACGTTTAATACGGTTTCGTTGG
>NZ_JAWJYL010000963.1:0-242 GCF_046566945.1 Cobetia sp. SIMBA_158
CCTCTAAGCGTTGGCAAACAATAAACGCCATTTCTCGGTCGTAATCAATTTGAGTCATTTTAGCGAGTTGATCGTGGTTAAATTGAGGTAACTCGCCAAAAAAGCGTTTGTAACGATCTTCTTTATTGAGTGATTGATCAAATGCCTTATGGGCTTGCTCATCTTCAGGTTTTATTGGCCTAAGCGTTGCCTGAGTATTATTTTTTAGCGTTACTATTTCTACAAGATCTATAGGGTAGGGG
>NZ_JAWJYL010000964.1:0-242 GCF_046566945.1 Cobetia sp. SIMBA_158
GATCTCGGCCTTGAGCGCGTGAGCCTGGTCGCGGCGCGTCTTGGCGTCCTGAAACCAGCGCCATTTGTGTTTACCGTTGCGGGTACGAATGGCAAAGGCACCACCTGCCGTACGCTGGAGTCGATTCTGATGGCGGCAGGGTACAAAGTGGGCGTCTACAGTTCGCCTCATCTGGTGCGTTATACCGAGCGCGTACGTGTGCAGGGCCAGGAATTGCCGGAATCGGCCCACACCGCCTCTTT
>NZ_JAWJYL010000965.1:0-242 GCF_046566945.1 Cobetia sp. SIMBA_158
GTAACACAATAGAACCATTTGGATAATGGGCAATACTACGTTTTAATGCTTCTACTACCCGTGAATCAAACAATGTACCACTGCCAGAATCAATTATGTTAACTCCTTGATGCGGCAACATTTTTTTTCGATATACACGATTGGAAGTCACTGCATCGAATACATCCGCCACCGCAATAATCTTTGCATAAGGATGAATTTCATGATCGACTAGTCCTCTAGGGTACCCGCTTCCATCTAAT
>NZ_JAWJYL010000966.1:0-242 GCF_046566945.1 Cobetia sp. SIMBA_158
GGACGTACGGCAACACAGGCAACTTCCGCTGATTCTGAATCTAGTGTGTGCAGTGCTGCACAGCCCAAAATCATACCATCACGCTCAATCACACTATAGTTATCAATCTCTTGCTCCAAGCGCTCGCGTGAACGACTGACCAAGATGCCTTGCTCTTCTAGAGGCGACAGCAGCTCAATCAGACCAACCACATCATCGATATTGGCACGGCGAATTTCTTCATAAGGGTCATGGCTAATCAG
>NZ_JAWJYL010000967.1:0-242 GCF_046566945.1 Cobetia sp. SIMBA_158
GTGGTATTGCTATTTGCCAATGTGTGTTGTTCACCAAAGGCTTGCGTACTTAAACGTTTGTGGCTAACGCCGTGTTTTATTAAATAACTTTGCACTGCATTTACACGTTTTTTAGACAGTAAAAAATTAGCCTGTTCATCTCCTCGTTGGTCGGCAAAGCCACTTAAATCAAGCGCTAATTGAGGTTGGTTGTTTAAAAGTACAACTAACTGGTCGAGCTGCTTAGCAAAGTGAGGCGCTAG
>NZ_JAWJYL010000968.1:0-242 GCF_046566945.1 Cobetia sp. SIMBA_158
GGCCTACGAAGCGCATGGCGACGACTTCGAAAACGACCCGGAAAAAGCCATGTACTGGGATGCGAACGCCGACGTTGCGGTCGTGCCGCCGGGCTACAAGGAAGACAAGAAAGGCTATTTCCGCATGCGGCCCGGCGAGGCGCAGGTGAGCGTGGTGGCGAACACGCCCGAGCGCGCCGAAGTCAGCGTGAGTTCGCGCCCGACGGCCGTGTTTCCGTTCGATATCGACGTGCGTTACACGC
>NZ_JAWJYL010000969.1:0-242 GCF_046566945.1 Cobetia sp. SIMBA_158
TATCGAAGTCTTGCTCAGTTATTTGCTTACTCACCGTATCTAGCTTTTGGCCCTCAGCAACAATCAGGGGTTGTTTATCCATTAACTCTATAACAGGGCGCTTATCATAAAGAGCATGACCATAGGGTGCTGCAAATACCTCGGTAAGTTGGTCTTTATGTAGTAGGCCCACTGGCTGACCCTGTTGATTAATTACAGGTATGCTAATAATGGCTTTGTCTTGCTCAAAGAGTAAATGAGCT
>NZ_JAWJYL010000970.1:0-242 GCF_046566945.1 Cobetia sp. SIMBA_158
CTTCCAACGCGCCGCTCGGGGTGCTGACCAACAGTCCGGCGCTCACATAGCTGCCGGCGGCGGAGCTCATATGCTGCACGGCACTCTGGATGCTGGTGAAGGCCGCTCGCTCGTGGTCGGCGGGAATGAAGCGGTTGAGCGTATTCTGGATCACACGCCGCGCCGACGAGAACAGCATGTAGGCGCCGAGGCCGATCCAGATCAGCGACGGCCCCGGCGAATGCAGCAGGAAGGCCCAGCCG
>NZ_JAWJYL010000971.1:0-242 GCF_046566945.1 Cobetia sp. SIMBA_158
CTAGTTAGTGGTTGTTCTGTCATAATAGATGGCTGTGTATTTTTATTTATTAAGAGTGTATATGGCTGGGCGGCGAATTAGTGATGAGCAGTTGGTTGAAATCATTGAGGCTGCGATTTTTGTTGCCGACAAACCCATAAGTAAACGCCATATTAAAGACACTGTTTTAGTGGATATTGCAATTTCTATGTCACGTATAAACGATGCTATAGAAACAATACAAACACACTTTCAAACCCGTG
>NZ_JAWJYL010000972.1:0-241 GCF_046566945.1 Cobetia sp. SIMBA_158
TGGAAAAAGCGCAGGTAATGGTAGTTTAATGCGCTGTTTACCGATTGCATTAGCATATACACAACTTGAAAAAATCGAAGAAATTTCAGTTGCTCAATCCAAAATGACGCATTACGATGATTTAGCTAGTGAAGCCTGTGTACTTTATAATCGAATTGCCTATCGACTATTAATGAATGAAGAATTAAAATCAAGTATTTTAGCAGAAATAAAAAATACGCGCTATGAGGAAAATGCAACG
>NZ_JAWJYL010000973.1:0-241 GCF_046566945.1 Cobetia sp. SIMBA_158
GCGCCCAGGCTCTTGGCCAGCGAGGCGGCCATGTCGATGTCGATGCCTGCGAAGTCGCCATTGTCTTCACGGTGGCGGAAGGGCGCATAGTCACCGGTGGTGCAGACCTTCAGCACCTGGCCTTGTTGCACGCGCGAAAGGGTGCTGTCGGACTGTGCATCGCTGGCGGCGGCCGGCATGGCAAAGGCCAGCGACAGGCCAGCGGCGGTCGCGCCGCCGAGACTGGCAGCGGAAAGGGCGC
>NZ_JAWJYL010000974.1:0-241 GCF_046566945.1 Cobetia sp. SIMBA_158
GAACCCATCAAGCACCAGGAGCGTCGGCTGACCGGCAGTATGCGAGTCAATGACATGCACACGCTTCCTGGGACACCTTTAGAGTTGTTGTGGCGGAACGAGGGCACGCTGCGGCTCATTTGGATGATTTATATTTTATACAATCTTCAATGAGAGAAGGGAAGAGGAGGTGGTGCCTCATATGAGATCGCGATAGGAGAGGAGGAGGGCCAGTGAAGTGCCAGGCCGCGTGGTTCTTGGG
>NZ_JAWJYL010000975.1:0-241 GCF_046566945.1 Cobetia sp. SIMBA_158
TTAAGTATTTTTGCGAACTCTTTACAGTTTTCTTTACCAATAGACTTTATAAATAGTTTCGGGCTAATATTTGTAAATTCCTCTGAATCAGAGAACGTTCTTATAAAACTATTATTTGCTGAAAATGGCATTAAATGATCGTCTAAAATCAGTAACCAATCGTTTATTTGGCTAAATGCTTCACCTAGTATTTTGGCTTGTTCTTCATTGGCACGCTGCTCTGTAATATTGGTATAAATAC
>NZ_JAWJYL010000976.1:0-241 GCF_046566945.1 Cobetia sp. SIMBA_158
GACTTCTACTTCACCGGGGACAGCAGCGGGCTCTATCGTGTCGACCTGGCCGCGAATGCAGGCGACGATGATGGCCAGGGCCGGGCCCTGACGCTCAACGGGCAGACGCTGGAAACGCTGGCCGATCCGGGAGAGGGCGATGCCGGGGAGGAGGGCACCTATGTCGAGCTCGAGGCCGTCGGGGAGGACAACCTGCGTTCGGGTTCCGCCGCCGATGGTGCCGATGATCTCGACTATGTGG
>NZ_JAWJYL010000977.1:0-241 GCF_046566945.1 Cobetia sp. SIMBA_158
GCTTAAGCGACTCTTATAATGTGGTTGGCTTTTATGAGAATGGCCCATTTCAAGCGCGTTTAGCTTATAACTGGCGCGATAGCTTTGTACAGTCACTAACACAGCTAAATGGCGATGGTGTAACCATTGTAGAAGATTACGCACAACTTGATGCTAGCGGCAGCTATGACATTACCGAAAATGTATCGGTATTTTTTGAAGGTATTAACTTAACCGAAGAATACGTGCACAAGCGTGGTCG
>NZ_JAWJYL010000978.1:0-241 GCF_046566945.1 Cobetia sp. SIMBA_158
CGAGCAAGCTTGTTACCTAATGCTTGGTAATCTTCATTTAAGTCGCTTAATAACTGGGCATTTTCATCAGATATTATTGATTTATCAATACGTTGTGTCATAACTTATTCCTAATTCTTATTTTGTGTATTTTATCAGTCTATAAATGAGCGCTTTTAAAAAGCGCTCTAAAAAGTGCAGCCCTAGCGTAAGAATGCTTCGTGCAGACCGCCATCAACGCTAATAATCTGACCCGTTGTTT
>NZ_JAWJYL010000979.1:0-241 GCF_046566945.1 Cobetia sp. SIMBA_158
CACTCAAGAGCAAAAAGCATTTGAGCGATTTATAAAATCTGGAAAGGGGTTTGTTGGAGTTCATAGTGCGTCTGATACTGAGTACGATTGGCCGTGGTATCAAAGGTTAGTAGGGCGCTCTTTTAGTATTCACCCAGTTATTCAAACTGCAGTTTTAAGTAAAGTGGCTAATACTAGCTTTATTGGTTTAAATCATATGCCACAGCAAATGTTATGGACTGACGAATGGTACGAATTTGGT
>NZ_JAWJYL010000980.1:0-241 GCF_046566945.1 Cobetia sp. SIMBA_158
GTCGGGGAATGACGATGCGCGCGCGCCCTCACCGTTCCCGCTTCGCCGCCCGCCCGCCCGCAAGCACGCCCGCAAGCACACAAGCCCGCCGCGAGCGCGGCGCGGCGATCATCACCGCGCTGCTCGTCGTCGCGCTGTCGGCGATCCTCGTGTCGGGGATGCTGTGGCGCCAGCAGGTGCAGATTCGCCGGATCGAGAACCAGCGCGTGATCGCGCAGGCGCAGTGGGTCGCGCGCGGTGC
>NZ_JAWJYL010000981.1:0-241 GCF_046566945.1 Cobetia sp. SIMBA_158
CATACCGAAATCTAAACATGAATAAAAACGATACAATTTAAACATAAGATGAATTTTATTCATCTTATTGAAAATTAGATATACAAAGGAAATTGAATAGCAGAAGTTTTAAGGGTTCATTTAACGTATAACTAAGCCTTTCACATACTGGCGGCGAAGAAGGTTCTTATACTGCTTAAGAGTATTTGAGGCATAAAAAAAGGATACCGTAGTATCCTTTTTGTTCAAATTCGAGCCTGAT
>NZ_JAWJYL010000982.1:0-241 GCF_046566945.1 Cobetia sp. SIMBA_158
GAGGCGTTAAACATGACACATACGCTCATGGATCACATGTTTGAACAAGGGTATAGAGAGGAGGAATAATAGATGTACCCAACTTCACCAACACATACAGAAGAGCTGCTCAAAATCATCGAGGACAGCGCAGAAACATCCGACAAGCTACCCGATACAACCATCCTTCAAAAGATGATTGATAAACATGCTGTAGAGCGGGATCAAATGCTCGAAGGTGTTGCTTATTATTTGAATCAAG
>NZ_JAWJYL010000983.1:0-241 GCF_046566945.1 Cobetia sp. SIMBA_158
TATTCTCTGGCTGTTGTTGCTCAAACTATAGGTCAATAGTATTGATGGTAAAAATGTTGGGAATAAAGACACGATCTCATTCAAGAAACCAACTGACTATTGGCATACATGGTTTATGGCTCACTGTCTGTCCTAGAAATCCTATAAACGTGCATCATAAACTCTAAAATAAAAAATAACGCTGTGCCATGGGTAGTACATCAGCTGGCTCACAGGTGAGTGTCTTACCATCAGCGCGTAC
>NZ_JAWJYL010000984.1:0-241 GCF_046566945.1 Cobetia sp. SIMBA_158
CGCTGCGGGTCAAGATCCGCGACGACGGCGTGGTCAGCAACAAGGCCGTCTATCTGGCCTTGGGCATCCAGGCCGACGGCCAGCGCGACGTGCTGGGCCTCTGGATCGAGCAGACCGAGGGCGCCAAGTTCTGGCTCAAGGTGTTCAACGAACTCAAGACGCGCGGCTGCCAGGACATCCTGATCGCCGTGGTCGATGGCCTGAAGGGGCTGACCGAGGCCATCAGTGCAGCCTATCCGCG
>NZ_JAWJYL010000985.1:0-241 GCF_046566945.1 Cobetia sp. SIMBA_158
TTCAACAACAACCAAAACACGTAAAAATTGAATTAGATCAAATAGAGCGCCGTCAAAGCAAAAGTGATCGAGGAGGTAGTGGGTCATGAAAAAGCTATTGACGGCTTTTTTTACTTTTCTTCCAGTCGTATTTTTTGTGGGAATGCTGGTTGTTGTTGTGCTGATATTTGGGGGAAGTAACCAAAAAGTAGAAATTGGCGGTGGTGATGATGAGTACGTGACAAATGGCATTGCTCCCGAG
>NZ_JAWJYL010000986.1:0-241 GCF_046566945.1 Cobetia sp. SIMBA_158
CGATCAGGTCGGTGATCTGACGCCCGCCCAGCAGCGCCATCAGCTCGCGCACTTCCTCGGCGTTGACGCGGAAGTAGTGCTTGACCCTCTCGACGGTGCCGCGGAAATGCTCGTCACGCAGCGCCTGGTGCTGGGTCGCGCCACCGGTGGCACAGTTGTTCAGGTGACAGATGCGCAGGTACTTGCAGGCCAGCGCGACCATCGGCGCGGTGCCGGAGCCGAAGCTCTCGGCGCCCAGGAT
>NZ_JAWJYL010000987.1:0-241 GCF_046566945.1 Cobetia sp. SIMBA_158
ACTCCCACCTACCTGCTTGGATTACAGAACGGTATTCGTGGACTTCATGGACGTACGCGTGGACGCCCACGCCTTTAGATAAAATAAAGCCACCCAATTGGGTGGCTTCTTCGTGTCATGACGCCAATTTGCGCTTCTGAGCGAATTTCTCGATGACCCCTTCTGGCATACCGCCCCCGAAGTAAAATCCCACCACGAGGCCCACAGGGACGCTCAGGTGAAGTGGTCCCCGGGATTCGGA
>NZ_JAWJYL010000988.1:0-241 GCF_046566945.1 Cobetia sp. SIMBA_158
CCTGCGAAAGCCTTTCTTCTTTTTTATAGCCTACTATGGCGATTTTCATGTTCCTGTTATTATATATTTATCTTACGTAAAGTTCGGAAGATGACACGAATAAGCACAGACACAGTTTTTTTTATTTGAAAGGATACCATTAGTGAATTTAAAAGATTATTTTGGGCGCTTCATCAAATGTTTCTCTTTTCCTTTATTATCAATCCTTATTTACAAGGATGAAATCTTTTTTAGCGGCCAC
>NZ_JAWJYL010000989.1:0-241 GCF_046566945.1 Cobetia sp. SIMBA_158
ATGTGGTTCGAACAAATTTCCAGTACGTGATCCGTTCTTTTCAATGATTAAACGCTCATTAAATACGTTTATGAATGCGATGACCGCCTCTGATTGGACGTCCTATCCATACGCGACGCAAAACAAAAACGACTATTTTAACTTGCTTGCTGTCTATCTGGATGCGTCGTTTTTCCCCAATATTCATCCGCTCGATTTTGCCCAAGAAGGTATTCGCGTAGAGCTTGACGAAAATGATAAG
>NZ_JAWJYL010000990.1:0-240 GCF_046566945.1 Cobetia sp. SIMBA_158
ATGTTGCAGGACATTACCTGCAACATCCAGCATGCGGTTGGCAAAGCCCCATTCGTTGTCGAACCAGGCCAGGATGTTCACCAGCCGGGGGCCGGAAACACGGGTCTGACTGGCATCGACGATCGCCGAATGAGGGTCATGATTGAAATCACAGCTGGCGTGAGGCAGCTCGGTGTAAGCCAACAGCCCCTTGAGCGGACCGCTGGTGGCGGCCTCGCGCAGGATCCGGTTGACCTCGGT
>NZ_JAWJYL010000991.1:0-240 GCF_046566945.1 Cobetia sp. SIMBA_158
GTGCTTTTGTAATCTGGCCAACATAATCGTCAAGCGCGCTTACCATACCAGCTAATGTAGCGTTAGGCTTTTTTACTGGCTCTGGATAATAAGCTGCGTATTTATCGCTTGGCGTACCAGTGGACATTCCTGAATAAGGTTTTTCATCAAAAGAATACTGCTTACTGTATTTTTCAGGCACCGCTAGTTCCGCGTGCGGAGAAGAAAACGTTAGCATTACAAAAAATGGGTTTTCGCGCT
>NZ_JAWJYL010000992.1:0-240 GCF_046566945.1 Cobetia sp. SIMBA_158
CTCATGCATTGCAGTAGGTGCTTGCTCTAAAGTCAGCATGTCAGAGTAATGGCGTTGTCCGCTTTGGATAAGCGCTTCTTTTTGACTGACTGGCACATCAGCAACCGCGTCCTTATCCACCATATCGAGTAGGACAGTGACATCGCTCGCAAGATAACTGCCTGAGCCATAGTTTTTTAAATCGGCTCTTTTAGTTTGTATATTAGGTAAAGTCATAGTATGAATAATAGCACTCTTAAT
>NZ_JAWJYL010000993.1:0-240 GCF_046566945.1 Cobetia sp. SIMBA_158
TGTTTCATTATTATTAATTTGCAAAAGGCAAACTTGCCAATATTCCATTAAAAAGTTTTAAAACGACATACATAATAAGTGTCATTAAAATCGACCAGAATAGAATTTCATAAACTAATAGACCCACTGTTCCGGACATCGTTAAAAACTGGCTCATTTTATACATGTTATAGATAAAATAAATAAACACCGTTAAAAGAAAAATCGTGATCAATACAGTAAAGGATTGAATACCAAAAG
>NZ_JAWJYL010000994.1:0-240 GCF_046566945.1 Cobetia sp. SIMBA_158
TGATTAATGTTTTTGCTGATATCGACCGACTTATAAACTCTTTATACCCTGTAGCTACCGCGCAATCACTTACCTTAAGCGAACTAGATAAACCTAACGTTTATGCCATTGGGTTAAAAAATGATGACGGGATTGTTGCTTGTGGGGCAATTGTAATGCAATCAGGGGAACCATCTTACGCAGAAGTAAGACGCCTTTATGTAAACCCTAGTTACCGTGGGAAAGGGTTATCTCGCAGAG
>NZ_JAWJYL010000995.1:0-240 GCF_046566945.1 Cobetia sp. SIMBA_158
GTTTAAAGTAATTGAAGGTGACAGTGTAAGGCAAAATATCAGCGCTAAAGATCGAGCTTTAGAGCTAATGCACTTTCTTACCGACGATAATATAGCGGCAATTATGCCCCCATGGGGTGGAGAGCTTGCCCTAGACGTTTTGCAATATATTGACTTTAACATAGTGAAAACGGCTAAACCTAAGTGGTTAGTGGGGTTCTCTGATGTTAGTACATTAGCATGTGTGCTCACTTCTCGATG
>NZ_JAWJYL010000996.1:0-240 GCF_046566945.1 Cobetia sp. SIMBA_158
CTAAGAGCAAGTCGGCAATTGGCCTTTTATACGAAGCAGGAAGCACGCCTTCAGTGAGCGTTAAGGGGTTTGGGGAGTTGGCGGAAGAAATAATCGCTGCAGCAAAACAAAAAGGGATCATGATCCACGAAGATCCCGATTTAGCTAAAACCTTATCGCACCTCGAATTAGGTGAAGAGATTCCAAAAGAGCTTTATTTTGTGATTGCAGAACTGATTGCGTTTTCGTATGTATTACGTG
>NZ_JAWJYL010000997.1:0-240 GCF_046566945.1 Cobetia sp. SIMBA_158
GTGAATAAACCAGTTTCACCTAAATCACCATAGACTTCATCTGTTGAAATATGATGGAAGCGAAAATCGGCTTTTTTGCTATCGACGAGGGTTGTATAGTAACTACGTGCGGCTTCTAACAGCTCGTATGTACCTACCACGTTTGTTTGAATAAACTCACCTGGGCCATCAATTGAGCGATCAACGTGACTCTCTGCAGCTAAATGCATGATAAAGTCCGGTTGATATTTTTCGAATACT
>NZ_JAWJYL010000998.1:0-240 GCF_046566945.1 Cobetia sp. SIMBA_158
ATTAACAACCAGTTTAAAAAAATAGACCGAAACAAAGACGGATTTTTAACGCGTTCTGAAGCCTCAATAGACCCCGTCTTGTGGTCTAAGTTTATTCGTTACGACCAAGATAAAGACGGCCGGCTAACACTGAGCGAATACCATTTATATGCCAGTAAGTAGCCCTTACATAAGTAACCTTTCTAACTTTAGGTTTTAGGTAATTAATTTAACAGCTAAGCAACCAGCTTAGCTTTAACT
>NZ_JAWJYL010000999.1:0-240 GCF_046566945.1 Cobetia sp. SIMBA_158
GTCATAATCGCTGGCATACCGACGCTCGCAACTTGCGTCATGGTTAGCTTAAAACCATAAAACATAATCGCAAGGCGTAAAATTTGACCTTTGGCAAAGCAAACACCACCGTTTAAACGTTCAGCGAATTTGGGATAGATGGTATTGCCTAATATAGATTGATGTAAGCCAAGCACATTTCTGGGATGTTAGCGCTGTTGATACTTTGGACAAGCTAGTGATGCGCTTGCAACGTGAAGG
>NZ_JAWJYL010001000.1:0-240 GCF_046566945.1 Cobetia sp. SIMBA_158
CGGATGTATACGACTTCCACGTTCTTATACGTTCTGCTGAGGAACAGATACAGCAGAATATAAAAACGCTTAGCCATATCTTTAGTGGATTGATCCATTGAACCGGAAACGTCCATCAGGCAAAACATCACTGCCTGGCTGGAGGGATCGGGCCGCTTCTCGTAGTTCTTGTAACGTAAATCGAAGGTGTCAATAAAAGGGACGCGTTCAATTTTGGCACGTAATTCTGCAATTTCTTTG
>NZ_JAWJYL010001001.1:0-240 GCF_046566945.1 Cobetia sp. SIMBA_158
TGCAGGGAATGCGTTCGAGTCGCTCTTCGGGGAGATGTGTGACTACTGCGAGGCGATTGGGCTGGTTCTCGGTACCCTGATCCAGGAAGAGGGTGCCGGGCAGATGGAAGTCAATTTCGATCATGGTGACCCGCTGGCGCTGGCCGATCAGGGCGTGATGTTCAAGCGCACGCTACGCGAGACGGCATTGCGTCACGGTATGTACGGTACCTTCATGGCCAAGCCGATGGCCTATCAGCC
>NZ_JAWJYL010001002.1:0-240 GCF_046566945.1 Cobetia sp. SIMBA_158
ATGGTATTGATAAGTGTAATATTTGGCGTCACCAGCTGCGCCATATCTTTATCGCCAGTGCTGATCAGCACCGGACGCCCGGCTTTTTCGGCTTCGCGCGCCAGAGTACCGATAACGTCGTCCGCTTCTACGCCAGAAACCGCCAGCAGCGGCAGTCCCATCGCTTTAACCATCGCGTGCAAGGGTTCGATTTGTGCACGCAGATCGTCCGGCATTGGCGGGCGATGTGATTTGTAATGT
>NZ_JAWJYL010001003.1:0-240 GCF_046566945.1 Cobetia sp. SIMBA_158
GTATGCCCAATCAGCAAGTATTGACAGGTACGCTTGCAACGATTGTTGCCAAACAAGAACAAGCACAATTACCAACGCCTGCCCTCCTCATTATGGGTGACGTGGTCAGCTTGCATCATGATTTGGCTTGGTATAATTTACAAAATCAGCAGCACAGTCAAAACAGCGATGATATAGCTAAAAATTGGTTGCGTGAAGGGTCAAGAGGTGAAGCAGTAAAGCAACCGATAGACCAACAAG
>NZ_JAWJYL010001004.1:0-240 GCF_046566945.1 Cobetia sp. SIMBA_158
CGCCGCCGGCGCCGACGTGATCGCGCGGCACTGCGACGTGCGCGTCGAAGCTGACGTGGCAGCGCTGGTGCAGGCGGCGGTCGAGCGCTTCGGGCGGCTCGACGTCGGCATCAACAACGCGGGCATCGCGCCGCCGATGAAGGCGCTGATCGACACCGACGAAGCCGATCTCGACCTGAGCTTCGCGGTGAACGCGAAGGGCGTGTTCTTCGGGATGAAGCACCAGATCCGCCAGATGCT
>NZ_JAWJYL010001005.1:0-240 GCF_046566945.1 Cobetia sp. SIMBA_158
ATTTATTACCTCACTGATTCAAGTATTGAATATTAATAATCAAATTAACTGCCTGTATTTCTAGCTAGATGTATGTGTGGAGTTAGGGAATATGCAACTGTTTTCACACGATAGCCCAATATATTAGCTGATATTTATAGGATTTTCCGATACTTTTATTAGGTTTAGCTGCGTATTCCCTGAAGGAACATGCAAGTGGAATACACTATAAATGAACATAAAAAAAGACCATTAAATGAT
>NZ_JAWJYL010001006.1:0-240 GCF_046566945.1 Cobetia sp. SIMBA_158
GCAACGGCTGGGAATGGACCTCGACGGTGTTCGCTCCGCTGCGCGGCTTCACGCCGTTTCCGTTCTACGAAGGCTATTCGGCCAACTTCTTCGACGGCCAGCACTACGCGATGAAAGGCGGCTCCGCGCGCACCGCGGGCTGCATGCAGCGGCCGACGTTCCGCAACTGGTTTCAGCCGCGTTATCAATACGTGTACGCGGGGTTTCGTTGTGCGAAGGGTTGAGGAAAAAAGCGTGCGT
>NZ_JAWJYL010001007.1:0-240 GCF_046566945.1 Cobetia sp. SIMBA_158
AGCATGATCAGTTTTATGCAAATATAGGGACAAAGGTCGTTATGGCTCAAACTGTCAACGAGGTAACTGACTTGATGAGTGATAAAGCCGGTCGCCGAAAATCTAAGATCCAAATACCGGCAACGGTAAAGTATCTATTTATGGTACTGGTCTTAGGTTTGCTAGTGCTAATATTAATGATGGGCGGCAAAGCGCTGCGTGATGCACCGCCAGCAAATATTTATGTCAGTAATCAAGGTT
>NZ_JAWJYL010001008.1:0-240 GCF_046566945.1 Cobetia sp. SIMBA_158
TCCAACAGGCCAACGGCGGCATGCTGTTTCTGTATTCGGCTTCCTCTGCCTCAATACGCTTCAATTCCGCTTCTACATCATCTACCCACGGATGATTTGCAATACGTGTTTCACGGCTTAAATCTGTGCTCTGATTCGCCATTTGAACCTGCTCAAGCTCGTTTGTCATTCGAGAGCGGTTAAAAGTCATCTGTAAGAGCGTGGGATCGTATTCTCCTTGACCTGTCATTTTTAGATATT
>NZ_JAWJYL010001009.1:0-240 GCF_046566945.1 Cobetia sp. SIMBA_158
ATTGCTTAACCCCCACTATGCTTTTATTAAATTTAAATAACAACACTAAACACGCAAATGAAATAGCCAGTAAAAGAAGTGAAAGCTGATGGGCCGCGGCATAGTTTAACGACTCTACATAGTCGTACAAAGCAACAGAAACAACCTGTGTTTCCCCTTGTATATTGCCACCAATCATCAGCACTAAGCCAAATTCCCCGAGTGTATGCACAAACCCCAGTGCAACTGCACTACCAATAC
>NZ_JAWJYL010001010.1:0-239 GCF_046566945.1 Cobetia sp. SIMBA_158
GTTATCAATAATTTTTAGGGCATTATTTGAATTTTATTTTAAACCCAATTATAACTTTAGGGTAACCTTTCATACAAAAATTGGTAACTCATTGTTCCCCTGATCTTTTGTCAATTTTATTTAGTATCGCCATTGATTCAAATTAATAGATTGATCATTAAAATCTAATAATTAGTGAATATAGATTAGTTCATTTGAGAGTTGACTAATAAAACTTTCACTCAAAAGTGTGCACTAAC
>NZ_JAWJYL010001011.1:0-239 GCF_046566945.1 Cobetia sp. SIMBA_158
TATCAGGATCTATCTTATCATCATGCGTTCATTGGTCACGAAATTGAAGTTGATGTCCATCCAGATGATTTTGAAGGTTTCATTGGAGAAGCTGATTATCCAGTGGGGCTTATTGGTAAAAGAGATAGATTAGTTATTTATTATGGTTCAGTTGGAATGGATGGATTATCCGCTCAAAAAAAGAGAACAGAATTAGTTAATTTATAGATCAAGCAAGCGTCATTCAATTCTATTGAATG
>NZ_JAWJYL010001012.1:0-239 GCF_046566945.1 Cobetia sp. SIMBA_158
TCAAGACGGGCTATGTCATTATTAATGCTGTTATCATTTTTCTTTTTTATAAAAGTGTCACTGTTTGTCTGGCGTCCATAGTCTCCCAGTAATTGCTGAACAGTATTGATAAAAGTTGATTTACCATTACGGCCATTTCCGAACAGGAAGAACATAACTTGTTCAGACGTATCACCCGTTAATGCATAGCCAATGGCCTTTTGCATAAAATTAATAATTTCATAGTTGGGTTGGCCTTT
>NZ_JAWJYL010001013.1:0-239 GCF_046566945.1 Cobetia sp. SIMBA_158
ATTGCCGCCGCCGAGCTGACCCCGGCCAACGTCAATGGTGGTGGCCAGATCGTCGCGGCAGGTGCACTCGACAAACTCGCCGCTTTCGCCGAGAACCCACCGGCGAAGACCCGGGTCATCCCCCTGAAGGTCGCTGGCGCTTTCCACACGGACTACATGGCTTCGGCGCAGCCGGCCCTGGCTGAGCTGGCCCAGCAACTGAGCCCGCAGGATCCGCAGGCAACGCTGCTGTCGAACTT
>NZ_JAWJYL010001014.1:0-239 GCF_046566945.1 Cobetia sp. SIMBA_158
AAGCATTGCTGGAACACTTTATTACCCAATCTACCGTGTATTCATTGATGGCGGTGGTGTTGGTGGCCTTTCTGGAGTCGCTGGCGCTGGTCGGTTTGATTCTACCCGGTACGGTGCTGATGGCGGGGCTGGGAGCGCTGATTGGCAGCGGCGAGTTAAGTTTCTGGCACGCCTGGCTGGCAGGGATTGTCGGTTGTCTGCTGGGCGACTGGATCTCCTTCTGGCTGGGCTGGCGTTTT
>NZ_JAWJYL010001015.1:0-239 GCF_046566945.1 Cobetia sp. SIMBA_158
GTTAATCAGATCGTTGTATACGCTATCGTAAATAGTGCGTCCGGTCGGGCAGGTGTGCTCAAATGCATCCAGACCTTCGTGATACCAGCGCACCAGCACCGACTGAGCGGTTTTCTCCAGATAAGGCACATGGATCTGAATATCGTGCGCCTGGCCGATACGATCCAGACGACCAATACGCTGCTCCAGTAGATCCGGGTTGAATGGCAGGTCAAACATCACCATGTGGCTGGCGAACT
>NZ_JAWJYL010001016.1:0-239 GCF_046566945.1 Cobetia sp. SIMBA_158
GCTTCCATAACATCGTCTTTTGCGGTGTCTTGATTGTGCATTTTTTTATCAATCCTTTCTAAAAAAATATCAAAAAAATCATACTTTAATTATACCATTTTTTAAAAAATTATCATTTATTATATAAATAAATAAACCAAAACATTTTTAGAAATCGCAAAAATATAAAGGATATAAAAAAGATATAAAAAGGATATAAAAAATTCTGTTAGAAGTAAAATAGATATAAAAAATCATTC
>NZ_JAWJYL010001017.1:0-239 GCF_046566945.1 Cobetia sp. SIMBA_158
CCAGCCCCTACTCGGCACCAGCCAGTCGGGCCAGCGCGTCCAGGCTGACGGGCTGCGCCGCTGCGGCATTCAAGGCGCCCACCGCCGTGTTGCGGGCATTGAGCACTTCTTCCAGGGTGCCACGCTCATGACTCAGATAGCCCTTGGCCGCCTCGACCAGATTGGGAACCAGGTCATAGCGCCGCTTGAGCTGTACCTCTATCGGCGCGAAGGCATTCTCGTAGCGGGCCTGGAGGCTG
>NZ_JAWJYL010001018.1:0-239 GCF_046566945.1 Cobetia sp. SIMBA_158
TGCCGCACGCGGCAGAAGCCCACCCCGCGATGCCGACGACGGACGAAGTCGAACTCGCCATGCAGCGCATTCGCGCATGGCAGACGGCCTACGTCGACATGATCGAGACGCTGCCTTATCCGATCTTCGTCGAGCGGCGCGGCAGGATGCTGATGTGCAACGCGCGCGGCCGCGTGATGCTCGAGACGCTCGACGCCGACGGCGACGCGGCGGCCCGGCGCGTGCTGACGATCGTGCAC
>NZ_JAWJYL010001019.1:0-239 GCF_046566945.1 Cobetia sp. SIMBA_158
GTAACCGTAAGAATCAGGCGATTCTTCCGCTTAAAGGTAAAATTCTAAACGTAGAAAAAGCACGTTTTGATAAAATGCTGTCTTCACAAGAAGTTGCAACACTAATTACTGCATTAGGTTGTGGTATTGGCCGTGACGAATATAACCCTGAAAAACTACGTTATCACCGTATTATCATCATGACCGATGCGGACGTAGATGGTTCTCATATTCGTACTTTATTGCTTACATTCTTCTAT
>NZ_JAWJYL010001020.1:0-239 GCF_046566945.1 Cobetia sp. SIMBA_158
GGAAGGGACAATTTCACAAAAGATTACTCTAATCACCAGTCTCTAATAATTCTTTATCTTTTCTTCCATGTAGTAAATGATAAATTGGAATACAAATAACAAACAGGATAGCACTACTAACAAAAATGCTTCTGTATCCATAGGTCGAAACAAAGAAACCCAATACATAAGGACCTATTCCAAAACCAAAATTCATAAGCGTAAAAAATGTAGAGGTTGCTAAACCAAATGATTGTGGT
>NZ_JAWJYL010001021.1:0-239 GCF_046566945.1 Cobetia sp. SIMBA_158
GCTAATAACAAATGGTGGGCGGCTTTGCGCCCGTATTGTTTACCCACTTTACCTGGCGCATGAATGCCAATTTCGTAACCTAAAAAAGCACTGCAAAAGGGTTCGTTTAAGGTAGCGTATGAATGGACTCGGTCGCCGAATGCAAAGGTAATTAAATCAACATAGTGAGCAAACGCATAAGCTGTTTCTCGATTTAACCAACCCCCTTCGTCTTCAAGGTGTTGAGGTAAATCCCAGTG
>NZ_JAWJYL010001022.1:0-239 GCF_046566945.1 Cobetia sp. SIMBA_158
GGCTTTTTTTCGTCCGCCGCCAGAAAGGGGGCGCGATGCATGGCGGTTACTCGAACACCGGCCGGAAGAAGCTGCGCTCGTAGCTGACGATGCAGCGCGTTTCCTCCGCGTAGCGGAACGCGGCCTGGCAGGCGGGATCGTCCTTCGAGCGTTCGCGGTAGCGCTCGTACTCGGCGAGGCTCGGGAACGTGAACATTGCGAGCGCGATGTTGCTGGCGCCTTCGGATGGCAGGAAGTAG
>NZ_JAWJYL010001023.1:0-239 GCF_046566945.1 Cobetia sp. SIMBA_158
TGATCTGTGCTTTGTTTGTGAAGCATTTCGCTGCACTGGTGGATGCGGGTCATTTATTTGTGGCCATGCCGCCCTTGTATCGAGTAGATGTGGGCAAAGAAGTTCACTATGCGTTAGATGAGCCAGAGCTTGCACATATCTTAGCTAACGTACCGGGTAATAAAAAAGCTCAGATTACACGCTTTAAAGGACTTGGAGACGGGTAACTATGCCTCTACCGCAACAGGCTCTGGCAATAG
>NZ_JAWJYL010001024.1:0-239 GCF_046566945.1 Cobetia sp. SIMBA_158
CTTGAAGAGAAAGTAGCTGAACTTGCCGCTGATAAAGTAGGCGAAGCTTACCGTATTACTGATAAAGTAGCGCGTAAAGAAGCACTTGGCGTAGCTAAAGATGCAGTTATCGAAGCACTTTCAAGCGAGCTTGCTGAAGGCGAAACGCTTGATAAGCAAGAAGTGGGTAAAGTATTCGGTTCACTCGAGAAGAAAATTGTTCGTGGCCGTATCGCTGCAGGCGAAAAACGTATCGATGG
>NZ_JAWJYL010001025.1:0-239 GCF_046566945.1 Cobetia sp. SIMBA_158
TCGCTCTCCGATATTAATCACGCCGACATTTTCTTGGCTAGGTGGCAGTTGGTCAGTTAGATTACCCTCGGGTGAGTTACTAATCTGTAGATCCGGCTGAAAACGCCCTCCTGCATCCAGTGCCTGTTTAAACTGTCGCACAACGGTCGTTGGGTTATCGGACTTAGATAAGTTGAGATAATTACTTGCCAGCAGATAATCATTTTCGCCCAGAGCACTGATAAACCCTTGTACCGTAT
>NZ_JAWJYL010001026.1:0-239 GCF_046566945.1 Cobetia sp. SIMBA_158
TATCAATATCATTTATTGTTGCGGCATTTAAATTAGTGCTTAGTGCCAATGTACAAGCTAAGGCCAACCTTAACGACATTCAGTGCTCCAAGTAGGTTGTAGCGTTCCATCAGCCGTTATTTTAAAGCGCTTGTTAACAGCACTTTCACCAAATAAATGCAATACACTGTCGTAATAACGTGTTTGTGTAAAAGACTTATCAATCATTAGCTTTTGCTGAATGGCCATTACTAGCTCAT
>NZ_JAWJYL010001027.1:0-239 GCF_046566945.1 Cobetia sp. SIMBA_158
CTTGCATTACGCGGGTTCTCCCTTTGTGAACCTAATCTTCTATTTGTAATAACCTACTACAAAAGCTGAGGCACTTCACTTAATATTTATAAACTTATGTTGTTTTACAAATAAGTTTATATACATATCACGGCATGAGACATACTTCTCTAACGACCCCATATCGGTGAGCGCACGACTCCACCATTTTGACCACTAATGGCATAGCTGGTATTGCCTGACAGCGAATGGATAACTAG
>NZ_JAWJYL010001028.1:0-239 GCF_046566945.1 Cobetia sp. SIMBA_158
AGGCGGCCAGCGAGACGGACAGGGGAAGCTGTGTGCGCACCACCAGCAGCAGAGGCGTCGCCTTCGCTACCCAGTGACATGCTTGCGGCATGACGTACCGATTTATCGGACATGACATTCAGCATGGGGGGAAAACCTGCCAGATCAGTGACCCGCGAACAGATACAGAAATATGCGGGAGGCTATGGGACCAGCATACACGCCAAATACGACTAATTCCCATTAAAAATAAGCGTGGT
>NZ_JAWJYL010001029.1:0-239 GCF_046566945.1 Cobetia sp. SIMBA_158
CGACTTACGTCAAACATTTCTGCAAGTTCACGCTCAGGAGGTAAGCGACTCCCAGCAGTAAACTCACCTTGATTTATTAAGGACTCTATTTTATCAACAATGCGCCAAAATAAGCGACGATTACCCATATTGTACCTTCCTACCCTAAGGAATATTGACCATTTAGGTCTAAAAATTTATATCATTTATTAACCGACAAGGTTACCCCAAACCCCACTAATATGTCAAAATTCTAGTGT
>NZ_JAWJYL010001030.1:0-239 GCF_046566945.1 Cobetia sp. SIMBA_158
CTCATCTGCTTCTGCATAATGACCTGAATCGCAGCATGAATCATATGTTGACCAATGGCTTGAGTATCGCTACCAAGTAGTTCTTTTAGCTTGTCAGAAAAATCAATAGTCATCAACGGCGCTTCATCTTGTTCAGCATCACGTAACAACAATCTGCCATCATCTGCTTCCACCAACTCTAACGTGGTTTCTTTGGCAAATCCTGCAAATTGATCGCTACTCTCGTTATCTACTTCTAT
>NZ_JAWJYL010001031.1:0-238 GCF_046566945.1 Cobetia sp. SIMBA_158
TCGAGCCGCAGGGGGTCAGAGGCTTTCTCGCAGGTAGTGAGGACGACGCTATAGCGCTCCGCCAGCTCCCGCAGCATGACGACCTGCTGGGAGCCCTGTCCCGGGAAGATGAGGGCCAGGGAATCTGTCATCGCTGTCACCATTTCCATCTGTTCAGGTGTGACTGACACGGGTCAAGAAACCCGAATCCCACTGGCGCTCAAGCAAGACGACCACCGTCGTGTCTCACGCCACCTCC
>NZ_JAWJYL010001032.1:0-238 GCF_046566945.1 Cobetia sp. SIMBA_158
GCCCGATTTCGACGTCGATTTTTGTATGGACAGACGCGACGAAGTAATTGATCACGTATCGGCATTGTATGGGCGTGATGCGGTATCACAAATTATTACCTTTGGTACTATGGCCGCAAAAGCGGTAATACGCGATGTAGGTCGTGTACTTGGTCATCCTTATGGTTTTGTTGATCGTATTTCTAAACTGATCCCAGGCGATCCGGGAATGACCCTTGCCAAAGCCTTTGAAGTAGAG
>NZ_JAWJYL010001033.1:0-238 GCF_046566945.1 Cobetia sp. SIMBA_158
CAGCATCCCCGAAATACTCTTCAACATCCCCACCACAGCGCACTGCATGTGCGGCGCTGCCATGGCGGCCTCCCCCGAGGACTGCGTCTGCGATGGGCAAAACCGCGTCTTCCATTACCGCAACATGCTGATCTGTTACAGCTCGATGCTCGCCGCCAATCGGGGCGTCAATCCCAGCCTGTCCATCACCGCCCTGGCGGAACATGCAATGAGCCATATCCCGCGCTAGGGCTGACCT
>NZ_JAWJYL010001034.1:0-238 GCF_046566945.1 Cobetia sp. SIMBA_158
TAATACCTTGTAAGTTTACATAGTTCAGGTTGATTGCTTGATCAGACATTAAGCTTAAATCGTATTCTGCAAGTCGATACCCGTTTTCTTCGTCAAACACAATCAATGGCGTTTGGCTGTCCATGGCATCGAGTGTATTTTTTATTTGCTCTTTGTCGTTTGAAAAAAGCAATTTAAAGTTTTCATCCATATCATCCATAATTCCCACCTTTTGCAGCGCCTCTGTGGCAGGGGAAAC
>NZ_JAWJYL010001035.1:0-238 GCF_046566945.1 Cobetia sp. SIMBA_158
CCTGAAAAACGACGCCATGCACGATCCGATGGTCAACGAATCTTACTGCGAAACCTTTGGCTGGGTGAGCAAAGAGAACCTGGCGCGTATGAAAGAGCTGACCTACAAAGCGAACGACGTGCTGAAAAAACTGTTCGATGATGCTGGTCTGATTCTGGTCGACTTCAAGCTGGAATTTGGTCTGTACAAAGGCGAAGTGGTACTGGGTGATGAGTTCTCCCCGGACGGTAGCCGCCTG
>NZ_JAWJYL010001036.1:0-238 GCF_046566945.1 Cobetia sp. SIMBA_158
CTTGCCGAGAACGTGGTTCATGAGGTCGATGTCGTAGCCGACGATCTTGCCGGCGTCGACATATTCGAAAGGCGCATAGCGGGCTTCAGTCGCGACCGTCAGCTGTTTTGCGTCCTTGATTCGAGCGAGGAGATCGCCTTGCTGGGCCCACGAGCAGGCTGGGGCCAGCAGCGCGACGGAGGCGACGATGGGAATGATCGACCGCGAAAGGAAGGTGTACATAGAGGTTCCGTCGAAT
>NZ_JAWJYL010001037.1:0-238 GCF_046566945.1 Cobetia sp. SIMBA_158
TGTACCGAGACGGGCAAGGTGCAGGCAAAAACACACAACAAGCTATTTACTGGTATAAAAAAGCAATTGCTCAAGGTAATAGTAAAGCAGCTTACGAGCTTGAGCAGTTGTGTAAATTTATAACGTGCGAATAAGTTATGTAGGGCAGAAAACGCTGCTCTACTTGTTTGTCTTAAATAACCTTGTATAAGCTACATGAAAAAGCACAATAACCAGCCCGGCAACAACACCTAACAAC
>NZ_JAWJYL010001038.1:0-238 GCF_046566945.1 Cobetia sp. SIMBA_158
GTGGCTCGGCCGCGCGGCGCTGATGCGCGCGATCGTGCATCCGGTGGACGCCGCCGTCGCGCAGTTCGAGCGCATCGCGGCGGGCGACCTGAGCGCGGCGGTGGCCGTGGCGAGCCGCAACGAAATGGGCAAGCTCTCGGCCGCCCTGCAACGCATGCAGGCCGCGCTCGTGACGATGGTGAGCACGGTGCGCGCGGGCGCGGAATCGATCGATACGGGCGTGAGCGAAATCGCCGCG
>NZ_JAWJYL010001039.1:0-238 GCF_046566945.1 Cobetia sp. SIMBA_158
GCAGTAAGCCTAGAAAGTTGCGTGATGCCACAGGACTTAATTATGCAGACCATGAAGTATACTTCCCATTAAACGATGCCTATGATGGGAAAGATTGGGTAGAGTATTACATGGGTAAACCTTACAAATGGGATAATGCTATGGTAAACTCCAACATGTTCAACCAGTATTATAATTCACCTGAAGCACCTGAGAAGCCAAAAGAAAATGACTATCGTGCGTTTGAAATTTTCACGAT
>NZ_JAWJYL010001040.1:0-238 GCF_046566945.1 Cobetia sp. SIMBA_158
TATGAAATTGCTGCTACCACCAATACAACTTTAACTGCCTTAAATCAAAAATTGTCGCAGCAAGGTTAACTAAAATCCCGGTTCGTTAACATTTTTGCGTTTTGATAGCGCAACCTTCAGGAAAAATTATGGAGCTGCTCTGCCCTGCCGGAAATCTCCCGGCGCTTAAGGCGGCCATCGAAAACGGCGCAGATGCTGTTTATATCGGGCTAAAAGATGATACCAATGCCCGTCACTT
>NZ_JAWJYL010001041.1:0-238 GCF_046566945.1 Cobetia sp. SIMBA_158
CTACGCAGGATAATGTACCCTTCGTCAGTAAAACGCAGGGCGTTGCTCAACAGGTTGGTTATAACCTGACGAATACGTCGTGGATCGCCCATTAACGCGCACGGCATATCATCGGCAATTGCCGTTGCCAGGCGAATCGGGCGACCTTTCACCCGTCCGCTCATTAATTGCAGGGTACTTTCCAGCAGCGGGCGCGGTTCAAAGGGCTCATCGCTGACCGAAACATTCTTGCCACCTG
>NZ_JAWJYL010001042.1:0-238 GCF_046566945.1 Cobetia sp. SIMBA_158
CGAGCGTTTTAAAGCGATGTCAGCTGTCGCAATTTGAATTTGACTTAATTGCTCTTGTACTACTGCAAGTTCTGCTCGTTTTGAAGCCATTTGTTCACGTAAGCTATCTTTTTCTGACTCCGTTTGTACTTTTAAGTTAGTCAATTGTTCGACTTTTTCATTCAGTTCTTGAAGTTCAACCTTTAATTGTTGAAGGCGCGTCTCCAATTGCTCTTTCTGTTGTAAAAGGGAAGTTTTT
>NZ_JAWJYL010001043.1:0-238 GCF_046566945.1 Cobetia sp. SIMBA_158
GGCAACGGTGATTTTAACCTCGGCGGTGTTTGCGCTAGGTGGTTTAATTAACGCTATTTACGCTAATAGCTTTGATGACATTAGTATTATTCCCACATTTATACTTACTCCGCTAACGTACTTGGGTGGCGTATTTTATTCAATTACCTTGCTACCTGAGTTTTGGCAAAATGTATCGCAAATCAACCCTATCATCTATATGGTTAACGCATTTAGGTACGGGTTTTTAGGTGTATCG
>NZ_JAWJYL010001044.1:0-238 GCF_046566945.1 Cobetia sp. SIMBA_158
AGTTTTGAATAAAATACGGGGCGTTCTGGGCGCGGCCCAATCAGTGACATATCCCCTACTAACACATTCCACAGCTGCGGTAATTCATCTAGCCGTGTTTTACGAATAAACCTACCCACTGGCGTTATTCTAGGATCGTCCTTTGATGCCCATACTGCACCGCTTTTTACTTCAGCATCGACAACCATAGATCGAAATTTAAGCACATTAAACAGTGCAACAAAACTGTCGCTGCTCT
>NZ_JAWJYL010001045.1:0-238 GCF_046566945.1 Cobetia sp. SIMBA_158
CGATTTTGCCGCGTAGCCGCTTCACCGCCACATCAATGGCGTTAGTGTCGCTGTCGAAATTCATGTCCCACACCTGCGAGGCGATAAGCGAGCGGGGCAGCACTTCGCCCTGATGGCGGAGAAAAAACTCCAGCAGAGTAAACTCTTTACTGGTCAGAGTGATGCGCGTGCCGCTGCGGGTGACTTTGCGGCTAACGAGATCGACCATCAGGTCGGCAACCTGAAACTGACTTTCGAT
>NZ_JAWJYL010001046.1:0-238 GCF_046566945.1 Cobetia sp. SIMBA_158
CTGAGCGACGTGCTAGAGAAGCTCGGATCAATGGTGTAACCATAAGCCCCATACCCATATTGAAACAATGGGTTGGTGCCATCTTTTTTAAAACTATCTTTTCGGTATACAACAGAAGCAGGTATTTTGACGCCATCACGCGAAGTAATCATCAGCCGCTCAGACTTATAATCTGTGGCTTTAAAGTCACCTAATACCTTTTGCTGTTTAAGCAATGTTTTTTCACCCGTTATAAGGT
>NZ_JAWJYL010001047.1:0-238 GCF_046566945.1 Cobetia sp. SIMBA_158
TTCATCAAGTTGAGCAATACTCATCATAGATGTACCCGGCTTTACATAAAAACCTTCTCGCACATTCAGCTCATCAACAATCCCACTTTGACGCGCATAAAAGGTAATATTTTGCATTATTTGCTTATTTTTTTGTAAGCGCTCAATAAATTCAGCAGATACATTTAACGACTCTAAACGTGCCTTTGCAGCACGAATTAGTACATTGTTATTTCTATTTACTGCCAATAAAAACTCT
>NZ_JAWJYL010001048.1:0-238 GCF_046566945.1 Cobetia sp. SIMBA_158
TATGTCTGCCAGCCCAAGGTGCTGGAGACGGCACGCGAACTCGGCAAGCAATGCGGCGTGCCGCGCATCGAGAGCCTCGGTACGGAGCAGGACGGCAGCCTGATGGAACAGGCCCGCCAGTGCAGCGCGAGCCACGAGGTCGAGCCACGCGCCGCCGATGATCTTGCCGCCATTCTGTATACCTCCGGCACCACCGGACGCAGCAAGGGCGCGATGCTGACCCACGCCAACCTGGCCT
>NZ_JAWJYL010001049.1:0-238 GCF_046566945.1 Cobetia sp. SIMBA_158
TGGCGGACGGCGGGCGAGAAGATGCCTGGCGCATGTCGCTGCCGTTGGTGTGATCCTGGCCCTTCTGTCTTGGGCCCCGGCTATCTCCTTTGTGCTGGTGCCGATACAAAAACGCCGCCGACAGTCTCCTGGCGGCGGCGTTTTCATGAGGCCCTGTTCATGAACTCTTGTTCAAGCGCTCCTGGGCAAGAGCCATTGTTCAAGAGTGCAGGTTCACGCTGGCCAGCGTGCAGGGCGC
>NZ_JAWJYL010001050.1:0-238 GCF_046566945.1 Cobetia sp. SIMBA_158
CTGCAGCGCGCTGACCTGTGCCGGGGTGACGGTTTCGTCGGTTTCCCTGGCCAGAATCGCGCCGGCATGTGCGGCCGTCTCGAACAGCATGTCGGTCTTGCCGTGGAGGGTCTCGAAGTAGGCGGCTTCATCAATGTCGGCATTGCCGATATTGGGCAGCTGCAGGACTTCGCCCTCGGCGATGGTGCAGGTGGCAGCGGAGGGAATCGCCATCACGTCGATCGAGCCGACTTCGACT
>NZ_JAWJYL010001051.1:0-238 GCF_046566945.1 Cobetia sp. SIMBA_158
CTACTCGACTTTTGCTGCCTGTTGCGCGTCCCTGCCCGTTATCCC
The DNA here is from genome assembly GCF_046566945.1 of Cobetia sp. SIMBA_158. NCBI lineage: Bacteria > Pseudomonadati > Pseudomonadota > Gammaproteobacteria > Oceanospirillales > Halomonadaceae > Cobetia > Cobetia sp. SIMBA_158. The sequence continues at coordinate 46 of NZ_JAWJYL010001051.1, forward strand.
GTTTCCCCTTTCGCCTCTCGAGCCTCGGTCAGGAGGCTGCTGAGGCATGGGAAAAAGGCGCCGATGCCTGGTGCGCCACTCGCACCATATCGGTGCGGGCTCACCCTCAGAGATGGGGGATATCTGGCCCTGGAGCGGTTGCCGTTTGAGCCATTAGACAATGCTGCAGGCGCCGAAGGTGTGGTGAAAACTA
>NZ_JAWJYL010001052.1:0-238 GCF_046566945.1 Cobetia sp. SIMBA_158
GATTTACCGTCAAAAGCTGCGGCGATGGTACGTGAAAACGTCATTGCTCAGTTGGCTAATTTGCAAACTCATCCATCGGTGCGCCTGGCGCTCGAAGAGGGGCGGATCGCCCTCCACGGCTGGGTCTACGACATTGAAAGCGGCAGCATCGCAGCTTTTGACGGCGGAACCCGCCAGTTTGTGCCAGTGGCCGCTAATCCTCGCGTTTGTGCCATACCGCTACGCCAACCGACCGCAG
>NZ_JAWJYL010001053.1:0-238 GCF_046566945.1 Cobetia sp. SIMBA_158
GATAGCGGAAATCAGGCGTGATGCTGCCGCTGTTGTTCGGTGCGCCCGCGCCGAGGTTCCAGTTCGACAGCACCGAGATATTGCCGCCGTTGACCGCATGGCCCGGATTGGCGAGCCCGATGCCCGGCGCGACGCTGAAATTCTGCAGCGATGCAGCGGCGAACTGGCCGGCGACGCCATCCGGTCCATGCTGGACGAATGCCATCAGCGTGCCCGGCGCTGCGCCGGACGCGTCGGC
>NZ_JAWJYL010001054.1:0-237 GCF_046566945.1 Cobetia sp. SIMBA_158
GCTTCATTTTCGTGATCTTCATTTCTCGCTTGACCTTAATAGAAGCATTCCCTTTGTCCGTACGATATGGGATGGCAAGGAGCAGAGCGTTTTGATTTTCTATGAAACAGACTTCAGGCGTTTCGACATCCAGCTTTAGACGACGCTTATAATAAGGATTGTCGTCTTCATCTATGAATTGTCCTTCTTCCTCTTCCAATTCCGCCTCTTCGTCCTCTCCATCAGAATCATACGAGG
>NZ_JAWJYL010001055.1:0-237 GCF_046566945.1 Cobetia sp. SIMBA_158
ATCGGGCTGGTCGTGCATGGCCAGTGTCTGGCCGCCCAGTTGTTCGCTGATCTTGAGGGCGGGATTGACGCTATCCGTGCCGAAGGGCTCGAAGCCGCAGAGTAGCAGACGACGCATGATGCAATTCCTTGGCTGGCATCGATCACCGCGGGTCACTGCTGGCGGTGATCGATGCGCGGGTAAGAGTGGGAGAGCAGAAGGCCAGCAGCAGCATCAGGCTGATGTTGGCGGCCAGCA
>NZ_JAWJYL010001056.1:0-237 GCF_046566945.1 Cobetia sp. SIMBA_158
ACTATCGTCCGTTGCGTAATCTGCTACCTGGCAGCGCATTGCGCCGTTCCGAAACCCATATTGCCCGGCAAATCTTCAGTTCGCTAACGCGCATAAATGAGGAAAATGGGGAACTGGAAGCAGACATCGCCCACCACTGGCAGCAAATATCACCGCTTCACTGGCGTTTCTTTTTGCGTCCAGGAGTCCATTTTCATCATGGTCGTGAACTGGAAATGGACGACGTGATCGCCTCTT
>NZ_JAWJYL010001057.1:0-237 GCF_046566945.1 Cobetia sp. SIMBA_158
GCATCAGGATATTCAGATATCACTCAAAATTATATGTTTGACCCTTCTCAGAATAACCTGACGATTTCAATATCTAAAGAAAAAATCGCAGGTATTAAAGAAGTTGTATTAGTAGGAACAAAGAAAAAAATATTTGAAAGAAAAATAGACAGATTTGTTTTTAATACAGAAAATTCAATTGCTTCAAAAGGAGTGGATGGATTGGATGTTCTAGCAGCAACGCCTCTTGTAAAGGCT
>NZ_JAWJYL010001058.1:0-237 GCF_046566945.1 Cobetia sp. SIMBA_158
GGCTAATTGCATTTACCCGTGTTTGCTGTTTTATTACGTCGTCACTGGTTTGACTGCTGGCATGCGAAAGAGACTGAGTGGCATCGCATAACTCTTTGGTGCTGGCTTTAACATCTGAAAGTAGATGTGAAAAGGCATTGAGTAGGGCGTTGTATTGCTCAGCAATAACGCTCATTTCGTCATTCCCGATTGAGTTAAGGGTTGCTTTTAAGTCACCGTTAGCCGCTTTAGTGGCTG
>NZ_JAWJYL010001059.1:0-237 GCF_046566945.1 Cobetia sp. SIMBA_158
CGTACAGATTTAATGTCACCAAACAACACTTTTTGAACTGCTACGGCTTTATTTCGCTCGTATTTAGCAAAAGTGGGTGCACTTAATGTAAGTAAAGCGCACATAATTACAGCAATTGCTTTCATAACTTACTCCTACCGGCTTACCAGCCAAAGGTTGATTTTTCTTTGGTTTTGCGAATTTCAGTTTCGTCCGCCCATTCAATAAGTCCGCTTTTCATATCCATTAAACGCATTG
>NZ_JAWJYL010001060.1:0-237 GCF_046566945.1 Cobetia sp. SIMBA_158
CGTTCTATCTCTTTCTTTTCTATCGGAATTTCATGAATTATCAATTCATCTAATATAGTAAATCCTATTGATACTGGATAACTTTTTCCCTCTTCAATTTCATACGGACAAATATCAGCAAATCCTGTAAATTCTATTCCATTAATCTCAATGGTTGTTTCCTCCTCAATCTGAGGATCGAGTCTTTTAACAAAACAGTCGTATACCATAATAAACCCTCACTCTCTAATCTGATGG
>NZ_JAWJYL010001061.1:0-237 GCF_046566945.1 Cobetia sp. SIMBA_158
TGCTGCGCAACGGTTGAAGCATTCTAGGAAGGCGTGGCGCGTACAGGTGCAACGATCACGTCGCTTCTGTAACGGTTGGTAAGAACGGGCTTGGACGCGCCACAGCCCGGGCTTGTTCATCGGGGCGTCATGAGAAACGATACACACGGTCGAACGTCCGGTTGCGCGGGCATCGATCGTGCGCTCATCGCACGTATCGAATAGCCCTTATTTTCAGGGGGAAAACCCGAATTCTCC
>NZ_JAWJYL010001062.1:0-237 GCF_046566945.1 Cobetia sp. SIMBA_158
CTTCACTTTCTGTAACCATCTTTGTAATACATATACCCCCTATAAATTATTTAAGCTTTTACCCATTTATCACGATGAATGACTTCAATGGATTTTACAGCAATTTCATCAGAACGTTTACCAAGTGCTAATTCAAGTTCATCACTGGAATACATGACTTCTCCACGTCCTAAAAGTGTGGAATTCCAATATACTTCAACGACATCTCCTTTATTAAAGTCGCCTTCAAATTTGTAG
>NZ_JAWJYL010001063.1:0-237 GCF_046566945.1 Cobetia sp. SIMBA_158
TTTGTGGCTTGTAAATTGCAAATACAATTATAAAAGCTGTTTGTTAATTAATGAATAGCAATAAATATAAATGGAGATTTTATGTGGGCTGCAATTAGTTATTTGATATTAGCGTGTGTACTTATTTTTGTAGGGTGGGAAATACATTCAATTTATTTTTCGTTATTTTTTTACTGGACCGCGCTATCACTGTCATTGGTCAGTGGGGCATACATTTTTAATATAGGTAAAATTTTC
>NZ_JAWJYL010001064.1:0-237 GCF_046566945.1 Cobetia sp. SIMBA_158
CGGGCGCTGCGCCGCGCAAGCTAGGATCGGCCGGCCCATGGCGCGCCCTTGCGCCGTCGCGGAAGCCGCCGCTCGCGCGGCCGCCGCCCTGGAGTCAACCTGCACGGAGTCACCATGACGAATTCCAACGGCATCCCCACGCCGCGCGGCATGCAAACCGGTTCGGACCCGCATGCGGATGCCGCCGCGCCCGGCATCGACGCGCTGTATGCGCGCGTGAGCCGACGCATCATTCCG
>NZ_JAWJYL010001065.1:0-237 GCF_046566945.1 Cobetia sp. SIMBA_158
TGAGCAGGAGCAATTTTGGCTACTGCCGCACCACAAAGCAGCATGAATATGAATAAAGTGGAAGGCTTAATTGTTAAGCCCCGCCCCGCCCCGCCTAGATATAACAATGCTATCAGTCTATTTCCCTAATATTGTTTTTTTCACATAGGAAGATATGACAGAAAATTTCTTTTTTGATTGCGGTGTCCGCAAGAGTTTTGGAAACTTTTCTATTTTAGGTAATTTATGTAGATTTCC
>NZ_JAWJYL010001066.1:0-237 GCF_046566945.1 Cobetia sp. SIMBA_158
GGCTGTATTACACAAATACAATGAAACGTAAGTACACATTATAACAAATATAAAAAAAGCGCCCAGGGCGCTTTTTTTGTATTACTTAAATGCGTTTATTGGCGTTTCATCGAATCAAAAAACTCATCATTGGTTTTACTCATTGATAGTTTATCGATTAAAAATTCCATGGCGTCAATCTCTGACATTTCATGAACGATTTTACGTAAAATCCATAGCTTTTGCAGCTCATCTGGC
>NZ_JAWJYL010001067.1:0-237 GCF_046566945.1 Cobetia sp. SIMBA_158
CTTTTTTTGATGTAGCTCAAAGTAAAAAGCAGAGCGTACGGATGACGGGCGCTACAGCGTTATGTAAATTTTTTAATGAATTTGCTGGTTGAAAAATCAACAAAAACAACATGCTGACAGACAAAACCCCGGAATGACAGGCATTCCCGGGGCTTAGCGGATACTTACTTCTGTAACCACCAGACAGCCTCAAAAGGCCGTAAAGTCATGGCACAGGGTTGTGGTGAGGCTTCTTCG
>NZ_JAWJYL010001068.1:0-237 GCF_046566945.1 Cobetia sp. SIMBA_158
GTTGCAGTTTGAGCGCCTCATCACAGAAACAGAAATTGAGTGGATGTTGAAAAACGCGTAATACCCCTTGCGGGGTTGTTTCATCGGCCTGAGCGGAGCCAGGCCTGACATTTGCTGGTAATCCAGACATTTTCCGGATGTCGCGTTATGGAGCGCAGGCGGCAACGGGCTTCCGTTAACGATTAAGACTGTGACGAGGAAATGAGATGATGCCGATGATTAAATCCCCGCATGGCG
>NZ_JAWJYL010001069.1:0-237 GCF_046566945.1 Cobetia sp. SIMBA_158
TGGGGGCTTGCGCCGGCATGCGGCAGCGCCGAGCCAGTGCAAAGCTTGCCTCTCCATTGAAACTAGACGGAGCGCTCCCTGCCCTGCGCCAGATCAAGCAATCGGATCTGGCGCGGGGATCGTTGTCATTTTCTCAAGCAAGAATCGCGGGAGGCATGCGGCACCACCGGTCGCGGTGGCGCTGCTAGACAGGCCTAGAAGAAGCCGAGCGGATTGATGTCGTAGCTGACCAGCAGG
>NZ_JAWJYL010001070.1:0-237 GCF_046566945.1 Cobetia sp. SIMBA_158
GGCAAAGGTCATGAGCCGCGTGACATCGCCGCGACCTTGCAGATCATGCCGTCGACCGTGCGCACGCATCTGCATCACGTCTTTGCGAAAACGGCCACGCGCCGTCAGGGCGATCTCATGCGTCTGCTCGAACAGATCGCGCTGACGCGCGGCGATTGAATAGCGCGATCGACCCTAAAAAAAGCGGCGTAAAAATGAAACCGGCCCGCGCAATCGCCGCTCGAAAGCAGCACATTG
>NZ_JAWJYL010001071.1:0-237 GCF_046566945.1 Cobetia sp. SIMBA_158
AAAACATATTAACGAGTGATTTCATTATTCGTCTCCTTCAGCTAAACGCTTGTAAGTTAGTGCTTGTAATAATCGCCATAAGATAAATGAGATCAGCAATAGCGTTAAAATAGACAGTAATGCCAAAATAAATGGATGATCAGATAAGTGAAACCACACTAATGTATGGACTGGGATATGGCCTACAAAGTATTGCTCATCTACTTGAATGGTTTTAATACCCTGTGAGTTGATAAT
>NZ_JAWJYL010001072.1:0-237 GCF_046566945.1 Cobetia sp. SIMBA_158
TTTTATAGCGCAGAAGGCGACACGCTTAGCCCCACAAGATGATTAAGTACGATGGCGGATTGGTATCCCACATACAGAAAAAATACATGTAATTTTCTCAAATAGAACCTCTCTTTGAAAAAGACCAATTGAGCGTTTTAGATTACCTATTGCAAATAATTTTTACTAAATTAACGCTGAAAATAACGCTATATAATCAATTTATTATTTAGGGTTTAAGCTACCTATTAACACTTC
>NZ_JAWJYL010001073.1:0-237 GCF_046566945.1 Cobetia sp. SIMBA_158
TTGTGGGTGACTTCGGCTGCTGAGCGCAGTAATCGTCGTCTTGCCATACTAACCACCTTAGTGCGTGGGGCGTGTACAGATCGGTTTTTTGTTGCCCCTAATTTTACTTTTCATATTGAAAACATAGAATATTTAGTAGCCTTCATGGTTATGTTGATTGTTGGCTTTGTGATCAGCCAATTGGCAGGCGAGCTCAGTACTAAAGTTAGGGATGTGCAATTACATGCAAGTAATAGT
>NZ_JAWJYL010001074.1:0-236 GCF_046566945.1 Cobetia sp. SIMBA_158
GTTGTGGATGTGTTGGTTAAACATCTATATAAAAAGAAAAGCAGATATAAAGCTACACTCTGGGAATGTTTTGGTGATGTTATTTTAAAAAGTTTAACAGAGAACTTGAAACATCATAAATCATGTGGTCAATGTGGCAGCATGTTTAAACCTAATTCCAATAAAGTGATTCATTGTACTGCTTGCAGTAAACAAATAAAAACAGCTAATAATAGAAAAAGGCAAATTAAACATAG
>NZ_JAWJYL010001075.1:0-236 GCF_046566945.1 Cobetia sp. SIMBA_158
GAAGCTTAGCGACTCCATTTCCCATTTGCTATAGGAGCCGTCAGCATACTTTATCCATTCAGATTCAAGCAGAGCGTTATTTAATCGCAATAGTGCCTCTTCTGATGTTATACAATCTTTTAAGGGTTGTATCTTTGTTTCTTGCTGCTTATCAAACTTTTGTAAAGATACTATTGGCAGACCGTTATCAAAATCAACTATGCATGATTCATCGTAATGATTGTTTAGAAATTCTG
>NZ_JAWJYL010001076.1:0-236 GCF_046566945.1 Cobetia sp. SIMBA_158
GTTTCTAAAAGTTCTACTGAACTTGCTTGCTCTTCGTATGAAGGCGCTGCACGGTGAATAGACATACGGTCTTCTTCGCCGATTGGGCCAGCTTCATCGATTGGCTCACCAAGTACGTTCATGATACGACCAAGTGTTGCTTTACCAACTGGAACTTGAAGCGCTTCACCTGTGTTTGATACTGCTGCACCACGACGTAACCCGTCTGTAGTACCTAGTGCGATAGTACGTACCAC
>NZ_JAWJYL010001077.1:0-236 GCF_046566945.1 Cobetia sp. SIMBA_158
CTAATGCTTAAAAAACTAAAACTGAGCCTACTTCTTTTATGTTTACCTTTTGCAGCCTTTGCTGCACAGTTTGAGGCAAATAACCAATACACGATTATTAAAACTGAAAAAAGCACAACACCACAGGTAACAGAGTTCTTTTCATTTTATTGTCCGCACTGTTTTAAATTTGAACCAGTGGCTAAAGCAATTGAAAAAAAACTGCCTGAAGGCACTGATTTTGTTAAAAGTCACGT
>NZ_JAWJYL010001078.1:0-236 GCF_046566945.1 Cobetia sp. SIMBA_158
GGCACGCTCACCGTCACCGGCAACCGCAAGGTCAACAGCACTCTGACCGTCACCGGCGACATCACGTCCGCTGCTGACGCCCGCATCAAGACCGACATCGAGACGCTGGAAGGCGCACTGGAGAAGGGCAGACAGCTGCGCGGCGTGAGCTACCGACACAAGAAGACCGGAAAGGACAGCACCGGCTTCATCGCTCAGGAAATGCGAGAGGTGCTGCCGTGCCTGGTGCATGCCGG
>NZ_JAWJYL010001079.1:0-236 GCF_046566945.1 Cobetia sp. SIMBA_158
GATGCGTGCGCAGTTGAATGACATCAAAACTGAGCTTTCAACTAAGCCACTACCAGAAGTATTCTATTCACAACAAGAAATCCAAGCATTTTTAGATTGGATCTTAGACGATCACTTCATATTCTTAGGGTATCGTGAATACCGCTTAGAAGGCGGTCAGTCTATCGAAGTGACTTCTGAGCCGTCCGATTTAGATTTATTTGCGATTGGTAACAGTGGACTTGGTCTACTACGTG
>NZ_JAWJYL010001080.1:0-236 GCF_046566945.1 Cobetia sp. SIMBA_158
GATGCGCTGGGCGCGGACCGCGTGCACGCCGTGCTGATGCCGTAGCACTACACCGCAGACATTTCCAAGGGAGACGCCGCCGAGCCGGCCAGGCTGCTGGGCGTGAATTACGAGGTGATGCCCATCGCGCCGAGGGTCGAGGCCTTCACCGAGACCCTGGCGGAGAGCTTCGCCGGTAGGGAGCGCGGCACCAGCGAGGAGGATCTGCAGGCGCGGTGGCGGGGGGTGCTGCTGAG
>NZ_JAWJYL010001081.1:0-236 GCF_046566945.1 Cobetia sp. SIMBA_158
TGAGTAATGACGTTGAAGCCGCAATTAGTGCAGGCTCAACTATGGTGAGGATCGGAACAGACATTTTTGGAACACGAACTTAAAAGGTAAAAACAGATTTATGTCAGATAAAAAAATCGCATTTATAGGCACAGGTAACATGAGCTACGCTATTATTGGTGGCATGGTAAAAAACGGCTTTGACGCAAACAACATCATTGCGACTAACCGCAACCAAGAAAAGCTTGCAAAGGTAG
>NZ_JAWJYL010001082.1:0-236 GCF_046566945.1 Cobetia sp. SIMBA_158
GTATACCAAGGCCATATTTTCCAAAATAGCGTAGTTTGTACCTCGGGATTGCCCTGTTGAATGGCTTGTAGTAATGAATTTCTGTACCAAATCCAGCCTACAAAAATACAGCACATTAAGCCAAGTAATGGTTGCGCAACCTTAGTGGTAAGTGTGATCACTAAACCAAATAATGCGCCTAGGTTACACACAATCGTAATGCTAACAACTGCTATCAAGGCCCCAATGACCCACGT
>NZ_JAWJYL010001083.1:0-236 GCF_046566945.1 Cobetia sp. SIMBA_158
ATGTTATTAACCAAATTGACGATAATACACAAGTTATTCCGGGGCATGGTCCAGTAAGTGACCGTTCAGGGCTGATAACGTATCGTAAGCTGGTGCAAAAAGCCAAAGATGTTATGCTTAAGGCAATGCAAAACGATGCAAGTTTGCAGCAAGTACTTGACGCCGACCCACTATCAGAGCTGGGTCTTAAATATGCAAAATGGCTACCAAAAGAGCGAGTAACCACATTGTTTTAT
>NZ_JAWJYL010001084.1:0-236 GCF_046566945.1 Cobetia sp. SIMBA_158
TGGGCAATGTTGTGCCATTTAAGCGCGTTTGCTGGATTTATTGTGCCGTTTGGTTCAATCATAGGACCATTAATTATTTGGTTAATTAAAAAAGATGAAATGCAAATGGTCAATGAGCACGGTAAAAAAGCGCTTAATTTTCAGATAACCATGGCAATTGCCTATATAATTTGTTTTGTATTGATGTTTGTTGTGATCGGTGTAATTTTATTACCTATTGTGGCTATCTTTTCTTT
>NZ_JAWJYL010001085.1:0-236 GCF_046566945.1 Cobetia sp. SIMBA_158
GCGCAAAGTAAGATTGAATCTGATTTCATGAATTTAATAGAAGAAATTCAAGAAAAACAACCAACGAACAAAGATCAACAAGAAATGATTGAACAGTATGATCTGAAAGAATTAACTTTACATAACCTAAAGTTCTCTTTTCATCCGAACTTTAAATTGATAAAAGAATCTTATATCTAATAAAAAACGACGAGTTTCTTCTCGTCGTTTTATTTTTTACATAATGGTAATCATTC
>NZ_JAWJYL010001086.1:0-236 GCF_046566945.1 Cobetia sp. SIMBA_158
CGCCACGCGCGTGAACGCTACGCACAGGAAGACGTTCATTGTCGAAGTGGTTCATCTTCTCGCGGACGATGAAATCTTCCATCAGGGTCGGACCGCGTTCCCCCGCCTTCAGCGAGTGGTGGTTGTCCGCGATGCGCAGTCCCTGGTTGGTGGGCAGGTCATGGCCTTCGGCGTCGGCGCGATAGGTCTCCAGCGCGTCGTCCTTGGCGTGGGCATCACCGGCAGGTGGCTTGGTG
>NZ_JAWJYL010001087.1:0-236 GCF_046566945.1 Cobetia sp. SIMBA_158
GTGTTGTGGTTGAGGCGGTTTATGACCGTACAACTCTTGTTGATAAAACCATAGACACTGTAAAAACGAACCTGTTTGAAGGCGCGGTGCTGGTGGTTGTTATTTTACTGCTACTACTGGGTAATGTAACTGGCGCATTAATTACGGCCATGGTTATTCCGCTTAGTATGTTATTTGCCATTACCGGTATGGTAGGTAATAGGGTGTCGGGTAACTTAATGAGCCTAGGCGCAATC
>NZ_JAWJYL010001088.1:0-236 GCF_046566945.1 Cobetia sp. SIMBA_158
GTGTGGGCGTTGCGGGCTTTATGAAGCTACCCTATAAAAATACACGAGAGTTTGATTTGTGTGCACAACAAGCTGAGCAATTCTTTCCTAAAAACCCAAAACGCGTATAACGTGTCAGCTTTTGTAATGGGTTTATTTGGCTTGGTAAATCAGCCTAATACTTTAAAATAACTCACTATGCGGAGACAATGGCTCTAGCTCAAATTGATGAATAAGCTGTTGCTTTTTATTGGTAG
>NZ_JAWJYL010001089.1:0-236 GCF_046566945.1 Cobetia sp. SIMBA_158
ATTAACGAGACTGAGCAAAGAGCATATCATTGATGTTCACCTCAGAGAGTATGGCAGAACAGAAAAACAAAATGCACCTTTGTTTTTCAACCTGAAGTGTCAGCGAGAGTAAAAAATTATGGTGACCATTTTACCGTTGACTCAATAAGGCAGATGTGGGACGCAGCGATAAAACGTGCCGGACTCCGCCATCGAAAATCATATCAGTCGAGACATACTTATGCCTGCTGGTCGCT
>NZ_JAWJYL010001090.1:0-236 GCF_046566945.1 Cobetia sp. SIMBA_158
CTGCCAAAGCTTAACAAAAATTACACATCCCTCTTTTGAACCCGGCTTATGTTGTGATTGCGGTGGATTTCTGATGTACGAGCCCGCAGGAAAATCGCCATGTTCATCCTGAAAAACACCTTCTAACACAACAAACTCTTCCCCGCCGGTATGAACATGTTGCGAAAACTCACTACCTGGTGCATAACGAACAATACTCGTTGCACGCGCAACCTCATCGCCTATGCGATCAAGAG
>NZ_JAWJYL010001091.1:0-236 GCF_046566945.1 Cobetia sp. SIMBA_158
GTATTACCATCACTAACCGCTTGTTGGCTTATTGCCCACTTTTCCACTATTTTTAACTCTAACATATTAATTCTCCTTCTAAGTTCCATATTTTGTAATATTATAACTTGAAAAATAAATAATGGATAAAAACTCTTCTATTTTTTTGCTATATTTATTTCCCAATTTTTAAAAATAATCCTACTAGGATTATTTATTTTTTCGCTATAATACTTTCCCAATTTTGAAAAGTTATC
>NZ_JAWJYL010001092.1:0-236 GCF_046566945.1 Cobetia sp. SIMBA_158
GGCCTTCTGGCGGAACAGCGCTTCTGTCTCTTTCTCGCCTTTCAGCGCCGAGATGTTGGCGATGGCGCTCTCCAGTTTAAACAGGAAGGCATTCAGATCGATGGGGATGAACTGGGTGGTACGAATGCTCGCCAGACGACCAGTATCACGCAGCCAACGGGAAGAGTAATCCCAACCTGAGGCCGCTCCCGCGCGTAAATCGCGGTACACCTCGTTGGGCGGGCGACCAGAATGTT
>NZ_JAWJYL010001093.1:0-236 GCF_046566945.1 Cobetia sp. SIMBA_158
GATATCGGCGGCTCGGGCAGCACCATTACCTCGGCAAGCGTGACCACTGCCACCATCAACGGCGCGCAGGTCAACTTCTGCACCGTGAAGGGCACGCTCGCGCCGTCGAACAGCTTTGAAGTCGCGTTGCCGGTCAGCAGCTGGACGCAGCGTTTCGCGCAACTGGGTTGCGGCGGGCTCTGCGGCACGCTCAGCGATCCCACGCAGCAAAGCTCGTTCAGCTTCAGCTACACCTG
>NZ_JAWJYL010001094.1:0-236 GCF_046566945.1 Cobetia sp. SIMBA_158
TTTGTTAAATATCTTTGTTAAGCTTTTTGCATTATAATTTAAAATTTGGATTTCTTTATTATCAATTCCACAATTTAAAACCTCAGCTAATTGTTTTTTGAAATCTTCATTATAAGCAATTTGACTTTGATTGATATAATAAGATTTGTAAACTAATTGTTTAACCTCATCTGTATTGGATGTAAAGAAAAACCTTCTTAAGTTACCATTTTCATAATATAATAGACTAGCTTTTC
>NZ_JAWJYL010001095.1:0-236 GCF_046566945.1 Cobetia sp. SIMBA_158
TATTAAGTTTGCCGAAACGGTAAAAAATGCCGTGCGCAGCGGGGTGCTGGAGCATGGCAATATTTTGCCCGGTGAGCGTGATTTAAGTCAGTTAACCGGCGTTTCGCGCATTACGGTGCGCAAGGCGATGCAGGCGCTGGAAGAAGAGGGTGTGGTGACGCGTTCGCGCGGTTACGGCACGCAGATCAACAACATCTTCGAATACTCGTTGAAAGAAGCGCGAGGTTTTTCTCAGC
>NZ_JAWJYL010001096.1:0-236 GCF_046566945.1 Cobetia sp. SIMBA_158
GCAAAAGGATTATGGGTATCAACGTTTCATACACTGGGTTTAGAAATAATAAAAAAAGAAATAAGTACACTTGGCTTTAAACCTGGTTTTTCGTTGTTTGACGATCAAGATACCAACCAGCTGTTGTCGGAGCTCACTGAAGATGAATTAAAAAAAGACAAAGATTTACTCAAGCTACTTAAAATGGAAATTGGTAGCTGGAAAAACGAATTAGTATTGCCAGAGCAAGCAATACG
>NZ_JAWJYL010001097.1:0-236 GCF_046566945.1 Cobetia sp. SIMBA_158
CCTGTTCCTTTAAATACTCTGCATCTGGCACACTGAATGTTCTTATAAATCTATACCATTCATTTATCTTGATACCAACTTGAGAAGAACCGGCATCCCCTTCCATTCTCTATAATGACATATATTATCATTTTCAGAATAATTCCACACCGAAAAGAAACCGCAAAAGTTAGGGTGTTTTGATATGGTAAAGCCTTATTGGGGAGCAATATTGACTAGTTAATATAAAAAAAGAG
>NZ_JAWJYL010001098.1:0-236 GCF_046566945.1 Cobetia sp. SIMBA_158
AAATGTAGTTGAAGACACAATTAAAGGCGACATCACATTAAAAGATGCTTTTACTCATGCCTTAAAAGGTAGTGGTTTTACTTGTTCAATCCAAAAAGATATTGAAAATAAGACAGTTAAACTTGTTGAGTTTGGGAAAAAGAAATGACAGGTCTTAGTAAATGAAAACATAGAAAATTATGGTGTGGAATTGATTGGTAATAATACACATATATACGATGGCACTGATGCAACGA
>NZ_JAWJYL010001099.1:0-236 GCF_046566945.1 Cobetia sp. SIMBA_158
GGGTGTTTGTAAACATAATATGCAACGCAATTAAGTTTACACACAAAGGAGGTGTAACGGTTGAGTTTAAACTACCTGACGATGCACAATTTTGCGCTATTGTTTCAGACACAGGTATTGGTATTCCAAAAAATGTTGTAAACAGGCTCTTTGAACGATTTGAACAAGCAGCGTCTTCAACCACGCGTGAATATGGTGGAACAGGGCTTGGATTGCCAATTACGAAGTCGCTAATC
>NZ_JAWJYL010001100.1:0-235 GCF_046566945.1 Cobetia sp. SIMBA_158
GATAGCATTCCGGCTATCTTCGCCGTGACCACTGACCCGTTCATTGTGCTGACCTCAAACCGGTTTGCGATCCTCGGCCTGCGTGCGATGTATTTCCTGCTGGCGGGCGTAGCAGAGCGTTTCTCGATGCTCAAATATGGCCTGGCGGTGATTCTGGTGTTTATCGGTATCAAGATGCTGATTGTCGACTTCTACCATATTCCAATCGCCGTCTCGCTGGGCGTGGTGTTTGGCA
>NZ_JAWJYL010001101.1:0-235 GCF_046566945.1 Cobetia sp. SIMBA_158
CTCGTTTCTAAATGTATAGTTAAGTCAGCTAAATCACCGTTTAACTCTAAGTTTGCTTGGTGCTCGTCACTTTTTAAAGTCACTAAGCCTTTTACAGGCAAGTTACCTAAAAGCTCTGCATCTAATTGGGTATTAAGCTGCCACTGCTCATAGGTAGCTGAAAGCGACTGCAAATTAATCACGGCATCTTCTACACTTAATTGCATCGAAATGTTTTCGATATTATGCTGCGCAT
>NZ_JAWJYL010001102.1:0-235 GCF_046566945.1 Cobetia sp. SIMBA_158
GATCAGCGGCTTGCCATAGGCCTTCGCCTGCAGATATGTGACGATGGCCAGTTCGCTGACGTCGAATGCCTGACGACGCGCCATCGGCGCGAACGCGTTGTGAATGGGCTCGATTTCGTCGAACACGAGTTCGACCGACGGGTCGGTCAGTTCGCCGGCTTTGAGCGCGCGCGTGTGCGCATAGGACTTCAGCGCGGCCTTCAATCGCAAAGGTTGGGTTGGGCGGTTCACGTTC
>NZ_JAWJYL010001103.1:0-235 GCF_046566945.1 Cobetia sp. SIMBA_158
GTACCAGAAATCATTGAGTGCAACCTACGCCTTGAGAGACAGAAGTTCGATATTATTACTGATGCCGTCACCTTGTGTGAGACAAAGTCTGACTATGTCTCTCGCCAGCTATTAGTCATACTAAAAGATGGCAATGAAGAGTATGAAGATTGGTTAGAGACGCAGCAGGACTTGATAGAAAGTATTGGTGTAGAGCGCTACATCCAATCGCAAATGAGTGATGATGACGCATAAT
>NZ_JAWJYL010001104.1:0-235 GCF_046566945.1 Cobetia sp. SIMBA_158
CTTATTGTTCAACTCGCCCTATATGCCTATGGTGAAGAAGTGGCATGGCGAGGATTCTTTCAACGAAATTTATTAAAAGTATTACCAGTTGGTCCAACCATTATCATTACATCCATTCTGTTTTCCATCGGGCATTTTGCGTTTGGCTCATTTGCGATTGTGAGTTATGATCTTTTCTTTATTTTTATTAATAGTATTTTTTATGGGATTGTAAAACAAATACTATTTGGATCAG
>NZ_JAWJYL010001105.1:0-235 GCF_046566945.1 Cobetia sp. SIMBA_158
GTCGGGTAAGGATCGACGAGCACATCGGCGGCCCAAAGGTCGATACCGGATGAACGGGGTGTCACAGGCCAGCTCCTCATTGTGGATGGATGGCCTGTATTCTTAGTTTCGCTTTACATCATGTAAACCCAATGGATACCATGACAGGGTAATCCCGGATCAGGTCGCGCCCAGCATCTTCCACCACAGTTCGGCCAGGACATCGAGCGCCGGTTCGGACGTCAGATCCAGCTCG
>NZ_JAWJYL010001106.1:0-235 GCF_046566945.1 Cobetia sp. SIMBA_158
TGGAAAACGAATACACCCTACGATGAATCGACGTATTTAGCGGCCTTAAAACGCAGAGGCTCACCACTTTTAAAATTTGCAGTTAATAGCTAAATTTTACTAGTCGTCCACCTCAGGGCGTGTTGTTATATGGTTTTCTTAGGCCGTATCCGCTTAAAAAACATTGTATACGTGACTGTAAACCAATCGTAATTTACGCTAACTAATTCCCAGCCTTGTTTTCCCAGTTCTGTGC
>NZ_JAWJYL010001107.1:0-235 GCF_046566945.1 Cobetia sp. SIMBA_158
CTCATTGTCGTTGTAAGGTCTTATGTCTGCGTACTTGTCTTCTAATTCACTCATTACTGCATCTATAAAGTTAAAAAACGGCACGTAAAATACGTACCGTTTGTTTTATTGGTTTGAGTATAACTCAGGCAAACTGAAATGCGAACTAAGTCAGGCTATTGCATTTTTATAAAAACTTACAAGCACTCTAAAAAGTACATATATAACAAAGAATTAAGTAATGCTCTTACCAGTT
>NZ_JAWJYL010001108.1:0-235 GCF_046566945.1 Cobetia sp. SIMBA_158
CTATCAGGGTTAAATAGACTGACAATACATAAAGACTTAAGTCAATTGGTGTCATGTGTGTTGAAGCGCTTTAAGTCATAAGCTTAAAGCGCTTTAAAGCTAGAAAAGAATTACTTTTCTAGTTTTTTGAAGTAATCAAATATCTCTGGCACGTTGCCTTGACCCATACCTGCGTCAAATGCAGCTTGTAAGTTAGCAGACGAACCTTCAGCAATTTTTGATTGAGTGCCTAAAT
>NZ_JAWJYL010001109.1:0-235 GCF_046566945.1 Cobetia sp. SIMBA_158
GGCGCTGGTCATCGGCCTGCTGGCGGGGGGCTTCGTGCAGCTGGCGCGTCAGCAGGCGCGCGTGGCACACCTGTCGTGGGGGGTGCGCATGGCGCTGGTCGGGATCTCGACGGCCGCCGTGGCGTGGTGGTAGCCCCAGGTGCAAGGTATCGGCGATGACAGCCTGGCCCAGCTGCTCGACGGCCAGCTGGCGCTGGGTATCGTGTTGGCGCTGGTGGGCGGCGAGCGTGTGCTG
>NZ_JAWJYL010001110.1:0-235 GCF_046566945.1 Cobetia sp. SIMBA_158
CAATAAGCTCCCTATATCTCTCTAAAAGATAGAAATATCAAGCTTTTTAGATAGCAGCTCTAATGCTGCTATTCCTGCTACTGAGTTACCAAACGAATTAAGCCCTGGGGAATAAACGGCTACTGTAAACTTGTTAGGTAATACCGCAAGAATAGTTCCTGACACCCCTGATTTACCTGGCATACCGACCCTATACCCAAAATCACCCGCAGCATCATATAAACCACTGGTAAAT
>NZ_JAWJYL010001111.1:0-235 GCF_046566945.1 Cobetia sp. SIMBA_158
GTACGACTTTTACTGTAGAAGATATCGAAAACATTAAATTAATGAAGGGAAAAATCCATTTCAATGATGCGGTGCTCGTTTACTTGAATGGTAATATTATTTTCGCAGGAAATGTACCTGCAGGTGGATACAAATCGAATCAGGAGTCAGGAGTAGCTGAACATGTTGATGGTGTACAATCAATGAACTTTGAAGTTACAGATATGAGCTCTCTTGTCGAAGGTGAAAACATACT
>NZ_JAWJYL010001112.1:0-235 GCF_046566945.1 Cobetia sp. SIMBA_158
GTGTTTGCTTGTGTACCATCCAACATTTTAAATGATTGGTTTATGATGGTCAGCGATATTATCAGTAAATAGCGAGTAAACCTCAATGAGGGGTTAATGACAATTGTCTTTAGCATATAATATATAGGTATTGGTACAGCTAATAGCAAGCCCCCTATAAAAAATAATAACAAAACCCAGTTTTTTGGTAAAAAATACTCTCAGTTGTTGCTAATTACTGGCACATATCAGCTAG
>NZ_JAWJYL010001113.1:0-235 GCF_046566945.1 Cobetia sp. SIMBA_158
GTGGCACATCGTCAAGACCCTCCAGTACCACCGCTTTAGGAGCCACGGTCCTGCGTTCATCATCGGACCACCATACGGCAGGCTCCTGCTAGTAATCGAGCATCATTCTTGCTTGGCGCGCCATCCTAGCAGATAAGCAGGTTTCATGAACCCACCCTGCTGAATTATCACGGCTGTGAGCGACCCTCCCAGCTGAACTGACGCGCTATACGCTCGCCACGTACCACGCGCCCTC
>NZ_JAWJYL010001114.1:0-235 GCF_046566945.1 Cobetia sp. SIMBA_158
GAAGTAGTTGCATCAAGTTTTCCGAAACATATTGGGACAAGTTATAAAAATACAAGAGTATATGAAAAGGCAGTAAGTACAGTTTGGCAAACAGGCAATCCACTTTTATTTGGACCATTTATTGATCCTATTACTTTAGAAATTGGGTCAGGGACTTCGAAATTTCATGATGAAGTGACGTTATTATTTTTACAACCCGTTTTTCAAGATGGTGTAATGCAATTTGTTTTAGCTG
>NZ_JAWJYL010001115.1:0-235 GCF_046566945.1 Cobetia sp. SIMBA_158
CCATCCGCTGCCCGCGGCCGACGGTGAGCAGCGCGTTGATCGCGCGCACGCCGACGTCGAGCACGTGGTGGATCGGCTCGCGATCGAGCGGGTTGATCGACGGCGCCGACAGCGAAGCGTCGACCTTCGACGCGAGCGGGCCGAGGCCGTCGAGCGGGCGGCCCGACGCGTCGACGACGCGCCCGAGCATTTCCCAGCCGACCGGCAGCCGTTTGGCGCCTGCGAGCGGATCGGC
>NZ_JAWJYL010001116.1:0-235 GCF_046566945.1 Cobetia sp. SIMBA_158
GATCTCAAATCGTTAAGCGCCCGCCAGCGGGAGATTTTAACCATGTTAGCGGCGGGCGAATCAAATAAGGAGATCGGCAGAGCGCTGAATATCAGTACCGGAACGGTGAAAGCGCATCTGGAATCCCTGTATCGCCGTCTGGAAGTGAAAAATCGCACCCAGGCGGCAATGATGTTAAATATCTCCTCCTGAAGAGGATAATTTTACAGCCAGCAGGAAGTTAGCGGCTGGCTGT
>NZ_JAWJYL010001117.1:0-235 GCF_046566945.1 Cobetia sp. SIMBA_158
AACTAAACATCAAAAAACGCCTATCAAAAGGGCGTTTTTTTTCATGCTGCCACACGAGCATTAAGTACAAATTTTAGACAAACCACTTCGTTGAAATTTCAGAAATTTGGGATTAAAATGAAATTACGGCCTGTTATTTAGTCATCAGATGACCAGAAGGATGAATCAAAATGCAGCGAAAGAAGGGAAGTTCGCCGATGAAAGTCAGTTTATTCGTCACCTGTTTAATTGACAC
>NZ_JAWJYL010001118.1:0-235 GCF_046566945.1 Cobetia sp. SIMBA_158
GATCTACACGCCGACCCACAGTGCGGCGATGTTCCAGCGCAACCAGGGGCGCTCTGCACTCTTGGTCGACGCGATATCCTCGTTGTAACGCGGGCTGCGAGCGACATCCTTTGCCACCACCAGCTCGATCATGTCCTCATTGCTGCGCACCCGGTGCGAGCGCGTCTGTGTCGGGGCCATGAGTGCTCACCTGGTCAGCTGTTGTTATTGTTGAGGGGGATGCAGTGGTGTTGCC
>NZ_JAWJYL010001119.1:0-235 GCF_046566945.1 Cobetia sp. SIMBA_158
ATCACACTGTTCCATTATTTAGGTGAAACAAAAGTCATTTTCATAATCTCCTTCATCTTATTAATTTTTGTTTGGATTCGATTAAAAGATTTAAAATTAATTCTTTTTATTTTGTTAAAAGTCGGTTTTGGATATGGACTCTATCAATTTTTAAAACATTTAATCGAGCGTCCTCGTCCAGAGTTTGCAGACCAATTATCGACCTACAGTTTCCCCTCTGGCCATGCAACACATG
>NZ_JAWJYL010001120.1:0-234 GCF_046566945.1 Cobetia sp. SIMBA_158
GAATCCTGTTGGCTAATTAGAATCGCCAACCATGAAAACAGAGACTCCATCCGTAAAAATTGTTGCTATCACCGCTGACGAAGCGGGGCAACGTATCGATAACTTTTTGCGTACCCAATTGAAAGGCGTACCAAAAAGTATGATTTACCGTATTTTGCGTAAAGGCGAAGTGCGGGTGAACAAAAAACGTATTAAGCCTGAATATAAACTCGAAGCGGGTGATGAGGTGCGTAT
>NZ_JAWJYL010001121.1:0-234 GCF_046566945.1 Cobetia sp. SIMBA_158
CAGTGAAATGCAAATTTATCTCTTGCATTGGCACAACCTGTGCATAGCCACCACCCGTTGCACCACCTTTGATGCCCATCACTGGACCTAATGACGGCTCACGTAAGGCAACCATCACCTGTTGATTCAGCTGTTTTAACGCATCGGCCAAACCAATAGTGACTGTGGATTTTCCTTCTCCTGCTGGCGTTGGATTTGTTGCCGTTACTAACACCACTTTTCCATAAGGTGTAC
>NZ_JAWJYL010001122.1:0-234 GCF_046566945.1 Cobetia sp. SIMBA_158
TGAAACCTATGCATATTGCAATGGCGTTGCTCTCTGCCGCGATGTTCTTTGTGCTGGCGGGCGTTTTTATGGGCGTACAACTGGAGCTGGATGGCACCAAACTGGTGGTCGACACGGCTTCAGACATCCGTTGGCAGTGGGTGTTTATCGGCACGGCGGTGGTCTTTTTCTTCCAGCTTTTGCGACCGGCTTTCCAGAAAGGGTTGAAAAGCGTTTCCGGACCGAAGTTTATTC
>NZ_JAWJYL010001123.1:0-234 GCF_046566945.1 Cobetia sp. SIMBA_158
TAGCAAACCTCTATGTGGCAAGTTCGCAAGGTAGGTTAGTGCCGATTAGTAGCTTAGCTAATATTAGTGAAGAAGGAGTAGCCGCTGAGCTTGAGCGCCATGCACAGCGTCGTGCTATTGAATTAGATATGGAACTACCGGATGGTATGACGATTGCCGATATAGTCGATCAAATTCGCAATTTGTCTCAGCAATCGTTGCCTCAAGGTATTACCCTTGCGTTTAAAGGTGAAG
>NZ_JAWJYL010001124.1:0-234 GCF_046566945.1 Cobetia sp. SIMBA_158
CACCCGCTGCTCCATCTCGTTGAGCGCCCAGGGCGACAGCCCCACCAGTGCCGGTGCCGCCTTGGCCAGTGCATCGAGCATCGGCTGGTCGCCATAGCTCTCATTGATGCCCACCAGGCCCGAGGCCGTCTCGATCTCGATGATGGAGCGCAGCGCCCAGGGCTCGTGGATGCCGGCAGCGTTGAGCAGCGGCGGATCGCGGAAGGCAATCGGCGTGATGCGGATATGGCGAAT
>NZ_JAWJYL010001125.1:0-234 GCF_046566945.1 Cobetia sp. SIMBA_158
GGCTTTTTTGTATCAGCATTATTGTAGTTTGTACGATTACGTGCTTATTGCTAAGAGTAATTGCATTACCCATAGTTTATTAAATGTAAGTACCTAAAAAGTTGGTATATTTATAATGATGTTAGACTAAAGTCTATAGGTTAATTTTATTCACTTATTGAGTTTGTTTTTATCGTTTGT
The DNA here is from genome assembly GCF_046566945.1 of Cobetia sp. SIMBA_158. Classification (NCBI taxonomy): domain Bacteria; kingdom Pseudomonadati; phylum Pseudomonadota; class Gammaproteobacteria; order Oceanospirillales; family Halomonadaceae; genus Cobetia; species Cobetia sp. SIMBA_158. The sequence goes on from NZ_JAWJYL010001125.1 coordinate 181, forward strand.
GAGGTTTGAGCTTTTACTCTAAAGTTCAGTTGTCGGCAACAAGCACGACTCACT
>NZ_JAWJYL010001126.1:0-234 GCF_046566945.1 Cobetia sp. SIMBA_158
CTCCAAAACCGCGCAAATTCGGCTGCAAGTGCTGCGCGACAGCAACGACGGTTTTGTGATTGCACAGAAAGACTTAGAGATTCGCGGACCGGGTGAACTGTTAGGTACGCGTCAGACGGGTAATGCTGAGTTTAAAGTGGCGGATTTACTGCGCGATCAGGCGATGATCCCGGAAGTTCAGCGCCTGGCGCGACATATTCACGAACGTTACCCACAACAAGCAAAAGCCCTGAT
>NZ_JAWJYL010001127.1:0-234 GCF_046566945.1 Cobetia sp. SIMBA_158
ATTGGTAGCTTCTTGTTCATGAGAAAAAGAAAATAATGTATGTTTCTATTAGTGATTAGTCAAGTAATCTTATACCTATGCCTTTCAATTACATTCGGTTGCTTTTTACTTTCACTTGTTCCCAAGAATGTTCGACCTGATATCTCTGTTCCAAAGGGGATTTTATTATTAAATATCATAGGAATTCCTGTTTCTTCGTTTATACCTGTTTTCCAGATTATTCTTTATTTAATT
>NZ_JAWJYL010001128.1:0-234 GCF_046566945.1 Cobetia sp. SIMBA_158
GTCGGCCGTTCAAAGGGTCTAACGTACGTTTTTATTTCGCTAAAAAATTGCTCCATCTGTTCTTTTGTTTTTAATTCGAACATCGGTTGTAAAATAAGTTGTTGTTCAATATCGGTAAAGACTAAATTATTATTAATTTCTTCTTGAGCAAGAGCTTGAACTGCTTGAATAACATTTGGATCTTTGGATGAAGTATGGGCATTTAATATTTTTTTTGCTTGTTTTTTGACAATC
>NZ_JAWJYL010001129.1:0-234 GCF_046566945.1 Cobetia sp. SIMBA_158
CTGACCATCTCCATAAAGATCTCAGCGCCTTTAAGGCGACCATCCACTTTAGCATTAATGTAGCCATTTTCGACGCTAATTTGCGCACCTAAACGTTCCATGCCTTGAATGTGAATATCAACAGGGCGAGCACCAATAGCACAGCCGCCTGGCAATGAAACTTGTGCCTCACCAAAGCGAGCAACTAAAGGCCCTAATGCTAATACAGACGCGCGCATTTGCTTTACTAAATCG
>NZ_JAWJYL010001130.1:0-234 GCF_046566945.1 Cobetia sp. SIMBA_158
TTTGCTCCCTTGTTTGTTGGATTGGTTTGTCGATTGAATAACTGCGTACGTCAGACACGAGCCGGGGCGCTTGGCCCCGTTCCCGTGAACATTTTGATTACTTTGTCTTGCGGAAGTCGATGACGGTCGATTCGGCAGTCGTGTTCGGTTCCTCGAGCTTCGTTCCGTCGTCATTGACGATCTCGCCTGAGTCGACGTCAACCATGTATTGGCCCGGCATCGATGATTTCAGTT
>NZ_JAWJYL010001131.1:0-234 GCF_046566945.1 Cobetia sp. SIMBA_158
GCAAACGCTGGGGCCGCAGCAAACAGCAGCGCGGAAAAGCTCGTGAATCGCTTCATTGTCGGTCTCCGTCGAAGGGAGCGATTAGACTGACAGCCGATGCCGGTGCTGTCTCTACGGAATTTCTGAATTCAGGCTAGCCGTGGCTTCGATCGTATCCTGAAGGTTTGGAGACGACGCACTTTCCGTACATTGAATGGTATGCGATACCTTGTAAGCAATTGCGGGCTTTCCGGT
>NZ_JAWJYL010001132.1:0-234 GCF_046566945.1 Cobetia sp. SIMBA_158
GCCAAAAGCACCACGCTTTCCAATATGCCCAGACAATCCTCGTAAATCCCGATCAAAGCGATTCATTGGCACATGCCAACACGCGTATAACAGGATTTCCCTCTCCTCTTGCCCCATCAGGACGCGCCGCAGCCCCCTGCCCGGCTACGCCCAAGGTTGTAGGAGAAGCAAGCCTGCCGCCCTCCCCGAGCAACCGGTTGCTCCTGATCCATGCACTGAGCTGCAAAGTGATGA
>NZ_JAWJYL010001133.1:0-234 GCF_046566945.1 Cobetia sp. SIMBA_158
CGGGCAGCACGCCTGGCGGCAAGCTCAAGGAGAACTCGATGATTGCAGTGAAGTTGCGACAGGTATTGCTGACGACGGCCGTATTCGGCGCATTGCTGGCGAACGCGCCGGCCCATGCCGATACGACCCGTCTGGTCGAATCCGCATCCGGGCGTGTACCGGCCGTCACGGTCGGCCCACAATACGATACGACGAACGTATGTGTCGCGCCGGAAGATTTCGACCGCTTTACCT
>NZ_JAWJYL010001134.1:0-233 GCF_046566945.1 Cobetia sp. SIMBA_158
AAATAATTGTTCTAAAAGTTTCATATTTTCATAGCTATTTCGATTAATTAGAAAATTATATAGTTTTTTATGCCAACATGCCAACGTGCCATGACCTCAAACGTTTCATTGGCTACGTCATCGTCATCTTCTTCAATTCTGACAAGATCCCCATCTTCAGCATCCGTCAAATTGAGTTCTTGATGGATCTCTTTCAAGATCCCCCCATAACCGATCAACCGTCTTGCACTAAG
>NZ_JAWJYL010001135.1:0-233 GCF_046566945.1 Cobetia sp. SIMBA_158
GGTTCTTGGCCTTCTCCCGAACGGTGACCACATCGCCAGCCTGCACTTTGAAGGAAGCAACGTTGACGGTACGGCCGTTCACGGCGATCGCCTTGTGGCTGACCAGCTGACGTGCCGCGGAACGCGTGGAGCCGAAGCCCATGCGGTAGACGACGTTGTCGAGACGAGCCTCGAGGAGCTGGAGCAGAACCTCACCGGTCGCACCCTTGAGGCGAGCGGCTTCTTTGTAGTAG
>NZ_JAWJYL010001136.1:0-233 GCF_046566945.1 Cobetia sp. SIMBA_158
GCGAGGTCGTACTTGGTCATGCTGCCGTCTTCGGAGACGAACGCCATCACCAGCAGGAAGCTGCTGCTCGACTTCGTGACCTTGATGCCGAGCTGCTGCACCACCTGCGGCAGAATCGGCGTGGCGAGCTGCAGCTTGTTCTGCACCTGCACCTGCGCGATGTCCGGGTTGGTGCCCGCCGCGAAAGTCAGCGTAATGGTGGCCGTGCCCGAGTCATCGGACGTGGACGACAG
>NZ_JAWJYL010001137.1:0-233 GCF_046566945.1 Cobetia sp. SIMBA_158
GTCTGGCCGACGTCGGTGACGGTGAAACGGCGCGTCGAGCGCTGGATCAGCCGCATCCCGAGCCGCGCCTCGAGCAGCGCGATGCGGCGGCTCAGCTTCGATTTCGGCAGGTTGAGCGCGCGCCCGGCCGGCGCGAAGCCGCCGTGCTCGACCACCTGCACGAAGTAATAGAGATCGTTCAGATCCCGTTCTTGATCGTTCATCAAATAGAACGCTGAGTGCGATTTTCGCAG
>NZ_JAWJYL010001138.1:0-233 GCF_046566945.1 Cobetia sp. SIMBA_158
GATCCGTAATGTATTGGTACTTCATCCTGAACAATATATTGATACGGATATGATCCCCGCATTACCGGTCAGTACAAAAACGCAGGCGCAACACACGCCAATTATTACTGAGCAGCCAGTAAGTACTGAAACCCCCGCCTTTGATATGGCAACATCACAAAGCGAAGTTAAACCCCTATGGCTTGCAGAAAAAGAATACATTGAGCACGTTATAAAAATATGTGTTTCGAATG
>NZ_JAWJYL010001139.1:0-233 GCF_046566945.1 Cobetia sp. SIMBA_158
GTTGATCATACCATTTAGTTCATATGGGTTCACTGTAGCTAGTTTTCCTATTGTGCGTCTAGGAACGTTTACAACAGGCTCTAATACGTCTTTAAAAAGTTCGTTGTTCAGTAGAGCTGATTCTTCGACATTTAATCGTCTTCTTCGCTGACCTTTTGTGGATTGAGCATTAGCCAAAACGGAGTATGTTCCTCCAGAAGAAAAATTGACTTCTACACTATCTTTGGTGAAAG
>NZ_JAWJYL010001140.1:0-233 GCF_046566945.1 Cobetia sp. SIMBA_158
TAAAAAACAACATTATTATTGTGCGTGTGTTGTGCACGGAATTGGTGGTGGCATACTTAAACATAAAATTCCTCAGTACCTAGTTCAGCACCCAGACGTAATTGCAATGCATCAAGCGCCACTTGAATACGGTGGTAAAGGCGCGGTACTTATTTTGATAAACTTACCACAAAGCGATGAATTTAGACGCTAACCCAACATATTACTAGGAAGTAATTACGTGCATATTGTTT
>NZ_JAWJYL010001141.1:0-233 GCF_046566945.1 Cobetia sp. SIMBA_158
GCCTCATTATAACAGGGAACGAGTACGGCTATTTTAGGAGACTCCATTAGCAAAATAATGTTTTTTGTTGAGGGATTTTCACGGATCCATGCTTTATTCCGCCAAAGATATTTTTTTTCATCATCATTATATTTAATAAATTTTTGGTAAAAATAATAAAAAACTATCGAAAGTTATTTGAATTAATATAAATAAAACTGCCTCATATTATTGAGGCAGTTCATATTTTACAG
>NZ_JAWJYL010001142.1:0-233 GCF_046566945.1 Cobetia sp. SIMBA_158
CTTGAATCGCCATCAATAACACCAAACTCACCGCCAGGAGGTGCAACAGCACATTCGCCTTTTTTGAGTACACCAAACCTAAAGTCAAAGTTAAGCTCATTTCTGTTAGCCAAATTAATGCCATTGACAGAAAAGCCTTCTGTGCTTTGTGTGGTGTCGGTATTGGCAACTAGTGGCAACAACGCTTGCGTTGTTTGTAATAGATCGTTGTTTTTATCGAGTAAAAAGCCACT
>NZ_JAWJYL010001143.1:0-233 GCF_046566945.1 Cobetia sp. SIMBA_158
GGCCCGTTCAACGCGACGCGGTGTCCTGCATCTTGAACACCGTATCTAGGACCAGCGCGGCAGGGTCAAGGTTCACCGCCTGCCCGTGACGGCTGCGCTCGGTCACGGTGGCAGCAAGATCGGCCCAGGCCCGCGCCCGGTGCGGATCCGGCGACAGGCGCGACAGCAGCCCGCCCTCGTTCGGGGCGGCTTCGGGCATCGGCGGCTGGCCGGTGGCCCCTGTGCGCGCGAGG
>NZ_JAWJYL010001144.1:0-233 GCF_046566945.1 Cobetia sp. SIMBA_158
TAAAACTAAAAAAAACAATCGCTTTTAGCGCCGTGGCATTAATGGCTGCAACGTCACTTACATCAACAGCAGTAAATGCTGAAGTGTCTGCCAATGTAGCAGCTACTTCAAATTACTTATGGCGTGGACAAGAACAAACTGGCGGCGACGCTGCTATTTCTGGTGGTATTGATTACGCTGACGAATCTGGGTTTTATGCTGGTACATGGGTATCTAATGCATCTTGGGCTGAC
>NZ_JAWJYL010001145.1:0-233 GCF_046566945.1 Cobetia sp. SIMBA_158
CAGAACGTGGTTGGGGCCGCCGACATAATCGCCGATCGCCTCGGGCGTATATTGCCCCATGAAGATGGCGCCTGCGTGGATGGTCTGTTCGCTCAACGCCACCGGGTCGGCGACGCAGAGTTCCAGGTGCTCCGGGGCGATCCGGTTCGACAGGGCCGCGGCCTCGTCCAGATCCTTCACCACGATGACTGCGCCAAAGTCGCGCCAGCTGATGCCCGCAATGGCGCGCCGCT
>NZ_JAWJYL010001146.1:0-233 GCF_046566945.1 Cobetia sp. SIMBA_158
CCATCATGCTATGCAGACAAGCTGGGTTTTCGCCCAATATCATCAGTCAACCCAAGCACATGCAGACATTGGTAACCGAGGTAGCGGCCGGTTTAGGAGTAGCAATTGCGCCTTATTGCGTACGCAAACTGTATAGCGATGGCTGTCACTTTATGATGCTAAACAACGTCAGCACACACATACCCGTGCATATCCAATACACGCAGACCAATTACAGTGCAACGGCTGCCGCT
>NZ_JAWJYL010001147.1:0-233 GCF_046566945.1 Cobetia sp. SIMBA_158
GACCGGCACCGTTTTTGCCGATGTCTCGTGAAGAGATGGATCAACTTGGCTGGGATAGCTGCGACATCATTTTGGTTACTGGCGACGCGTATGTCGATCACCCAAGCTTCGGGATGGCGATTTGCGGTCGTATGCTGGAAGCGCAGGGCTTTCGCGTCGGGATCATCGCCCAGCCGGACTGGAGCAGCAAAGACGACTTTATGCGTCTGGGTAAACCGAATCTGTTTTTCGGT
>NZ_JAWJYL010001148.1:0-233 GCF_046566945.1 Cobetia sp. SIMBA_158
GGAATGAGGCAAAGGTAATGAGTAAATATAATTTTTGTGCAGGGCCGGCTATGCTTCCGCAAGCGGTAATGCAAAAAGCACAAAAAGAATTCTTAGATTGGCAAGACATGGGCGTTTCTGTAATGGAAATTAGCCACCGTAGTAAAGAATTTTTGGCATTAACTGCAAAATGTGAAGCAAGCTTAAGACGCTTAATGAATATTAGTGATGAATTTGAAGTTTTATTTATGCAT
>NZ_JAWJYL010001149.1:0-233 GCF_046566945.1 Cobetia sp. SIMBA_158
GGCGGAGAATAAATCCATCCGCCTGCAGGCTGAAGCTGAGACATGGCAGGACGCAGTAAAAATCGGCGTTGACCTGCTGGTGGCGGCGGATGTTGTCGAGCCGCGTTACTACCAGGCGATTCTGGATGCGGTTGAACAGCACGGTCCGTACTTTGTGCTCGCACCAGGCCTGGCAATGCCGCACGGTCGCCCGGAAGAGGGCGTTAAGAAAACCGGTTTTGCGCTGGTGACGC
>NZ_JAWJYL010001150.1:0-233 GCF_046566945.1 Cobetia sp. SIMBA_158
ATGGCGGCCAGCGGCATACCTCACCTCACGTGCATCGAGGTGAGCACCGTCGCTGCCAATGGCATGACACCGCCCGTCCGTGCTGCCCACATCCTGAGTGGAAATGGTGCCTTCGTTGACGCCTTGCGCCTGTGAGATGCGGATGTCCAGCATGTGACGTCCTACGTGGGAAGCAAATGTTATATCGTATCACAAGCGCTCGCAAGCGCCGTTCACTGAGCGTTTTCTGCCAT
>NZ_JAWJYL010001151.1:0-233 GCF_046566945.1 Cobetia sp. SIMBA_158
GGCGATGGGAAGCCGGTCGTAGTGGTCGCGTTCCAGGTCATCGACCAGGCTGGGCCGCAGGTTGAGCTGTGTCGCCACCTCATCACGCGACAACCCCTGATGCCCGCGCTCCAGCTTGAGGCGCGTGCCAGGCAGTGCATCACTGGCGTGCCGACCCGGCGCGGGTTCATGTTCGCTCATGGCGCATCCTTGTAAGGAAACCCTCCCTACCGAACCCACCTCCGGGCGCTCTT
>NZ_JAWJYL010001152.1:0-233 GCF_046566945.1 Cobetia sp. SIMBA_158
GCCGTCTGCTGCTCAACCCCACCGTCGGCATCGGCGGCCTGTTCGCCCCGGCCAGCGGGCTTGGCTGGACAGTGGACGAGGAAGCCTTCGGTCAGACGCTCGCCGTCTGGGGTGCAGGGCAGGGGCCGTATCTCGTGCTGCCGATGTTCGGTCCGAGTACCGTTCGTGATACCGCGGGCATGCCGGTGGACTACTTCGCTGATCCCGTCAACTACGTCGAAGACGACAAGGTG
>NZ_JAWJYL010001153.1:0-233 GCF_046566945.1 Cobetia sp. SIMBA_158
CGTGAAGCCTTGACGTTCATCCTGAAGTGTCGGGCTGCTGGGAGTCTGAGTTGCCCAGCCCCTGTTTTCGCGGGCTATCCTTGTACCACGTGGTCGTCTTACGGCCTTACCATGCGCAGTCCCCTGGATGAGCAGGAGTCATTACATGTCAAGACCCGCCAGCATCTTCACGCCGTCAGCCACCTTTACCAGGAATCTGCAGTCACTGATGGCCGAATAGCCTGGACTGGAGG
>NZ_JAWJYL010001154.1:0-233 GCF_046566945.1 Cobetia sp. SIMBA_158
GCCCCGGAATCGATCAGCATCTGCATGAAGACGCCACCCGCGCCGGTGGCCAGGATGATGATGCCGGCGGGGTCGAGTGCCTTGGTGGCGACTTCCATCACCTGTTCGCGGGTCATGCCACGGCGTGTACCCAGCAGGGCGAAGGCCATCAGGGTGGCCAGACTCAGCGCCACGAACCGGTCGCCGAGGAACCCCAGCCAGCCGACCAGCGGGCTGTCGTCACCGTACAGGAC
>NZ_JAWJYL010001155.1:0-233 GCF_046566945.1 Cobetia sp. SIMBA_158
AAGCAATGCAGCAAGCGGCTGCATACGCTCTAGATGAGTGAGCATCCAACTTTCAAGTGACTGCTCTTGACCATTATTGATAATGTGCAAATCATCACAGCGACCTTCATTGACCACACGCTCAAGATTGATAGCGAGCGTGTCTTCTTCTTCAGGTAGCAAGTCTGGTGAATCACTGAACAGGCAATACAGCGCCATCACTTCCAAGAAGCAAGCACTAGATAGGCGAATAC
>NZ_JAWJYL010001156.1:0-233 GCF_046566945.1 Cobetia sp. SIMBA_158
GTTTCATCGAGCAAGAAAATGGCCCAGACGTTTTCGCACATTTCTCAGCAATCAAAAGCGAAGGTTTCAAAACTTTAGCTGAAGGCCAACGTGTAGAGTTTACTCTTTCACAAGGTCAAAAAGGTCCTCAAGCTGATAACATCACAGCTGTATAATTTTACTTTTTAAGTAAAATGAAAAAAAAGCGCCTAGGGCGCTTTTTTTGTGCCTAAAATAAACCTAACTTATGTAAC
>NZ_JAWJYL010001157.1:0-233 GCF_046566945.1 Cobetia sp. SIMBA_158
GTTTCAAGTGTATCATCAGTAGAGCCATCATTTATAAACAGAACTTCAAAATTCTTATAATTTACATTGAATATTCCTATTAAACAGTTTTCTATAACCAGTGTCTCATTATAGGCAGGTATTAGTATACTAATTCCCTTTTCCTTTCTAGGATAAAGTTACCGTTTTTTCCTGCTAGTAAAAAGAGGAATAAACGTATAAAGAATATGAAACAAAATAAAAAGACAAAAAAG
>NZ_JAWJYL010001158.1:0-233 GCF_046566945.1 Cobetia sp. SIMBA_158
TAACTGAACAGTGCTGTGTTGATCGTGTAAACGAATGTCACCAATAAACTTGCTTGAGATATCAGCTTCGTTAGCAATTCCGCCAACAATGTTCTTAACCTGAACACCATGCTCACGACCCACTTCGATACGGTAAGTATCCATAGGGCCTGCATCACGGCTGTTACGCTCGCGAGGTTTACGCTCAGCGCGTTCACCACCACGTTCGTTACGACGTCCGCGATCACCACGGT
>NZ_JAWJYL010001159.1:0-233 GCF_046566945.1 Cobetia sp. SIMBA_158
GTATTTGGTTTTGAAAATAACATCAGCAGGGTTTAAAAACTGCTGACAAATTTCTCGTAGAATATTGTATGTAATACTAATCCGCAATAATACTTAATCATTTTTCGAGGCTAAACATGTCGCTACCTGCGTTACAAAATGTTCATTTAGATCAACTAAATAGTGATATTTTTGCCTAGCTATCAACACGTTTTTCCAGCCTCAAAATAGCTCACTTAATTAAGTGAATGGGT
>NZ_JAWJYL010001160.1:0-233 GCF_046566945.1 Cobetia sp. SIMBA_158
ATCCTTGAATTGAGGAAATCTCATTATAAACATCGAAACATAGTATCTAATCTTCTTTTCGTCCTTTAAATTGACAAAAAATTCAAAAATTTGATCTGAAGTCGGAAGCCCATATCTATCGATCATATTACCCAGAGTTGCAACAATATTAATTACAAAATTAACATCCTTGTAGTCGCTCCCTGCAAACTCAAGCAATCTGTTAGCGAGTTTTGGCTCAGATAGATACTGTC
>NZ_JAWJYL010001161.1:0-233 GCF_046566945.1 Cobetia sp. SIMBA_158
GGAAGTTAATTTCTAATCCATTCATCAGCCCTTCTTCATTAATCCATAAATCTATACCATGTGAAAGACTAACACATTGTAACCGACCACCCACGATTTCTTGAAATGATTCCAACGCTGACGGTACTTCAATCACTTCAGGACTTTCCCCTACGTTTACCCTCATTATTGTAATTAGTTCCCCGTGCATGCTAGTACACCCCCCCTTGAATAGATTCGCATTGTTAAATCAT
>NZ_JAWJYL010001162.1:0-232 GCF_046566945.1 Cobetia sp. SIMBA_158
CAGTAGATGAATCCCCTTTCGCTGGTTCTGCTGCAGTTTCTTTTGTATCCGATGAATTACATGCTGCTAACAATAGCATTGTCATCAGTACAAACAGAGATAAGAATACTTTTTTCACCTCAAAACACCCCTTAGTTCTCGAATTTTCGTAAGCAAGATTATTAGCCCCTTTTCTAAATAATTGCTTACATATACTTGCTCCCCAATACAAAAAGAGCATCATTTTAATCTT
>NZ_JAWJYL010001163.1:0-232 GCF_046566945.1 Cobetia sp. SIMBA_158
AGCATAGTTCAAAAATTTACATGGCAAATACAAACCTTTGTACAAACATGGCTACCACACCTAGAGCGAAATAACAGAAGCTATTTAACTATTGCGATTGGCTGTACTGGCGGGCAACATCGCTCTGTATATTTAGCGCAAACAATTGGCGAAAGCTTTGCAGTTACGCATCCCAATGTAAAAATACGTCACAGAGAACAAGAAAAGTAATTTTACAAAACTAATAACCTGT
>NZ_JAWJYL010001164.1:0-232 GCF_046566945.1 Cobetia sp. SIMBA_158
CTGATCGTCGTCCAGCACCACTTCGATCTTCACCTTGGGCAGAAAGTCCACGACATATTCCGCACCGCGGTAGAGTTCGGTGTGACCCTTCTGGCGACCAAAGCCCTTGACCTCGATGACAGAGAGACCTTGCACGCCGACGTCTTGCAGCGCTTCCTTCACCTCGTCCAACTTGAACGGCTTGATGATGGCTTCGATCTTTTTCATGTCTGGGCTCCTCGCAACCTTGTCG
>NZ_JAWJYL010001165.1:0-232 GCF_046566945.1 Cobetia sp. SIMBA_158
CTTCTGCATCACGAATAATCGTTGTTCCTTCTGCTTGTGTAGCCAATAACGCTATAATTGGAATTTCGTCAATTAAGCGTGGAATGATGTCACCTTCTCTGATATTCTAACTGTTCCATACCAGCAGTATAGCTACCCATGTCTCCGGCATCACGTAAAGCTTCTAGCTTCCTTTTCGTAGAATCAACATACGTTTGGAATGATTGAAGTTGTCTAGTCGATTCTTCAGCAG
>NZ_JAWJYL010001166.1:0-232 GCF_046566945.1 Cobetia sp. SIMBA_158
CTCCATCTTTTATGAGGAACAACGTTTGACAATGGAATGCCTTGATCCTGCATTAACTGGCGAATCAACCATTGAGCGTTCTCGACTGCCTTCTCAAAATTGCCGTCTGCATTTTCACAAATTTCAATGCCGATCGACTTCATATTGCCCGTGCCTCTGCCGTCTCCTGCGTGCCATCCGTTTTCGTTTAATGGTAAATGCTGATAGATACAATTTTCATCCACAGTGTAGT
>NZ_JAWJYL010001167.1:0-232 GCF_046566945.1 Cobetia sp. SIMBA_158
GGTCGCGAAAGAAATCGACGCGACCACCGCGCAGGTGTCGCGCGCGGTTTCGAATCTCGAAGCCCACGTACAGACGCGCCTGCTGCATCGCACGACGCGGCATCTCGGCCTCACCGAAAGCGGCGAGCGCTACTTCGAGCGGGCGAAATCGATCCTCGCCGAAATCGACTACGCGAACGCCGAAGCGCGCAACGCGCTGCTGCGGCCGAGCGGCAAGATGCGCATCCATGCG
>NZ_JAWJYL010001168.1:0-232 GCF_046566945.1 Cobetia sp. SIMBA_158
CAGGAAACGTGACTAATGCATCAAGTTCGGCTTTGAGTTTTTCAAGAGTCATTCCCTCTCGCCACTCGTCTTTGGGCTTTAATTGAATAAACGTTTCAATCATTGTCAGTGGAGCGGGATCGGTGGCTGTTTCAGCTCGCCCGACTTTACCAAAAACTGTTTTAACCTCTGGCACGGTTGCGATTAATTTATCTGTTTGCTGCAAAATCTCTCGAGCTTTAGCTATTGATAT
>NZ_JAWJYL010001169.1:0-232 GCF_046566945.1 Cobetia sp. SIMBA_158
TGGCGCGTCGGGCCAATAACCCATTGCCATAAAGGATATCTTCATGACACTTCATCGCTTTAAGAAAATCGCCTTACTTAGCGTTCTTGGCATTGCCGCAATCTCTATGAATGTGCAGGCCGCAGAGCGTATTGCATTTATTCCCAAACTGGTTGGCGTGGGATTTTTTACCAGCGGTGGCAACGGCGCACAACAAGCGGGTAAAGAGCTGGGCGTTGATGTGACCTACGAC
>NZ_JAWJYL010001170.1:0-232 GCF_046566945.1 Cobetia sp. SIMBA_158
CGCGTGCCGAACACCGACAACCTCGGTCTCGAAGCGATCGGCCTGAAGGCCAACGAGCGCGGCTTCATCGACGTCGATGGCCACTGCGCAACGTCGGTGCCGAACGTCTACGCGATCGGCGACGTGGTGCGCGGCCCGATGCTCGCGCACAAGGCCGAAGACGAAGGCGTGCTGGTCGCGGAAGTGATCGACGGCCAGAAGCCGCACATCGACTACAACTGCATTCCGTGGG
>NZ_JAWJYL010001171.1:0-232 GCF_046566945.1 Cobetia sp. SIMBA_158
TATGTCGTGCGTTCGCTGAGCAATCCGGTGGTATCGCGGGTGGTCAGCGGCGGGATCTTCCTGTCGGTGTTCAATGCGATCATCGCGATCGTGATCACGATGGGGCGCCTGCTGTACAGCAGCGGCCGGCATGCGCTCTGGTCGCGCACCTGCAACCGCGCGTTCTCGACGATCCATCCGCGCTTCGCATCGCCGTGGCTCGCGACGCTCGCGCTGGCGGTGCCGTCGTCGG
>NZ_JAWJYL010001172.1:0-232 GCF_046566945.1 Cobetia sp. SIMBA_158
GCGGCGCGATCAATCTGGGCCCGCATTTCGGCATGCACGCAGAAGCAGCGGGATTCGGCCTGAGTCACACCGTGACAGTCGACGATAACCGCTACGACGGGCACCTCACGCTCGCACAGGGCGGCACCTATCTCGATCTGTATCCGTTCGCGTCGAGCGCGTTCCGGTTGACCGCGGGCGCCCTCTTCAACGCGGACTCGCTTTCGGCAACGCTTTCGCCGAACGCGCAAGG
>NZ_JAWJYL010001173.1:0-232 GCF_046566945.1 Cobetia sp. SIMBA_158
GATAGAAAAATCAATACCATCAAGAACAGGCGCGACGCCAAAGGCTAAGTGAATGTCTTTTAAATGAATCAGTGCCATAGAGTATCTTAAGCTTATATAATAGTGAGGTAGGGGTTGTTGCAAAATTGCCTGCAGTATAACATGCCACCGCGTCACTGTAGTGCGAGTAAATAGTTTTATCAGTACTATTTATTGCTTTTACTAACTGCTCCTATTCCATGACTATGTTTGT
>NZ_JAWJYL010001174.1:0-232 GCF_046566945.1 Cobetia sp. SIMBA_158
GCCCTAATTCACCCAGGCCTTCACACCAAGCCTGATAGGGTTTAAGCCATATTTTTTCTTGCTCAGTTAACCCTTTATCACTGTTGCCTGCCATTGGTGCCGACATTACAATATCACCAGAGGCCAAACGTGCTATGTTTTCGTCGTTAATTGCATCTTCAAAAAATGCATTACTGCCGCTGAGCATAAATACTTCGCGGTGCATCGTTTTAGCTAAACCGTGTTCTTTCAC
>NZ_JAWJYL010001175.1:0-232 GCF_046566945.1 Cobetia sp. SIMBA_158
CTGCAATCTCAACCCCACCATCCGTGGCACGGTGCGTCTGCACAGCGCCGACCCGCGTCAGGCCCCGGCGATCGCGCCCAACTATCTGAGCACCGCTGAAGACCGCAAGGTCGCGGCCGATTCCTTGCGGGTCACGCGGCATATCGCCCCCCAGCCGGCCTTTGCGCGATACAAGCCCGAGCAGATCAAGCCGGGTGTCGAGTACCAGACTGATGAAGAGCTCGCCAGGCTC
>NZ_JAWJYL010001176.1:0-232 GCF_046566945.1 Cobetia sp. SIMBA_158
CTCGTCGGTTTCCTTCTTGAGCGCTTCCCGCTCCATCTTGAGCTGGATCGGGCGGCGGTCGAGACGGGCCATCTCCTCCGGCTTGGAATGCAGCTCCATGCGGATGCGTGACGCGGCCTCATCGATCAGGTCGATGGCCTTGTCCGGCAGCTGACGGTCCGTGATGTAGCGCGAGGATAGCCGCGCGGCGGCGATGATGGCGCTGTCGGTGATGTCGACCCCGTGGTGCACC
>NZ_JAWJYL010001177.1:0-232 GCF_046566945.1 Cobetia sp. SIMBA_158
TAAAACACGGGGGTTCAGGCGGACGCTGGGCAGGTAAAAGGCGAGAAAAAGCGGGACGATATGGGCCAAAAGGGGCCAGTATAAGGGAGGGGATTCGGGAGTGCGGGAAATAGGCGGCTATACCCAGAAGCATTATAAAAAAAATCTAGAATTTTCGTTTTTTCTAATTTACTTTCCGGTCGATTTTCGATCTATCCTAAAACGGTCCCGATTCGATGTTAAGCACCGATAA
>NZ_JAWJYL010001178.1:0-232 GCF_046566945.1 Cobetia sp. SIMBA_158
CATATTTAAAAATTCAAACAAACCATGCTATTACGCATTTGCCTTAAATGATGAAGTTAGTGAACTAGCAACCCTGCGCTCAGGCGAATTTGTAACTGGCGCCCTAACTGAACTGCTTGATCACAATGTTGCAGGTATTTTATTTAATTGCTCGATCCCCGAAGTAATAGAACAAGCCTTAATAGCTACTAATAAGGTATTATCGAAGCTTAATAAAACCGTGGCTTTGGGC
>NZ_JAWJYL010001179.1:0-232 GCF_046566945.1 Cobetia sp. SIMBA_158
CCCGCATTCACCGTAGGTGCAGGAACTCCAAAAGGAGTGGTTGTACCACAGCTTATATTGTTTATTCTGTTTTTAATTTCTGTTAAATTATAGGTATGGTATTAATCATTAGAATTAAACTGAATATCATAAACTCCACCCATAATTCCTGTATAAGCCATGATCGTACTTCCTCCTCCAGGCTCTACTTCTGATGTTCCGTTACCATCTAAATAATAAGAAAAGGTATGAT
>NZ_JAWJYL010001180.1:0-232 GCF_046566945.1 Cobetia sp. SIMBA_158
CTATAAAACGCCTATTTAGAAAAATTGAACAACGAAAACTCAACTTGTTATCAACAGTGTTTTTTAAATCAAAATCGGTTTCTTAATTAGTATTTGTTGAACTTAGCGCATTGATTTACGTTTTTTAATAGAGCTTAAACTAATAATATTAGCAACCCTTAGGGTAATTAATATCACCCTAGGTATAACAATGAGGTTAGAGTCGAGTAACACTGAAACCTTTATCTTTTAA
>NZ_JAWJYL010001181.1:0-232 GCF_046566945.1 Cobetia sp. SIMBA_158
ATCAAATTACACGCTTAGAAAAGGTACTGACAATCGTTTTTGGTGGGATTAATATTAATAGTCCTTCACAATTAGCAACAGCTTTATATGATACTTTGAAGCTTCCTGACATATCAAAAAAGCGTAGTACTGACAAGAAGGTACTGAAGAAGCTTTCTAGTCAAAGTAAGCCACTTCAATTATTAATGAAGTACTGTGACTTAAATAAGCTTTACAGTACCTATATCCATCC
>NZ_JAWJYL010001182.1:0-232 GCF_046566945.1 Cobetia sp. SIMBA_158
AGGGGATAGACGCTGGCGGCGGATGAGTCGACCAGCAACAGGCGGCCACCCAGGATTTCCGGCAGTCCGTTGCTGTGCGCCACGTCGTGACGAATGGGCATCTGCGAGACGGCGGATAGCGGTGCGGCGTCGCGCAGTGGCAGAGGGCTGCCTTCGCGCAGAATGTCCTGCAGGCTTCCGATTCTGGCGGCGCTGGGAGTCTTCATTGCTCTTTGGTCCTTTGTGGCCGGGT
>NZ_JAWJYL010001183.1:0-232 GCF_046566945.1 Cobetia sp. SIMBA_158
ATAAATTTACATTTATACCTATTCCCATAATTACATAGTTAATTATATTCAGCTCACAGCTCATCTCCGTCAGAATACCACATACCTTTTTACCTTGTATAACAATATCATTAGGCCATTTAATATAAGATATTATGCCCATTTCTTCTAAAGCTTTATTTACAGCAGCTGCCCCTATTAAAGTTAACTTTGCTACTTCTGAAGGTAGCATATTAGGCTTTAATATTATACT
>NZ_JAWJYL010001184.1:0-232 GCF_046566945.1 Cobetia sp. SIMBA_158
GGTGCGCGACGTGGCGCTGCTCGATCCGGCCGCGTTCGACATTCTTGTCGAAGGCACGGGCAATCCGTCGGTCGGTTACCGCGCCGCGCGCGCCGCGCTCGAAGCGAAGCGCCATGTCGCGATGGTCAGCAAGGAAGTCGACGCCGTGGCGGGCGTGTCGCTCGCGCAATTCGCGGCGCAGCAAGGCGTGGTCTACACCACGGCGGACGGCGACCAGCCGTCGAACCTGATC
>NZ_JAWJYL010001185.1:0-232 GCF_046566945.1 Cobetia sp. SIMBA_158
CTGCAAACTTACTAAGTCGATTGAGCGATTAAACAGCGGCTTTAAGTTTTCGTCGTGGCTTACAAATATCAGTGTGCTGTTTGTATTACTCGCTTGTTCAAACAATAAGTTAATAAAGCTTTCGCGGTTTTGTGTATCAAGGTCTGACGTTGGCTCGTCGGCAATTATAATTTCTGGGTTACCAATAAATGCGCGTGCGGCGGCCACGCGTTGTTGTTGGCCAATGCTTAAT
>NZ_JAWJYL010001186.1:0-231 GCF_046566945.1 Cobetia sp. SIMBA_158
TTCGTTCTGGTCACCATGGCGGCAGTCTTAGCCGCCCAAGGCTCTTCCCGTGTCAGCTTCAACGCTGATAGAGGTTGAGTCATGAGTGAGAACACTGGCCCTGACTTTGACTGGACTGGTCGTGAAGACGGTCCCGGAACCGAATTCGACCGCTACTACCGACTTTTTCAAGACTCTGACCACCCTGCAGATTTCACGCTGACGGGGTTTGCTTGCGACGTAGGCGTACAG
>NZ_JAWJYL010001187.1:0-231 GCF_046566945.1 Cobetia sp. SIMBA_158
GTCGTGGCGGTTGATTTAAACAAAAATAAATATTAGCAATACATAGCATGACGTTTGGCTCTACTGAGCTAAGCGTCTTTTCTAATTTAAAGGGAAAGTGCCTGTAGTCTTAAACCTAAATGAATAGGAACTAAATTAACGCATTCAAAAATAATTAAAAGAATGTGTTATTTGTCATGAAAAAGGCTTTACATATGTTTTTTTATCCATTAAAATATAAATAAGACATAC
>NZ_JAWJYL010001188.1:0-231 GCF_046566945.1 Cobetia sp. SIMBA_158
GAGTATGTGCATAAATGTCGATGAATTTTTGCAAGGTAAACGAAAACATTAAAGCAGCAATAAACCCAACAGAATAAAAGATCATTGTATTAAAATCCCGTTTACGGGCTTTTTTCAACTGAATAAATTTATCCTGCTTAATTAGAATTTGATTGTGATGATCTTTAGTATCTTTCAGAGACTTTATAGGTGTACGTCCTTCTACAAACATAATAGCCAATTGTTCTAGAT
>NZ_JAWJYL010001189.1:0-231 GCF_046566945.1 Cobetia sp. SIMBA_158
GCATAACTGACTTTCTATACCACAATTCTTTTATTAACCTATCAGAAGTATCTTTATCATGTATCACGATATTTCCACCATGTCCTATTTCCACCATTAATAACCCTTTTTCCAAAGACATAACTGTTAATCCCTTACTTTTCATTATGTATAACCACCTTTTTAATAATAAACTTACAGTTACTATTATACGTATTTAAGTATATAAATCAACACCATTTTACGCTTTTA
>NZ_JAWJYL010001190.1:0-231 GCF_046566945.1 Cobetia sp. SIMBA_158
GTTGTATCTTGATAAATGGGATCGCGCATTTTTTCTTTGCTTGGCATATTGATCCAAATTTGAAAACCATGGAGGCCGTCTTTGGCATCAGGCAGAGGCATTTCGCTGTGGATCACTCCATTGCCTGTACTCATCCATTGCACATCGCCTGCTCTGATCGCTTTTTTATTACCCATTTGATCTTTGTGCTCAAATCCTCCTTTAATAATATAAGTAAACGTTTCCATACCT
>NZ_JAWJYL010001191.1:0-231 GCF_046566945.1 Cobetia sp. SIMBA_158
GGTGCAGCGGACGAGGTATCGAGCGTGGGGCTGAGCGATGTGGGAGCCTGCGTGTTGCCTGCGACATCGGTCTGCCGGACCTGTACATCGTTCACGCCTTCGATGGCGTTGAAGCTGGTGCTCCAGGTGTGGCCACCATCCGTCGAATATACGTCGGCAGCGCGACGCGCCGGGCCAGAGACGTCGTCTATACGGACGTCTGGGAGGTGGCCGCAGCAGCTGCAGCCGGAG
>NZ_JAWJYL010001192.1:0-231 GCF_046566945.1 Cobetia sp. SIMBA_158
TTAGGCATTAAAGAAGATTTACATGATGTGAAAATGAGCGAATTAACGGGTTCTGAAAAAGTAAAAGTATTGTTAGCACAAGCTTTATTTGGTAAACCAGACGTTCTTTTACTCGATGAGCCGACGAACCATTTAGACATTGAAGCCATTCACTGGTTGAATGAGTTCTTGATTAACTTTGAAAACACTGTCATCGTTGTTTCCCATGACCGTCACTTCTTAAATAATGTG
>NZ_JAWJYL010001193.1:0-231 GCF_046566945.1 Cobetia sp. SIMBA_158
TTAAGCACACATCAATATCGCCATACTTTTGCTGAATATCGCTAAAGTGTTTGGAGTAGCCGGTGTCGCCTGCAAAAAATAAGGTGCTGCCATTTTGTTCAAGTAGCCAGCCATTCCATAAGTCTTTATCGTTGTCTTCGTAAATAAAGGGTACTAATACACGGCTGCTAAAGTGATGCGCTGGTAGTGCATGAATGGTTAAATCATCAATTTTAGTTTTTGCATACCACG
>NZ_JAWJYL010001194.1:0-231 GCF_046566945.1 Cobetia sp. SIMBA_158
GAAAGTATTATTGAAAAAGATATGGAAGAAATGTTTTCTATATTTGAGCATTTTGAAGGGCAACCAGAAGATACGCTCACAGTATTATTGAACGGTTTAAATATCGGCGTTCAAAGGCATATGGATACCGGTGAATGTGCGGTTGATTTAGAAATGCTCGCTGAAGCTGGTAGAAACGTAAAGGTAGCTAAACTATTACGTGATGCCGACACGCAAGCGCGAAATAGAATG
>NZ_JAWJYL010001195.1:0-231 GCF_046566945.1 Cobetia sp. SIMBA_158
GTTTCAACTGGCCGGACGAGGCGTACAACTGGCGGAGTTTTACCGATCGCATAAATACTGTGGTTACTGCGGGCATGAAATGTATCCGAGCAAAACCGAATGGGCGATGCTGTGCAGCCATTGCCGTGAGCGTTACTACCCGCAAATCGCCCCCTGCATTATTGTTGCCATCCGTCGCGATGATTCGATCCTCCTCGCCCAGCATACCCGCCATCGTAACGGTGTCCATAC
>NZ_JAWJYL010001196.1:0-231 GCF_046566945.1 Cobetia sp. SIMBA_158
TCGACTTGAACAGCCCGTTGCCGACCACGATCACGCCCAGCGACGCGAACATGTGGTGCAGGCTGTCGTTGGGCAGCGCGAGCATCAGATAGCCGATGGCGAGCACGACCGCGCCCGCGACCATCGTGCGGCGCGCGCCGAGCACCTGGTCGCCGATCCAGCCGCCGATGGCCGGCGCGGCGTAGACGAGCGCCGTGAAGGCGCCCCAGGTGAGATTGGCCTGGCTGTCGG
>NZ_JAWJYL010001197.1:0-231 GCF_046566945.1 Cobetia sp. SIMBA_158
TGTGTTTCTTTGGTGAACCGAATAGCCGCGGCTCGCGTCAAGATGCCCTAGATTGTGTGGCGATGGCAATTGATATGCGCCGAGAAATGCGTACCTTACGCCAAAAATGGCGGTTAATGGGGTTTGAAGGCTTATATATACGTGTTGGTATCACCACTGGTTACTGTCACGTTGGTAATTTTGGTAGTAATAGTCGATTAAGCTATACTATCATTGGCAAAGAAGCCAACC
>NZ_JAWJYL010001198.1:0-231 GCF_046566945.1 Cobetia sp. SIMBA_158
GTGATATTTGATCTTGGTTTTCGTTAATTCGATATGCTCCTCTGACCAAGTGTTCATATTCTTGCAAGGGAGGGGGAACAAATTTAACTTAAACTCATTCGAATCAAAATTACAGTAGTGATCTTTCATGTAATTTTTATAACCATCTTGAAATTCTAATGTCATGCTACGGCGATCTGCGAGATTTTGACATAGAGGCACTTTATTTAACTTCAGGTCGCCCTCCCGATC
>NZ_JAWJYL010001199.1:0-231 GCF_046566945.1 Cobetia sp. SIMBA_158
GTTAATTAAACAGGTACACAACTGCGTATCGCCAACGGCTTCAGGTGTTGTTTCAAATTCAACAACCGGATCAAGGTCGACACGACGAAATACAATCCCAGTATTTGCGCTCGCAGGTCGGAGAGTTATTGTGACCTTCTCACCTTTATGAAGTCCAATTCCTATGGCTTTGACTACTTCTGCAATCGTACGCTGTTTAATCATAGGTTCGCTCACTTAAATTTATTACAG
>NZ_JAWJYL010001200.1:0-231 GCF_046566945.1 Cobetia sp. SIMBA_158
TTCTGCAAATAGCTCTGAGCATCTTTAATGACACATTCAAGAGCATGATCTATATAAACTTTTAATCATTTTCTGTAATTTATGACTTTTAGTGTAAAGCTGTTTTTTAAATTAACTGTATTAAAAACAACCATACACGACCTTTTGCCTATACATTCCTGAGTAAAAGCTGATCTACCCTGCCCCTTCACTATTCATTTGCTTTAACAAAAGCCGTATTAGTAAATAAGC
>NZ_JAWJYL010001201.1:0-231 GCF_046566945.1 Cobetia sp. SIMBA_158
TGGGCAGTCGTCTGCTCAACGGGAGCGACGATTTGCTGCGCTATCTGGAGAGTGCGCTGAGCGCCGGTGCGCTGGCCAGGGAGCTGCGCGAACTGGGCGCACAGCTGGCACAACACGCGCTCGCCAATGCGTCGAAACTCGACGGCACCGCGCACGCTGCCGTCTGGGTCAATTATTGGCTCGGCACGATCGCGCAATGGGGATTGCTGCTGGCGGTGACCGAACGCGCGG
>NZ_JAWJYL010001202.1:0-231 GCF_046566945.1 Cobetia sp. SIMBA_158
GGCAATGGCATTATCTTCAAGTGTAACAATTACATCATGATTTTTAATAATGTCGTTTAACAGTGAAGTATCAAGCGGCTTTATAAAGCGCATGTTAACAAGCGTTGCATTAAGTTCATTTGCAGCAAGTTGTGCGTTTTCAAGCAATGTACCAAATGACAAAATGGCAATCTTTGAACCTTCTTTTACTGTATTTGCTTTACCAATTTCGAAAAGTTGCATATCGCTTTG
>NZ_JAWJYL010001203.1:0-231 GCF_046566945.1 Cobetia sp. SIMBA_158
GCGCAAAGTGTACCAAGCTCTGCAGGGGTAAAGTTTTTAAGGGTTCCGCCAAAACTGCCAATTGCTGTTCTTACGGCACTTAATACAACAACACCGGTATTAGATTTTGTCATTTTTTCTCTTTATTATTAATCTATTAGCGAAGTAGGGTATGCTAAATAATTAAATTTAGCTTGTATTGGCACTTTAGCATACTAATGAGGTGGGTAAAAAAGCAAAGTTATAAATAAT
>NZ_JAWJYL010001204.1:0-231 GCF_046566945.1 Cobetia sp. SIMBA_158
CGGCAGCTGTTCGGCCTGTTGGTGCAGGCGCATTACCGCACTACACCGGCGGACCTGCGCCAGCTGCTCGACACGCCGGGACTCACGCTGATGGCGATTCGTCAGCGCGATGCCACGACTGGGCGTGATGCCTGGCTGGGGGTGGTGGCCGCCGTCGAGGAGGGCGGCTTCCCGACGCCCTTGGCGCATGACATCTGGTGCGGCAAGCGGCGGCCGCGCGGGCATCTGCTG
>NZ_JAWJYL010001205.1:0-231 GCF_046566945.1 Cobetia sp. SIMBA_158
ACGTCGCGCATGAAGCATTCGCAAGATGATTTCTTTGTGCACATGCCGGGGCCTGTGCGTCGGCTGGCGACGACAGCCACGGGCCATGTCACGGCTCACGCCAGTGTCAGGTCACCGTCGTATTCGCAGCGTCTTTCTTCGCCGGGGACGGGCTCAATGAACTCGAATCCCTTGGAGAGCAGCTGCAAGGGGCCCGCGTAGTCATCCGGCGAGAGCGGTTGCAGCACGGGG
>NZ_JAWJYL010001206.1:0-231 GCF_046566945.1 Cobetia sp. SIMBA_158
CCTCCGTCGAGGAACTCGACCGAAACCGCGTACAGGTCAATACCGACGTCAAGGAAGGAGCGATCGCCAAGATTCATCCGATCCACCTCGTCGGCAACGATGCCTTCGATGACGAGCCCCTGCGCGAACAGCTGGAGCTGGAAGACAAGCCGAGCGGGTTCTTCGGCTGGTTCTCCGATGATGAATACTCGCGCGAGAAGGTGACCGGTGATAGCGAGACGCTCAAGTCCT
>NZ_JAWJYL010001207.1:0-231 GCF_046566945.1 Cobetia sp. SIMBA_158
GGTAACCGTCAGCATGTCCGCTGGACGGTTACCGTTGTTCTGCGGGAAGGGATAGTTCTCGAACATGGCATCGACGGTGCTGCGCCAGATATCGATGATGTTAGCCTGCTGGCTGTCGGCGTAGTTTTCGCCCGGTCCACGACCGTAATACGCCACCTGATCGTATTCGCCGTTAATTCCCATGGTGAAACCGATGCACGGAATGATGTGCGGATAGTCGCCGTAACGCTC
>NZ_JAWJYL010001208.1:0-231 GCF_046566945.1 Cobetia sp. SIMBA_158
GTGATCATGGGTTAGCGTGCCATGTAGCCCCTGTTGGATAGCAAGACGCACCCCTCAGTCGCCTGTGCTGCTCGGTAAATCGCCTTGAGCGACCCGAGAAGCCTCGCTGATTTGATGCATGGTTTTGCTTTGCTCACGCTCTTCGGGTAATGCCCGTTATTTCAAACATGCTAATCAGCGAGGAATTTGTCATTGGTCCAGGTACAGTTAAGTGGTTCAGCGACGCTAGAG
>NZ_JAWJYL010001209.1:0-231 GCF_046566945.1 Cobetia sp. SIMBA_158
CTTAAGGCGATGACTCGATACCAGCCTCAGCGCTCTCGACGGCGAGCGGCCTACCCGCTTTGGCAGGCAGCCCGCTCACAAGCTTCCATGCTCCAGAATAGCGGGTATCCGCCCCGAGAGGCCACCCCCGATGGCGGTTATCGAACACCATTCGCTAAATCGTGTCGGCCTCAGCCGCGGCGATCCTGGCCATTGTCGCGAACCGGAGAGTCGGGGTAACCCTTGGCGCCA
>NZ_JAWJYL010001210.1:0-231 GCF_046566945.1 Cobetia sp. SIMBA_158
GGCTCGCCACGCCGCCATAGATCGACCCCAGCACGATGAAGATCAACATCAGGGCGCCCATGGCGATCAGGCCCTAGCGCGCAAGCACCCGTACGCCGGGGAAAGGCTGTGCTGGCAACGTCTTGATCCGCGCCGCGATATAGATGGCGACCATCAAAATACCCCCCATCAGCAGTCCCGGAATCAGCCCAGCCATGAACATCTTGGCCGCCGAGACTTCCGTGGCGGCGG
>NZ_JAWJYL010001211.1:0-231 GCF_046566945.1 Cobetia sp. SIMBA_158
GCCGACGGCGGTGAGGGGTGCGGGGTGGGGAGGCCCCGCGGCGCGGGCGTGGCGGGTTCGTGCGCTGCCATTTCGGCGGCGTCAGCGGCGCCCGTCTCGTGGTCGGAGCCTTGCGCGTGCAGCGCGCCGTGGACCAGCAGGTGCGCGTAGTGGGCCGCGAGCGGCTTGTTCTGCTCGCGCGCTTCCTTTTCGACGACCGGGCAGCACAGCACCAGATCGCCGATCACGGTG
>NZ_JAWJYL010001212.1:0-231 GCF_046566945.1 Cobetia sp. SIMBA_158
GGTATGGCGAGAGTAAACATTGCCTGTTTTTGTACCGTCAAAATGAGCAGCAGCATCAGCTGCTGAACGATAAACGTAAGAGCTGGTGGTAAAAATAGGCTCTGAATGCTCGCCTGCGTCTGTACGGTGTTGACCTGCCCGCACTGCGATGGTCTGCATGCCATAATCAAGCCCTAAATCTAAGGCATCGTTGCGCCAGTTTGGATCTAACTTGTTCAAACTGCTCTCATC
>NZ_JAWJYL010001213.1:0-231 GCF_046566945.1 Cobetia sp. SIMBA_158
CAAAAAGGCGCTAATTACGCCCCATATACCTGCCGAGATGATCCAACTACCTGCCAGTACAACCCAGCCCCAACCGACCATTGCACTGAATGCCAGTGCAATGATATCGAACACCCGTAGCGACTTTTTTAATTCAGACATAACCTACTCCTTGTCTGTGTTTCATCCGTGTGAACCTGTTACAGTTACACTATTTTTGTTTCATGGGATCATACCCATCATGTTTGTTGT
>NZ_JAWJYL010001214.1:0-230 GCF_046566945.1 Cobetia sp. SIMBA_158
TGGCCTTTGGCCAATTTCCATTTCTAATTTGACGGTCATAATAGGCTGTATTCCGAATCAGACCAAGAATTAGTGATGCAGCATGCGCTGCCAGCTCTTCTACACAGAACCCAGGCATATATAATGCAACTGTATCAGCTTTTGTTGCAGCTGATAGATTAATAGAATTAACACCTATACCAAACCTTTGAATAATTTTCAGGTTGGGCAGTGCTGATAAAACTTTTTTT
>NZ_JAWJYL010001215.1:0-230 GCF_046566945.1 Cobetia sp. SIMBA_158
CGGTGGCCGCCGGACGGTGGAAGAGGATCACCTGTGGCTCAACCGGCGCACAGGTCGCGCCATCATCGGTGATGACGAGGCGGTGGCCATTGAAGTCGCTGTCGTCAGAGGCGTGTTCGAAGGAGTAGAACAGCCCTTCCTGCTCCATCAGGCGAGTGACGAAGTGGAAATCGCTCTCGCGATACTGCACGCAGTAGCTGCGTGCCGGATACTCGCGGCGCAGATCCAAC
>NZ_JAWJYL010001216.1:0-230 GCF_046566945.1 Cobetia sp. SIMBA_158
GTGAGGCCAATTCAGCGCTTAGTTTTAGCTATAAAATAAATACAATGCCAACAGAGCAAGTGCAACTAGGTATGAAATGCGAGCAAGGCTGTGGTGGCGAGCTTAATATTACCAATGAGCTTAAAAATTCAGCCTTAAATACATGGCAAACAATGAGTGTAGATTTAACCTGTTTTACTAAAAAGGGCGTTGATTTTGCCAGAGTAACCAGCCCATTTATTATTAAAACG
>NZ_JAWJYL010001217.1:0-230 GCF_046566945.1 Cobetia sp. SIMBA_158
CATTGGCTGCACCAACAGTAGAAAAAAATACTGCAAAAAAAAATAATTTATTCATTACTTAACTTAATTAAAATTATTCACAAAAGTAATCTTATAACAGTGTATAAAACACAATAACCTATCTGACAATTTCTAATAGGTAATACCACAATAGCTAATATCTAAGACCTATCAGTTATTTCTATAAGTCTAAATTCTTATTTTATAGTATTCATTATTTTATTTCTATG
>NZ_JAWJYL010001218.1:0-230 GCF_046566945.1 Cobetia sp. SIMBA_158
GTCACGCTGCGCAGGCTTTCCAGGCCCACCGCCTCGGCGATGAAGCGCACGTTGCTGCTTTCGAAACGGTCGCGCTGGCTGTCGCCGCGCAGGCCTTCGGCGACGAAGCCAGCGAACACGCCAAAGCGCTGGTACAGGGCGTTGCGCATCGAGGCACTGGCCGACTGCGGCAGGATCGCGGCGCTGACCAGGGTCGACACCAGGATGCCCAGGGAGATCTCCAGCACCCG
>NZ_JAWJYL010001219.1:0-230 GCF_046566945.1 Cobetia sp. SIMBA_158
ATTAATGTGTAAGGTAATTGTATTGCTCCAAAGTTCATTAAGTTACAATGAGAACGAAGTGCTGTAAGCATGGTGAAGTCTGAATAAAAAACGCGTCGCTGCAAATGGTGATACAGATAATAACAATGTTTATTAGTGTCTATTATTAAAGTCAGATTTTAACAGGGTAGGCAAGGCGGTTATTAGTGATGATAAAACCGCCATTGATATATGGTTATTAAAGTCGTGCT
>NZ_JAWJYL010001220.1:0-230 GCF_046566945.1 Cobetia sp. SIMBA_158
TTCGTCGATGATCGTCGTCACGCGTTGCACGGCGCCCACCATGTCCTCGATCACGCTGCCCGCGTCGTTCACGAGCGACGAGCCGGCTTCGATGCGCTGCGCCGACGCTTCGATCAACTTCTTGATCTCCTTCGCCGCCGCGCCGCTGCGCTGCGCGAGCGTGCGCACTTCCGAGGCGACCACGGCGAATCCGCGCCCTTCCTCGCCCGCACGCGCGGCTTCGACCGCGG
>NZ_JAWJYL010001221.1:0-230 GCF_046566945.1 Cobetia sp. SIMBA_158
ATCTAGATGTTGGGCTTTTCTTAACTAACCACTGTTGAGACTCAAGCGATTCAACACATCTTAACCATAAGAAACTTGTAAGATGGATGACAAGACCCATTACAGTAGAGTCAGAAACAGCACCAATAACAACTTAATAAAGAGACCGTATTATGACCAAACATTATGACTATATCTCTATTGGCGGCGGTAGCGGCGGCATCGCGTCACTCAACCGTGCAGCCAGCTAT
>NZ_JAWJYL010001222.1:0-230 GCF_046566945.1 Cobetia sp. SIMBA_158
GGCCGCGGACGCAGGCCATATCGGCATGAACGGCGTGATTCCGGACGTGCAGAGCCTGCGCATCCCGATGCGCTACCTGGCGAACCTGCTGACGGCGGGGGACGAGGCGCCTGTCGTCGCCGCGCTGAACCGGATGCTCACGATGCGCGCATACAAGCGTGCGGAGACCGTGCACGGCGTCGCCGACGAGCTGCTGCTTCGCAAGGCAGGACTGACGGCGGAGCAGGTCG
>NZ_JAWJYL010001223.1:0-230 GCF_046566945.1 Cobetia sp. SIMBA_158
TGTACTTTTTGGGTCATCAAAGAGTAGAAAAACCGGTTAGGCGAAATTTTGCAAATAAGTACCCATTTACAGCTACACTGTATTTATATACAGTGTAGCTGTTGCGTTAATAAATACTAAAACAATAAACTAAGTGTTAGGCGTGCAGTTCTAGGCTCAATAGGGTGAAAATGATTATCTTCAACGCCTTGAGCGGGCTCACCGGCTAAACGCGACGCATAATAGTAATC
>NZ_JAWJYL010001224.1:0-230 GCF_046566945.1 Cobetia sp. SIMBA_158
CTCGGGACGCGCGGTGGTGGTGATTTCGTCGGAGCTGATCGAGTTGATCGGCCTCGCGCATCGCGTCGCGGTGATGCGCGCGGGGCGGCTCGTCGCCACGCTCGGCCGCGACCATCTGAACGAAGAGGAGCTGATCGCCCATGCAACCGGCACCCACTGAAGCGGCGAGCGCCCAGGCGCGCACGCGGCGCTTCGTCGTGCGGCTCGCGCACCGGCTCGCGGGCGTGGGG
>NZ_JAWJYL010001225.1:0-230 GCF_046566945.1 Cobetia sp. SIMBA_158
ATGGTCCTGCCGCAATCCGGTCAGCTCTCGCAGAGAAACACGGGTTGCCCGCAGGCGGGCCTCTTCGATCTCGTCGGCCCCTTCAAGCGTCAGTGAATGTCCACCGTAGAGGCCGCGCGCGCAGACACGGCGGGTTGCAGGCAGATCTTGCCCGTCCAGCCGCTGCCGGAATGCGGCTGTCACCTCATCGCGGGTCGCCTCGACCGGAATATCTGCGGGCCAGTTCCGTT
>NZ_JAWJYL010001226.1:0-230 GCF_046566945.1 Cobetia sp. SIMBA_158
GAAAAATGGATTGAAGAAGAGTATGGGAAAGAAGGTGATGGGTTTTGGGTTGTAGGATTAATCGGAAGAAAAGTTATTTATTATAACGATATTGAAGAAGGTTTTAATATCTCAGATTATACAACATTTGGAACGATTGATGAATATATCTGTAATCAGGATGATTTACGTATTGCCATTCTGAATATTTATGAACTTCTTAAATTTTGGAAAAAATAATAGGCGAAGTT
>NZ_JAWJYL010001227.1:0-230 GCF_046566945.1 Cobetia sp. SIMBA_158
GTGGTATTCGCCTTGTTGAAGTTGGTAGTGGTTATCGATTTCAGGCGTGCAGTAGTTTAAGCCCTTGGTTGAGTAACCTATGGCAAGAACGAGCTCCTAAATACTCACGTGCTTTATTGGAAACATTATCACTTATTGCTTATCGTCAACCCATTACGCGTGGTGAAATAGAGCAAGTAAGAGGTGTAACAACGGGTTCGAATATAATTAAAACCTTACTCGAAAGAGAG
>NZ_JAWJYL010001228.1:0-230 GCF_046566945.1 Cobetia sp. SIMBA_158
CGGCGCGCGGACCGATAAAGACTATTTGAAATTGCTCGATACTCGCCCGGCTATTGGCACGGTGCTGAACCAGGGCGATTATGAAAATTTCAAAAAGTCCTTAACCAGCATTGCGTTGCGTAAAGGTTATTTCGATAGCGAATTTACCAAAGCGCAGCTGGGCATTGCGCTCGGCCTGCATAAAGCCTTCTGGGATATTGATTATAACAGTGGCGAACGTTACCGCTTTG
>NZ_JAWJYL010001229.1:0-230 GCF_046566945.1 Cobetia sp. SIMBA_158
GCGCCAGCTGCGATGTACCGATGTCGATGGTCAACACGTTGGGGTTACCGTATTTGCACAGCGCACCAGGCTCGCCGCCTTTATCTGGATCGTACCATGCCCCTTCGTGAATTCGTGCCACGCCGGGTGCATAGCGGTCAGAAACCACTGCCCCTGCCAACACCTGACCGCGAGCGTTAAAGACGCGTACCACATCACCGTTACGAATACCGCGCGCGCTGGCATCCTGC
>NZ_JAWJYL010001230.1:0-230 GCF_046566945.1 Cobetia sp. SIMBA_158
ATGTAACGTTAAAAGAAGGCATCGAAAAAGAAATGATAGCTAAGTTTGACGAGATCACAGGTGTTGCAGATATTACTGATCACGAAGCTGGCGAGCACTCTTACTATTAAGCCAAGTAAATGCTAAAGCCTCTTATATACCGCTTAGGGAGCAACCCTAAGCTGAGTTTAAAGCGGTTTTTTCGCGGCGTAGCACTGTTTGTGCTAGCCGTGATTTTTATTTTTGCGGGT
>NZ_JAWJYL010001231.1:0-230 GCF_046566945.1 Cobetia sp. SIMBA_158
CTGGTACGGGTCTGTTTGACGGTGAGTATCTGGTGGCCAGCAAGCAAGCGGGGCCATTTGATTTCACCCTCGGGATGGCATGGGGCTACGCCGGTAATGCGGGCAATATTACCAACCCGTTTTGCCGGGTGAGCGATAAATATTGTCATCGCGCAGAGTCTCACGATGCGGGCGATATCAGCTTTAGCGATATCTTTCGTGGCCCGGCTTCCATCTTTGGCGGCATTGAG
>NZ_JAWJYL010001232.1:0-230 GCF_046566945.1 Cobetia sp. SIMBA_158
CTGGGCAATAAATAATATTCTGCAAAACCAGATCGTTAACGGAAGCGTAGGAGTGTTTATCGTCAGCATGAATGTAAAAGAGATCGCCACGGGTAATGCGATAAGGGCGATCGTTGAGTACATGCAGACCATTACCGCGCCAGACAATCACCAGCTCACAAAAATCATGTGTATGTTCGGCAAAGACATCTTGCGGATAACGGTCAGCCACAGCGACTGCCTGCTGGTCG
>NZ_JAWJYL010001233.1:0-230 GCF_046566945.1 Cobetia sp. SIMBA_158
GTGGGAGGCAGGTCGTCAGTGGTGTGAGTCTGGTCAATGATGGCGAAGCCAATATCGCCGGGGGCTAGGCGCTGATCGAGAAGGGCGATGGTCAGATCAAGAAGGGCAAGGCGCGGATCACCAGCGGTAACGAGCAGGTCAGCAAGGGCCGCCAGATGGTGGATGAAAGCCTTGAGAGTTATCGCACGTCGTTCCCGGAGAATTCCGTGACACCGCCAAAGAAGTAACTT
>NZ_JAWJYL010001234.1:0-230 GCF_046566945.1 Cobetia sp. SIMBA_158
ATGTCGATCTGCCGGAGCTGATCCGGCGAAAAAACGTCCGCGTCAATGGCTTGCGCCTGCGCGTGGGGGAGGAGACCTTCCCCGCCGCTATCGCGCCACTGCACACCGAGAATGAGGATGTCGCCTCGCTGGCGGGGGCCGTGGTCACCCTGCAGCGTGCAGACCGCCTGGGCTCGCGAATCTATTAGCTCCCGCGCACCGAGGTGCGTGGCGTCGAAGCGGTATTCCAC
>NZ_JAWJYL010001235.1:0-230 GCF_046566945.1 Cobetia sp. SIMBA_158
GAATAGCCACCTTGCGTGACAACGATTCCTGGCCTTCGTCCACTCGAGAGAGCAGATGACCACAGGCCAGCAACTTGAAAGTGCTGCTCATGGGGAAGCGCTCATTCCCCCGCCAGCTGAACCGGGTGCCATCGGCGGTATCCAGACCAGTGCCGCCGATTCGCGCGCCGGCCTCTGATTCGATGTCCTGAATGGCCGACGCCGAGAGCGGCCTGTCAGCGGCCGGTGCA
>NZ_JAWJYL010001236.1:0-230 GCF_046566945.1 Cobetia sp. SIMBA_158
CCACGTAACGCGCGATCCAGAGGCTATGCTTGGCACCAGAGGTGCGATGCGCGTAGACCTGACGTGCCTCGGCCTTGCACCCGGCCCGCGACAGGCGTTGTGAGAAGCGCGCAGCGGCCGTGGCCGACCACACCGCCAGAATGCCGGCCGGTCGCAAGGCCGTGGCACACGCCGCCAGCCCCTCTGCACTGGAGAGCCAGGCGGTGTGATCCGCGTTCAGGCCTGCCGGG
>NZ_JAWJYL010001237.1:0-230 GCF_046566945.1 Cobetia sp. SIMBA_158
CCGCACGCACGCCCTGCTCGGTCTCATCCTGCGCCACGCCATCCGCCTTGATGGCACAGCTGCGGCGAATGGCTTCACCGGGCAGGGTCTCGTCCAGCGCCATCACGGCCGTCATGTTGTCTTCCAGCCAGCTCAGGCAGCTTTCATACCACAGCAGACCATACTTGCTGACCTCGGCCACGCCCGCTGACAGCTCACGCTGCGGCAATGTCTTGAGGCTTGCGGTATCG
>NZ_JAWJYL010001238.1:0-229 GCF_046566945.1 Cobetia sp. SIMBA_158
GATTATGGGAAACAAGGGCAAAGCGTTTTAATTGACTTAGCTTTCTTTCCAAATATGCCAGAAGCGGGTGCTATCGATAATGTTAATTTACCTTATTGGACATCTCAAACTGCAGCAGATGGCACCAGTTTATCGCAAGCTTATATTATTGATATGAGCAATGGTAATGATCTTGCCTATCCAAAAGAAAACAACGCGTATGTTCGTTTAGTCAGAAGCCGATAGGAGG
>NZ_JAWJYL010001239.1:0-229 GCF_046566945.1 Cobetia sp. SIMBA_158
GCGATGCAGATCAGCCGTCCCGGCCTGCACGAGCATCATCTGCAGGCCGAGATCGAGCATGAACTCCAGTGGCAGGGGGCGCCGGCTCCGGCCTACACCAGTATCGTCGGGGCGGGTGGGAATGCCTGTGTACTCCACTACATCGAGAATCGCGCGCCGCTGGAAGATGGGCAGCTGGTGCTGATCGGTACCGGCGCCGAGTACGCCCGGTATGGCGGCGACATCACGC
>NZ_JAWJYL010001240.1:0-229 GCF_046566945.1 Cobetia sp. SIMBA_158
GTGGCATCACGTCATTACCTGCGCCGCAAATCAATAGACGAACTTGTGGTTGCAAACGTTGCACAAGCCACTCTGTATTTACCTTGCCGTTTTCCACTATCACATATTTGGCATTTTCATCAGACAGCTTATGTTGTGCTAATTCTTCTACAGTATTGGCAAGTATGCTTGAAAGAGCTGTCTTCCCTTGTGCAGAAACGCTGCCCAAACTGCGATGTTCATCTAAATT
>NZ_JAWJYL010001241.1:0-229 GCF_046566945.1 Cobetia sp. SIMBA_158
ATTAA
Organism: Cobetia sp. SIMBA_158; assembly: GCF_046566945.1. Lineage (NCBI taxonomy): Bacteria > Pseudomonadati > Pseudomonadota > Gammaproteobacteria > Oceanospirillales > Halomonadaceae > Cobetia > Cobetia sp. SIMBA_158. Next base: position 6 of record NZ_JAWJYL010001241.1, read on the forward strand.
TATTATAGAGTGTAATAAAACAAAAAAGGGGACATCTCTACTGATGTTTTTCTATGTGCAATGTTATTTGGGTCATAGCTCGAGTGATATGTTTTTTTACAGACTCTTGGCTCATATCTAGTTTTAAGCAAATTTCTTCCCGGCTTAAACCTTCTAAGCGTCTAAGTTCAAAAACTTTTCTCCGCAATGGGGGAAGTTCATCAAGTGCTTGTTTAACGAGTTTT
>NZ_JAWJYL010001242.1:0-229 GCF_046566945.1 Cobetia sp. SIMBA_158
GTAATGGGATATGTAAGCTTAATTGTTTTCACTTTATTCACCTACGTTCTTTACTCTTTAAAAACTCGAATTGGTTTTATTTCGTCGCTATTCTCAGGATGAACTTCGTAAATTGCTAATAATTGCTCATTATGCATGATAAGGAATGGATTCGTTTTAAGCTCATGTAAAGGCCTTTTTAGCTTTTGTCCGTTAAGTACCCGTCTTTTCAGATCTTCATCGACACCAT
>NZ_JAWJYL010001243.1:0-229 GCF_046566945.1 Cobetia sp. SIMBA_158
TTATTTCAACCTCACCATTAGTGCGCTCAAAGTAGTTGTTTTCAACCAAGGTATAGGAGTCAGTTAAAGAATAATGACTTGTACCTATTCGTAGTGTTTCGCCACCATTGGATCCAAATGTAGGACGGTAGCCAAAATAATTATTGTCAATTTTGTGATGATTTTGTTGGCTTTGAGGAGTATTTAATCGAACAGCGACTGTCACACCTTTATTTCTTTTTCCCACTAG
>NZ_JAWJYL010001244.1:0-229 GCF_046566945.1 Cobetia sp. SIMBA_158
CTGGTGAGGTTTGTTACGATCGAAATACAGGAACAGAAATTGGAATTGAAGCGTGTCAACCATATATTAATCGAGCAACTGTTGAATTAGAATATTCAGATGAGATTATTAATGGAGATTTACTTCGCTTCTATGATGTTGAAACAGGAAATTTAAAACAAGATGTGGTTAAATAATAAAACCGTGTGGCAAGAGCGCTACACCGGTTTTATTGCAATGAAAAAACGAG
>NZ_JAWJYL010001245.1:0-229 GCF_046566945.1 Cobetia sp. SIMBA_158
ATCTTGCCAATAACGTTGCTGCTGTTGTTACTGAACGCGATGCTAACTGGTGGTCGTTACGGGGTCAAAGTCTGCAGTGTAATGAACTTGAAAAGGGTTACTTTAATTCAGGTGTCCTGTTAATTAATACACTAGCGTGGGCGCAGGAGTCCGTTTCTGCTAAAGCGATGTCGATGCTTGCTGATAAAGCCATCGTTTCCCGTTTAACCTATATGGATCAAGATATCCT
>NZ_JAWJYL010001246.1:0-229 GCF_046566945.1 Cobetia sp. SIMBA_158
GGAGCTTGCCCGTTACATTTTCAAGCCCAACAGGGCAGGTCATTTGGTTTATTTGCTCGGTGGTAAAATTGCGATGAGCTAAGCGTTGTTTAAAGCGTTTTGCTTTGGTATCTGAGCCAATTACACCAAGCCAATTGGCATCAGCGCGTTTAATAATGGCTTGTGTGAGTGCAAAGTCGAGCTGGTGGTTATGGGTTAATATTAAGTAATTATTAGCCTTTGGCGCGCG
>NZ_JAWJYL010001247.1:0-229 GCF_046566945.1 Cobetia sp. SIMBA_158
CGTTAGATGAAAAAATTAGATAATGATAATTTTATTTGAAGCTATATTAATAATTTAATTAATGAAAATACATGAACTACGATATTTTGTAATATTCAGGGAGAAGGTAGGAGGTAATAAAATAAAAACTTAAGTCGGGTTCTAGTTTGACTTATCTGGATAATATATTTATGGGAAGTTAACCATTTGAAATTATGTACTCTTAGAATATAAGATGTTTAATTTAACG
>NZ_JAWJYL010001248.1:0-229 GCF_046566945.1 Cobetia sp. SIMBA_158
GGCGTGATCCTTGTACTTCGCGCGATAGGCGTCGAAGTCGTAGTCGAGCAGGATCGGAATCTCGCCCGACAGCACGCGCGCGTAGGCGGTCTGCTTCGGCACGATCGGCTGGTTCGCCTTGAGCTTGCTGAACCATTCGATAGCGGGCTGGAAGTTGTCGAGCGTGCCGCCGAGCGCGAGATTCACGGCGACGGCGCCCGCATAGCCGACGAAGGCGCTCGACGGATCG
>NZ_JAWJYL010001249.1:0-229 GCF_046566945.1 Cobetia sp. SIMBA_158
CAGCTTGCGCGACGTTTCCGGATCCTCGGCCACCTGCACGCCGGCGGCGGCCAGCAGCGGCAGGGTTTCCTCGAAAATCCGGCCCTTCGACAGGGCGAGGGTCAGCGGCGCGGTCATGCTTGGCTCCCGGAGAGGCGGCGCACGTTCGCGCCGACGGCGGTCAGTTTGGATTCCATGCGGTCGTAGCCGCGGTCCAGGTGATAGATGCGGTCGACGAGCGTTTCGCCTT
>NZ_JAWJYL010001250.1:0-229 GCF_046566945.1 Cobetia sp. SIMBA_158
CTGCATGACAAGCGCTCTATTTGGATGCGCATGCATTTAGATTTGCCTTTACTTATTGCCATTTTACTTATGATGGCTGGAAGCATTACGGTTGTGTACAGCGCAAGTGGCCAAGAGTCAGCGATGATGATAAGACACATGACGCGGATGGGTGTGGCCATCATTGCCATGGTGGTACTTGCACAAATTCCTCCCGCGACACTGAAAAGACTCACTATACCGATGTACT
>NZ_JAWJYL010001251.1:0-229 GCF_046566945.1 Cobetia sp. SIMBA_158
GGCGCGCCGCGCCGGATACCAACTTGCCAAAAGACTCAGCAACAATGCTGTGACCAGTACGTAGAAGACGTCCAGCCAGTGCAATTCCGATGGCAGGAAATCAATAAAATAGATATCGCTGGAGAGGAACTGATGACCGATCAACTTTTCAATCCACTCAATAATCGGGGTAAGTTGCAGTGAAACCACCACGCCGATAATCACACCACACAGGCTGCCGAACAGCCCT
>NZ_JAWJYL010001252.1:0-229 GCF_046566945.1 Cobetia sp. SIMBA_158
GTTAGGTCTAAGTCAGGGTGAAGCGCTTCTAATACATCAGACTCTTTAGGGCCCATGTAGTAAATAGAAGTAATGGTTTGCTCTGAACCGGCTTGAACATTAACAGGTTCTGCTTTTGTACCAATGATAGCGGCGTTACTGCTTGTAATTAAGCTATAAAGGGTGTTGGTTTGGTCTTGCTTTGGTACCCACGCACTTACAAAGTAATGTTGAATAAATGCAATGTAAC
>NZ_JAWJYL010001253.1:0-229 GCF_046566945.1 Cobetia sp. SIMBA_158
TTTATAAACTGCTTGATATATATGGGATGTTTATGAGGGAAGACCTTGTTGATGTAGATCTATTTGTCAATCGAACGAAAACATATGGATTTGAAAAGATGGTCTATTTCGCTTTTCATTATGTGAATGAAGTCTTCCCGCATACCATTTCGGATATCATAATGGATGCACTTCAACCCGAATCGCTTACTTATTTATCGGAAGTGCTTGATGCAAATGATGTCATTCA
>NZ_JAWJYL010001254.1:0-229 GCF_046566945.1 Cobetia sp. SIMBA_158
GCCAATCAGCGCCAGCACTGGCAGCTGATGGGGGGCGAGCGCCTTGAGGTCACTTTGATAGTCGGGAGGATTGAGGCCCGTCATTAGGCGCCACGAGGAGGCGGCGGTGGTATGTGCATCGCGGTACTCTGGCGGGATATTAAAGCCGAGGACCTCAACATTAGCCAGGAGGAGGACGCGTCGCCAATTCAGGAGCCCTAAAGCCAGCACCTCTGCCAGGCGCGGCCGT
>NZ_JAWJYL010001255.1:0-229 GCF_046566945.1 Cobetia sp. SIMBA_158
TCTCCTCCACTATCTCGACCAGGGCCTGGAAGTGACTGAGGGCTTTCTCGGCATTGAAGTAGTGGTTGAAATGCTAGATGGCAGGATCGGCATTGCGCAGGCTGTCGCCAGGACGACGCATCAGGAGACGCGTCATTCGAGCGGCCATTGGGTGGCAACCGAGCCGGGAGGAGGCAGGGGTATTCGACATGGAGGAAACCGCATTTTGATGGTCTGTCAGTCGCAATTG
>NZ_JAWJYL010001256.1:0-229 GCF_046566945.1 Cobetia sp. SIMBA_158
GGTCGATCGCCTCAAGTTCCGCGACTCCAACAAGTACAAGGATCGCCTGAGCGCTTCCCAGAAGCACACCTCCGCGAAGGATGCGCTGGTCGCCATGCGCAGTGCGCTCTCCGGTCAGCCGGTCCTGGCCGTGGCCTTCGAGTTCAGCTTCGTGGGCGGCTCCATGGGTGCCCGCGTCGGCGAGAAGTGCGTGCGTGAAGGAGAGCTTGCGCTGGCCGAGAACATCCAG
>NZ_JAWJYL010001257.1:0-229 GCF_046566945.1 Cobetia sp. SIMBA_158
CGAAGCCACACAAGATGCACTACGTTGGTTAAATAAAATGCACGACACCCTTACACAAGACGGGAGCGACGGCGACATAAAACCTTATGTTGCCGATCCTAGTCTTGCTGAAAGCGGCCACTACATTAATCGCTTAGAGCAACTAAATAAATTATGGTTTAGTTATGCCAACAAAGGAAAAGGCATACCCCTCGCGCGTTGGATAAAACGCCTTGAATATAAAAGTCAT
>NZ_JAWJYL010001258.1:0-228 GCF_046566945.1 Cobetia sp. SIMBA_158
TCAGCAGTGAGCTTTTTATATTCTTCATACGACTCTTGATTAGGGAAAAAGAAAATAGGTTCCCCATGAAAAGTAATCACAATTTTTCCTCCAACTTTCGCTAAACGGACTTGATCGCCACGTCTTTCTGAAAAAGGTTGAATAACAGGTTTTTCTCTCATTACTTTTTCCTCCTATTATTTATTGATGCTTATTCGCATCGTCCGACTGCAGATGGTGCATGAATTG
>NZ_JAWJYL010001259.1:0-228 GCF_046566945.1 Cobetia sp. SIMBA_158
CGGCGAGCGCCCCGAGATCAACCTCGATGATTACGATGAGCTGGCGGCACTCGCCGATCCCGCCGCCCGCCTGCAGCGCAATGCGGCCGCCGCTGACACCGAGAAGAGCGCTGCGACAAGAGGGGAAAGCAAGGAAAGCGCAGCAAATGCCGACAACGAGGCCGGGAGCCACTGATGCGCGCGATGATCCTGGCGGCCGGTTTCGGCACGCGCAGGCGCCCGCTGACC
>NZ_JAWJYL010001260.1:0-228 GCF_046566945.1 Cobetia sp. SIMBA_158
GCCGCCATCGACGCCGCTTCGGTGCGCGCCTCCCAGAGCGGCTTGCCGGTTTCGCGGCCGATGGCCTGGGCGAGCTGCTCCTTGCGTTCGGTGACGAGCGCCGCGAAGCGCTTGACGATCTCGCAGCGCGCCTCGAACGGCAGATTCGACCACGCCGGGAAGGCACGGCGCGCGGCGCTCACCGCGCGCTCGACGTCGCCCTCGTTGGCGGCGTTGCCGCTCCACACG
>NZ_JAWJYL010001261.1:0-228 GCF_046566945.1 Cobetia sp. SIMBA_158
GACGAACTCCTCACCGCCCCAGCGAGCAAACAGGCACGGCCGTGTCGTGATCGATTCGCCGATCTTCGCGAGCGCGCGCAACACTTCATCGCCAACGTCGTGGCCATACTGGTCATTGATCTTCTTGAAGAAGTCAATGTCGAGGATGAACACCGAAAACAGATCGGCGGTCCCGAACAATTTTTGTACGAACTCCAGAAACGCCCGGCGATTCGGCAAACCTGTGAG
>NZ_JAWJYL010001262.1:0-228 GCF_046566945.1 Cobetia sp. SIMBA_158
CTCAATGACTAAGCTCTATAACTGGGCTAACGTCATTATTTTTAGTGTTATATCGGCTGCGATGATTACGGTATCGTCCACTGCGGTTAGATTTTTATTTGATATTCCTGCACAGTTAGATTGGTACCCAAATAGTTTAGCGTTTGTGGGTATTGTTTTAGCCGTTGGCTCTATTGTTGTATTTGTGGCTATGTATGGCTTTTCTACTGTAGCTGACTTTTCTAAAAT
>NZ_JAWJYL010001263.1:0-228 GCF_046566945.1 Cobetia sp. SIMBA_158
CGTGATCATCGAGCACAACCTCGACGTGATCAAGAGGGCCGACTGGGTGATCGACCTCGGTCCGGAAGGCGGCGCGGGCGGCGGCCAGATCATCGCCCAGGGCACGCCCGAGCAGGTCGCGAAGACCAAGGCCAGCTTCACCGGCAAGTATCTCGCGCCGCTGCTCAAGCGGCCGACCCGCAAAACGGCGGCCGGCTGACACGTTCCGTTCCCGCGCGCGGCCGCCCG
>NZ_JAWJYL010001264.1:0-228 GCF_046566945.1 Cobetia sp. SIMBA_158
TAGATCACCGGGTTTCGGGTCTATACCTTGCAACTATTCGCCCAGTTAAGACTCGGTTTCCCTACGGCTACCCTAATCGGTTAACCTCGCTACAAAATATAAGTCGCTGACCCATTATACAAAAGGTACGCAGTCACAGAACAAGTCTGCTCCTACTGCTTGTACGTACACGGTTTCAGGTTCTATTTCACTCCCCTCACAGGGGTTCTTTTCGCCTTTCCCTCACGG
>NZ_JAWJYL010001265.1:0-228 GCF_046566945.1 Cobetia sp. SIMBA_158
GCCGACCGCCGCAAGGACCGCTTCCTCGCCACGCTCGCGCACGAACTGCGCAACCCGCTCGCGCCGATCCGCAACGCCATCGAACTGCTCGATCCGCGCCACGGCGCGAGCGATACCGGACGCGCCGACGCGCGTCTGATCGCGAGCCGTCAGGTCGAGCATCTGGGCCGTCTCGTCGACGACCTGCTCGACGTCTCGCGCATTTCGCACGGCAAGATCGCCTTGCAG
>NZ_JAWJYL010001266.1:0-228 GCF_046566945.1 Cobetia sp. SIMBA_158
TGAATAAAAATCGTCAATAATCTGTTTAGCTTCTTCATCAGTAACACCAATATTTTGGGCAATCGACTTATACCCCATACCGTACATGATACCGAGTAGTAAACTTTTTATAGCTTTACGTGGTTGAAATTTACCGTCAGGACTATAAGCTTTATCCTCACAATACTTTCTTTCTAGCTTAAATACTTTCATAGCCATCTCAATGTATAAGTCACGGTTATTTACATA
>NZ_JAWJYL010001267.1:0-228 GCF_046566945.1 Cobetia sp. SIMBA_158
TGGGTAAGTCAGGTAGGTATGCTCGCGGGTACTTTTGTATTTGTAAACGCGGGTACGCAACTTGCGCAAATTGAGAGCTTATCTGGCATTTTATCGCTCGATCTTATTTTATCGTTCGCTTTATTGGGTGTGTTCCCTTTTATTGCTAAAGGAATCCTAAACGTGTTTAAAAAACGTCGCGTATACAAAAATTATACTAAACCTAAAAAGTTTGACCGTAACATGATT
>NZ_JAWJYL010001268.1:0-228 GCF_046566945.1 Cobetia sp. SIMBA_158
CTGCGGCGCGACAGCCACAGGTGAATTCTCATGGCGACGTCTCCGATCCAGAAGGCCAGCGGTATCCTGAGCTACTTCACCCGCCACCGCACGGCGGCGAACCTGCTGCTGATGCTGCTGCTGATCCTCGGCGCGGCCGCAATCCCCAACATGCGGGCACAGTTCTTTCCCGATGTGATCGTCGAATCCGTCGATGTCAGCGTGGTCTGGGAGGGCGCCGGTCCCGAG
>NZ_JAWJYL010001269.1:0-228 GCF_046566945.1 Cobetia sp. SIMBA_158
CTGCGTTTTACTTAGCTTGTACTTGTTTATAATTGGCCGCAGCTTATATATTGCAGTAAATGCACAAGACGCTTTTGGAAAGCTGTTAGCTGGCGCACTGACTTTAACTTTTTTTGTTTATATATTTGTAAATATTGGCATGGTATCAGGACTACTTCCTGTTGTTGGTGTGCCCTTACCCCTGATAAGTTATGGTGGCACATCGATGATTACGCTAATGGCCGGCTT
>NZ_JAWJYL010001270.1:0-228 GCF_046566945.1 Cobetia sp. SIMBA_158
GTTATTGGCATCGGGAACCGGAATGCGCAGCATGTGACCAAATAGATGCATGCTAATAATATGATGTGGCAGCTGGTCGATAGAAGTGGCAGAAAAACGACTGCGTGTCTTTAAACTGGTAAGCAGTTGTTTGATGGTCAACATACCGCCCATGTTATGTACGTTAGGATTACCTAGATAAACACCCAACGCATTTTGACCATACTTTTGCTGTATGGATTGAATACC
>NZ_JAWJYL010001271.1:0-228 GCF_046566945.1 Cobetia sp. SIMBA_158
GACATCGGCTCGTCGAGCAGCAGCAGCTTGGGACGCTTGACGAGCGAGCGCGCGAGCGCGACGCGCTGCTGCTGACCGCCCGACAACTGATGCGGCTTGCGCTTCGCGAAGCGCGTCATCTGCACGAGTTCGAGCGCGTTGGCCACGCGATCCTTGAGCTCGCCCTTCTTGACGCCTTCCTGGCGCAGCCCGAAGCCCACATTCGATTCCACGGTCATATGCGGAAAG
>NZ_JAWJYL010001272.1:0-228 GCF_046566945.1 Cobetia sp. SIMBA_158
CTGATATCAAAAAAGAAAAAATAATTGTTAAGCAAGAAACCACAGAGTTTTCAAAATATCAAAGCGATGTAAAATACCTCACCTTTAACTATAAAAATAAAAAAATTGAATTTAAAATTGATGATTTAGATGCTCCGGATTATTTTATTGAACAGTATTTAAAAATATATAGAAGTCGTACCGAAAAAAATAACTTTCGATCTATTTCCAGCCATCAAATAGAATTAG
>NZ_JAWJYL010001273.1:0-228 GCF_046566945.1 Cobetia sp. SIMBA_158
GGATGGATCGTGCCGCGCGGCGTCGGCGTGACGTTGCGCGGAAGCCGGATCGGCGCGCAGGTTGGCGCGATGCGGCGTGCGGCCACGCTTGAACGGCATCACGGTCATGCCAAGAATAGTTCAGGTTCGAGAATCAGCACAGGATGCGAGACCGCAGTACACCGCACTGCGCGGCACCACACGGCACCACACGGCACTACGCGGAGCGGCGCGGCTCACTGCCGCATG
>NZ_JAWJYL010001274.1:0-228 GCF_046566945.1 Cobetia sp. SIMBA_158
AGTGTGTTTAGGTATGCAAATAGTTATTCACTATCTATGAAATAATATCTTAAGCCCTTTATTTTCAAGGGTTACATGAAAGTTTTTAACGAGACAGCTACCACTAATTCTGAAATAATGGGCGTCTGAAAATTGAACCACAAAGCAATTTTTTGTACCCAACAGACACCTGAACGTACTCAAAAGCTTGGTTAATATTTTAATCAAACACTTATTTATGCTTTGTGT
>NZ_JAWJYL010001275.1:0-228 GCF_046566945.1 Cobetia sp. SIMBA_158
CGTCGATGTCGCCGACCATTGTGGTGAAAGACGGTAAAACCTGGCTGGTTACCGGTAGCCCAGGCGGTAGCCGGATTATCACCACGGTGCTGCAAATGGTGGTGAATAGCATCGATTATGGCATGAACGTCGCCGAAGCGACCAATGCGCCGCGTTTCCACCATCAGTGGTTGCCGGACGAGCTGCGTGTCGAAAAAGGGTTTAGCCCGGATACGCTCAAGCTGCTGG
>NZ_JAWJYL010001276.1:0-228 GCF_046566945.1 Cobetia sp. SIMBA_158
TGACGCTTTCATTCGACTCATACGTGTAGGACATATCGCTGCCTATCTTCGGACAGTTCAAGACACGTGCGACTTCCATAGAACCAACGAAGTCGCCGGACGTCATATCCGGCTTTTCACCCGAAATTTGGCGAACCATACACCAATCCTGCGCGCCAGCGTTCCACCCGAATATCTCTATGAAAACTTGGCCGCCTTGGCTCTGGCACGAACCGTCAACCGCGATCT
>NZ_JAWJYL010001277.1:0-228 GCF_046566945.1 Cobetia sp. SIMBA_158
GGTCGGGGTAAAGATCATCACGCCCGTCACCCCCGCAGGGGTGGTCACGATGGCGGTGGCTGGCAGGGAAATCCGATGCCGCCCGATCATCACCCGCACGCTGACGGTGGTCGAGGCCCCCGGCAGCACCTGCCGGTCCTCCGGCGGCTCCATCGACAGGGTCACCCGATAGGTCTGACCCACTGCTGAGGCCGCGGCCGTGTATTCCAGCATCTCCAGCGGATATTC
>NZ_JAWJYL010001278.1:0-228 GCF_046566945.1 Cobetia sp. SIMBA_158
GACTCGCCTTGGCCGAGGGCCCGACCTGCAACGCCTGCACCTTGTATTCGACTCCGGGATACTCGGCGCGCACCCGGCGCATCACCTCCTCCATACGCGCTTCGCGACTGGCCCGGTCCCGGGGCTCGACGATCAGCTGCCCGAACCTTGCATAGCTGTCTTCCGGCCAGTATGTCAGCGTGAAGCGCTGGGCGCCCCCGCCGCTGGCGCTGGTGACATCATTGACCT
>NZ_JAWJYL010001279.1:0-228 GCF_046566945.1 Cobetia sp. SIMBA_158
CTTGTTGGAGGTCGCCGCCGTGACGGGGTCCGTGGCGATGAATAAAGCGCCGAAGATCGCCGCACCGCACAGCAGGTGGATCAGGGGGCCGGCGTGCTGCTCGCCATCCACGAAGGCGAAGATGGCAGAGATGACCGCCAGGCTGCCCAGCATTGCCACCGGGATATGCCAGGTGATCAGGCGACGGGCGAGCTGCACCGGGCCGCCGAGGGCCCGGGCGATGGCCGT
>NZ_JAWJYL010001280.1:0-228 GCF_046566945.1 Cobetia sp. SIMBA_158
GGCGCGTATCGCCACTCCGCTGCTGCGTATCGTGCTGATTGAGCCGCGGCCGACCGACAGCTGCTAGATCGCAGACCTGTATCTGGGCGTTCGCCCCGGCAGCGATGCGCGCCTCGTCAATGGCTTGCTGGCCTATATGGCCGAGCGCGGACGCACCGATCGCCGCTATCTGGAGGCCCACACTCAGGGTTTCGATGCGGCGCTCAAGCAGGCTAAGCGTGACGACTG
>NZ_JAWJYL010001281.1:0-228 GCF_046566945.1 Cobetia sp. SIMBA_158
ATCAGTGCGAAAATACACCGAAATGGTGGAGATCAGTAATATTGGACAAAACAATATGCACTGTCTATATATACAGTTAAATTTTGCTAGAGATTCATATCATGAAATCACCTTTTTTAACTATGATAGCCGAACAAATGTATCTAAAGCGTTATGCTAAAAGTACCATTAAAGCGTATTTATACTGGATAGCTTCGTTTATTCGTTTTAACTCTATGAGGCACCCAA
>NZ_JAWJYL010001282.1:0-228 GCF_046566945.1 Cobetia sp. SIMBA_158
GGTTGCGCGTGTTCAGCGCGGCCACGCAGATGCGGCCGGTGCTCACGGCGTAGATGCCGAACTCTTCGCGCAGGCGGTCGACTTGCGCCGCCGTCAGGCCCGAGTACGAGAACATGCCGCGCTGCACGTTGAGGAAGTTGAAGTCGCGGTCGACGCCGGTCGCCGTCAGGCGTTCGACGAGGCCCGTGCGCATCGCGCGGATGCGGTTGCGCCTTTCGCCGAGTTCGG
>NZ_JAWJYL010001283.1:0-228 GCF_046566945.1 Cobetia sp. SIMBA_158
AAACTCACCAAACAAGTCAATATCTTTGAAGACTGGACGAATACCACCATTTTCTAAAGCTCGATCCTTCGAAATTCCGTTAAGGTTGACAACATCAACTTGACCAGCACGTAAAATTTGTTCTGCACTTCCATTTGGTATAACTACTAATTCTACGTGTTGAATTTCATCTTCCGTTAAACCGTTGTCACGTAAAAATTGCTTAATTGCAAACTCGGAATGTGCCCC
>NZ_JAWJYL010001284.1:0-227 GCF_046566945.1 Cobetia sp. SIMBA_158
GGCTCCTCGAACAGGACTCGAACCTGTGACCCAATGATTAACAGTCATTTGCTCTACCAACTGAGCTATCGAGGAACGACCGGAAATCCATCTGTCAGTGACATCATCATGGATGCTATCAGGCTGACATTTCAAGCATGCTGCATGTGCTATTGGCTCCTCGAACAGGACTCGAACCTGTGACCCAATGATTAACAGTCATTTGCTCTACCAACTGAGCTATCGAG
>NZ_JAWJYL010001285.1:0-224 GCF_046566945.1 Cobetia sp. SIMBA_158
TCATCGTTCAGTGACTGGACCTCGGCATTGCCGTTGTCCAGCACGTAGCTGTAGCTGCCGTCACTGTTGAGGGTCAGTGTGCCGTAGCTGCCGGCGATCTCGGTACCGGTCGTGTCGTTGACGTTTGCCGCAAGCGCGTCATCGTCCTCCAGAGTGCCTGTCACGACACCGGTGACCGTGGTCGGCGTGTCGCTGCCCAGGGCATCGGCGGCCGCATCGGCATC
>NZ_JAWJYL010001286.1:0-217 GCF_046566945.1 Cobetia sp. SIMBA_158
GGCGCGGCATCGGTCGAGCCCGTGACGGTGATGGTCAGCGTGGTGCGGGAGACATCGCCATCGGCATCGGTGATGCCATAGGTGAAGACGTCGCTCAGCGGGTCGCTGTCATCGTCCAGTGACTGGACCTTGGCATTGCCGTTGTCCAGCGCGTAGCTGTAGCTGCCGTCACTGTTGAGGGTCAGCGTGCCGTAGCTGCCGGCGATCTCGGTACCGG